>JBGAKK010000050.1:0-33256 GCA_044224425.1 Phycisphaerales bacterium
GAGCGGGCGAAGCGGCTGGCGTGCCGGGCGGCACGGGGGGCGGGGTCGGCGGGGTGGGAGGCGTGGTCACGCCGGATCCTCCAGCGAGGCGCGGCGGAGCGAGAGCAGGTCGCGGAGCTGGCCAGTCGAGAGCTCGGTGAGCCACGACTCGCCGGAGCCGATGATCTGCGTGGCGAGCTCGGTCTTCTGCTCGATCATCTGGTCGATGCGCTCCTCGAGGGTCCCGGCCGAGATCATCTTGTGGACGTTCACCGTGCGCTGCTGCCCGATGCGGAAGGCGCGGTCGGTGGCTTGGTTCTCGACCGCCGGGTTCCACCAGCGGTCGTAGTGGAAGACGTGGTTGGCAGCGGTGAGGTTGAGACCGACGCCGCCGGCCTTGAGGCTGAGGACGAAGACCGGCGTGGTCGGGTCGCCCGACTGGAAGCGGTCGATGAGCTGCTCGCGACGACCCTGCGGCGTCCCGCCGTGGAGGAAGAGGGCCTCGCTGTCGAGCTCGCGGCGGATCATCGAGACGAGGAGATGCCCCATCTGGCGGTACTGCGTGAAGATGAGGGCCCGGTCTCCGGCGGCGAGCACCTCTTCGAGCATCTCGATGAGACGCGTGGCCTTGCCGGAGCGGGCCGAGAGCAGATCCTTGGGGGGCAGCGTCGCGGTGATGGCGACCTCGTCGCCCTCGCCCGACTTGGCGCTCTCGGCGGCGGCGGCGGCGGCAGCAGCAGCAGCGGCGGCGCGGCCGGCACTCGCGGCTTCCGTCTCGAGCGCCGACTCCTTGAGGAAGTGGGCCGGGTGGTTGCAGATCTGCTTGAGCTTGACGAGGGCCGAGAGGACCAGCCCGCGGCGGCGGATGCCTTCGGCAAGGTCGACCCGCTGCAGCATGTCGTTGACCACCGAGTCGTAGAGCTGGGCCTGCTCCACGGTGAGCGGCACGTGCTGCCGCGTCTCGACCAGCGGCGGCAGGTCGGTGATGACCGTGGGATCGGTCTTCAGGCGGCGCAGGACAAAGGGCCGCACCAGCGAACGCAGCCGCTCGGCCTGCCGCTTGTCGCGATGCCGCTCGATGGGCACGGCGAAGCGGCGGCGGAAGTCGGCCTGCGACCCGAGGTAGCCTGGGGAGCAGAACTCCATGATCGACCAGAGCTCGCTGAGTCGGTTCTCGACCGGCGTACCGGTCAGGGCGATGCGGTGCGAGCAGCGCAGCGAGCGGATCGCGGCAGTCTGCTTGGTCGGCGGGTTCTTGATGTGTTGGGCCTCGTCGAGCACGACGCGCCGCCAGTGGACGCGGGCCAGGGTGTCCTTGTCGCGGGTGACGAGGGCGTAGGTCGTGACGCAGACGTCGTTGGCCAAGGCGATCCGCTCGAAGTGCTCGCCGCTCGGACGCTCCAGGCCGTGGTGGACGTGGACCCTGATCTCGGGAGCGAAGCGGCCGAGCTCGCGGGCCCAGTTGCCGACCACCGACATGGGGGCCACGAGGAGCGTGGGGCCGATCTGCTCGGCGACGCCGCCCGTGGCTTCGGCCCGCCGGGCGGCCAGTTCACGTTCGTGCTGGAGAAGGGCGATCAGCTGGATCGTCTTGCCGAGACCCATGTCGTCGGCGAGGCACGCCCCGAGCCCGAACTTGTCGAGGAAGGCGAGCCAGGAGAGGCCGGCGAGCTGATACGGACGGAGCGAGCCCTGGAAGCGGCCCGGCTGTTCGATGAGGGTGAGCTTCTCGCTGCCCACGTTCGAGCGGAGGAGTTCGGAGACCCAACCGGTCGAGTCGAGGCCGAGGATGGGCAGGCCGCCGGTCGCCCCTTCGAGGCCGTGGGCCAGTCGCAGGGCTTCGAGGAGCGTCATCTGCCCGCCGGGATGGTCGGCCAGGAACTTGCTCGCGCCTTGAAGGTCCTCGGGCCGCAGCTCGACCCAACGTCCGTTCACCTTGAGGAGCGGCGAACCTTGGGCGGTGAGCTCGCGGAAGGCGTCGAGCGTCATGGGCTGGTCGCCGAGGGCGATCTGCCAGGTGTAGTTGACGAGGCTGTGCAGGCCGAGCTCGCTCTTGCGGGCCACCGCGCCGTGGGCCTGGGTGTCGGCCATGGCATCGGGCGACTCGCTGTCGATGAGGAGCCGGGCCCCGAGGCGGCTGCCGAGCTGGCCCCACCAACTGGGGACGAGCACCTCGAAGCCCGCCTCGACCAGGATCGGCCGGTACTCGCGCAGGAACTGGTAGGCCTCGAGGGTCGAGAGGCTGAGCCCGGCGGGAGCGCTCTCGTCGAGGGCCTTCTCGATTCGCGGCCAGATGCGGCTGGCCCGGCCGAGTTCGGCGAGGAGGATGTCGGCAGCCCCTTCGCCATCCTTGCCGAGGCCGGCCAGGAGGCCCTTCAAGGCACCCGCCCCTTGTTCCCAGATCTGCTCGGCGTCGATGAAGACGGGCGGCTCGTCGGTGGTGACCAGCTTGAAGCGGAGATCCCACGTCGCCTTCATCGCGGCCTCGGGCGTCTCGGCCGAGGACTCGGGCTCGTTGAGCTCGAGGCAGAGGCGGACGAGGCGGCCTTCGCTCACGTCGTCGAGTTGGGCGATCCAGGCTCGGGCTCCGCGCATCAGGGCGGTGTCGCCGGCGGCGGTCCCGCGCACCGAGTCCTCCGCGCTGAGGAGGCCGGTGAGCCACGCCACGTGCGGGTCGCCTGTCGGGTCGCGGTCTTCGATGGCGTCGCCGTAGTTGTCGAGCAGGAGGACCGTCCGCACGTAGGCGTCGGTCATGGTGGCCAGGGCACCGTCGAGGATCGGCCACGCGGCGCCGCGGAACTCATCCTGCACGCAGCGGCAGGAGGCCGGCATGCTCTCGATCAAGGCGGAGAGGCGAGCGGAGGTCTTCTGGTCGGCGAGCCACGGGATCCACGCCGCCCGCACGCGACCGCTGCGCTCCTGGACCAGCGTGGGGACCACCCGCTGGTCGGCGAGGAGGCCGGAGAGGAACTCGCCGACGACGGTCCAATAGTGGATGTCGTGGCCAATCTCGATTCCGCCGGTGCGACCTTCGAGCCGCGCCGCGTCGAGCACCTGAAGGAAGGAGAGGGCGCGTTCCGGCCGGACCATGACACAGGGCACGGTCGAGATGCCGGGATAGGCCTCGAGCCGGGCGTCGTCGTCGATCGCCAAGAAGTCCCCGGCGCGATCGCTCGGCATGGGCCCTGCGTGCGTCGCGTCGCTCCCGGGCGGCAACCAGAAGGGGAGCATCATCGGCACCGCGTCGGTGCCATCGAGGTCCTCAGGCCTGGCGAGGCCGGCGCTGACCAGGGCGTTGCGGACGCTCTCGGCGCTCGCCGCGAACGGGTGCGGAACCGCCGCCTCGAGCGTGGCCGTGCCCGTCGCGCCGTCGCTCGACGCGGCGACGGCGCTGGTTCCGCTCGGGGCGCTCGTGCCCTCGGTCGGGAGCAGCGCCGCGTCGGTCTCCTCGGCCCAACAGTGGAGCGATCCCTTCGTCCAGACGGCGTGCAAGACCAACATCAGCGGATCCGTGCCTCGATCGTTCGTTTGTCTGCCGAAGGTGCCGCCGCCAACGCGGGGTGTGCCGACCCGACCTTCGACCAGTGATTGCGCCGGGACTCGAACCCGGGACCCGCTGGTTAAAAGCCAGCTGCTCTGCCATCTGAGCTACGCAATCGGCTCAGCAACCTGAGTCACGCAACCGGCTGGCGGCACCGGGGGAAACGGAAGGGAGCCCGCCGGGCGGACCGGCCGCGTCACTCGATGGCCAGAACTTCCAGTCTAGTTGAGCCCCCGTTATCACGCCATCATCGGCGGGGAATCGGGCGCCGATCGCCCGGCAAGCCCGGAGCGAGGGCCGCGAGTTGCCGAATTCGTGAAGGCCCGCTGAAGCATCGACCGAAGTCGTCCGATAAGGCCGTCCGCTCAGCACCACGCCCAAGAGCAGGGCGCGGCCCGCCAGTTCTCCTCGTGGGAGACCGCCGCGGGCCGTCGACCGCCGGAGCCCGACCATGCCGCAGATCGATCGAGTCGTCGTGCGTTCGTCCCTCTTCGTCGTCGCGTTGGGCGTGTCGGCCTTGGCCGGATGCGCCTCGACCCCGAGCGAGAAGCCGGCCGAACCGGCCGCTGGCTCGTCGAACCAACTCTCGAACGCCGCCGACGCTCATCGCTCCCCGACCTTCCGGGGCGAGCCGAGCGAGTCGGCCCCCGAGGGCGACTCGAGCGCCGTCCTGGTCTCGCTCTACGGGGAGACCGCTCCGGGCGCTGTCCCGGCCGCCGGAGCCGCGGGCGACAGCAATCTGAAGCAGATTTCCTTCGCCGCCGAGGGCGGCGACTTCACTCCCGACATCGACCACACCGGGCACTTTTTGGTCTACGCGTCGAAGCAGCACGCCCATTCCTTCGACCTCTACCGGAAGGCCGTGGACGGGCGGACGGTCACCCAGCTCACGAGCGACGCGGCGGACGACATGATGCCGTCGATCTCGCCGGACGGCTCGAAGATCGCCTTCGTCAGTAACCGCAACGGGAACTGGGACGTCTTCATCATGCCGGTCGACGGCGGCCCGCCCACCCAGATGACCTTCGAGCGCGACGATGAGGTCCAGCCGACCTGGTCGCCCGACGGGAAGACCGTGGCGTTTGCCCGCAAGAACGGTCGGACCTCACGCTGGGAGATCTGGACCGCCGACGCCACCCAGCCCACGGGCGCAACCTACCTCTGCGACGGGTTCCTTCCGCGCTGGTGCCCGGACCAGAGCCAGAACAAGATCCTCTTCCAGCGGGCCCGGCAGCAGGGGAGCCGGCTCTACGGCGTCTGGACCATCGACCTCGTCGATGGCCAGGCCATGAACCCGACCGAGATCGTCAGCGCCCAGAACGCTGCGGTGATCCAGCCAGCCTGGTCCCCGGACGGCAAGCGGCTCGTCTTTACCACCGTGGTCGAGCCCTCGACCATCGGCTCCGACATGCCCGCCCAGTCCGACCTCTGGGTCGTCAACATCGACGGCACCGGTCGGACCGCGATCACGAACGGACACTTCCGGAACATGCAGCCCGTGTGGGGTCCGAATGACCACATCTATTTCGTGAGCAACCGAGGCGGTCTCGAGAACCTCTGGTCGGTCAGCCCGACCGTCCCGACCGCCCCTGCGACGCTCGCCGAACCGAGCACCGTGGCTGGGGCAGCCGAGGGGGCGTCCGCTGAGACCGAAGCTGCTGCCGCCGAACACTGAGTCACATGCGGCCAGTCGGCCGATACAGATGGGCCGGATCCCCGAGACGTCGTAGCGACGGGTCGTGACCGGCACCTCGGGCGGTGGAGCCGCCCTGAACGAGGTTCCGATCAGGTACCGGGCAGGAGGCCCAGATGGACCGACTCGGCGATCGTCGTCTGCCGTGGGGAAATGCAGCCCATCGAGCCAGCGTGGGCTTGACCGCGCTGATGCTCGCCTGCGTTGCGGGCTGTGCGAGTGACGACAAACTGACCGCTCCGACCACGATCCAGTCGCCCTGGCCTGAGGAGCGCACCTGGGCGGTGGTCCCGTTCCTGAACGAAAGCGGCGTCTCCGCGGTCGATACGCTGACCATCAGCGATCATTTCGTGGCCGAACTGGATGGGGTCGACGGCATCGCGTGCATCCCCCTCAATCGCTCGCTGGCCGCGATGCGGGCCCTCGGCCTTCGTGCCGTGACCAACGACCAGGATGCTCGGGCTGTCATGCGCACCCTGCAGGTCGATGGCCTCATGGTCGGCTCGATCACTGCCTACGAGCCCTACCGGCCGTTGCAACTGGGCGTCGCCACCCAGATCTACACGAGTGACACCCCGGCTGAGTCCGTCTCCAACGCCGACGCCCTTCTTCTTCCGGCACACGAGTCGGGGAGCGGCGCTCAAGCAGTGGCGACGTCTGGTCCGAGCGCGGAGTACTCTCGCGTCTACGACGCCCAGAACCACGACGTCCTCATGCGGCTCCAGTCCTACGCGTCCGGCCGATTCGCTCCCAAGTCGGGGTTCCGCGAAGGGATCTACCTCGCCTCGATCGACTCCTTCAGCAGCTTCGTCGCCTTCGACACCATCCAAGAGCTGATGAAGGAGGAGTCGGCGAGGGTCGCGCCCGCTCAGGCGTCGGCCGCGTCGGCCCAGTAGGTCGCTCCTAAGTCTTTGCTCAGTATCGGCTTCGAAGCGGTCGGAAACGGCCGGTCGGGTCGAATCGTCACTCTGTCGGCCTTAATGGGTTGCAAAGACCCCAAGCCTTTGATCTTGGGTGATGGCTCTGGGTCAAATGCACACGTGCGATCTCCGTCCGAGAAACCGCTCGATTTTGGACCTTCTCACCGCCTACGCTGGGGTCGCCCCGAATGGTGAAACGGCCAATAAGGGGATTCAACTCCGGGACCCAAAAGACCGATAGCGATGGGGTTCAGCGTGCTTCTCAGTCCCACGCCGCGGTGTGAGGCGAGAAGCCCGACGTGTGAATGACAGCCTCTTTCCGGTTCGAGCGCCATGCACGATCACCTTCCAGTCGTCGCTCAGTTCCTCTCCTACCTCATCGATGAGCGGCATTTCAGCCCCTACACCTCGCGGTGCTACGGGCTCGATCTGCGTCAGTATTGCGACTACCTCATGGAACGCTTCAGCCTGAAGCAGGAGGAGCCAGCCGAGAAGGCTGCCCTCGAGCGGATGGACCGAGCGAGCCAGACCGTGACGGCCAAGGTGTTGGCGGCCGATCTCGAGGTGATTCGCGGGTTCCTGACCAAGATGGGTGAGCAGAACTACTCGGCCGCCACCATGGCCCGGAAGATCGCGACCCTCCGCTCCTTCCACAAGTGGATGGAGAAGCGGGGCTACGTCGGGAACAACCCGATGCTCCTGATCCGGACGCCGAAGCAGGCCAAGCGCCTGCCGAAGGCGATCACGGTCGACCAGGTCGAGCGACTCCTCTCCGCTCCCGACGACCAGGACCTTCTCGGAGCCCGCGACCGGGCGATTCTCGAGACCCTCTACTCGACCGGTATCCGCGTGAGCGAGGTCGTGGGCATCAACCGCTGCGACGTCAACGACGCCGGCGAGGCCATCATCATCCGTGGCAAGGGCAAGCGGGAGCGCGTGGTGCCGCTCGGGAGCCATGCTCTCCAGGCCCTCCGCCACTACGTCCAGATGCTCGACAGCGAGATGGCCAAGGCCGGTCTCGTCTCCGACCCCGAAGCTCCGCTCTTCGTAAACAAGCACGGCACCCGGCTTTCGAGCCGCTCGGTCCGTCGCAAGGTCTCGAAGTACCTCGCTCAGGTCGGCCTCGACCCGGACATCAGCCCGCACACCATCCGCCACTCGTTTGCGACCCACCTCCTGGACAACGGCGCCGACCTTCGGTCGGTGCAGGAACTCCTCGGGCACCAGTCGCTCTCGAGCACGCAGGTCTACACGCACCTGACCACCCAGCGCATGCGGGACGCCTACGACAAGGCCCACCCGCGGGCCGAGGCGTCCTGAGCGTCGGACGAGCCACCGGGTGAAGTCCCGGACACCTATGTGCCGATAACGACGGCCGCGTGATCAACGACGCGGCCGTTTCTTTTTCCGCTCCGACCGTACGCCTGGCGTGCGGCGACTGTTGGCCCTTGC
The DNA here is from genome assembly GCA_044224425.1 of Phycisphaerales bacterium. Lineage (GTDB taxonomy): Bacteria > Planctomycetota > Phycisphaerae > Phycisphaerales > SM1A02 > JAEUIT01. The sequence continues at coordinate 7,586 of JBGAKK010000050.1, forward strand.
TCCAAGCCGAGCCGAGCGAGAGCGTCGACCTGATCTACCTCGATCCGCCCTTCAACACCGGGCGGTGCATGCGGGGCAGGGCGGGCAGCTTCGACGACCGATTCGAGTCGCTCCGCGGCTACCTCGGCTTCCTCGAGCCGCGCTTGGCCGAGTGCCGCCGGATCCTCAAGCCGACCGGCTCGATCCTCGTCCACGGCGACTGGCGGACCAGCCATCGAGTCCGCTGCCTGCTCGACGACATGTTCGGCCCCGACCGGTTCGTGAACCACCTTGTCTGGAGCTACGGCCTGGGCGGCTCAAGCCCACGGACCTTCGCCCGCAAGCACGACGACATCCTCTTCTACGCGAAGTCCGACGACTACTACTTCGAAGCCCCTCGCGTCCCGGCCACCAGCATGCGGATGCGGGGCCTGACCAAGAAGGCGACCGACGTCCTCGACATCCCGGCCATCAACAACCTGGCCCGTGAGCGGACCGGCTACCCCACCCAGAAGCCGCTCCAACTCCTGACCATGCTGGTCCAGGCGTGCTCGCCGCAGGGAGGCACGGTCCTCGATCCCTGCTGCGGCAGTGGCACGACGTTGGTCGCCGCCCTCGCCAACGGGCGGTCGGCGATCGGCTTCGACGTGAACCCTCAGGCCATCGAGATCGCCGAGCGGAGGACGACCGGCAACCTGCGAGCGGCGGCCGGATGACACGGCGCCTCGTCGCGACCGTCGCCAGTGCCTGGCTTGCCCTCGGGATTGGCTGCTCGTCGCCGTCGCCAAAGCCGCCGGCGGCCGTCCTTCTCGACCAGTCCATCGCCATCCTCGCCACCGAGCCGATCGGGGCCTCCAAGGTCGACTGGACGCGGAAGCACGCCGAACTTGCCGCTCGGCTTCCGCCCAAGGCACCGGCGTCCGCCGCCTATCCCTTGATTCGTGAAGCAGTCGCGGCCCTCGACGATCCGCACGCCAGTTTCTCCGAACCCGCGGCTGTCGCAGCCCGGAGCGAGCCGCCTCCCGCCGAGCCCGCGAGCCAGGCCGCCCCGGCGGCGCAACCGCCGATCCCCACCGAGCCGACCGTCACCATCCTCGATGACGGCGTGGCCTACGTCGTCGTACCGATGTGCGGCACGGTCGAACCGACCACCACGGCGGCCTACGCGGCCCGACTGCGGAGCGGGATCGAGGCCGCTGCGGCCCAGCGTCCGACCGGCTGGGTCGTCGAGCTCCGCTTCGACGGCGGCGGCAACGTTTGGCCCATGCTCGCCGGTCTGCGTCCTCTCCTCGGCGACGGCGTCTTCGCCTCGTCGGTGCGCGACGGGCAGATCCAGCGGCGCTACCTCGTCGAAGGTTCGACCGCGACCCTCCTCTGGCCGAGCGGCTCGGCGGAGCAGTTGCGCCTCCGCGAACCACCGGGCCCCATCGTCGCCACCGATCGCGTCGCCGTCCTGATCGGGCGATGGACGATGAGTTCCGGCGAGTTCGTCGCAGTCGCCTTCCGTAGCGACCCACGGGCCCGCCTCTTCGGCGCACCGACCGCGGGCCTCACCACCGAGACCACCTTCTTCCCGCTCGCCGACGGTTCGAGTCTCACCTTGCCCGTGGCTCGGTTGGGCGACCGGGCGGGCAACGTCGTGCCTCCCACCATCGCGCCCGACGAGTCGATCGACGATCGGGCGTGGCCGACGCCGGATGATGCCGCCGCCATGCGGGCCCGGGCGTGGGCCAAGGGACAGCCGTAGCTCTCACCGCGAGCCGTGGACGATTCGCTGCACCTCGTGGAGCCGCTCCTTCAGCTCGTCCGAGTCGGTCGCGGTGATCGTGACGTGGCCGAGCTTGCGACCCGGTTTCGGCGCCTTCCCATAGAGATGGACGTGCACGCCGGGCAGCCGGAGGAGGGGATCGAGGGCGGGAACCGTCCCGATGAGGTTGACCATGGCCGCCGCCCCGCGGACCGCGGGATCTCCAAGCGGAAGCCCAGTGATCGCCCGCAGGTGGTTCTCGAACTGCGAGGTCACCGCCCCCTCGATCGTCCAGTGGCCCGAGTTGTGGACCCGCGGGGCCATCTCGTTCGCCACGAGGCCATCCTTGGTCACGAAGAACTCGACGGCCAGCGTGCCGACGTGGCCGAGGGCCTCGGCGATCGCCCGGACCTTGGCCACCGCGTCGCGGGCCAGCCAAGGCGGGAGGTCGGGATCGGGGCACTGCGAGACGGCCAGGATGCCGTCTCGGTGTTCGTTCCGCACCGGTGGATGGGCCACGAATGCCCCGTTCGCGGCCCGCGTGGCGACCACCGAGATCTCGCGCTCGAAGGGCACGAACGCTTCATAGATGGAAGGCACGCTTCCGATCGACTCCCACGCGGGTGCTGCGCTCGCTTCGGCCCGCACCGCCGCCTGGCCCTTGCCGTCGTAGCCGAGCCGTCGCGACTTGAGCATCGCCGGGACGCCGACTGACGCCACCGCTTCTCGCAGATCATCGATCGTGGCGATCCGGGCGTAGGGCTGGACGCTCGCCCCCCACGCCCCGAAGAAGTCCTTCTCGGCGATACGGTCTTGGGCGATGGCGAGCGAACGCGAACTGGGGGCGAGCGAGGCACGCTCCTCGACGAAGGCGGCAGCGTCGGCGGGGACGTTCTCGAATTCGTAGGTCACGACGTCCGCGCCGTCGATCAGCCTGGCCAAGGCCGCCGGGTCGTCGTACGCACCGCGGATCACCTCGCCGACCGCTTGGGCCGGGGGGTCGTCAGCCGGATCCAGGAACCGGAACGTCATGCCCATCGGAATGCCGGCCAAGCCAAGCATCCGACCGAGTTGTCCTCCTCCGATCACGGCCACTCGCATCCGATCGCCTCTCTTCGCAGTTGGCCCGACTTCGCGGCGCTTGGACTCCGATCGCGGCCTAGGCCGATGCTCCCGGGTTCGGCTTGGCCAAGACCGCCTCGGTCTGCTGCCGCCGGAAGGCCCGATAGGCTTCGCCGATCTGGGGGTGCGACGAGGCCAGCATGGCGGCCGCGAAGAGAGCCGCGTTCTTGGCGCCGGCCCGCCCGATCGCGAAGGTAGCGACCGGCACGCCGCCCGGCATCTGCACGATCGAGAGCAGGCTGTCGACTCCTTGGAGGGCCTTGCTCTCGACCGGGACGCCAAGCACCGGGATCGGCGTCTTCGAGGCAGCCATGCCGGGCAGATGGGCCGCCCCGCCCGCGCCGGCGATGATCGCCCGCAGCCCGCGGGATTCGGCCGCGGCGGCATATTCGAAGAGGAGGTCGGGGGTCCGGTGGGCACTCACCACGCGGCATTCGTGGGGGACGCCCAGCTCGGCGAGGGTCTCCGCGGCATGCCGCATGGTCTCCCAGTCGCTCTGGGATCCCATGATGACGCCTACCAGCGGCTGATCCGTAGACATGGGCGTTTCCGGGTGCAGGGCTGCATCGTAACCGCAGCCCGACCGCTGTACGATGCACGACCCGACTTTGAAAGGCCTGCCCATGTCCTCGATCCGCATCAACGGCGAGACCGTCCATCTCAAGGAAGTGTCTCGCAACGACTTCCAAAGCCTCACCGCCGCCCTGTTCCGCCTGATGAAGGCCGACGAGCCCCTGCAGGGGACGCTGGTCCGAATCCTCGGCGACGCCATGGCCAAGGGGCACGCCCTCGATTCCCAGATCCCGCAGACGGTGATGTGGATGATGAGCGACCTCGGCGTGAAGGCGGCGACGGTCCAGGTCACGGAGTCGAAGGCGTCGATTGACGAATGGCAGGAGACCGAAGCCTCGCGAGGGGATGCCCGCTGGTTCGGCGTCGCCAACCTCGAGTCAGGTCGGGCCTTCTCCGCCGCGATCGTCAACGTCCACGGTCGCGGCATCGTCCTCAACGGCCAGCGGATCCGGGCTTACCCGCAAGCGCGGGAAGAGGTCCAGAAGATGGTCGAGCTGATCGGGAAGAACCGCCTCATCAACGAGGACATGCTCTTCACCGCCTGCCGCACCCTCGGCCTCCTCATGAAGGATGGGAAGACCGCCGAGGACGTCGACTTCAAGTGCTGCCTCGAGCTCGTCTCGGGGCTCGGGGTCGGCGACCTCGTCATCGACCTCAACCAGGGCAAGCTCGCGGTGCGAGCCTTCAACGAGGCGGCTGCCATGTCCTCGGCCTTGCTCGCCGGCGCCGACACCAAGGCGGTCCAGGCGGTGCGTGAACGGCTCCGCGGCCTCCAGGCACAGCTCGAGGAGATGCGCCGCAAGATGGCGGCGGGGGAACCGCTTCCGCCCGGTGTGCAGCCTCTCCAGCAGCAGGTGGTGATCCCGTCGGTGATCGGTGACCGCCGCGGGCATCGCCGCAGCTCCTGACCGCCCCGCCCGATCCTGTGCTCCCCGGCGATGCCTCGGTTAGAACGAGGCCCGGGTCAGCTTGGTGAGGAGGAGGAGGAGCGATACCGCGCCCGCGAACACGTTGGTCACCCAGACGGTCGGCTCGCGCCAGGCCCGGCCGACCGCCGCCCAGACCGCGCAGTTGAGGACGAGGAGGATCGGGGCCAAGGGCCAGGCCCCGAGGGCGGAGGCCATGGTGCCGCTCACCCCGAGGAACATGCCGAGCCATTTGAGGACGACGACGATCTCTGAGTCCTTGCGCACGCAGCCTCCATGCCGATGCGAAACGCGGAGTATACGGAGGCGTTCGGTAAGATCCGGGGCGTGACCACCGCCCCCCACACGACCGCCGGACGGACCTACGACGACCTCTGCCGCGAAGCGAGGAGCCGCATCCGGGAGTTGAGCGCCCGGGACCTCGCCGCCATGCCGTTGGCCGAACGGCCGATCTTGATCGATGTCCGCGAGCCGGAGGAGTTCGGGGCGGGACGGATCGCAGGGGCAGCGAGCCTGCCGCGGGGGGTGATCGAGAAGGGGATCGAAGGGGTCGTCGAGCGAGGGCAACGCTGCATCGTCTATTGCCAGACGGGGAAGCGGAGCGCCCTTGTCGCCGACACCCTTCAATCGATGGGCTACAGCGGCGTCGAGAGCCTGGCCGGCGGCATCGAGGGCTGGACCGCGGCAGGCTTGCCGCTCGAACGATCCGGCCGCAGCAACGGCACGGTCGCCGAGCCGGCCAAGGTCAATCCCCAGGACTGGGACTCGGTCCGCGCCGACTTCGGCATCACCTCGCGACTCGTCCGGAGCGCCGACGGGCTCGAGCGGCCGCTCGTCTACCTCGACCATGCGGCCAGCACCCATCCGCCGGCCACCGTGGTCGCTGCCTACGCCGGCTTCCTCGAACACGAGTACGCGAACGTGCACCGGGCGACCTATGCCCTCGCTCGGGCCGCGACGGATCGCTTCGACCGGGCCTTCAGCACCGTCGCCGAGTTTGTGCGCGGCAACTTGGGCGAGGGCTGCGTCGTCTTCACCGCCAACACGACACACGGCTGCGACCTGGTCGCCCACTGCACGGCCCACCTGCCCGGCAAGGTGATGGTCACCGATCTCGAGCACCACTCGAACGACCTGCCCTATCGCCGGCGCGGCGAGGTGGTGCGGGCCCGGATCACGAAGGAGGGGCGGCTCGACCTCAACCACGTCGAGGAGCTCCTGCGAAAGGAGCGGATCAAGCTCCTCACCGTCTGCGGCGCCGCCAACGTGACTGGCTGGATGCCGCCGCTCCGCACCCTGGCCCGGCTGGCCCACCAGCACGGGGCGCTCCTCGCGGTGGACGCCGCCCAACTCGTGGCCCACGTCCCGATCGACGTGCGGGCCGGGGACGAGGCGGAGTCGATCGACTTCCTCATCACCGCAGGCCACAAGGCCTACGCCCCCTTCGGGATCGGGGCGCTCTACGCCAAGCGGGCCCTGCTCGACGCGGCGCCGGCCCACGTGCCGGGCGGTGGGACCGCGGTCGCCGTCACCGAGGCCGACGCCCAGTACCTCCCGAGCCCTGACCGGCACCAGGGCGGCACGCCCAACATCGCCGGGGCCATCGCCTACGCCGAGATGCTCCGTTTCCTCGCTGCGATCGGCATGGACCGCGTGCGGGAGCACGAGCTCGCCCTCATGCGTCGAGCCTGGCCGGCCCTCAAGGCGATGGGCGGCATCACGCTCTACGGTCCCGACGAGGTCGAGGAGCGGGTGGCGATCATCACCTTCAACGTGGAGGGCGTGAGCGACATGCTGGCCGCCGCCGTCCTCGGCGAGGAGTTCGGCGTCGCGGTCCGCAACGGCCGCTTCTGCGCCCACGTCCACGCTGCGAACCTGCTGCGCAACCAAGGTGGCTACACCCAGGTCGGCGACGCCCCGCCGAGCGCCGTGCGGGCCAGCTTCGGCTTGTATAACAACATGACCGACGTGGAGCGCCTGCTCGAGGCCGTGCGGGCCGTCCGCGAGCGGCGCTGGAAGGGCCACTACAAGATGCACGCCGGCGGCGCCCTCGAGGACCGTCCGACCCAGAGCTGGGGCGGCAGCCGCTGCGCCGACGCGTGGATGGAAAGCGGCGACTAGCCCGATCCGACTCCGCTCAGCAGGGCCCCCACGAGCCAAGCAGCACCGCGAGGTCGCCGGCCTGGGTGCTCCCATCTCCATCGAGGTCGCCACCTGCGGTGCCCCAGGCCCCGAGCAGCGTGGCCAGGTCGCCCGGTCCCACCGAGCCGTCACGGTCGAGATCCGCGGGGCAGGTGCAGGTGTCGATGGCCCCGTCGGCATCGGCGTCGATGCTCGGCACAAAATAGGCCTGGCACATGACGTTGAGCTGGAACGCGGGGAAGCTCGTCAGATCGACGAAGCTGGCTGACGCCCCGATCTGTTCGAAGTCGAGGGTGGCGGCAGGCCACGATGCGAAGTAGGTGCGGCCTGGTTCGGCCGGACCAGTCTGGGTGCGGACCCACACCCGCTCGTCGGCGACCGTCGTGTCGGTGATGCCGAACGCCACGAACAGCACGCTTCCGGCCTCGACCGGAAGCGGGCCGACCGGCACGACGAACCGCTCGGGCGACATCGGGAAGCTGGTGGACCAGGCCTCGAGAAGGACGAGGTTGTCGGGGAGTCCATCGTTGTCACCGTCCGCGTAGACCGCGACGTAGCAGGGGACTCGCGCCTCGTCCTCGGGGCCGCACGACTCGGTGCCGACGGCTCGAAGCGCCGCCACGCCGCTCGAAGGCACGTCGATCCGGCAGAGCAGGATCTCCACATTGGCGCCGGCGCCGGAGCCGAGCAGTGTGTAGATCGGGGGCGTGGTCACCGACTCGACCGGGATCGCAGCGACTTCGCACGCGTCGAGGACGCCATTCCCGTTGCAGTCGTTGGCGGGGAGCTGGCACGTGTCCGGGGTCAGGTCTTGGTCGCAGTCCGCGGCTCCCAGCGAGCTGACCTCGACGCCGTTGGCGACACCATCTTCATCGCAATCGCCCGCGGGGTCGCCGAGCCGCACGCCTCGCAGGGCGGGCAGGTGGTAGGGGTCGATCGACTCATAGGCCAGCCACCAACCGTCGGGCAGCGAGACGCAGCCGCCGAGGTAGGAGAAGAGGTCGCCGGTCGCAGGGCGTGTGGCGAGGAGCTCGAGGCTGGTGTCGCCGACCCGATAGAGCCAGGTCTGCCCTCGGGAGCGGCCGTTCATCCGAAGTGGCGAGCCGACGGCGAGGAGGTCGCCGTCGGCGTCGAGCCGGGCGAAGTACTCGAAGTCGTCCTGGCCGTGCAGGGCCCCGACCTCCGTCCATCCGTTCGGGGCCCGCTTGAAGCAGTTGACGGCGCCTTGCTCGGCGCCCCCCCAGTTGGGGCTGGCGACGGCGAGTGTGCCGCCGGAAAGGGCGATTCGCGTTCCAAACTTCGCGCCTGCCTCGAGCTCGCCAGCCGGGGCGATCAGCTTCGCTTCGAAGGCGGGAAGGCCTTCCTGAAGCACGAAGGTGGCGATGGTGCCGGCTTGGTTCTTGGTCGTCCCGTTGGAGACGACCTTGGCGCCGGGGCCACTCACCACGATGGTGCCGGCGTCGATCCCGACCTGGAATCCCCATTGGTCCGAGCTCTGCGAACCGCTGATGCTGATGGGGAGCTCTGGACCGAAGAGTCCATCGCCTCCGAGCGCGAAGAGCCCGGCCCCACCGCCACCGGTTCGTCCCGGCGCGCCGACCACGAGGAAGCCCCCGTCGATGGCAAGCGAGGTGGCGAATTTCTCGCCTGGCGCCGGCGTGGTAGCGGTGAGCGTCTGCGCGTGGCTCCAGGTGCCGTTGGCCGCGCGATGGAAGACATACGCGGCTCCCGCGCTGTTCGCGGTCCCGACCTTCCGGCCGCTCGCCCCGACGATGGCGATGTCGCCGGCGATAGCCACCGAACCGCCGAACTGGTCAAGGTTCACCAGCCCCTCGTTCGGGGAGAGGTCGGCGACTCGCTGCCAGGCGCCTCCGAGGGCCTCTGTCGTGTGCTCCCAGATCTCCGCCACGCCCACCGAGAAGGACGTGGGGCTCTGGAAGAAGTTGGATCCGGCACCGACGAGGACGCGAGCCCCGTCGTGGGCTGTGCTCAAGCCCCAGGCGCCGAGCGGCGTGAACCCATCCGCGATCGGCGCGATGCCGCGCTCCAGTTGGACCGCGCGGAAGGGCGGCGGGGTTGGTCGCCCGGCCGCGGGGGCGGCGACCCAGCCGGTTGCGACGGCCATGAGGGCGGTGCCGAGGACACGTGGACGGGACGGGGAGGGGCTGCTCGCTCTCGTGGGGTCGATGGACATGGGGCGTACCGTCCTTGCAGGGGGCAACGGGGGTCCGGCCGGTGCCCGGGGAGCGCGTCGAGTTCGCGTCCCGGGGCAATACGGGGGACGGCTTCGGTCTTGCGCCCGATTCCGCCAAGGAACGAGATTCCGATCGACAACGCCGGGCAGCCGCCCCCGTAGCGGCTACCCGGCGTTCGATCGGGACTCGGATGGATCGGAGTGGGACCGGTCAGCTCGCGACAGCGGTGGCCTTCTCGCCCGTCGCCCTCCACGCGTCGATGCAGGCCTTCTTCTTTGCCGCGGGTAGCGAGTTGAACTGGTTGGCGTCGGCCACGCTGGCGAAGCCGATGATGGTGCCGTCGTAGAGGACGGGGGCCGCGGCGGCGGTGAGGGTCTCGGCCGTCAGGGGGCAGGTGGTGTTCGTGATCCGCTTCTGGGCCAGCACCTGCTCGGTGGCCAGCTGGGCCCGCTTCGCCTTGGGCAGCGAGGCGAACTGCCGGGCGTCCTCCACGGTCTTGCAGTAGACCGGATAGACGCCGTACATCGCACAGGGGCTGCTGGTGGTGACCACTTCGCCGGAGATCGGGCAGTGGATCTCGCCCGGGATCTTGGCCGACTGGGTCGGATAGGCCTTGTTCACGGTCGGCGCGGCGGTCGAGGTCGGCTGGCTCGCGCAGCCGGCGAAGGCGACCAGGATGGGGATGCACAGGGCTCGCAGCATGCGGTGTCTCCTCGGGTCGCGGCGATCCCGCGACCGTCGAGCAGGGAGGATCGTGATTCCGGCCCGCTCGGCAAGCGCGACGAGGGCCGATCCGACGAAGGCCAACGCGATCTTCACGCGGCGCGAACAATCGGCGCGGCCCGCATTCGAGGCCATCGAGGTTTCTCGTTACTTCTGCGCAAAGCGGCGATTCGCGGATCGTGAAGGGCGCCGCCAAGGCCAGGCGCCGCACGCACTTCGGCGCGAGGTTTGGATCTAACCAAGTGTGAAGGCCAGGCACACGCCCGGCCCCGCCTCACACGGCGCACCGACGGCGCTCACCGGCTCTTATCGTCCGCCCGCGTCCGGACCGGTCCGGACACGCGGGACCGGACCGCGATCGCACTCGGCAAGGGCCCGCTCGGCGCGGGCCACGACCTCATCCACCAAGGAGCACAGATGAAGCACCGATTCGAGACGCTCGGCCTGCTGGCCGGGCTCACGACGCTGGGCCTCGCGGGGGCCGTCGCCGCCGCCCCGGCGTCGGACGGGACCGACGACAACGCCCTGCAGCAGATCGAGGACCTGCGGCGGCAGAACCAGGAACTGGCGGCCAAGATCGCCAAGCTCGAGCAGGTCGCCGGCGACGACGGGGCCTGGCTCACCGAGGCCCGGGCGGACGAGATCCGCGACCTGGTGAAGGACGTCCTCTCCGACGCCGACACCCGCTCGAGCCTCCAAGCCGACGGGGTGACCGCCGGCTGGAACAAGGGTTTCTTCCTGGCCAGCCCCGACGGCTCGTATCGCCTCCAGATCAAGGGCCAGATCCAGTTCCGCTGGGCGGGCGACTTCCGCGACGTGCCGAACGGCCCGTTGGCCCCCGGCTCGGCCAGCGGCACCGACTCCAACTACGGCTTCGAGGTCCGGCGGGCCAAGCTCACCTTCAGCGGCCACGTGATCGACCCCTCGCTCACCTACGAGTTCAAGCCGGTCTTCAACCGCCAGGCGGTGAGCGTCTCCAGCTCGAACCTCGGCGGCGGCAGCGTCAGCCTCTCGAGCGCCGACGTGAACGGCAGCATCGAGGACATCTGGATGCAGAAGGCCTTCGACGGCGGCTGGTCCATCCGGGCCGGCCAGTTCAAGGCCCCGTTCCTCCGCGAGGAGCTCGTCTCCAGCACCTCACAGCTCGCCGTCGAGCGCTCCCTGGTGAACGACACGTTCAGCACCAAGTTCTCGCAGGGCGTGCAGGTGGAGTGGGAGCAGGAGATGTTCAAGCTCACCGGCTTCTACGGCGACGGCCTGCGGGCCCTGCGCACGTCGCCGGTCTCGAACTCGGCGATCGCCGGCAACTTCAACGGGGCGTACCTCACCGACTTCCAGACCGCCGACACCAACTGGGCCTTCGCCGGACGGGCCGAGATGAAGCTGGCCGGCCAGTGGAAGCAGTTCAAGGACCTCACCAGCTTCCGCGGCGAGGAGTTCGGCCTCCTGGTCGGCATCGGCGGCATGGGCCAGAGCGTCCGCCCGACGCCCACCAACGCCGCGGCGCCCAAGGACATGTGGGGCATCACCGGCGACGTGACCGTCGACTTCGGCGGAGCTAACCTCTTCGTGGCCGGCGTGGTGCGCGAAGTCGGCCTGACCGCTCCGCTCGCCGTTCGCGGCGGCGGCACCGGCGACGCCATGACCCAGTGGGGCGTGGTGGCCCAGGGCGGCGTCTTCGTCATCGACGACCTCGAGCTGTACGCCCGCTACGAGTTCGGCAACACGGACACCGACCAGTACCGCACCGGCACGGGCTCGGGCCTGGCCGACCTCGAGAAGGACAGCATTGTCACCGTCGGCGTGAACTTCTACCCGATGGGCGTGGCCAACACCGCCATCAAGTGGACGACCGACGTGGGCTACGCCTTCACGCCGATCGGCGACTTCGCCTCGAGCGGCGCCAACTGGAACAGCGACGCGACCGCCAACAACGGCGAGACGTCCGATGGCCAGTGGGTGCTCCGCTCGCAGATCCAGCTCCTCTTCTGACCGTCCGCGCCGATCCATGCACCTCGCCCGGGCCCCTCGGCCCGGGCTTTTCGTTTGGCCCTTATGGGTTCCTGACGCGCCGGCCGTGGTTTCTGACGGGGTCGGAATCGACGCTGCGCCGCTCGCGGCCGATCCTTCCTTCGTCCTCTCCCGGAGTCACTCTCCATGCAATCCGAAGCCACCGCGACGTCCATCCCCGCCGCCGCTCCCGAGGCGATCATCTCGACCGACCGCGGTTCCTTCAGTGACGGCACCGAGCGCACCACCCTGAACGGGCCCGAGCTGATCGGCCGCGTGGGCCTGCGTGACGACCGGCTCGAGTTCCGCGCCTTGTGGAACGGCTACGTCGACATCGGGGCCTGGCAGCGGCTCGGACCCCGCATCCAGCTCGACGCCCGCGTCGGCTGCGGCATCTCCTTCCTCTTCTAACCCCTGGCTATGGAGCTAGACGCCGTGACCGACCTCATCGCCATCGCCATCGTCGTCCTCCTGGTCGCAGCCAGCCTTGCCCTCGAGCGCATCGCCGCCGTGCTGCAGCCGAAGGACGAGGAGATCACCCGATGACCGCCATCCAGATCATCGCCCTCGTCGCCGCCCTCGGCCTTCTCGCCTACCTCGTGGTGGCGCTCCTCCAGCCGGAGCGATTCCAATGAAGGCCGAGATCCTCCAGGCCAAGGTCGCCCTGCTGGCCATCCTCTTCGCGGTGAAGCCGGTGGGTTGGTACATCGTGCGGGCGATGGAGGGCAAGGCCCCGGTCCTCGGCCGCGCCCTCGCGCCCCTCGAGCGACTCCTCCTTCGCCTCACCGGGACCCCCGAGGGACCAGCGGGCGACCAGCGCTGGCAGGGCTACGCAGCGAGCGTGGTCGCCTTCACCGGCGTCTCCGCCCTCGCGGTCTATCTGCTGGCGAGGCTGCAGGCCCATCTGCCGCTCAACCCGCAGGGCCTCGGCGCGGTGTCGCCCGACCTGGCCCTCAACACCGCCATCAGTTTCGCCACCAACACCAACTGGCAGAGCTATGGCGGCGAGACCACGATGTCCTATGCCACGCAGTCCGTGGCCCTCACCGTCCAGAACTTCGCGTCGGCGGCGGTCGGCATCGCCGTCCTCGCCGCCCTCGCCCGCGGGATCGTGGCCCGCCGCGCCGAGCGGATCGGCAACTTCTGGCGCGACCTCGTGCGGGCCACGCTCTACGTCCTCCTGCCGCTCTCCCTCGTCCTGTCGCTGGCCCTGGTCTCGCAGGGCGTGCCGCAGACCTTAGGCGGGCCCGCCGCGGCGACCGCCGTCGACCGGGCGGCCCCGCCGGGCGACCAACTGCTGCCGCTCGGGCCGGTGGCCTCGCAAGTCGCCATCAAACAATTGGGCACCAACGGCGGGGGCTACTACAACGTCAACTCCGCCCACCCCTACGAGAATCCGACCCCGCTCTCGAACTTGCTGGAGACGGTGGCCATCCTGCTCCTTCCCGCGGCGCTGTGCTGGTCCTTCGGCGAATGGGTCGGGGACCGGCGGCAAGGCTGGGCCCTTCTCGCGGCCATGCTGGTCCTCCTGCTGGTCGCCTTGGGCGGATGCTGGTGGGCCGAGTCGGCCGGCAACCCGACCCTCGCGGGCCTCGGGCTCGACGGGCCGAACACGCTGGAAGGGAAGGAGACTCGCTTCGGCGTCGGCGGCTCGGTGCTGTGGGCCGTGTTCACCACGGCCGCCTCGAACGGCTCGGTGAACGCCATGCACGATTCGTTCACCCCGCTCGGAGGGCTGGTCCCGATGCTCCTCATGCAACTCGGGGAAGTCGTCTTCGGCGGCGTCGGCTCGGGGCTCTACGGCATGGTCCTCTTCGTGATCGTGGCTGTCTTCGTGGCCGGGCTCATGGTGGGCCGGACCCCGGAGTACCTGGGCAAGAAGATCGGGCCGCACGAGATGAAGATGGCCTCGATCGCCATCCTCCTGCCCTCTGCGTGCGTGCTGTTGGGCACGGCGATCGCCGTGGCCTTCCCCGCCGCCGCAGCCGCGGCTCCGAACCCGGGGCCGCACGGCTTCAGCGAGATCCTCTACGCCTTCTCCTCGGCCTCGAACAACAACGGCTCGGCATTTGCCGGCCTCTCCGCCAACACGCCGTTCTGGAACATCGCCCTCGCGGTGTGCATGTTCGTCGGCCGGCTAGGCGTGATCGTCCCCGTCCTCGCCATCGCCGGCTCCCTGGCCCGCAAGGGGCACGTGCCGGAGTCGGCCGGGACGCTGCCCACCCACACGCCGCTCTTCGTCACCGTCCTCGTGTCGGTGGTCCTCATCGTCGGCGTCCTCACCTTCGTGCCGGCCCTCGCCCTCGGCCCGGTCGCCGACCAGATGCGTCTTCTCGCCCCCTGAGCGCCCGCCATGTCCACCTCCACGCTCCGCGCCGGACAGGTCTTCAGCGCCGCCCTCGTGCGCACGGCGATCGTCGACTCCTTCCGCAAGCTCGACCCGCGCCAGCAGGTGCGCAACCCGGTGATGTTCACGGTGTGGGTCGGCAGCGTCCTCACCACCCTCCTGTTTGGCCAAGCCGTGGTCGGCAGGGGAGAGGCCCCGGCGCTGGCCATCGGCTCGATCGCCCTCTGGCTGTGGGCCACCGTCCTCTTCGCCAACTTCGCCGAGGCCTTGGCCGAAGGCCGCGGCAAGGCCCAGGCGGCGAGCCTGCGGAAGACGCGGCGCGACGTCACCGCCCGCAAGCTAAGCGGACCGAGCCGCGATGCCGCGTCGTCCCCGGTCAGCGCCGCATCGCTGCGCCGTGGCGACCTGGTCTTGGTGAACGCCGGCGAAGCCATCCCGGGCGACGGCGAGGTGATCGAAGGCGTGGCCTCGGTCGACGAGTCGGCCATCACCGGCGAGTCGGCTCCGGTGATTCGCGAGTCGGGCGGGGACCGCTCCTCAGTCACCGGCGGCACGCGGGTCCTGAGCGACTGGCTGGTCATCCGGATCGGCGTCGACCCCGGCAACAGCTTCCTCGACCGCATGATCTCCCTGGTCGAGGGGGCCAAGCGCCAGAAGACGCCGAACGAGATCGCCCTCGACATCCTGTTGGCCGGGTTCACCATCATCTTCGTCCTCGCCTGCGCCACGCTGCTGCCCTTCTCGGCCCACGCGGTGCGCAGCTCGGGGAGCGGCACGGTGGTCACCGTGACCACGCTGGTCGCCCTCCTCGTCTGCCTCATCCCGACCACGATCGGCGGGCTCCTCTCGGCGATCCGGATCGCGGGCATGGACCGGCTCATCCGGGCCAACGTGATCGCCACCAGCGGCCGGGCGGTCGAGGCCGCGGGCGACGTGAACGTCCTCCTCCTCGACAAAACCGGGACCATCACCTTCGGCAACCGCCAAGCGGTCTCCTTCCATCCGGCGCCGGGGGTGGCGATCGAGGAGCTGGCCGACGCCGCCCAACTCGCCTCGTTGGCCGACGAGACGCCGGAAGGCCGAAGCATCGTCGTCCTCGCCAAGCATTGGGGCGTGCGGGAGCGCAGCATGGCCGACACGCCGGCCACCTTCCTGCCCTTCACCGCCCAGACCAGGATGAGCGGCGTGACGATCGGCGACCGCGAGATCCGCAAGGGGGCCTTCGACGCCGTCGAGGCCTACGTGAAGCGGTTAGGCGGCTCGATGCCAGCCGAGATCCGCCGCGACGTCGAGACCATCGCCCGGGCCGGAGCCACACCGCTGGTGGTGGCCGAATCGCGCGGTGGGCGGGTGCTCGGGGCGATCCAACTCCGTGACGTGGTGAAGGGTGGCATGGCTGAGCGCTTCGCCGAGCTACGCCGGATGGGGATCCGGACCGTGATGGTGACGGGCGACAACCCGATCACCGCTGCGGCGATCGCCGCCGAAGCGGGCGTCGACGACTTTCTCGCCGAGGCCACGCCGGAGCGGAAGCTCGAACTGATCCGCGAGCACCAGCGCGGCGGACGGCTGGTGGCCATGACCGGCGACGGGACCAACGACGCCCCGGCCTTGGCCCAGGCCGATGTCGCGGTGGCCATGAACACCGGCACGCAGGCCGCGAAGGAGGCCGGCAACATGGTCGACCTCGACAGCGACCCGACCAAGCTGATCGAGGTGGTGCGCGTCGGGAAGGAACTCCTGATGACCCGCGGCTCGCTGACCACCTTCTCCCTCGCCAATGACGTGGCCAAGTACTTCGCGATCCTCCCCGCCGCCTTCATCGGCACCTATCCCGAGCTCGGCGGGCTCAACATCATGCGGCTCGATCCGGCCACCGCGATCCTCTCCTCGGTCATCTTCAACGCCCTCATCATCATGGCCCTCGTGCCGATCGCCCTCCGCGGCGTGCGCTGCCGGGCCATGTCGGCGGCGGCCCTCCTCCGCGACAACCTGCTCCTCTTCGGGGCGGGCGGGCTCTTCGCTCCCTTCCTGGGCATCAAGGTCATCGACCTCCTCCTCAACGCCTCGCCGCTCGCGGCCTGGCTGAAGGGCTAACCATGGACAGCGTGTTCCGATCCTTCCTCCGTTCGCTGGCTCCGGCGGCAGGCGCCTTGGCGGGGCTCACGCTCCTCACCGGCATCGCCTATCCGGCCCTCGTCACCGGGCTCGCGGCCGTGCTCTTTCCGCAGCAAGCGGGCGGCAGCCTCCTGGTGGTCGACGGGACCACCGTCGGCTCGAGCCTGGTCGGGCAGCAGTTCACATCTCCGGCCTACCTATGGCCCCGTCCCTCGGCCACCGGACCGGCGCCCTACACGGCACTCAGCGCCGACAACGCCTTCGGCTCGAGCGGCTCGAATCTCGGGCCAGGGAATCCCGCCCTCGTCGAGGCGGTGAAGGCGCGAGCCGCAGCGCTGCGTGCCTCGCTTCCCCCGGGGTCGCACGCCCTCGACGCGGAGGTGCCCTCCGACCTCGTATTGGCTTCGGCCTCGGGCCTCGACCCGCATATCTCGCCGCACGCCGCGGCGTGGCAGATCGATCGCATCGCGGCCGCCCGAAAGGCCTCGCCCGAGGCGGTGCGGGCGGTGATCGAGCGGCATCGTGAAGAGCGGACCTGGGGCATCCTCGGCGAGCCGCGGATCAATGTCCTCCTGGTCAACCTCGACCTCGATCGCGAGCTGCCGCTGCCCCAAGGCGCTCGGGTCGCACCGTAGGATCCCTCGCATGGCGGGCGATCGTCGACCAACACCGGAGGAGCTGTTGCAGCGGGCCCGGGCCGAGGAAGGCCGGGCCAAGCGAGGCCGCCTCCGCATCTTCTTGGGCATGGCCCCGGGCGTTGGCAAGACCTTCGCCATGCTCTCCGCGGCCCATCGCTTCGCCCATGAAGGGGTCGACGTCGTCATCGGCGTGGTCGAGACCCATCGGCGAGCGGAGACCGAGCGGTTGCTCCTCGGCCTCGACATCCTGCCGCGGCGGACCGTCGAATACCGCGGGACGGAGCTCGAGGAGTTCGACCTCGACGCAGCCATCCTGCGCCGCCCGGAGATCCTCGTCGTCGATGAGCTGGCCCACTCGAACGTCCCGGGGTCGCGCTTCGCCAAGCGCTGGCAGGACGTGCGGGCCGTGCTCGACGCCGGCATCGACGTCTTCACCACGCTGAATGTCCAGCACATCGAGAGCCTGAACGACGTGGTGCGGCAGATCACCGGCGTCGAGGTGCGGGAGACGGTGCCCGACGACGTGGTCGAGGACGCAGCGGAGGTCGAACTCGTCGATCTCCCGCCCGACGCCTTGATCGAACGGCTGCGGCAGGGCAAGGTCTACATCCCGGAGTCGGCCCAAGCGGCCCGCGAGTCGTTCTTCCGCCGCGAGAACCTGGCCGCCCTGCGCGAGCTGGCCTTGCGCAAGACGGCCGAGTTCGTCGACGCCAACATGGCCGAGCTGCGCTCCGAGCGCGGCATCCAGACCCCGTGGCCGGCGGCGGACCGCGTCCTCGTGGCGGTGAGCCCGAGCCCCTTGAGCCCGACCCTGGTCCGGGCGGCGCGGAGGATCGCCGCCGGGCTGCGGGCACCGCTCGTCGCCGCCTACGTCGAGACGCCGGCCTCGGCCCGCCTCTCGGCCGCCGACCGCGAACGGGTCCAGCAGACGCTGGCCCTCGCGGAGCGGTTAGGGGCGGAGACCGTGGTCCTCTCCGGCACCAACGCGGCGACCGAGCTGGTCGGCTACGCCCGGACCCGGAACGTCAGCCGGATCGTGGTCGGGAAGACGGCTCGGAGCCGCTGGCAGGAGATCCTCTTCGGTTCCTTCGTCCAGGAGGTGATACGCCGGAGCGGCGACATCGACGTGCATGTGGTGCGCGGCGAGGCCGGGGAGACCGGTCCCTCCAGGGCTTCGGCCGCCGCACCGCAAGCGGCCACCGATCGGCTGGCCCAGATCGCGATCGCCGTGGCCACGGTGGCGGCCTGCACACTGTTGGGGAAGGTCCTGCTGGGCCGCCTCGACGACACCAACGTGGCCATGGTCTATCTGGCGGGCGTCGTCTTCGTCTCGAGCTTCGGGCATCGCTTCGCCGCCTCGCTCGCCGCGATCCTCGGGGTGGCCGCCTTCGATTTCTTCTTCATCCCGCCCCATCTGACCTTTGCCGTCTCCGACACGCAGTACCTCCTCACCTTCGGTGTGATGCTGGCGGTCGGCCTCCTGGTCGCCAACCTCGCTGCGACGCTCCGCAGCCTGGCCGACGAGGCCCGCGAGCGGGCAGCCCGCGTCGGCGAGCTCTACACCATGGCTCGCGGGCTGGCCGCCGCCCGCGACCGCGACGACGTCGGCAAGCTTGGTGTCGGTCGGGTCCGCGACTCCTTCGCCGCGGATGCCGTCCTTCTCGTCTCCACGCCCGACGGCGGCCTCGCCTCGCTAGCCTCGGCCGGCGTGCCCGACTGGCTCGACGAGCGGGAGATGGCGGTCGCCCGCTGGAGCCGCGATCACGCCGCTCCCGCCGGGGTCGGCACCACCTCGTTGCCCTCGGCGGCTGGGCGGCACGTGCCGCTGGTCGCGACCCGTGGCACGATGGGCGTGATCAGCGTGCGGCCAGCGGAGCGTCCGACGCTCGAGGAGACCCCGGCCCAGACGCTCCTCGCCGCCTTCGCCGACCAGATCGCCATGGCGCTCGAGCGGGTGGAGCTGTTGGAAGCGAGCCAGACGGCGCGACTCGAAGCGGCCCGGGAGCGGACCCGGAGCGCCCTCCTGAGCTCGGTCTCCCACGACCTGCGCACGCCCCTGGCCAGCATCGCCGGGGCGGCCAGCACGGTCCTCGAGTCGGGCGACTCGCTCGATGCCGGCACCCGCGCCGAACTGCTGCGGGGGATCGCCGAGGAGTCGGATCGTCTTGCCGACCTGGTGGCCGAGCTCGTCTTCGCCACCCGGCTCGAGTCGGGCGGCGTCGATCCGCGTCGGGAGTGGAGCTCGGTGCAGGAGATCGTGGGCAGCGGGCTGGCCCGCCTCGCCGAGGCGTTAGGCAAGCGGCCCTTCAAGACGATCGTTCCCGGCGACCTGCCACTGGTCCGGGTCGATCCGGTCATGATGTCGCAAGTGGTGCACAACCTGGTCGACAACGCCCTGCGCCACACGCCGGACGGCACCGCCATCGAGGTGTCGGCGTGGGTGACCGACGATTCCACGATGATCCAAGTCCGCGACCACGGGCCGGGCCTCGGCCCGGGCGATGCGCCGCGGGTGTTCGACCGCTTCTATCGGGGCAAGGCGAGCGGCGAGGGGCGGCCCGGACTCGGGCTCGGGCTGACCGTCTGCCGTGGGATCGTCGAGGCCCATGGCGGCCGCATCTGGGCGGAGAATGCGGCGGGAGGCGGCGCCGCCTTCACCGTGTCCCTGCCCCGCGAGCATGAGCAGCCGGCCCTGCCGAGCGAGAGCGACGGATGAGCGACGAACCGAAGGCCATCGCACCGCGGATCCTGGTCATCGAGGACGAGGCCCCGATCCGCCGCTTCCTGCGGGCCACCCTCGGGGCCCACGGCTATCGCATCGAGGAGGCGGCCACGGCCCGCGAGGGGCTCCTGCAGGCGGCCCAGCAACCGCCCGACCTGATCCTCCTCGACCTCACGCTCCCCGATGGTGACGGCATCGATGTGGCTCGCCAGATCAGGGGGTGGACCACGCTTCCCATCGTCGTCCTCTCCGCCCGAGGCCAGGAGTCCGACAAGGTGGCTGCCCTCGATGCCGGCGCCGACGACTACCTGACCAAGCCCTTCGGCGTGGGCGAGCTCACCGCCCGCATCCGTGTCGCCCTTCGCCACGCGGCCCGCATCGCCGGATCGGCGGAGCACGTCTGGCGGGCGGGCGATGGCGTGCGCGAGGTCGAGGTGGACCTCGCCCGGCGGCGCGTCGCGATCCGCGAGTCGGGTGTGGAGCGCGAGGTGCGGCTGACGCCGACCGAGTTCAACCTGCTGGCCATGCTGGTGCGGCACGCCGGCCGCGTCCTCACCCATCGCCAATTGTTGGTCGAGGTCTGGGGCCCGCCGCACGCCGGGGACGTCCAGTACCTCCGCGTCTACGCCGGGCAGCTCCGCCAGAAGCTGGAGCGCGACGCTGCTCAGCCGCGGTTCCTGCTGACCGAACCGGGCGTCGGCTATCGGCTGGCGGCAGGGGACGATCCGACGCCGCGGTAGCGGAGGAGTCGAAGGGCGTTGAGGACGACGACCACCGTGCTGCCCTCGTGCATCACGACCGCGACCGGCATGGGCACCTTGCCGAGGCTGGCGAGGACGATGAGGAGGAAGACCACGCCCATGGCGATGGTGACGTTCTGCCGGATGATGGAACGGGCGGCGCGGCTCAGTCCGATGGCGAAGGCGACCTTGCGGAGATCGTCGTTCATCAGGGCCACGTCGGCCGCTTCCAGGGCCACGTCGGTCCCTCCGGCGCCCATGGCGATGCCGACCGTCGCGCTGGCCAGGGCCGGGGCGTCGTTCACGCCGTCGCCAATCATGGCCGTCGGCCCGTGCTGCCGTTCGAGCTCGTGGACCAACTCGATCTTCTGCTCGGGAAGGAGCTCGGCCCGGATGTCATCGATGCCGACTTCGCGACCGATCGCCTCCGCCACGCGGCGGTTGTCGCCGGTGAGCATGGCCACCGACTTGATCCCTATCTCCCGCAGGGCCTCGAAGGCCGGCTTGGCGTCGGAGCGGGGGCGGTCCTGGAGGCCGAGCAGGCCGATGAACTCGTCGTCGCAGGTCACCACGATGACAGTGCGGGCGCTCGACTCGAGCTTCTCCGCCGCGGCGAGCATGACCGGCGTGGCCCGCGGGCCTTCGCCCTCGAAGAAGGCGCGCGGGCTGGCCACGATCACGCGGCGCCCGCCGACGTCGGCTGCGATGCCCTTGCCGCGCTTCTGGATCGCGGAGGCTGCGGCATCGCCTTGCACGCCGCGCCGGGCGGCTTCGGCGAGGACCGCCTTGGCGAGCGGGTGCGTGGACAGACCTTCCACCGATGCCGCGAGCCGGAGCAGCTCGTCGGGGCTGTGGTCGGCCAAGGGGACGACATCGGTCACCGTCGGCTTGCCGGTGGTGATGGTGCCGGTCTTGTCCATGGCCACCGCGACCACCGTGCCTAACCGTTCGAGGTGGGCCCCGCCCTTGACCAGGACGCCGTGCCGGGCGGCCCGGGCCACGCCGGCCAGGATCGCGGCCGGCGTGGAGAGGCCGAGGGCGCAGGGCGAAGCCCCGACCAGGAGCGTCATGGCCCGCAGGAAGGCCTCCTTCCCGCTGAGCCAGCCGAGCTGGGGCGGAAGGACGGCCACGGCGATGGTGGCGAGGACGACCACCGGGACGTAGACGCGAGTGAATTTCTCGGCGATCCGCTGGGTCGGGGCCTTCTGGCCTTCGGCCTCCGCGACGAGGCGGACCATGCGGGCCATGGTCGACTCGCTGGCCAGCTTGCGCACGGCGATGACCAGACCGCCGTCGCCGTTCAGGGTGCCGGCGTACACGGGGTCGCCGATGGCCTTGGCGACCGGGGCGCTCTCGCCGGTGATCGGGCTCTGGTCGACGTCGGAGGCGCCTTCCACCACCTCGCCGTCGGCCGGGATCCGCTCGGCGTGCCGCACCACGACCTGGTCGCCGATGGCCAATTCCTCGACCGGGACCTCGCGCTCGCCCTCCGCTCGGCGCAGGCGGGCGGTCCGCGGGGCCAGTTGCCCGAGGGCGTGGATCGCGTTCCGGGCCTGCCCCATGGCGTGGTCTTCGAGGGCGTGCCCGATGGCGAAGAGGACAAGGAGGAGCCCACCCTCGGCGACCTCGTTGATCACCGCGGCCCCGATGGCGGCCACGATCATCAGGAAGTCGATGTCGAGCTTGAGGCGCAGCGTCTGCCGCAGCCCTTCCTCGAGGGGATGGGCCCCGGCCACGACGAAACAGACGGCGTAGGAGCCTAACCGCAACCACTCCGACCAGCCGGCCATCTCGGCGATGAAGCCGAGGAGGAGGAAGACCCCGCTCACGATCGGGATGCGGAGGGCGGCGAGGAGGGCTCGAGTGCGGCTGGGACGAGCCGCGGTCTCGGATGCGCCGCCAGCGGGATGCACTGCGATGGAAGCCATGGAGTGGGGCGGCGCTCAGGCCACGGGGTCGGCGATTCTACGGGCCTTGCCGGGTCGAGGCAGTGCCCATGAACGCCGTCGCTCGTTGCGAATCGTTCGCAACGCCGATCGGTTGGGTCAGTCCCACCAACGATGCAGCCAGAGAGCGACGTTGATGAGCGGCCAGGCCAGCCGCCAGTGCTGGTTGGCTTGGGTCCGAAGGAGGAGCCGAGCCTCCTCCGAGAAGACCCGCGGGCCGACGGGCTCTGGTCGACGATGCGAGCGACGTCGGGGCATCCACCGCTCGAAGGGGAGCGGAAGCTGGCTTTCGGTCGCTCCAAGATCTCGCTGGGCACGAGGTCGGCGAAGGCCTGGGCGCAGGATCCGCTTGGTGCGTCGCGGTCGCCGTGCCGCCGCCCGAGTCAGGCCCGGCCAGCATGTCGACACCGGGAGCCGGGCGGCGAGCTCGGCGACGCGGCGATCGGCGAAGGGTGTGCGCCCTTCCACCGAGGCCAGCATGAGCGAGGTGTTGAGCCGTTGGAGCAGGGTCGGCAGGTTCAGCCGGCGCTGCACGTCGATGTGGGCTCGGATGGAGCGCGGGTCGCCAGCGGACTCGAATGCCTGCCGCAGGCATTCGACGGCCAGCTGCGGCGAGGCGAGCGAGGCGATGCCCGGCACGAGGGCGACAGGAAGCTGGTCGCGGCGGACCCAGGCGAAGGTGTCGGCGTGCCACTCCTCGACCGGGAGCTCGGGTCGGGCGATCCATGCCTCGGCGGTGGCGAGGGCCGGGCCGTATCCAGCAAACAGCTCGTCGGCGCCTTCGCCGGACAGAGCCACCGTGGCGTGCGGACGAAGGGCCTCGCCCACGGCGTGGATGGCCACTTCGTTGGGAGTCGAGAGGGGAAGGCCGGACGCGTCGACCATCCACGGCCAGCGGGAGACGAAGCGGGCGGCGTCGATGGGGGCCTCGCGATGCCGGGTGCCGAACGTGGCCGCGGCGCGGCGGGCGAAGGAGAGGTCGCTCTCGCCTTCCTCGGGCACCGCGCCGGCGCAGAAGGTCTGCAGGCGGACACCGGCTTCCCGGGCGCAGGCGGTGAGGATGGCGCTGTCGAGGCCGCCCGAGAGGAGGCCGCACAGCGGGACGTCGGCGTGGAGATGGGCGTGGACCGACTGCTCGACGGTGGTGCGGACCAGCGAAGCGAGGACGGTGTCGTCGTAGGCCAGCGACTCGCGCGGGGTCCGCCACCAGGTCTCGACGGCGAGCGTCGGGCGATCGTTAGCGAGGTCAGCGACCAGGAGCTGGCCGGGCTGGAGGGCCCGCACTCCCTCAAACATCGTGCGCTCGCCGCAGGAGCTCCGCAGCGTCATCAGGTAGTTGGCGACGCTCGGCCAGTCGGGGCGGATCGGCATCGCCGGGTGGGCCAGGATCGCCCGTGGCTCGCTGGCCACCACCAGCTCGAGGCCGCCGTTGGTCTCGACCAGGGCGTAGTGGAGCGGGACCACGCCGAGGGCGTCGCGGCCGACCAGCAGTCGCTTGGCGCCCGGCAGCCACGCCACGAAGGCGAACATCCCGCGCAGGCGATCGAGGGCGTCCGTGCCCCATCGCGCCAGAGCCAGGGCGAGCAGTTCGGTGTCGGTGCCGCGTGTCGGGCGGCAGCCGGCGGCGACGAGTTCGTCGCGCAGGTCGTCGGGGTCGTAGATCTCGCCGTTGAAGACGAGGGCGATCGGCTGTGGGGAGTCGTCCGCACCGAGGACGAGCGGCTGGACGTTCGAGGCGGGAGCGGTGACGGCGAGTCGCCGATGGGCGAGGGCGACTTGGCTGTCGCGCCACAGCGTGGCGTCGTCGGGACCGCGGCGGGCGAGGGTGTCCCGCATGGAGGCGATGGCCGCGTCGCCGAGGCTGAGGCGACGGGTTCCGGATGCTGCGATGGCCACGATGCCGCACATGCGTTGGATCTGCCGAGAAGGGTTCGGGGGGGCGAGGTCTAGCCTCATCGGCCCGGCGGTCCGCGTGGTTCAGCCTGTTCCGGCAGGTCCGATCAAGTCGCCCCGCCCACGCCACTATCGGCAGGTGGAGGTTGCCCGGCCCTGCATCGAGACCGATGATGGCCCCATGCCCCTGTCGGTCGCCGCCCTCCTGGCCCTGCTCCTCGCCCCGCCGGCGAAGGAGGCGGACGCCACGGCGATCGGACCGGCCATCGAGACCTACTGCCTCGGCTGCCACGAGGGCCCCAAGGCCAAGGGCTCTCTCGATCTCACCGACTTCAGCGTGCGCACCGCCAACGCCGGTGTGGTGCGGGCGGTGCGGGACCGGCTCCGCCGCGGCGACATGCCGCCCGAGGGGAAGGAGCGCCCGGACTCGGAGACCTACGCCGCGCTGGTTGCCGAGCTCGACCGGGCCTTGGACGCTCGGGCCGCTCGCGCCTCGCCCGGCCGACCGACGCTGCGCCGCCTGAACCGCGTCGAGTACCGCAACAGCGTGCGGGCCGTCGCCGGGGTCGACCTCGACGTGCAGGCCGCCCTGCCGGCCGACGACGTGGGCGAGGGCTTTGACCAGATCGGCGACGTCCTGAGCATGCCGCCCACCCTCCTCGAGAAGTACCTCGATCTGGCGGAGCGGGTGGCCCTCGTGGCTTGGCCCGATCCGGCGACGTCCCAAACCTTTGACTTTGGCGGCGGGAAGCTCACCGTGCCCGAGGGGGGCGCCGTGCAGGGCAGCGTCGCCTCGGTCTGGTCGGCAGGCGAGGCGTTCGCCACCGTGGAGCTGCCGCGCGACGGGCGATACCGGGTGACCTTCCGGGCCGGCGGCGACCAGGCCGGGCCCGAGCCGGTGAAGGTGGCGGTGCGGATCGGCAAGGACCGCCGGGCCTACTTCGACATCCCCGAGGAGCGGACCAAGCCCGGGACGCGAAGCTGTGAGATGACCATCGCCGGCGGGCGCCGCCGGATCGGGATCGAGTTCCTCAACGACTTCTATCGCGAGGATCTCCCGCCAGGGCAGCGCGACCGCAACCTGCACGTCTTCGGCGTGCGCATCGAGGGACCGCTCGACCCTGCGGGCCCGAGCGCCGAGGCCCTTCGCTACGGCGAGGGGCCCGAGCTCGAGCCCTTCGCGGCTCGGCTGCTCGCCGCGGCGTTCCGGCGCCCGGCCGACGAGGCCGAGGTCCGGGCCTTCGCGGATCGAGTTCGGACGGCGGCGGGCGACGGTGCCGCTTGGCCGCTGCAGGCCCGGACGGCGCTGATTGCGGCCCTGGTCGATCCGCGGTTTCTCTTCCGCGTGGAGCGCGACCCGCCGCGGGGGCAGGACTCGCGGCCGCTCGACCGCTGGGAGCTCGCCACGCGGCTGTCGTACTTCCTGTGGAGCGGGCCGCCGGACGCCTCGGTCGATCCAGGCGACTCGGCCGCGTCGCTCGCCGCCTGCGTCGACCGCATGCTCGACGATCCGCGATCGCTCTCCCTGGCCGAGCATTTCGGCCAGCAGTGGCTCCTGATCCGGGACATCGAGACCCGCCAGCCCGACCCCTCGCGCTTCCCGGGCGTGGACGCCGGGCTCCTGGCCGACATGAAGGCGGAGACCACGCTCTTCCTCGACGCCATGATCCGCGAAGACCGGCCAATGGGCGAGCTGCTCACCGCCGACTGGACCTTCCTCGATCAGCGGTTAGCGGCGCACTACGGCCTGCCGGGTGTGGAGGGCGACTGGCTGCGCCGCGTGCGGCTCGGCGAGCGCCGCGTGCCCGGGCTCCTCGGCCATGGAAGCGTGCTGGTGGCCACCAGCAACC
>JBGAKK010000143.1:0-3870 GCA_044224425.1 Phycisphaerales bacterium
GAAGGCGAGCATCGTCGGGCTTGCCCTTCATCGCCGCCTGGGCGGCGAAGGCCCGCAGCCCATCGAGGGTCGCATCGCCGAACGCGGCGAGGATCGCGCCGCGGGTGAGGCGGTCGCTGGCGTCGCCGAGGAGGGCGGGGACGAGGGCCGCCGTTCGCTCCTTGGCGGGCAGGTTGGTCGTCGCCAGATAGGCGTAGGCCCGCACGATGCGCTCGGGGTCCTTGCGGAGGGAGGCCACGAGGCTGGCCACGCCCGGCTCGGTGATCGTTCGCTCGCCGCTGGCCCCAGCGATCCGCTGGCACGCGGCGACCCGCATCCAGCGATCGGGATCGGCGCCGGCCCGCAGCAGGTCGGCGGTCCGCAGGAGGCCGAGGCCGTCGAGCGTCCACCAGGCCTGGAGCCGCACCAGCGGGTCGGCGCTTTCCAACAGCTCGCGGAGGAGGGGCTCGGCGCCCACCGCCCTCCGCTCGACGAGGAGCCGCTGGGCGGTGTCCCGCCACCAGCCCTCGGAGTGGGCGATGGTCCGGGCCAGCTCGGCGTCGCTGGCCTTCGAGAGGCGGGGCCGCTCCGGCTGCTGCCAGGTGTTGGGCACCAGCCGGTAGATCCGCCCGTTGGCGAGCGGCGTCTCGAGTCCGTGCTCGGCGATCCAGCCCTTGAGGTAGTCGGTGAGGAAGACCTTGTGCTGGATCACGCCTCGCGAGAGGTCGGCGATGTAGAGGGCTCCGTCGGGCCCGATGGTCGTGGCCACGGGCCGGAACCGCTCGTCGTTCGAGCGGAGCAGCTCGCTGTCGGGATCGATCCGCACCGCCTTGGGCACGCCATGGTCGTCGTCCAGGCGGTAGCGGGCCACCAGGTTGCCCGCCGACTCGCAGACCACGACCGCCCCGCGCATGTCGTCGCCCAGTCGGCTGGTCCGCACGATCGACGGCGAGCAGGCGCAGGTGTAGTTGGCGAGCGTGCCGTCCGGACGCAGGATTCCGTCCTGATAGCCGCGGTTCACGCCCCGCGTCGGATGGCTCGGATGGACGGCGGTGTCCTCGACCAGCGGCAGTCCGATTCCCCACGGGCTCACGCGGCGGTTCCGCTTGGGGAGCGACTTCGGCAGCACATCGACCAGGACCGGCTGCGAGTTCGGCGTGTAGTAGAGGCGGCCGACGTCGTCCTTGGTGATGCCCCACTGGCCGTGGGCGCTGACCGCCTCGCGTTCCAACCGCTCGCCATCGAAGCGGAACCGCTCGTCGTGCTGCGAGCATTCCCAGGCGTTGTCGAGGCCGTAGATCGGTCCGTTCCCGGCGTGCTCGGGGCTGTCGAGCCCGGCGAAGCCGTCGATCAGCGGACGCTTGGTGTCGCAGCGGCCGTCACCGTCGACATCGACGCAGTGATAGAGCCAAGGAGGCTCGATGACGAGGGCGCCGCCGCGGCAGGGGGCAGCGCCACGGGGCAGGACGAGGCCCGACAGGAACACCGTCCGCCGATCCATGCGGCCGTCGCCGTCCTCGTCCTCGAGCACCACCACGCGGTTCCGCGGGGCCCGTTCGCCGCTGCCCGCCACGTCGTTCATGTAGGTCGGCCACTCGACCACCCACAGCCGGCCGTCCTCGTCGAACTGCATGGCCACCGGGGCCTCGACCAGCGGCTCCTGGGCCACCAGCTCGACGCGGAAGCCGGGAGCGACATCGAAGGCGGAGGGCAGGGCGGGGGGATCGGCGATGAGCGGCGCCGCGGCGAGGAAGGCCGTGGCAGCGATCGCAAGGTGCCGGTGCGGACGCGGGAGCATGGGCAACGGTGCATGCTCGGGGCGAAGCCGCGCGGCCGCAAGGGGAGCGGCGCTGCGCAGACTGCACGAACCGTCCCGCGCACGCCTGTACCATGAGGTTCGAGTGGAGGTGTGCCATGCGACGAGCGGATTCGGCGGCTCGACGGTGGGGTGGGCGCGTGCTTGGCTGGACGCTGGGGCTGGGGTGGATGGCCGTCCCCGCCCAGGGGCAGGGATGCTCGGTGTTGCCCGATCCTCGCGACTATCGCGAGTACGTCGGCTGGGTGGCATCGCTCTTGGACGTCCCCGCCGCCGACGCGACCGGCATCGATTGGGAGGCGATCGACCGGGCCTACCTCGCCTACCTCGATGCCGTCGAGAAGCTCCGGTTGGGCGACGACCTGAAGGCCCTCGAGACGCGCACGCAACGGGACCGGCTGGGGCGGCTGGTCGAGCCGACGGAAGGGCTCCGAGTCTCCGAGGCCTGGTCGCGGCTCGCCGTCCTCGATGCGGCGCTCCTTGCAGCGACCAAGGAAGCCATGGCGAGCGACGAGCTGCGCACTCGCTTTGCCCGCGTCGAGGGGCTCACCACGATGGGGCGCTCGGTGACGGGTGAGGGGCGGTCCCCGGCGGCGCTTGAGTTCGGGACGGAGTTCCCGCTGTCCTCGGCCCTGGCGACCTATCCGGTGCCGGAGGCGGACCGTCCGGCGTGGCGGAGCGGGGTCGACCGCTTGATCGCGACCGTCGCCCCGCAGGAGGCTGCCTTCCGCGAGTTCGATCGGGCCTATCGCGGGAATCGCGAGGCCGCCTTCGACGAGCCGGGCGCGGATGGGACGGAACTGGCCCGCGGCAATGCCATGCGCGATGCAATCGACCTCGCGGTCGAGCGCGGCGTGGAGCAGCTCGCCGACTCGGTGAGCGAGCCGCTGCGGGGGCCACTCTACACGCTCGCCTTCTCCCGTTGGTGGCGGTACCGGGGAGGCGGGATCCATGACGACTGGGGCATGACCAAGGACTTCGTCTGCCGCGGGCACCTGAGCGACGAAGCGGTGGCATCGGCTCGCGTGGCGATGGAAGCGGTCGACGCGACGTCGGTGGCCTTTCTCCGCGAACGGCTGCATCTCGCTCGGGCCAGACAGCAGGGCGAGCGGCTTTGGTTCTCCGCAGGCGGCACCGCCGAAGCAAGGCACTTCCAGGAGGCGCCGGGGCAGGCGTACCTCGACTTCGTCAACAAGCGACACGTGGAACGAGGAACGGTGGAGCGCCAGATCCGCGACGACTTGGGGGCGAGCGACATCAATGCCTTCCTGAAGCGACCGGTCCTCACCGACCTGAGCCCGGCCCAACGCGAACTCCTCGCCGCACTCACGCCGGCAAAGGCCGCACCCATGCAACTCGCGGACGTCGAGCGACCCCGGATCGGCCCCGCCGAACTCGCCCTCCTGCCGCATCCGTGGTGCCCGAAGGCGATCGGTCCGGCCGAGTTCGACGCTCGCCTGACAAGGATCGCAACGGACGACGGCCGGAGGCAATCCGCCCGCGCCGCATTCGACGCCTATCAGTTGGTTTGGCAGGCCGAGGTGGAGCCGCCCTTCAAGCGAGCCCAGGAACTGGCGGCGGAACGGGAGTCGTGGATCGACCACGAGAACCACTGGAGCGTGGCGACGCGTCAGTACGAGTCCCTCGATGCCGCCCTTGCCGCAGCGATGAGAGCGGAAGACGGGCTCTTCGCCGCCTTGGACGAGGTGGCGCGGAGCGACGCAGAGCGGGCCAGCCTCCACACCTGGCGCTGCGCCCGCGGCGCCGGGGAACCGCCAGCCGGTGCGACGCGGCCCTTCTTGCCGCGCGGCTTGTCCATATCGGGGCTCGATCGGCGTGGCAACCTGGCCCTGGCGGTCCTGGTGGCCGAGCTCGAGCCCGAGGCCCGGCGCCTGGCGGAGGCTTCGATCGAGGCCCACGCCGCCTCGCTCTTGGCGACAGCCAGGGCCGCCGAGCACGCCGAGTACGAGTGGTTAGGCAAGGCAGACCGGGCGGAGTTCGCCATGAACAACCTGCGGCCCGGAGGCGAGGAGCCGCGGCAGCAGCGCGAAGCGATGATGGACGCCTATGTCGCG
>JBGAKK010000051.1:0-32779 GCA_044224425.1 Phycisphaerales bacterium
GGCGGCGCTCGAGAGTCGCGCTGACCGGCCGACCGGTGTGGCCCGGCCCGACGGGAGAGGGGCCGAAGCCGTCCAGGGTGGAATCGCCTCAGCTCACGGGCACCTTCTTCGAGATCGGCTTGATCTCGATGGCCCGCGGCTTGGCCCCGGGCTTCTTGGCCACGTGGACGAGGAGGATGCCGTTCTCCGATTCCGCCGCGACCTTCTCCGAATCGATCGTCTCCGGCAGCTCGATCATGCGGCGGAAGGCGCCGAAGCGGCGCTCGCAGCGGTAGAAGTCGACGCCCTTCTTCTCGGTCTCCTCCTTCTTGCTGCCGGAGATGGTGAGCAGGGTTCCGGTCACGGTGATCTCGAGGTCCTTGGCCGGGATGCCGGGGATCTCGGCCCGAATCAGCACCTCGTTCTCCGTCTCGGTCAGGTCGATGGGCGGCATCCAGCCTTCGCCGCGGACCGGCAGCGGTTCGATGATGCCGAAGGGCTCGCCGAAGATGCGGTCGAAGGTCCGCTCCATCTCGTCGCGGAGGCGGACGACGTCGTTTGAGAAGGGGTTCCGGCGGGTGAGTGGGGTGGGGTTCATCTCGATTCCTTTCCATGCGGGCGCGGGGCGCGCCCAGAAGGCGAAGCGCGGGCTGCGGTTAGCCGTAGGGGTCGACCGTAGTGCGGTCGTCGACGCGCCGGATTCCCGGCGCGTACGCCGCGACCCGCTCGATGAGGTTCTTCTCCGCCCAATTGCTCACGGTGCCGGAGAGGATCGCCACCCCGTCGCGGACGGCGACGGCGATGCGATGCCCCTCCCGCTGGGCGTGGCGGGCCAGGGCTTCCTCGATCTGGTGCTTGATCTCGGGCCCCTGGGCGGGCTCGATGTCGACAGTGATCCGGTTGATGACGCTGCGGACGCCGGTCAGCCGTTCCACGGCCCGCTCGGCGTCGATCCGCTGGTTCCACTGGTCCACCGAGCCCTGCAAGGTGACCGTGCCGTCCGAGACGGTCGAGGTGATCCGCTCGTCGGGGACAAGGACGTCCCACTGCAAGGCGGCCCGGACCGCCTTGGCGATGGTGGCATCGGGCCGCTCCCAGCTGGTCGGGATGTGGACCCGCACCTCGTCGACGACGTCCAGGACGCCGGCGACGCGATGGGCAGCCTCGGCTGCCGCGAGCTTGCGCGGATAGGAGGGTACGGTGCCGGTGAGGGTGACGATGCCGTCGATGGCGCGGACGGCGATGTCCGAGCCGCGCACCGTGGCGTCCCAACGCAATTCCTTGCGCACATCGGCTTCGATCTGCGCGTCCGTCCTGATCGCGATGATGCTCATGGCCGCCTCCTGGTGGCAGGTGCCACCTGTTGGCTAGCCAACGCGGAGCGC
Organism: Phycisphaerales bacterium; assembly: GCA_044224425.1. Taxonomy (GTDB): domain Bacteria; phylum Planctomycetota; class Phycisphaerae; order Phycisphaerales; family SM1A02; genus JAEUIT01. Next base: position 1,365 of record JBGAKK010000051.1, read on the forward strand.
CGCACTGAGCGCTGCCGAGGCGTGGACCGAAGACGCCTCGCTGGCGTTCCTCGCTCGGCTGCCACCATTATTTCGCCACCGTCGAAGGGGCCGCTCCACAGGGAAGATTCCCTGATCGCTCCCGCGGGTGCGGGACGTCGCGGGTGGCGAGGCGGCTAGGCGTGCCTCGGGGTCCGATCCGGCCGAAGCGTCGCGTCCGCCGCTCACCGCTCCGTGCAGCACGCCTCGCAGCCGATGGCCCGCCAGGAAAGGATGCGGATGTGCGGCGAGCGGTAGTCGTCGCGGAGCGGCTCGGGCCGGTAGAGGTCGGTCGAGAGGTACTTCTTGTTGCTGTCGGCGAAGACCGTGACCACCGTCGCGGTGTCGCCGTGGGAGTCGAGGAGGAGATCGGCGCCGAGGAAGTTGGCCCCCGAGGAAATGCCCACGGCGAGCCCCACGCGGCCGAGGGCCTGGGCCATGAGGATGGAGTCGCCGTCCCAGACATCGACGACCTCGTCGAGCTCGTCGAGCTGGACGATGCTCGGCACGAACTCGTCGGAGATCCCTTGGATCCGGTGCTGACCGACCTTGTGGCCCTCGCGCAGGGTCGGCGAGTTGGCCGGCTCGAGCGGGTGGAGACGGACCGCCGGCCAGCGCTGGCGGAGGGCGCGGCCCACGCCCATCACCGTGCCGCCGGTCCCCACGCCGGCCACGAAGGCGTCGACGCTGCGGCCTAACGATCGGACCTGGGCGATGATCTCGGTGCCGGTGGTCCGCTCGTGGGCCTCGACGTTGGCCGGGTTGTCGAACTGGTGGGGGAGGAAGACGTGGCCATGCTCGCGGGCAAACAGGTCGGCGAGTTCGATGCTGCCGCGGAAGCCGCCTTGCTCGCGGGAGACGGGGATGACCTCGGCTCCGAGGCTGAGGATGAGGGCGACCCGTTCGCGGCTCATCCAGTCGGGCATGTAGATGCGGACCGGATGGCCGAGGGCCCGGCCGAGGGCGGCGAAGGAGATCCCGGTGTTGCCGCTGGTCGCTTCGGCGATGGTGTCGCCTGGGTGCAGCTCGCCGCGCTCGTAGGCGTTCCGCAGGATCCAGAGGGCCATGCGGTCCTTCACGCTGCCGGTCATGTTCTTCTGCTCGTACTTGGCGTAGACGCGGCGGAGTCGGCCTCGCGACTCGTATTCGACCTCGACGAGCGGCGTGCGGCCGACCATTCCGAGCAAGCCGAGGGCCGGGTTGGTGGTGGGCATGGCGTGGATCACGGAAGCCTCCCGATAGGGAATCCGCATGGTACGGCTGGCCCGAGCGGCCGCGGCGGGCGCCGTCCATCACCGACTTTGTTGCGTGAATTCGCCCCGCGTCCCCAGGCCGCCGGTAGGCTGCCCCGCTCCACCCATGGAGAACATCCTCCTCATCCTCACCCTCCTCGTGGCGGGCAAGCTCTGCAGCCTGCTGCGGGCCTTTCCGCGCGAGACCTTCAAGGCCCTCAGCCAGTTCGTGATCCACGTCTCGCTGCCGGCCCTCGTCTTGGTCAAGGTGCGCGAGCTCTCCCTCGGCTCGGAGGTGTTGGCCCCGATCGTGGTGCCATGGGTGATGCTGGCCATCGCGGCGGCGATCGTCTTGGCGGTCGGCCGCTGGCTCGATTGGCCGCGGGCGACGGTGGGGGCCCTCCTCCTCGTCATTCCGCTTGGCAACACCTCCTTCGTCGGTGTGCCGTTAGTCGAGGCCTTGCTGGGCCGCGAGGCGCTCCCCTATGTCCTCGTCTACGACCAGCTCGGGTCCTTCCTCGCCCTCGCCACCTACGGCACGATCGTGGTGGCGATCTACGGCGACGGCGACGAGGGCGAGGCCTCGCGCCCCCGTCCGACGGCGGCGGCGATCGCTTGGCGGATCGTGACCTTCCCGGCCTTCGTGGCCCTCGTCGTGGCCTTCCTATGCCGCGGGCTGACCGCCCCGCCAGCGGTCGAGCACCTCCTCGCCCGGGTGGCCGACACGCTCGTCCCGGTGGTCATGTTTGCGGTCGGCTTCCAATTCCGCTTCCGGGTCCCGCGGGTCGTGATGCAGCGGGCGGCATTCGGGCTCGTCCTCAAGATGGTGGCCATGCCGCTCCTCGCTTACCTCGGTCTCTTGCTGACGATCGGAGCGACGCACGTCGCGAGCCGGACCACCGTGCTCGAGGCGGGCATGCCGCCGCAGATCTCGGCGGGGGCGATCGCCATCGCGGCGGGGATGGACTCCGACCTGGTGAGTTCGATCCTTTGCCTCGGGATCCTGCTCGCCCCGCTCACGGCGTGGGGCCTGACCCTGATGTTCTGAGGGGCGCGCGACACCGCCGCACGCCAGGGCGTGCCCTCCGAAGTCGACAGGCACTCGGTTAGCGGGTGGCCGGCCCGAGGTACTTGGCGTCGCCGAAGCCGAGGATCAGGATGAAGATGAAGGGCAGGAAGACGAGGCCGATGGCGAAGCCGATGCCCTTCCCGAAGACCTTGGCGAGCTCCACCATCACCACGATGCTGATGATGAAGTTCACGATCGGGATGAGGAAGAGGATGATCCACCAGATCGGCTTGCCGACGATCTGGAGGAGGACGATGACGTTGTAGATCGGGATGATCGCCGCCCAGCCTGGCTTTCCGGCCTTGGTGAAGGTGAGCCACATGCCGGCCACCATGAGGACGATCAGGGCGAGCTCGATCAGGAGGATGATGATCGTGGCAAGGCCGCCACCGGAAGAGTCGTTCTGGGCCAGCAACTGGGTCAGGTTCATCACGATGTGTCTCCTCGACGCGGTCCCCACGGGCCGACCACCCCACGAGTGCGGCGGCCGAGGTCGCAGCCCATTCAGGCCTGCGCGTCGGGCGGAGTCTACCAACAGCTCGCTGTGGCGGGCGTCGGGCCTGGCGTCGGCCTTGGCGTCCGGCTCAGGTCGACGCGGGGAGGCCATCGCGCACGACCTCGTCGAGGGCGGCGGAGAATCGATCGACTTCCTCGAGCGTGCTGTAGACGCTGGGCGTGACGCGGATCCCCTCGAACTCCGCATGCTTGATGGGGGTCACCAGGATCTTCCGCTTGTCCCGGAGCCAGAGCGAGAGCTTCTCGCTGTCGACGCCTTCCACCTGCACGGTGCCGATCGCGCAGCTCGAGGCCGGCTGGAGACTGGTGTGCAGCCGCACCCGATCCCGGCCGGCGACCCGCGTGGCCCAGCGGTCGCGGAGGTAGCGGAGGCGGGCCTCCTTGCGGGCTCCGCCGATCGACTGGTGGAGGGTGAGCGCATCGGCGATGGCTAGGTAGGGGGCAGCGGGATGGGTGCCGATCTCCTCGAACTTGCGGATGTCGCTGTCGAGCTTGGCCTCGGCCGCCATCATGGGCCAGAGAGCAGGGATCTTGTCGCGGCGCACGTAGAGGAGGCCGGTGCCGTGCGGGGCGGCGAGCCACTTGTGCAGGCTTACGCCGTAGTAGTCGCAGTCGAGGTCGGAGAGCTTGAAGTCGATCTGGGCCAAGGCGTGGGCCCCGTCGACGACCACCGGGATGCCGCCGTTGTGACGGCGGGCCATGGCCACCAGCTCCTTCACCGGCGTGATCTGGCCGGTGATGTTGATGACGTGGCTCGCCAGGATCATCCGCGTCTTCGGCGTGATGGCCGCCTCGTAGCGGCGGACGATCTCGCTCGGGTCGTCGCAGGGGATCGGGATCTTGATCTGGACGAGGGCGATCCCGTCGCGTCGCTCGCGCTGCCGGAAGGTGGTGATCATCCGCGGATAGTCGAGCGTCGTGCAGAGGACCTCGTCTCCCGCGGCGAGCGGCAATCCGAGCTGGCAGATCTGCAGGCTCTCCGAGGAGTTCCGGGTGAGGGCGATCTCCTCGGGACTCACGCCCCACTCGGCGGCGAGGCGGCTGCGCACCGCCTCGCGGCGTGGCTCGAGCTCGGTCCACAGGGCATAGGCGGTGGGCGTCGAGTTGCTGAATTCCTCGTAGCGCCGCATCGCGGCCTGCACGCAGATCGGCGACGGGCTGACGCCGCCGTTGTTGAGGTTGACGAAGCTGCGGTCGACGGAGAAGGCCTCCTGGACGCGGGCCCAGAAGTCCTCGTCGCGGGCGACGGCGGCAGGATCGCCCGAGACCGGAAGGGCGCCGACCAGGCTCCCGATCGCTCCCCACTCGCCGGACGCGAGGCCGCCTCCGCCCGACGCCCGGGCCACCGGCGTCAGCGATGCGGCACCGGCAGCGCCCGCGGCGAGCGAGCCCATGAAGGAGCGGCGCGTGAACATTGGGGGACCCCCGGGGCGAGCAACGGTGATCGCAAACGCCGCCCACGGCACCACGCGGCGCGACGTCGATTATGGCGACGACGGCGCGGGCTCCTCACTCCAATCCGCGAAATGGACCACATTCGCCGCGCCGCGATGGGTCGGAGGAAGCGTGGGTGCCGGTGTCGCCGATCGCGTGTGGTGCTGGCCCGATGCTCAGCCCGCGTTGCGGCGCGGAACGCCGGTGATGCCGCCGGCCTGCTTCGAGTTGGGCTTCGAGGAGGGCCTCGAGGCCGGCTTGCCGCCGGTCAGGCCGTGCTGCTTCGAGCCCGAGCCGCCGCCCGGCCCGAGGGGCGAGGCGCCGGAACTCGCCCCGAGGGAGGAGCCGCCGCCGAGGAGCCCGCTGCCGAGCGCCGACGCGCCGGGCTTCGCGGTCAGGATCGAGGGGCTCGGCGTCGTCGCCTTCGCGGCTGCCGGCTTGGCCGGCGTTACCTGCTTCGCGGGGGCCGCTGACTTGGCAGGAGCGGGCGCCGACGCGGCGGGGGTGCTGGGCTTGGCGGGCGTTGACTTCGTGTTCGGACGAGGCGTCGGCATGCTGGACTCCCGGTGGTGGCCACCGCTCCCGAGCCGGGCCGGACTGGCCCTCGGCTCGCGTCCCACAGCATACACCGCACCATGGCCTCCTTCCCGAGCGGTGCGACGGCTGTCGTAGAATCCATCGTGCCCGTCGCGTTCCATGCGGGCTTCCCATGACCGACCAGACGACCGATAGCGCCGAACTCGACGCCTTTCGTGCAGCAGCGGCGCTCCACGAGCGAGGGGCCTCCTACGTCCTGGTGACCGTGGTGCGGGTCCAAGGGTCGACGCCACGGAACCCCGGGGCCAAGATGGTCTGGCACCGCGACGGCACGGCCAACGGTCGCTGGATCGGGACGGTGGGCGGCGGGCAATTCGAGCGCCTGGTGCAGGACGACGCGGAGAAGCACCTCCGGGCCGGCAGTTGCGGCGTCGAGCGCTACGTCCTCGGGTCCGACGCCGACCAATGCTGCGGCGGGGTGATGGAGGTCTTCTTCGAGGCCCACGGTCCGCGGCAGCGGGTCGTCGTCTTCGGCGCTGGCCACGTCGGCTTCGAACTGGCCAAGCTGTTGGTGGCTGCGCCCTTCGAGGTGGTCATGGTCGACGACCGTCCGGAGTGGAACACCCCGGAGCGCTTCCCTCGCTCGCGCCGCCTGCTCGCCTACGACCATGGCATCGCCTCGGCCCAGGAACGGCGCGAGGCGACGTTGGCCTGCGTGATGACCTGTTCGCACGACACCGACCTCGCCATCCTGCGCGGCCTCCTCGCCGCGCCGCCGGCCTTCGTCGGGCTCATCGGGAGCCGCAGCAAGCGAGCGTGCCTCTTCGGGCGGTTGGTCGCCTCCGGCGTCGACGAAGCCCTGGTGCGGGCGGTGCATTGCCCGATCGGAGTCGGCGACACGGGCAAGGAGCCGCCCCTCGTCGCCATCTCGATCGCTGCCCAGCTTTTGGTCGAGGCCAAACAGCTTGCCCGGCTCTAGTCTCGGCCATCGCTCCTCGTCGGTCCTCGTCCTCGCCGCGGGGCGTGGCCGCCGGATGGGCGGGCCGAAGGCGCTCATGCTGTTGGACGGCGCTCCGTGGTGGCAGCTCCAGGCGGAGCGGATCGCCACCGCGGGGCGGGACCAGCAGTGGGTGGTCTCGCCGGAGGTGCACCAGGCGATGCGTGCGTCGGGGCGTTCGCTGCCGCCCGTGGTCGAGGCCGATCCCGATTCCCCCATGTTTGGAAGCGTGGCCGCGGGGCTGGGCTCGCTCGCGGAAGGTCGCCCCGCCTTCGTGCACGTCCTGCCGGTCGACGTGCCGGCAGCGAGCAGGGCCACGCTCGATCGACTCGAAGCCGCGGCCGGAGAGGGCGGCACCGCGGTGCCGACCTTCGCCCCGGACGCCCACGGCGTCGCCCGCACGGGGCACCCGCTCTGCCTCTCGTGGGGGGCGGTCGAGAGGCTCCTCCTTCCGCACCTTGCGAGGGGGGGGAGCGGCGATCCGTCGCTCCGGCTCGATGTCCTCACCGGTCCGGGGCGCTGCCTGGTCGCCGTCGACGACCCGGCGGTCGTGGCCAACCTCAACACGCCGGCAGAGCTGGCGGCGTGGCTGGCGGAAGGGCGGGCGGCGGGCGATCGTTAGCCGGCGGCTACCCCTCGCGGCGATAGCAGGAGCGGCTCGCGGTGCAGTCCGAGGGGTGGGCGGGCTCGCCATCCGGGCCGAGGGCGTCCTGGCTCTTGATGCAGAAGTAGACGCGGGTGTCGGAGCGGTCGTCGACCAGACCGCGGATCGACTGGCGGTCGTCGACGTACATCATCTTGTGCCGCAAGTGCTGGCAGCAGGGCTTGAGTTCGAGCGGCAGGTGAACCGACTCGGCGGGGCGATCGGTGGGGGTGTCGGCGTCGTGCATGGTCGTTCTCCGCTCGCTCCTCACGGCTCGGTGGTGCGTCCCGCGGCCCGCAGCACGGCGCGGCGCACCGCGACGGGGAGGAGCTGGACCTTGTAGGCGTTGTGCGACATGGGGACGGCGCCCGCGGTGGCCTTGGCGCACGCCGCGCGCAGGGCCGCATCGTCGTCAAGGGAGACGCCGACCAGGGCCTCCTCGACCGCGCCGAGCGGCCATGGCGTGGGGGCCACGGCCCCGGCGCAGACCTGGGCGGCGCGGATGGTCGTGCCGTCGAGGGTGAGGGCGGCAGCGGCGAAGACGAGCGGCCAGTCGAAGGACTGCTTTTCCTTGACCGCGTAGAAGCCGCTCCGTTGGGCGGGGACGATGGAGAGGTGGGTGACCACCTCGCCGGGCTTCAGGTTGTGCTCGTCGCGCAGCCCGCGATCGGGCAGGTGATAGAGGTCGGCGATGGCCAGCTTCTCGCGCTTGCCACCAGTGAGATGGACCCAGCCGTCGCACACCCAGAGGGCGGGGGCGAGGTTCGAGGGATGGACGATATGGCAGGGGCCGTCGCCGAAGATGGCGTGGTAGCGATTCTCGCCGTCCTGGGCGAAGCACGTGGCCCCGCCCTTCTTCAGGCAGTGGAACTGGTCGCCGCGGTAGTACCAGCAGCGCGGTCGTTGGAGCAGGTTGCCCGCGGCGGTGGCCACGTTCCGGATGGAGGGCGTCGCCGCCGACTCGACCGAGGCAGGGACGACCGGGGCGGCGCTCGCCAGCACCTTCGACTCGACCAGGTCGGCGAGGGTGGCCGAGGCCTCGATCCGGATGCGGTCCCCGTCGCGGGCGACGGGCGGGCGGTTGGCTTCGGCCGGCAGGCGCTTGACGTCGATCAGGAGGTCGGGGGCGAGCAGCCCTTCCTTCAGGTGATCGACGAGGTCGATGCCGCCCGCCTTGAGGACAGGCAGGGAGAATCGCTCGTCCTTGAGGAGCGTCGCTGCCTGCTGATAGTCGCGGGGCTTGGCGATGGCGAAGGACTTCACGAGGCACCTCCCGGTGCGCTGGCAGGCGTGCTGTTGGAAAGCTTCTGGCTCGCGGCCAGCGCCGCCAACACCTTGTGCGGCGTCAGCGGCAGCGAGCGGACCGGCGTGCCCAAGGCGTTGAAGAGGGCGCAGGCGATGGCCCCCGCGGTGGGGATGGTGGGAGGCTCGCCGAGCGACTTGTGCCCGACCTGGCCCCGTCGCCAGAGGACCGGCTCGATCCGCGGCATGTCGAGGGTACCGGCGATCCGGTACATCTCGAGGTTCGCGTTGAGCATCGAGCCGAGGTTCCGGTCGAGGACCCGCTCCTCGAAGAGGGCGAAGCTCAGGCCCTGGATCACCGCCCCGATCACTTGGCTCTCGGCAAGCTTGCGGGCGATGGCCTTGCCGCAGGACTGGTAGGCGACGATCCGCTCCACGCGGACCACGCCGGTCTCGGTGTCGACAGCGAGCTCGACGAACTGCACGCCGTGCGAGTGGCCCTTGCCGCCCTGGCCCCGGACCGACTTGCCGCGGCCGACGATCTGCTCGCCGCCGATCTTGGCGCAGGCATCCTTCCAGGAAAGGAGGGGCTTGCCGCCGCGGAGGACCTGGCCGTCCTTGAGGTCGAACTCGCTGCTGTCGCCGCCTTGGAGGTTGGCGATCGCGGCGAGCAATTGTTTGCGGGCGTCCTCGGCGGCAGCCTGCATGACGGGGGCCGTGCTCGGCGTGGTGGTCGAGCCGCCTGAACCCGGGCCGACCGGCAAGGTCGAGTGCCCGATCCGCACCGTCACCATGGCGAGCGGCACCGAGAGCACGGTGGCCGGGATGATGCCCATCGTCGAGCGCTGCCCGGTCCCGATGTCCTGGGTGCCGGTGCGAGCCTCGATCGAGCCGTCGCGGGCGATGACCACCTCGCACTCGGCCTGCGATGCGCCGCCCCCCCAGGTCGTGGTGCCCATCCCGAAGCCGCGGCGGATCACGCCCTTCTGCGAGCCGGTCGGCTGGCGCTTGTCCCAACCGATCGACTGGGCCCCCAGCCGCATCATCTCGCGGCGGTCCTCGTCGCGGTCGAGGGTGAGCCGATAGGCGAGCGGATCGATCCCGGCGATGGTGGCGATCTCGTCGATCACCAACTCCTCGATGAACGCCCCCTGCGGATGGCCCGGGGCTCGGAAGGCTCGCGGGGCCCCGGCATTCATGCGGACGTCGGAGTGGTCCCGCTGCAACTCGCCGAAGGCATAGCGTCCGCTCGGGAAGGCCATGCCGCCGCCGCCGCGGCCGACACCGACGCCGCCCCACAGGCGGACCTGCCCGCCGAGGATCGTGCCGTCCTTCTTGAAGCCTATGGCGACCTTGGCCAGGGCCGAGGGCCGGTTGCCGGTGTCGAGCTGGTCGCCTTCGCGATCGACGAAGCAGTACGCGGGCCGCTTGTACTTGGCAGCGAGCTTCGCGGCCAGGACGCCTTCCTTGCCGGCCCCGTTCAGTTTGCTTCCGAAGCCGCCGCCGACGTACTCGCAGACCACCTCGTACTTCGAGCGGGGCAGGCCGATAGCCTCCTCCAGGCCGTCGGTCGCGGCGAAGGTGCCTTGCGTCGAGGAGTAGCAGATTGCGGAGTCGCCCTTGTGGTCGATGGCCATGCCGTGCGTCTCGAGGCAGGCGTGGATCTGGACCTCGGTCGAATACTCGGCCTCGAGCAGGTGGTCGGCCGCGGCGAGGAGCTCCTTCGTCTTGTCGTTCCGCTCCGGCACGTCGAGCGGCGAGTCGCTGATCTGGGTGGTGACGGTGCCCTTCTTCCACTTGGGGGCGAGGGCCCGCAAGCCACGCCACACAGCGGTGGGCGAATCGCCGGCCACGTGGCCGAGGGTGTGGCCGTGGTACTGGCCGTCCTTGCCGGTGATCTCGACCTCGAGCACGCCCGGCACGGCCTTGGCGGCTAACTCGTCGTAGGACTCGAGGGTGGCAACCCCGTAGGGGCAGCGGAGGAAGGCGGCGTAGATGCCGTTGGTGAGATAGCGATCGCGGCCGTAGACCGCCTGTCCGGTCACCTTGGCGACCGCGTCAAGCCGCGAGGCGTCGTCGTCAAGCGAGGCCCCCGCGTTCTGCGGGCGATTGGTGGTCGGCATCACGGTGGGGATCTGGTCGAGCGGCATGGTCATGGCTCACTCCTTCCCCGGCGCGGCGGCCGTGTCGACGAGGGGTTCCTGGCCGGAGGCCTCGAGCACCGCGTTGAAGATGTTGGTGTAGGTGCCGCAGCGGCAGATGTTGCCGCAGAGGCCGCGCTTGATGGCCGGGAGATCCGGCTTCGGATTGCCGTTCAGGAGGGCGCGGCTGGCCATCACCAGGCCTGGCGTGCAGTAGCCGCACTGGAGGCCGTCGTGGCGGATGAAGGACTCCTGGATCGGATCGAGCTTGCCGTCCTTGGCCAGTCCCTCGACGGTGGTGACCGAGCGGCCCTCGGCATCGATCGCCAACAGGAGGCAGGCGTTCACCAGCTTGCCGTCGAGGAGCACCGAGCAGCCGCCGCAGGCGCCCCGGTCGCAGATCTCCTTGGGTCCGGTGAGGTGGAGGTGGAAGCGGAGGGCAGTCAGCAGCGTGGTGGCGGGTTCGACCGTGATGGCCCGTTCCTCGCCGTTGACGGTGAGCCGGATCTCGATGGGGCCCGGTCCGCGGACCGGATCGTCGGCTTCGCGGGCCATCTCGGCGGCGGCCTGGCTGGCCGCGGTGATCGAGCTGACGGCGGCGGTCGAGCCGACGGTCTTGAAGAAGACGCGGCGGGAGACGCCGGCGGGCGGAGTTGGGGCGTCGGGCGGATTGCCCTCGGGATGGCGCGGGCCGGGCATGTCGATCTCCTTGGTTCTGCCTCAGGCTCCCGCGTGGTCGGTGGGACGACGCGGCGTCTTCAGGCAGCGCCTCGCGAACGCACGCAGGATACCCCTTGCCGCGCTCGACGGGTGGCTCTTCCGCGATCGGCTGACGTGCAGCGATCAGGTCGTCCAATTGCCGAGCAGGATGGCTAGGTCGGCAGGGCCGACGATGCCGTCGCAATCGACGTCGGCGATCCCGTTGCCGCCCCAATCGCCGAGGAGAAGCGCGAGGTCCTTGGGACCGACGTGTCCGTCGCCGTCGAGATCGCCGGCGATGGCCACCGCGTAGGCGGCGAGCCGCAGGTTGTCGATGCCGGTGTCGACCACCGCGCCAGCGGTCGAGGCGAAGTTGAGGTGCCCGATCGCTTGGCCGCTGGTGACGCCGACGAACCGCGAAGTCGACGCCGGCACGGCAAGCGTGGCGAGGAGTTCGGACGAGGTCCCGTAGACCCGGATCGTGGCTGGGCCAAAGCCGTTCGAGGCCGCATCCAAGGCCACGGCATGTTGCGGGCCGGGGAGGACGATGTCGATGTTCTCGTCGCCGTTCGCCACCAGCCAGTGCCCGGTGCCGAAGGGAGAGCCAAAGCTGGCCACGTAGATGTTCGGGAAGGGGGAACCGGCCAGGCCGACGAACGAGACGCCGTTCACCGTCCAGGTGCCGCTGAGTGGTTGGTTGACGGGCCAGGACGGTTCGTCGAAGTCGACGACGAGGGCGGCCCCGCTCGTCGCTTCGGTCCAGGCGTTCAGGGAGTCGTAGAAGGCGACTCCCTCGCAGGGCGGCGCCCCGCCAGCGAGCGCGGCGTGCAGCAGGAACATCGAAACGGCTGTGATCGGCATCAGATACCTCCCGCGACCGAGCGTCGAGGATCGCCCTCCGGAGCAAGCCCCGTCGCTTCCCCACGCTGATGGTAGGGAACGAAGGGGATGGATCGCAGCGCCATCCGCATGAATCAAGGCCCGGTAGCCGAGTCGTCGAGTCCGGCCGTTCGCGGCCGCTTGAAGGAAGCGAACCGTCGCCCGGCCTTGCCGTCCCCTGTCGTTCCCCCCGACAATGGCCCTCCGATGCCCCGCCGACCGCTCTACTACACCTTCGGCAACCACATGCACTGGGTCGACATGCAGTGGCTCTGGGGTTACGGCGTCCTGCCCGGCTCGACCGCCGACATGCTCGAACTCTGCCGCACCGCGGGCGTCCGCGGGAACGTGAACTTCGACGGCGTCGGCTACGAGCGGATGGCGGCGGAGTGCCCGGCGTCGCTCACCGCCCTCCGTGAGGCGATCGCCCGCGGCGTGGTCGAGCCTGTCGGCTGCTCCTACGGCCAGCCCTACGCCCTCTTCCAAGGCGGCGAGTCGAACGTCCGGCAGTTCACGCACGGCGTGCGGGCCGCGCTCACCACCCTCGGTGTGCGGCCGGCGACCTTCTGGGAAGAGGAGTTCTACTTCTATCCGCAGCTCGTCCAGGTCCTGCGCCGGACGGGCTTCAGCGGGGCGTGCCTCTTCTTCCAGTGGACGTGGCACACCCCGGAGCTGCCCCAGGAGTCGACCAGCCTGATCGAGTGGGAGGGGATCGACGGCTCGTGCTTGCCGGCCCTCCCGCGCAACGCCCTCAACGTCCACCAGTGGCCGGAGGATTTCGACGGCCTGCTGGAGCAGGGATTGGTGCGGGAACTCGACAGCCCGGCCATCGTCCAGTGGCTCGAACTGATGCCCACCAAGGACTGGATGTGCCGGAGCGAACTGCTCCTGCCGCGGCTCCAACAGCTGGTCGCCGATCCCCGCTTCGAGGTCCAACCGCTGACCGCCGGCCAGCTCCTGCGGCGCCTGGGCGAGCGCGGCCCCGGCCCGCGTCGCCGCTACGGACCGGACCAGGTCTGGCACGGCATGACCCTCGGGAAGAACGCCGACACGCATCCGCGGGCCAGCGCTCGGGCCGAGTCGGCGATCCTCGCGGCGGAGTCGCTCGCCGCGGTGACGAGCGCCCTCGGCCGCCCGTATGCGAGCTGGGACGTGCACCCGACCTGGGAGCTCGACGAAGCGTGGCGGGAAACGCTGGCTGCGCAGCACCACGACAACCATGAGTGCGAGGGGCTGTGCGGCTTCGTCGGCCACGCGTCCTTCGCCCGCTCCATGGCCCTCGCGGGCGAGGTGGCCGGACGGAGCATCGGGCTCCTCGCCCGGCGGGCCAAGGTCGAGCCCGCGGCGATCGCCGTGAACATCCACGGGTGGGAAGAGACGATTGCCCATCGCGGGACGGACGGGCGGATCGCGGCGGTGCGCGTCCCGCCCTTTGGCTATGCGGTGGCGAGTCGACCCCGGGCGGCCGGGAGCCGCACCAGCGTGCGGACGACGCCGGTCCGCATCGAGTTGCGGCGCGGCGAGCTGCGGGCGGCGATCGACCGGCGGAGCGGGCTGTTGGTCGGGCTGGCACTCGGGAGGCGCGAGCTGTTGGGGAAAGGTGGATCGGTCGGGCAACTCCAGATGCGGCGGGGCGGCAGGGCGGTGCGCTTGGCCCGACCGACCGTCGCCCTGGAGCAGGGGTTGGACGGACCGGTCGTCCTGGTGACGCATCGGCTTCCCGGCGGGCGAATCGAACTCGCCGCCAGCCTCGCCCCGCTCGAGGCGGCGGTCGATCTCGCCGTTCGCATCCGGGAGGACGATCCGGGCGCCGCTCGCTTGCGGCCGGACGCCGGATTCGGGGCCGCCCTCCAGATGCTCTGGCGGCCGGGCGTGGCCCACGCCATCCACGCCGACGCCCCCTATTCGCTCGAGGCGGTTCGCGGCAGCGGCCGCTGCCGCCGCAAGTTCCCGACCGGCGATTGGATGACCTCGCCGCAATGGTTCGAGGAGTTCGACGATCCCTTCACCGCCCTCTCCCTGGTCGACCTCGTGGCCGAGGACGGGACGGGTCTTCTCGTCACGCACGACGGCTCGCAGCAGTGGTTCCGGGATGGCGACGGGCGGGAGCAGGCGGTGCGGGTCGTCCTCACCGCCTACGACCCGTGGGACGAGGCACGGTATTCGGCGCCGCCCGATGCGGCGTGCCGCTTCCGGATCGTGCCGCATGCGACAGCGCTTCGGAATGCAGAGCGGGTGCGGATCGCCCAGCGGAGCCATCGTTCGTTCGTGGCCGATCCGCGAGCCGTGCCGGTCGGCGGCGGCGAGGGCGGAGGTCGGGCCAGCATCCCGCCGCGCTTTGGGATGGTCGATTGCAGCGGGGCGCCGGGCGTCCTCCTGCACGCCCTCACCCGCGATGGACCGCGTGCCGGCGAGGGCCTGCCGGCATGGGCCGGACACGCCATGGCCACGGGATCAGAAGGTGCGTGCACGCACCCGATCGTGGTCCGGCTCGTCGAGTGGGAGGGCGCGCCGGCAGAGGTGACCTTGACCGTCCTCGGGCCGGTGGCCTCCGCGGCGAGGACGAATCTCCTCGGCGAAGTGGGCCCCGAGGTGGCCGGCGGCGCGGACACCGCGTGGCTCGAGGTGCGGCCGGCGAAGGCCCCGGCGTGGGCGGCCGACCTGCCGCGCCCGAAGGGGACGCGCTGGCAGGCGATGCGATTCTCGATGCGGCCGCGCGAGATCGCCACGGTGCTGCTGGACGTCGTCCCGGCCCGCAAAGCGTGGCGCGATCTCGACGCCAAGCGGAAGGTGTGGGCCAAGGTCCACCGCACGAAAAGCCCTGCGGGTCGGAAGCGGGGACGGGGCTGATGGCTCTCCGCACCACGCGGCTCGACAGCGGGTGGCGCCTGCGCGGCGATCCGGCGGACATCGGGCTCGGCGAGGGATGGATGGAACGGCTGCCGGCCGACGGTTGGAAGGCGGCCCAGGTCCCAGGCACCATCCAGGGCGACCTCGGCTTCGACGGGCCGCCGATTGTTTGGTACGCACGGACGCTCACCTCGAGCGAGCTGGCGACCGAAGTAGGGCAGCGGGTCTGGCTCCGCTTCGCCTGCGCGGCGACGGAGGTCACCGCGTGGCTCGACGGCCGGCAGGTCGGGCACCACGTCGGGGACTGGGTGCCCTTCCAGTTCGACCTCGGCACGGCGTCAGGGCATGCTGCCGCCAGCCACCAGTTGGTGGTGCGCATCGATCGCATCGCTCCGGCCAAGGAAGTGTGGATCGATGGGGCGCCGGTGCAGGGCGGGCATCTCACCAAGGGCTTCCACGACGTCCTGAGCGTCCACAAGGGTGGCTTGTGGGGCGAGGTGGAACTCCGCGTGACGGGCGGGCTGTCGCTCGTCCCGGATGGCCTCGGGATCACCGCCGATAGCCGCGATGGCTCGGTCCTCGCCGATCTCGCCTTCGAGCGGAACGAGCACGGCGGTGCGATCGGTTGGAAGGTGACCGACGCTGTGGGGACGGCGGTCGCCGCAGGCACGGCTCGGGTGGCGGCCAAGACGCCTGTCAGCAGGATCGAGCTGCGGCTCGAGCGATGGACACGCTGGGCGCCCGAGTCTCCCACGCTCTATCAGCTCGAGGTCGAGCTGCGGGATCCGGACGGGGCGCTGAGCGAGGTGGTCCGAACGAGGTTCGGCTTCCGCCGCGTCGAGATCGGCGGGCGTGGCGGGCGCCAGATCCTCCTGAACGGGAAGCCGACGCTCCTCCGCGGCGTCCTCGACTGGGGCCACGAGCCAGCCCACATCGCCCCGCGGCCGACCAGCGACGAGCTGCGAGTCCGGTTCGCGGCCCTCAAGGCCCGCGGCTTCAACCTGGTCTGCCTGTGCATGTGGTATCCGCCGCCGAACTACCTCGATGTCGCGGACGAGACGGGCATGTTGGTCTGGCAAGAGCACCCGGTGTGGAAGTCGCCGATGGGCGATGAGCACGTCGCGGCCTACCAGGAGCAGTTCACCCGCTTCTTCCGCCGCGACCGGAACCATCCCTCGATCGTGCTGGTCTCGGGGTCCTGCGAGCACGAGCGGTTCAACCCCACGCTCGCCACGTGGTGGTGGGGCGAGGTGCGGCGGCTCATGCCCGATCGGCTGGCCCAGGTGCAGACGGCGTTCTTCGCCTGGACCGACCTCACCAAGACCGACGCCTACGACGAGCACACCTACGACTCGAGCGGCCGCTGGACCCACTACCTCGAGGACCTCGAGGCGGAGCTCGCCCCGTTGCCCCCCAAGCCGTTTGTGATGGGCGAGTCGATCCTCTACGTGCACTGGCCCGAGGCGGACGAGCTGTTGGGCCTGCGCGGGCCGGACGGCAATCGGCCGTGGTGGCTGCCGCGGGGGCTCGAGGCGGTGCAGCGATTCGAGGCCGGGGTCCGCGCTCGCCACGGCGACGCGGTGCTCGCCCGCTTCAAGGCCCAGGCCCGGCGCTACCACCTCCGCGGCCGGGCCTTCCAGTTCGAGCGCTTCCGGAGCCACTCTGGGCGAGCGGGCCTGGTGATGAACCACCTCCGGGATGTGGCGCCCTGCCGATGCGGCTTCCAGGACGAGCGGGACCGCTGGTACTTCGAGCCGTCCGAGATGGTGTCGTGGTTAGGCGAATCGACGCTGCTCCTCGAATTGCCGTCGCACCTGGGGGGCCTCGTCGGCGGCACGACGATCGGGGCCCGCTTCGGCGTGTCGCACTACGGTGGTTCGACCATCGCCGGGCTGCCGACCCTCGCCCTGAACGGCGTTCCGGTGGCGGGCCTCGAACCGATGCGGGTCGAGCCCGGCGAGGTGGCGTGGCAGTCCTGCCGGCTGGACATCCCTGCGAGCGAGCGCCCGGCGCCGCTCGTGATCGAGGCCAGCCTGGGCGGAGCGACGTCGAACCGGTGGGAGTGCTGGTCGATCCCGGCGGCGCGGCCGTGGCCGGTCGGGGCGGCACGGCTCGATGGGGTGGACTTCACGGCGGCCGATCGGGAGAGGGACTTCGAGGAGAAGAAATACAGCAGCGGTTGGGGCTCGCCGGTCCGGAGCTGGGCGCCGCTCCTTCCCCATCCCGCGGAACTCGCCCCGGGCTTGCCGCCCTGGCGTGCCGGCGACGCGCGGCCCGGGACGCGCTGCCTCGTCGCCCATCTCCTCACCCCGCAGGTGGTCGACTTCCTCGTCGCTGGCGGGTGCGTAGTGCACCTCGTCTCGCGGGCCAAGGGCTCGCCGCCCGCGTCCTACGTCAACCTCTGGGGGCAGTTGCCGCTCGTCCTCGAGGAAGGGCCGTTCGGGGCGGGCGACAGCCGCTGGCTTGCGGATCTCCTCGACCACGACCTCTCGCGGCGCAGCGTGCGGGCCATTCCGGTCGAGGCCTACGCGGAGCATGTGGTCCAACCGCTGGTCCGGCTCGTCTACTGCCACGATCTGGTCGACCAGCCGCGGCTCTACGACTTCCTGATGATGGCCAGGGTGGGCGAGGGGCTCTTGATCGAGAGCGGCATCGACCACTCGACGCCGGCCGGCCGCTACGTCCTCGAGCGACTGGTCGGGTTCGGGACCGGCGACTGGCGGACCGGCGTGCGCCGCGATGCCCGGCTTGCGGAGTCGCTGGTCCGCTCGTGGTGCGTCGGCTCGGCCCGCGGAGAGCGAGAAGCGTGATGGCGTCGCCCGAAATGCGATCAGGCCAGGTGTGTGTCGTCGGCTCCCTCAACATGGACCTCGTGGTCCGCTCGCCTCGCTTGCCCGAACCAGGCGAGACGCTGCTCGGGAGTTCGTTCGCGACCTTCCCTGGCGGCAAAGGCGCCAACCAGGCGGTGGCGGCGCGGCGGGCCGGGGCCGCGGTCCGCATGATCGGCGCCCTCGGGGAGGACTCCCACGGGAGTGAGCTGTTGGGCCTGCTCGCCACGGAAGGCATCGACGCCGGCCACGTCGTGCGGCGCCGTGGTGTCCCGACCGGCGTGGCCCTGATCACGGTGGGCGAGGACACCGGCGAGAACACGATCGTCGTGGCCGGCGGAGCGAACCAGACCCTGACCGTGGCCGAGGTGCAAGCGGCCGAGCGGCGGATCGCCCGGGCTGCGGTGCTGGTCGCCCAACTCGAGACGCCGATCGAGGCGGTCGCTGCCGCCTTGGCCATCGCCCGTCGGGCCGCGGTGCCGCCGGTGACCATCCTCAACGCGGCCCCGGCCTGTTCCCTTCCGGCCGAGCTGTTGGCCTCGGTCGACTTCCTGGTCGTCAATCGCTCGGAGGCAGCGATCGTCGCGGGGGCGAGCGATGCGAGCCTGGAGGACGTGGACGAGCGGTTGGCCGCGCGGGGCGCGTCCGGGGTGGTCCTCACCCTCGGCGCCGCGGGGGCCCTCGCCTGGACGCGCCGCGCCGGCGTCGAGCGCCGCTGGCGGGTCCCCGCCTTCCAGGTCAATGCGGTCGATACGGTCGGCGCAGGCGATGCCTTCGTCGGCAGCTTCGCTGCGACCATCGCCAGCGGCGGCGCGGTCGAGGACGCCCTCACCCGAGCCGCGGCCGCCGGGGCGCTGGCCACCACGCGGCGCGGGGCGATCCCCAGCCTTCCCTCGCGCCACGAGGTCGACGAGCTGTTGGCGGCCCAGCCCGCGATCCGGTCCCGAGCGGAGTGACCCATGGCTTTCATCACCCACATCCCAGGCACCAAGCCGGTCGTCCAGCCTCCGCCGCATCCGGCCCGGAAGGGCGTCGGCGTGGTCGGCTTGCACGAGGGGCGGACCCTGCTCCTCGCCTTGGCCACGCGGACCGGCAAGGCCTATCCGGTCGGCGGATGCGATCGCGACCCCGCCAAGCTGGAGGCGAGCCGGAGCGAGTTGCCGGGGCTCTTCCTCACCGAACGCTACGACGAGCTGTTGGCCCGGCCCGAGGTAGCGATCGTGGCCATCTACACGCCCGACGCGGCCCACGCCGACCACATCGTGCAGGCCTTCGAGGCGGGGAAGGACGTCATCTGCACCAAACCGCTGGTGCGCTCCCTGGGCGAGGCCAAGCGGGTCCTCGCCGCTGGCCGCCGGACCGGTCGGCAGCTCCTGGTCGGGCAGTCGACGCGCTTCTTCGAGCCCTTCCTCCGGCAGCGGGCGGCGGTCGAGCGCGGCGACCTCGGGACGCTCGAACTCGTCGATGCCCACTACATCCATCGCATGGACTGGTTCTACGAGAAGAGCCCGTGGGCGACGAGCGAGACGGACTGGGCCTTCCTCGGGCTCTCCCATCCGCTCGACCTCCTGCGCTGGCACCTCGGCCCGATCCGCGAGGTGCAGGCCTTCGGGTCGCGCAGCGAGCTTGGCCGGCAGTACCGCGTGCAAGGTCCCGACATCTACGTGGTGAACGCCATCGCCCGCGACGGGCGGCTCGGCCGGGCCATGGGCCACTATGGGGTGCACGAGTTGCCGACGGCCCGCAACTGCATCGAGTGCATGCTCTACGGCTCGCGCTCCTCGAGCCTCGCCCAGTACCACGACATGCGGCACGTCTATCTCGCCGCCGACGGCACCGAGGTGACCGAAGACCATCTCTACGCCGGGCGGCAGTACTACTTCAACTCCGAGGTGCACGGCATGCACTACGGCGAATTCGCCAACTACGCCGAGCACTTCGCCGGGGCCCTGATCGATGGAACCCGCCATTCACCCTCCCTCGAAGAGGGCATCGAGACCTTCTGCCTGATGGAGGCCGTCCGACGCAGCGCCGCGTCGGGCGGGCGCCCGGTCGAACTGCTGCCCCTCCTCGACGAGGTAGGGCTCCTGGCGTGAGGTCAGGGGCTCGGGCGGGGCACCGGCGGCAAACCGCTGGCCGCGCGGTCGCGGTCGATCGCCCCATGCACGCGGGACACGGTTCGGTCTAACAGCGAGCGGGCCAGGGTGTCGCAGGCCTGGGGATCGGCATTGGCGGCGGCGGCCCCCTGGAGGTACTCGCGGAGCATCTCCCGGATCTCCTCCTCGAGCTGGCCTTGGTATGGAGCGACCGGAATGAGGCTCCGGCTGGTCCCGGTCGTCGGATCGGGGGCCAGGAGATCGACCATCCACGCTGCTCGGTCGGCGAAGCGCTCGGCGGGCAGCGGGGGAACGAAGTAGCCGCCAGTCCGGCCAGGATCGGGGATGCCGGCGGTCGAGCGGAACTGAGGCGAGGCGAGTACGTCGAGATTGGCGGGCGGGGCGAGGCGCAGCGTGTCCCAGTACGCCGCGGCCTGCGGGGCCTGGACCAGCCAGCGGAGCATGGTCCACGCCTCGTCCGGATGGCGGGCGTGGCGGCTGATCCCCCAGAGGACGGCGCCGCCGATGGTGTGCTGGCCAGGTGTGCGCGGCGGGTGGTAGGGCGGGGCGACGACGCCGAAGTCGAGCTGCGGGGCGTTCAGCTCGAAGGCCGGAGCCATCCACGAGCCGTCGAGATACATGGCGGCCTGGCCGTTCTGGAAGCGGTCGTTCGGGCCGAGCCCGCCCATGAGGCTGAAGTAGGGCTTCCACGAGCCGTCGGCCATGAGCGTGGCGAGGAAGGCGAGGGCCTCGCGTCCGGCGGGCGAGTCGATGGTCGCGGTCAGGCCGTCCTCGCTCCAACAGCTTCCCCCGGCCTGCAGGAAGAGATGCAGGAAAGGCCACTCCCAGATGATGACATCGAATCCGGAGAGGGTCACCGCCCCGGTCGCCGCATCGCGACGCGTCAATCGTTTGGCCGCCGAGCGGAGGTCGTCCCAGGTCCAATCGGCGGTCGGATAGGCGAGCGGGGCGTCGGGATGCTCGGCGTTGTAGGCGTCGAAGATCGACTTGTTGAAGTAGAGGCCGTATTGGGCGGTGTCTTCGGGCAGGGCGTAGAGATGGCCGTCGACGCGGAGGGCGTCGAGGAGTTGCGGCGGGAAGGCGGCGAGCTCCTTCGCCGTGAGGCCGCGGGAGGTATCGGCCAGGAACCCGTCGAGCGGCAGGAGCATCCCGCGGGCCACGTACTGGTGGTACATGGTCACCCGCATCCGCATGATCTCGGGCCCCTGGCCGTGGGCGTGCCAGGCGTTGTACTTGGCCTCGAGATCGGCGTGCCGCTGGTAGTCGACCTCGACTTCGGGATGCAGGGCCTCGAAGCCGCGGGCGTAGCGGTCCTTGAAGAGGCGATCCTCGAACGGCTGGCCCCACACGGTCATGGTGATGGTGGTCCCCCGCAGCGGGGCCACGCTCGGCGGCAGGAGGATGGCCATGGTGCCGAGGGCGATGGCCCAGGCAGCGAGGGTCGATCCGCGCAAGGTTAGCCTTCCCTCATTCCAGTGAAGGTGATGCCGCGGACGAAGGCCCGCTGGAAGAGGAAGAAGAGGAGGACGAGGGGGGCCACCACGATGGTCGCGGCGGCGGTCTGCACCGGCCAGGACTGGACGTACTGGCCGGCGGCGAGGTCGGCGATGGCGAGCGGCAGCGTCTTGAGCCGCGGGGAGTCGACCACGACCAGCGGCCAGAAGAAGGAGTTCCAGGAGTTGACGAAGGAGAAGATGGCGAGGGCCGCGATCCCCGGCCAGGCAGCGGGGCGGACGATGGTCCAGAAGATGTCGAGGTTGCCCATGCCATCGATGCGGGCGGCCTCGATCAGACTGTCGGGGACGCTCCGGATCACCTGCCGCATGTGGAAGATGCCGAAGCCGCTGGCCAGGAAGGGGACCACGAGGGCCTGCAGGTGGTCGACGTAGCCTAACCGCTGGCAGAGGAGGTAGGCGAAGAGGAAGGTGACCGTGAAGGGGAGCATCATCGTCGCCAGGACCAGGCCAAACAGGAGGCGCTGGCCGCGGAAGCGGAGCTTGGCGAAGGCGAATCCGGCGAGGGCGTTGTGGGCCACGGCGAGGAGCGTGGTGACCACGGCGACGAGGAGGCTGTTGCCGTAGGATTGGCCGAGCTCGGCCTCGCGGAGGGCCCGGAGGTAGTTGTCCCACTGAGGGACGCTGGGGAGGAGCGTCGACCAGGTCGGGGCCCGCGTCGCTTCGGCGTCGGTCTTCAGGCTGGTGACCACGGTCCAGGCGAAGGGGGCGAGCATCGACAGCGCCACCGTCCAGACGATGGCATGGACGAGCAGGCGGGCTGGCCAGGGTGGCGGGCGGAGGCGGCTCACGCGGCGGCCCTCCGGGCTCCGGCGGGCAGCGGTCGCGGCCGGAGGAGCCGAAGCTGGCCTGCGGTGACCGCAAGGGTGAGGAGGAAGATGACGACGCCGAGGGCGGCCGCGTAGCCGAGCTGGCCGTTCCGGAAGTGGCTGTAGACCTCGTAGTTCAGGACGGTCACGCCGGGGCCCACTTGGCGCGAGCTCATCACGTAGACGATGTCAAACACCTGGAGGGCGGAGATGACGCCGGTCACCAGCAGGAAGATCGTGGTCGGCGCCACCTGCGGCCAGGTGACGTGGCGCAGCGTGGCCCACGACGAGGCTCCGTCGAGGTCCGCCGCCTCGTAGAGCGTCTCGTCGACGTTGGCGAGGGCGGCGAGATAGAAGACGAGGCAGAAGCCGATGTTCCGCCAGATGGTGACGACCACGATGGCGACCAGCGGCCAGCGGCCTTCGTTCAGCCAGTCGGGCGGATCGGCGATGCGCACGAGCCCGAGGGCCCATTGGAGGAGGCCGGCCTGGTCGTCGAGCATCCAGCGCCAGACGAATCCGATGGCCACGATGGAGACGATGGTGGGCAGGAAGAGGAGCGTGCGGACCAGGGCCTTGCCGCGGAACCAGCGGGCGTGCACGGCCACCGCGAGGAGGAAGGCGAGGACGACCGAGGGCGGCACGCTGGCCACCACGTAGACGATGGTGTTGAGGACGGCGGGTCCAAAGCGGTGGTCGCCGACCAGGGCCCGGAAGTTAGCCAGGCCGACGAAGGCGGGGGCCCCGCCGCCGTCCCAGCGGAAGAAGGCGAGGCCTAACCCGAGGATGGTCGGCAGGAGCGAGAAGAGGAGGAGCACCGCCAGCGGGAAGGCGAGGAAGGCGTAGGCGTTGGCGGATCGGGATCGCTGCATGGCCCCGGCTGGCTCCCCGCGCGATGGGTGGCAGGCAGGGTACCGGATCGGGCGGCGAGCGCCGATCAGCGGGGGTCGCCGCGGAGGAGGCCGAGGCCGAGGGCGGCCAGGTCGGGCACGACGTGCGAGGCGTGCGGCAGCGCCGCGGGCGAGCCGATGCCGATGACGCGGCAGCCGGCGCGGAGGCCGGCCTCGACTCCCGCGGCGGCGTCCTCGACCACCACGCAGGCTTGGGGGGAGACGCCGCAGCGCTCCGCCGCCAGCAGGAAGACCTCGGGATCGGGCTTGGAGCGGACGATGTCGTTGCCGTCGACGACGGCGTCGAAGCACTCGGCGATCCCCACCTGTTGGACGATGGTCCGGGCGTTGCGGCTCGAGGAAGCGATCGCGGCACGGAGGCCGGCGGCGCGGACCGCGTCGAGGAGGGCCCGGGCCCCGGGCAGGAGATCGGCGGGCGTCAGCGTGGCGAGGTCCGCCACGTAGCGGGCGTTCTTCGCCTCGGCCAGGGCCTGCTTCTCGCTGTCCGAATAGCGTCGGCTGGCTCGCTCGAGGAGGATGGCGAGGCTCTCCATCCGGCTGACGCCGCGCAGCCGTTCGTTGTGGGCGCGGGTGAAGGGGATGCCTTCGCGACGGGCGATCTCGCTCCAGGCGCGATAGTGCCATTCGTCGGTCGAGACGAGGACGCCGTCGAGGTCGAAGAGGACGGCCCGGACCGCAGGGCGGTGGCTCACGCGAAGTGCTCCGCGCTACCTGGCCCGATCACCCGGCGCTGGCCGTGGACGATGGCGGCGAGCGGTCGGTCGGAGCGGTTGGCGACCTCGACGCCGTGTGGCTCGATCGCCACCTGCACCGGTTGGCCCTTCCAGACCACGCCGAATGCGAGTCGACGCCAGCCCCGGGGGAGGCCCGGGGCGAGGGTGAACTCCTCTGCCTGGAGGGCCGTCCGCATCCCGGCGAAGCCGAGGACGAGCATCTGCCAGGTGGCACCGGCGCCCGCGATGTGGATCCCTTCCGCCGCGCCGCCCTCGCCGCCGTCCTGTTTGGGCAGGTCGAGGCGGGAGCCGCGCAGCCAGAAACGCCAGGCGTCGTCGTGTCGGCCGAGGCGGCAGGCGACGAGGCAATGGGCTCCTGCCGAGAGCGACGAATCATGCGTCGTGTAGGGCAGGTAGTAGTCGTAGGCGGTGGCCACCTCCTGATCGGAGAACTCGCCGGGGAAGAGGGCCATGAGCATGAGGACGTCGGCCTGCTTCAGGCACTTGCTGCGGTAGAGCCGTTCCTGCGGGACCTGCGAGGCGAAGGTCGCCGCCCGGTCGGGCCAGAGGCGATCGAACTCCGGCTCTGCGAAGTGTTGGAAACCGTCGCACTGGAGGACGAGCTGTCCGCTGGGATCGCGGGGCAGCGCGATCCGTGCCGCGGTCGTGGCCCAGCGACGGCGCTCCTCGTCGCTCGCCGGCCCGCCCTCGCGTGCCGCTGCCTCGAGGGCGAAGGCCACCAGGCGATTGGTGTAGGCGTTCTGGTTGGTGATCGGCTTGTATTCGTCAGGGCCCATGACGCCGAGGAGGCGCGGCCCGCGGAGCGTGGCCCGATCGTCAAACGTGAGGCGCTCCATCCAGTAGCGGGCGGTCTCGGCGAGCACCGCCCGGGAGGAAGCGGCGAGTTCGACCCCGCGCCCGCGTGCGTGATGCACGAGCCCGTAGGCCACGTCGGCGGTGACATGCACCTCGTGGTCGGCGTACTGCCAGTTGGGGCAGCACTCGTCGCCGCGATGGTCCGACTCCCACGCGTAGCGGGCCCCCGGATAGCCGTAGCGAGCCGCGTTGCGGCGGGCCCCGGCCAGCGTCTCGCAGCGGAAGGCGACCAGGGTGTCGGCCCGGTCCGGGGACATATAGAGGATGGGGGGCAGGAGGTACATCTCCGTGTCCCAGAAAAACCGCCCCCAATAGGCCTCGCCGGCGTAGCCCTTGGCGTCAATGGCGACCCGCGGGTCCGGGACATGGCAGCGGAGGAGATGGAAGATGGCGAGCCGGGCAGCCCTCTGGGAGGCCTCGTCGCCCTCGATGGCCACGTCGCACGCCGCCCATCGCGCTGCCCATTCGGCGCGGTGTTCGTCCAACAGTTGGTCGGAGGAGACCGCCGCCACCGCGTCGAGCGAGGCGTCGGCGCTCGAGAATCCGCCGTCGAGGTCGCGGCTGGTCGCCACCCACGTGCGGCGCTCGATGGTGACTGGAGCGCCGGGGTGGAGATCGAGGCAGAGCGTGGCTTCCGCCAGCCGCTCGCGGCTCGCTGCCGACGCCGCCAGCGGCGTGCTGTTTGCCGTCTGGCGCGAGCGCAGGGTGATGCTGTCGCCGCCATCGGTGGTCACGTCGCAGGCCAGGCGGCCTTCGGGTGTCGCCGCGGTGCGCACGGCGACGAAGTGGTCATGGCCATTGGTGCGGACTCGGGCGTCGATCGAAGCCACCACCTCGAGCCTTGCGGGCCGATCGGCTTCGACGGTCATCTGTTGGACGATGAGGTGGGGGCGGACGGCGTGCACGAATCGCTCGAAGCGAATGGTCACCGTCGCCCCCGAGCGCGTTGCCCAGGTCAGCGTGCGCCGCAGGATCCCATCGCGGAGCGAGAGGACCCGCTCGGAGCGGAGCAGGTTCGAGCGCGAACAATCCAACCGCTCGCCATCGACGAAAGGGGCAAGGCCGAGCGGCCACGGCAGGTTGACCATCTCGTTGTTGAGGGTCGGATGAGGACCGAAGACGCCGGGAACGTAGGTGCCCCATTGGGCCAGCACCTGGCGGAAGCGTTCGCTCGTCACGTTGGCCGCCTTCCGCTCGTAGGCGACGTCTTGCGGCTGATCGGCGAGGTGCTCCTCGAGCGAGCCTCGCACGTGCAGGTAGCCGCTCCCCAGGGTGAAGAGGCCCTCGTAGGCCTTGGCCGTGGCGGGATCGAAGCGGGTCTCGGCGATGGTCCAATCGTCGTGCATGTGAGGGTCAGCTAACCGACGAGGATCTCCGGCCGGCCGTCGGCGAGCGGCCAGTTGCCGGTGGCGGTGACGATCTCGTGGCGGTCGCGGGTGACGAGGATGGTGTCCTCCGACTTGGTGCCGGCGATCGAGGGGTTCCATCCCACGAGTTGGCGGTCGACGACCCGCCGCTCCTCGCTCGGGGTGGCCACGAACTCGCGCAGTTCGTAGCCCATCGGCCCGCCCTGGTGGTGCTTGGTCCATTCCTCGGCGAAGTGGGTGGCCGCGTAGGTCTGGATGCCCGCGGCGAGGATGTCGCACCAGCGGGCCCCGGGCCGCGTGGCGGCGTGGAGCGTGCGGTCGACGGCGCAGACCGCGGCGTGGCGGCGAATGCGATCGGCGTCGGGCGGGCCGAAGCTCCGCAGCCGGGTGGCGCTCACGATCAGGCCGTGCCGCTCGGCGCAGATCACGGCCATGGCGATCGACTCGACTGGCTTGGCGGTGGGGATCGGGTGGCGGAAGCTGGCCAGGCGGGCGTCGCTCGCCACCAGCATCACCGGGGTCTCGATGCCACGAGCGCGAAGGCTTCCCACGATCGTTCCGGCGAGTTGGGCCTCGGTGGTGCCGCGGGCGAGGCGGTGCATCGACTCTTCGAGCACGGTGGCCGCTTCTTGGCCGAGAGCGCGGACGCAGGCCATTTCTCGATCGGTGAGCGACCAGCGCAAGGGGGCGATCGCATCGTGGGGCCAGTCGCGAGCGAGCTGGAGGTCGAGCGAGGCAGGGCTCGGGCGACCCTTCCACCAGTCGGCGGCGCGGATCTCCCACTCCGATCCGAACTCCTCGCGAGCGAGGCGGGGGGCCTCGATGGTGTCGGTGAGGACGAGCTTCCGTTGCGGCGTCCAGACCACCTCGGCGATCCCCAGGCGGCTCGAGCCGTCGACGCGCGTGTCGGCGCCGTCGGTGATCCAAGCGATATTCGATCGGCGGCAGAGGTGGACGCCGTCGACGCCTTGCTCGGCGCACCAGCGGGCGAGGCGTTGGTCCTTCGAGTTGGTGGGAGCGATGGTGGCGGTCATGGCCGGAGGGAAGAAGAGGTGGCGATGCGATCGGATCATCGCAGCGGCTCGGGACCTCGTGCGACGGGACGAGACGATATCGCGGAGTTCGCTTCGTTGATTCGTGGTCGCAACGCCGGAAAGTTCGGCGCTTCGGCGTGGGCGATCGCGCCGTGATTCTCATCGGAACCCGCTTCTCGCCACTGCGAAGCGGGGCGCGCACGGCTCCTCCGCCTACAGTGCAATCTCCACTCGGAGCCTCCGGCGCCCACCGACTCGCCGGAGACAGGTCGAGTCGGAATCGACCTGCCGAGACGCAGCCGGGACTAGCCCGGGATCTCGCTCCGTTGGGTACGCGACTCCTCTTCCCCCCGTGTCGGCGGGGCGAGCGTCGTCGTTCGGAGGCCGGCCGCCGGCCAGCATTCCCAGGCAGGTCCACATGGTGAGCGAGCAAACCAAGCCCAAGCCCTTCCTCTTCCCGCAATTCTGCAAGGCCTGCGGCCGGTGCATCGACGCCTGTCCCAAGCACTGCATCACCATGGGGACGGAGATCGATCCCTCGACCGGCCAAACCCCGGTCGAGATCGATCTTACCGATTGCAACGGCTGCGGCCTTTGCTTCACGGCCTGCCCCGAGCCGTTCGGGCTGATGCCCCAGCCGCAAGTCGAGGAGGACTTCGAGCTCCACGATCCCGAGCAATTGTTTGGCCCGCGGACGACCTCGGCTCCCACCCCGGTGGCCATCCCCGACCAGCGCCTGCCCTTCCCCAAGCTCGAGCCCATCGTCCTGAAGGGCAACCACGCCTCGGCGGTCGGGGCCCTCCTCGCCGGATGCCGGCACTTCTTCGGCTATCCGATCACCCCCTCGACCGAAGGGGCGGAGCTCCTCGCCAAACTCTTGCCCGAGCTGCACGGCGTCTTCGTGCAGGCGGTGAGCGAGATCGCCACCGTCAACATGATGTACGGCTGCGGCGGGGCCGGCCTCCGCTCCATGACGCTCACCTCGTCGCCTGGCTTCAGCCTCATGTTGGAAGGTATCTCCTACATGATCGGGGCCGAGCTGCCGGGCGTCTTCTTCAACGTGATGCGGGGCGGGCCTGGCCTCGGGAACATCGGTCCCGAGCAGGCCGACATCAAACTCGTCTGCCGCGGGCTCGGCCACGGCAACTCCCACGCCCTCGTGCTGGCTCCCTCCACGCCGCAAGAGATGCTCGACCTGACCATCGAGGCCTTCGACCTCTCCTTCCGCTACCGGAACCCGGTGGTGCTGGCGAGCGACGGCTACCTCGGGCAGATGACCGGCCGCGTGCGGCTCCCCGAGTTCATGATCAAGCCCGGGCTGCCGGAGTGGGCGGTCTACGGCGACGCCATGCACCGCCGCAACCTGAACACGTCGATCGTCCTCATCGAGCCCGACCTCGAGAAGCACAACCAGCACCTGAACGAGAAGTACGCCCGCATGCAGGAGACCGAGCAGCGGGCCGACCTCTTCCAGTGCGACGACGCGGAGTGGGTGATCGTGGCCTGCAACACGCCGGCCCGCATGTCGAAGGGGGCCGTGCAGAAGCTCCGCGACGAGGGCCTGAAGGTCGGGCTCTTCCGCCCCGTCACGCTCTGGCCCTTCCCGGTGCGGGCCCTCCGCCCGGTGTTAGCCAAGGCCAAGGGGCTGATCATGGTCGAGGCCGGTCCCGGGCAGCTCGAAGACGAGATGCGGCTCGCCCTCAGCCACGCCGGCGTGGGGGATCTGCCGCCGATCGAGAGGGTCCAACATTACGGCGGGGTCCTGCCCCAGCAACGCGAGATCGTCGAGGCCGTGGCGGCCATGGCCAAGGGCACGCGGGGGGCGAAGGCCGCAGTGGCGGGAGGTGCAGCGTGAACGTCTTCTATCAACGCTTCGAGCGGCATGCCCACGGCGAAGGCCTCAAGGGCCACGCCACGCACTACTGCCCGGGCTGCGGCCACGGGCTCCTCCACAAGTACATCGCCGAAGCCATCGAGGAACTCGGCATCCAGGACCGCACCGTCGCCGTGTCACCGGTTGGGTGCGCGGTCTTCCTCTACTACTACCTCGACGTGGGCAACACCCAGGCCGCCCACGGCCGGGCCCCGGCGGTCGCCATCGGCCACAAGGTGGCCAACCCCAAGGCCATCGTCTTCGCCTACCAGGGCGACGGTGACCTGGCCTCGATCGGGCTCGCCGAGATCATGCAGGCGTGCCAGCTCGGCATGCCCATGACCTTCATCTTCGTCAACAACGCGATCTACGGGATGACCGGCGGCCAGATGGCCCCGACCACGCTTCCCGGGCAGAAGACGGCCACCACGCCGACGGGGCGCGGCCGGATCACCGGACAACCGCTCCGCATGGCGGAGATCGTCTCCCAGATGGACGGGCCGATCTACGTCGAGCGCTGCGCCCTCTTCGACAGCAAGCAGCGGATGCGGACCAAGAAGGCGATCACCAAGGCCTTCCGCCTGCAGGTCGAGAACCGCGGCCTCTCCTTCGTCGAGGTCCTCGCCGAGTGCCCGACCCACCTCAAGCTCACGCCGCACGAGGCGGAGGAGTGGGTCAAGGAGAAGATGCTGCCCTACTTCCCGCTCGGGGTGAAGAAGGACGAGACGGTCGAGCCGTGGTTCGACCTCGGGACGCCGAGCTTCGACGCCGCGGAGATCGCCCGCCTGATCGGGGCCACCGATCGGGCTGCGGAGCGCTTCGGGAGCGGGTTCCCCTCGCACATCGACCCCAAGGACGTGGCCATCAAGTTCGCCGGGGCCGGCGGCGACGGAGCCCAGACGTTAGCCATGCTGGTCACGAAGACGGCCATCAACGAAGGCTGGGACTCGACGCACATCCCAAGCTACGGGCCGGAGTCGCGGGGCGGGACCTCTTACGCCGACGTGCATATCTCGGTCGAGGAGGTGCTCTCGCCCGCCTCGCCGCATCCCCACATCCTGGTGGCCTTCAACCCGCCGAGCCTCGAGAAGTTCGGGCCGACGGTCGAGCCGGGCGGCATCGTTCTCTACGACCGCTCGGTGATTCCCGCTCCGCCCACCCTCGACCCGCGGATCACCATGGTCGGCGTGCCCTTCACCGAGATCGCCCACTCGCTCGGCAAGGCCATGGTCAAGAACGTGGTGGCCCTCGGAGCCCTGCAGGCAGCGACCAAGCTCTTCCCGAAGGAGAGCTTCCTGGCCACGCTGCGGAAGGCTCTGCGCGACAACTGCACCATCCTCGCCTTGAACGAGGAGGCCTTCGCCCGCGGCGGGAAGGCCCTCGAGGAGGCCATGGCCCGGGCCTGATCGCTACGCTGCGGAGCGACGCATGGGCAAACCACTCGCGAGCGGATCGGCGACCGACCGAACCCACTCTGGCAGCATGCCGCTCTCGCCGGAAGAGCGGCTCCTCGGGCATCGCCTCTTCATCCAGGCCATGGCCCGCTTCCTCGCCGCGGGGCTCATGGTGGGCGGGGCGGTGGTTGCCCACACCATGGTCGGGATCGAGGCCCTCAGCGTGGGCGGCCTCTCGCTCGTCGCCCTCGGCATGGTCCTCTACAACCTCTGGGTCCTCTCCATGATCGGGCCGCTGGCCCCGGCCATGGGCGAGGACCGCGATCCGGCCCGGCGCTACGCGACGCGGCGGATGGTGGCCCACGCCTCGATCGTCCTCGACTTCCTGGCCCTCACCGTCGCCATCTGGTTCGTGGGCGGCGTGCGCAGCCCGTTCCTTGCGTTCTATCTCCTGCACATCGGGATCGCCTCGATCCTGCTCACCCGACGGGCCGCCTACTTCGCAGCGGGCCTGGCGGCGTCTCTCCTGGTCGGCCTGGTGCTGCTCGAGATGACCGGCCTCCTGCCGCCGCCCCGCCCGATCGGCGCCGTGGCGGGCGACGGACCGCTCGAACTCCGCTTCGTGGCCACCGTCTTCTTCGTCTACCTGAGCCTCTTCGGTCTGATCGTCCTGGCCCAGACCCAGCTCGCGGCGGCCCTCCGCCGCGGCGAGCACGCCGCCGAGGAGCGGGCCCTCCAGGCCGAGAAGCTCGGCCGCATGCGCCGCGACTTCCTGCACGTCGCCTTCCATGACGTGAGTTCGCCGATCGCCGGCGTCGAGCAGTTGCTCCGCAACCTGCGGGACGGCCTCTGCGGACCGCTCGAGGCCCGGCAGCTCGAGCAGGTCGAGCGGGCCCTCGCCAAGCTCGAGGGGATGGAGCACCTCGTGCGCGACGTCCGGCTCCTGAGCGAGATCGAGAGCACGGACCTCCGGGCCCAGA
The DNA here is from genome assembly GCA_044224425.1 of Phycisphaerales bacterium. Taxonomy (GTDB): domain Bacteria; phylum Planctomycetota; class Phycisphaerae; order Phycisphaerales; family SM1A02; genus JAEUIT01. The sequence continues at coordinate 32,038 of JBGAKK010000051.1, forward strand.
GCAGCGAGATTCCGCTCGCCCTCCTCCTCCAGAGCGTGGTCGAAGAGCACATGGATGCCGCGAAGGAGAAGGGACTCACCGTGCGGGTCGAGCCCTGCGAGCGGGTGGCCATCGCCTTCGGCGTGCCGCGCCTGGTCCGCGAGGCGATCGCCAACTACGTGACCAACGCCATCAAGTACACGCTCTTCGGCGGTCTCGTCATGGCCCGCATCGTCGATGGCGAAGGCGTGTACCGGATCGAGGTCACCGACTCGGGCGTGGGCATCGCCCCCGAGGATCGGGTGCGGCTCTTCGAGGAGTTCGCCCGCGTGCGCAAGCAGCACCCCGAGCTCAAGGGAGTGCGCGGCTCGGGGCTCGGGCTGTCCATCGTGCGGCGCATCGCCGAGTCCCACGGCGGCCGGGTGGGCGTGGAGAGCGCGCCGGGGAAGGGGAGCACGTTTTGGATCGAGCTGCCGGCGTGGCGAGGGTAGGCGCGGCTGCGCCGCGAGAGCAGCGGTGAGCGGTGAGCGGACAGCAGAGCGGCGCCGCTCTCCCGCGATAGCGGGGGAGCTGCCGAGCGCCCCTCTATGGGGGCGAAGCTGAGGGGGGTGTCGGCCGACGCCGTGGACTTGCCCCGGAATGGTGGACACCCGGGCGCGGGAGTACAAAGCCCGCAGGAGATCACCATGGCAGACAGGCAGACGTTCACGAGCGAGTTCAGGGACCAGGCCATCGGCCTCGTCGTCGACCAGGGACGGGCGCC
>JBGAKK010000144.1:0-3810 GCA_044224425.1 Phycisphaerales bacterium
GGCGGCGACCTGGGACTCGATCTGGGTCAGGGTGGTCGCGGCGATCGCCCGGCGGACATCGCTTCCGTCGACGAGCCGGCGCTCGGCGAGCTCCGCCATCGCCTCGGCGCTGCGAGCCTCGGCCAAGGCCGCCTGGCGCACCTGGTCGGCGGCGAGCCTGGCCTGCTCGAGGGCCGCGACCGAGGCGGCCACGCGGGGATCGCCACGGTCGAAGATCGGCACCTCGACTTCGAAGGCCGGACCGAGCGACTGGTCCCCGTCGGTCATCCGCTCGTACATGACTCCGGCGGAGAAGCTGCCGACGCGGCTGGCTTGGGCGGTGCGGGCGTCGGCAGCAGCAGCCTCGACGCGCCAGCGGGCGGCGACGACATCGAGCCGCTGCTCCGCGGCATCGATGGCGGCGACCGCGCGGGCGGGCGGTGTCGGCCACACTCCGTCGGTCGTCCATCCGATCGGCCGATCGGCGAGGCCGAGGGTGGTGAGCAGGGCGAGCTTGGCGGCGATCAGTTCCTCGGTCGCCATGCAACGATCGCGGCGGGCCATGGCCTCGGCGTCGACCGCCGTGCGGCGTTCGAACGCCGGCGCGGCGCCGGCAGCGACCGCCGCGTCCATCGCGGCCAGGGCCTTGGCTGCCGCCTCGTAGCCGCGCTCGCGGGCGGCGAGCGTCGCCTCGGCGGCGACGACCGCGGCGAACTCGCGCCGGATGCGGGCGGCGGTCGCCACCGCCCGGTCCGCCGCGTCGAGCGTGGCGGCCCGCAGGCGAGCGTCCTCCGCCGCCACTCGGCTCGGGCGCTGCCAGAGCCACGCCAGTTGCTGCATGGCGGCCGCCGTGACGCCGGTGGTCATGGCCTCGATCGGGAAGCCGATCGAGACGGCCAACATGGGATTGGGCGGTGTCTCGGCCGCGGCCAGCGAGGCTCGAGCCGCGGCGACGGCGGCGACCGAGGAGCGAAGCTCGCGGTTGGTCCGCAGCGCGATGTGCACCGCCTCGTCGGCGGAGAGCGGCGCCAGGCCGTCCCAGGCCGGGGCGGCATCCCAAGGTGCCGCGAAGTCGGGAGGGACGCCGAGCTGCTCGTTGGCAGCCGCGGCGCTCGCGGCGATGTCATTGGTCGGATCGACGCTGGCGCACGCCGCGACGAGCGGGAGGGCCAGCCAGGCAAGCTGTTGGATGCGCATGGATCACCTGCAGGAACGCGACAACGTCGCCGCCGGCGAACGCGGGCGGCACGACGGGCGGTCATGCGATGGCGATCAGGTGAGGAGCACGCAGTGGGCGCGCAACGTCTCCCGGCCGCTCGATGCGCCGGGGGGTCGGGACCAGTCGGGATGGTCCGCTGGCGGGACGAACCGGATGCAGGCGGCCAGATCGAAGCTCGGGACGAGCATCGGCGCGCCGACCGTGTCGACCTTGAAGTCGAGATGGATGGGGGTGGGTGGCGCCTTGGGCCCGCAGCAGGCGGAGCCGCACTCCTTGGTCGGGGACTTGCCGGGGGCTGGCGCCGAGTCCGACCGACCCTGGTCGTGGCAGGCACCGTGGCGGCAGCAACTCGGCAGACCCGCGTCGCCTCCGGATTCCGCGTGCGTGGCGGACTCGGCGGCGCAGCAGCTCCCGATGCCCAGTCCGCAACAGCACCACGGCACCATCGCGATGAGGATGGCGGTGACGAGGACGTGGATCGACCGGGGAAGGGCCATGGCGGAGACGAGACTCTATCGGCTGCCGACTCCTCCCAGTCTACGACGCGTCGGAAGGGGAGGCCATCGGCGTGGTGCGGATCGCTCCGATTCGGAGGGGTCGAGTGTCCCGGAACGGCCAGGCCCCGCCTCCTGGGGAGGCGGGGCCTTTGTCCATCGAGGCATGACGCGCCGCGGTGGAGGAGATCAGGCCCGCGGGCTGGGCGGGGGCGTCGGGGTGGCTGGCTGGGCGGGAGCGGCGGCGGGGGCGCCGAGTCGCTCCTCGAGCCGTCGGATGGTTTCGTTCAGCGACTGGATGCGCTCCTCGAGCTCGCGGATCCGCTCGTCGGCTCCGGCGTCGGTCGCCTGTCCGGGCTTCACGAAGCGGTAGTAGAGCGGGGCCCCGGGCTTGGTCGTGCTCGGCGAGCCGGGCGCCGGGACCGGGGCGAACATGGTGTCCCAGTCGAAGTCGACGTTGAAGTCCATGTCCTTGAACTGGGCCCGAAGCTGGTCCAGCATGGCCTTCATCTGGTCGTCCACCGTGATGTCGATCTGGCCGATGGGGGCGCCGTTGACGGTCCAACTCATGGCCTGACCCATCTTCGAGGCGTCAAACGGCTCGAGCACGACGTCCACGTCGCGGGTCGTGCCGTCGGAGTCGACGGTGAGACGGAGCGTCTGGCCGGGTTGCTTGGCCTTGATGAGTTCGCGGATGCGCTCCGGGGTGACCGGCTTCTGGCCGTCGACGGCGATCGCCACGTCGAGCGGGCGGATGCCGGCCTTCGCAGCGGGGCCGTCGGGGGTCACGGCGGTGAAGACGGTGACGTCGCCAGGGTTCAGCTTGAGGCGCTTGGCCACGTCTTCGTCGGCCTGGTCGAGGGTGACGCCGAGCATGACCTTCGGAGCCCCCGGGCCTTGGGCGATCACCAAGTGCGGCTGCTGGTCCTTGCCGCTCGAGGCGGAGCTCGAGGCGCCGGCCGCGGAGAGGGCCTTGGCCATGGAACGGGCCCTGGCACCGCTCGCCGCGGTCGCCGTCCCGCCAGTCGAGGCATGGGCCACCGGCAGGTGGACCGAGCGGATCACGGTCCCCGCGTCGTCGAGGATCTCGAGGTGCTCGCCGACGCGGCGCACGCGGTTCGAGGGCACTTCCTTCCCGTCGAGGAGCACCTTGGTCTCGGTGTTCTCGTTGGTGTTCCGGTTGCCCTCGGCATCGACCGTGGTGGTCGTCTTGGTGGTGATGGTGACCTGCAGGTTGTCCTCGACGATCGAGATCTGGCTCGAACTCTCCGAGGACTGCGGGCCGCCGCTGCGGGCGGCAGCTCGGGATGTGGCGACGGCCTGCGGGGCGGGGCTCGCGGCCGCGACGCTCGCGACGAGCGAGGCGAGGAGGCAAGAGGCGACGAACGTGGTCTTCATGGGAGGCTCCGTCTGGTGTGGCGGGTGGTTCAGGTGGGTGGTTCGCTTCACATCGAGCCGCGCAACGCGGGGCGGACGAGGACCGGCTTGGCGTTGCCGCGCTCGTCGACTCCCTCGAAGCGGACCAGGCTCGGGACTTGGCGGCGCTCGACGATCTGGCGGACGAAGGTGACTTCGACCTTGCCGTTGGCGAGGGGCTTCGAGTCGAGCAGCATCTTCGGCTCCAGCTCGCCTAACACGACACCGTCGGCGTGGCCCTTGTCGAGGTAGGTGGCAAGGGCGTCGTCGGCCGAGCCCATCGAGATGCCCGCGGACTGGGTGGCCGGTCCGCGGCTCAGGCCGGCGGGACCCGTCGCGATCCACGCCAACAGGAGGCACGCGGCCGCGATCCATCCGGCCGCCGCGGAGAGCGGGCGGCGAAAGTGCAGGCGGCCGTGGGCGAAGGCGGCCTCGGCGCTGGGCAGTTCGATGTGCTCGGCGAGGTCGGTCGCGCTGCGGGCCAGGAGAGCCATCCGCTCGTTGTCGCGCTGGGCTTCGGCCAGGAGCTCCCAGGCGCTCGGCTCGGTCGCGGCGTAGGCCCGGAACTCGGCCCACTCGGCAGGGGACTCCAGCCGGTCGACGATGCGGCTGATGAGGATGTCGGTTCGATGCTCGGTCATGGCGATGCTCCGCGACGGCACAGGGCCGGCGGTGGGGTTCAGTCGTCCTGCTCGTTCAGCC
>JBGAKK010000052.1:0-32181 GCA_044224425.1 Phycisphaerales bacterium
GGGCTCGAGAACGTCGTCCTCCCCGGCGTCCTCGACGGCCGCGACGGGAGCGAGCTCCGCGCCCGCGGCCTCCAGCTCCTCGCCGAGCTCGGGCTCGAGGCCCGCGCCGACCACCGGCCCGACGCCCTTTCCGGCGGCGAGCAGCAGCGGGTGGCCATCGCCCGGGCCCTCCTCTTCGACCCGCCGGTCCTCCTCGCCGACGAGCCGACCGGCAACCTCGACTCGGTGACCAGCGAGCGGCTCTGGGAGCTCCTCGAAGGCATCGCCCGGTCGCGCAGCCTTCTCGTCCTCCTCGTCACCCACGAACCGGTCGCCGCGGCCCACTGCCGCAGCGTGCACGTCCTCCGCGACGGGCGGTTCGCCGGATCATTCGATGTCGATGGCATTCCTGCGAGCGAGTTGGCCCTTCGCGCGGCAGAGCTTGGCCGGGCGACGCGGTAGGACGATCCTCCTGGTCGTCGCCGTGATGGTCGCAAGCGCCCTCGTGGTGGCGACCAGTTGTGGCTTGGCCAGCGTCGAGCGGAGCGTCGAGGTCGGATTGGCGAACGCCCTGGGGGCGACCGACGCCCGCGTCGTCCACCGCTATGCCCAGCCCTTCGACGCCAGCCTCCTCGAGGAGATCCGCGGGCTGCCCGAGGTCGAGGCGGCGACCGGCCGCAACGTCGGTTCGTTGACGTTGGTCCGCGCCGACGGGGCCGCCGACGCCGAAGGGCGGCCGCTCCGGGTCACGGTCCAGGCCCGCGGGGTCGACGTGCCGGAGGACCCCCGCTTCCGCGAGATCGAGATCGAGCACGGCCGACGGCCGGCCCGCGACAGCGAGATCCTGCTCGACCCGGCCTCGGCCAGCGTGCTGAAGGCGAAGGTCGGCGACACGGTTCGCGTCCAGCGCTTCGGCCCGCCGCTCGACCTCGAGGTGGTCGGGACCTACCGGCGCCCGCGGCTCGGGGCCCTGCAGCGCCCCTTGGTCGAGGTCAGCCGGTCGACCCTGGCTGCGGCCACCGGCGGCGGCGACGAGACGACCTCCATCCTGATCCTCCTCGCCAAAGGCGCCGACGTGCCGGCCTGGTGCGCCGCCCACGCCGACTTGGTCGAGGAGCCGCTCATCCTCGAGCCGGCCGACCGCGTGAAGAGCGGCTTCGACCGCCAACTGCTCGCCAGCCGCCTCGGCTTCACGCTCGCCGCGTCGATCGCCTTCCTCTCCTGCGCCTTCATCGTGGCCGTGGGGCTCACCACCGCGGTGACCGAGCAGTCGCGGGAGATGGCCATCGCCCGCTGCATCGGCGCCGCCCGCGGGCAATTGTTTGCCGCCCAGGTCATGGTCGGCTGCATCGTGGCCGGCGGCGGCGGCCTGCTCGGCATCCCGCTCGGGATCGGGCTGGCCGCGATCCTCGTCGACCAGTGGCGAGCGTTCCTCCCGGGCGGCATGGCCATCTCGCCGCTTGGCTCCTTCCTCGCCTTCCTCGGGGCCCTCGCCGCGGGCGTTGCAGGAGCCGCCTTTCCCGCCTGGCAAGCCTCGCGGGTCACGCCGCTCGCGGCCCTCGCCGTCCGCTCCCGCCCGGCCCGGCCCGGCGGCCTTCGGCTCTGCATCGCCCTCGCCGCGGCGTGCGTCGGGCTGCAACTCCTCCTCATGCTCCTCCCCGACACCCAGGCCCGCTTCTGGGCCTATGCGGTGGTCGGGATCGCGGCCCTCCACATCGGGGCGTTCCTCGCGGCGCCGGCGGTCCTCGTCGCCCTCACCGCCCTGCTGGCCCGGCCGGTCGAGTGGCTGCTCGGCGTGCCGCGCGGACTCCTCGCCGGCTCGATCCGTTCCATGCCCTATCGCCTCGGCTTCACCGCCGGGGCCCTCATGGTCGGGACGTCGGTCCTGGTCAGCACCCACAGCGGCGGCCTCGCCCTCTACGAGCAGGTCAGCGATCGACTCCGCTTCGGCGACGCGTTCATCATGCGCTCGACCGGCATCTCCCCGAGCGAGCAGGCGGCGATCGCCCGCCAACCTGGCGTCCTTGCCGCATGCCCGGTCGGATTCCTCCCGGTGCGCCTGGCCAAGGGCGAGACGCTCGGCGTGGACGGGCTCGGGCCGCCGAACGTGATTGCCCTGGGCTTCGAGCCCCGCTCCTTCTTCGAGCTCAACCGCGTGGAGTGGCTGCGTGGATCGCTGGAATCCGCCCTGCCCAAGCTTCTCGACGGGACCGGCGTCCTCATCGCCGAGCAGTTCCACCGGGCCCGCGGGCTCGACATCGGCGACACCATCGGGCTGGGCGGCAAGGAGGGCGACATCCGCTTCGAGATCGTCGGCGTGGTGACCAGCGCCGGACTCGACCTCGCCGTCCAGTTCTTCGGCCTGCGGCAGGTCTACATGGAGATCGCCGCGGGCGCCGTCTTCCTCGACTTCGGGGCCATCGAGAAGCACTTCGGCTCGCGGAACGCGGGGCTGGTCCAACTCATCCTCGACCCCAAGGCGGGCAGCGAGCTGGAGACGAACCTCGGCCGCTTCGTGGAGGACGAGTTGCCCGGCGCCGCCTTCGCGAGCGGCCGCTCGATGCGGGCCACGATGGACGAGGTGATGTCCGCGATGCTCGGCATCACCCGCGGCATCTCCTTCGCCGCCCTCCTCCTCGCCTGCTTCGGCGTGGGCAACGTGGTCGCCGCCGGGATCGGGGCCCGCCGCCTCGAGTTCGGCGTCATGCTCGCCGTGGGCGGCGGCCGTTTCGTGCCGCCCCGGCTGGTGCTGGCCGAGACGCTCCTGGTCGGCCTCGCCGCGAGCGTGGTGGGCACCGGTCTTGGCCTTCATCTCGCCGCCATGGGCACGCACTGGCACCTCCACCTCGCCGGCATCCCCTCGCGGCTCGTGGTGCCATGGGAGTCGATGTCGCTCGGCTGGGCGGCTACGGTGGCCTTGGCCATGCTCGCCGCCCTGCCGGCGGCCATCGCCCTTCTCCGCGAATCGCCGCGGGCCCTCCTCGCCGCCCGCTCCTGAGGGCGTATCGTGGGCCCCATGTCCCGCGCCGAGTTCTCCCTGCGCAGTCCCTTCCAGCCGACCGGCGACCAGCCGCAGGCGATCCACGATCTCGTCCAGGGGATCGATGAAGGGCGGCGCCACCAGACCCTCCTCGGGGCCACCGGCACCGGCAAGACGTTCACCATGGCCAACGTCATCGCCCGGAGCGGGAAGCCGACCCTCATCATCAGCCACAACAAGACGCTCGCCGCCCAGCTCTACGAGGAGATGCGCGAGCTCTTCCCGCAGAACGCGGTGAGCTACTTCGTCAGCTACTACGACTACTACCAACCCGAGGCGTACATTCCGCAGCGGGACATCTACATCGAGAAGGACGCCTCGCGGAACGACGACCTCGACCGCCTGCGGCTGGCGGCGACCAGCAACCTCCTCTCCCGCCCCGACTGCATCGTGGTGGCCAGCGTCTCCTGCCTCTACGGCCTCGGCTCGCCGGAGGAGTACGCCAAGCGCCGCCTGATGGTCGAGCGGGGCCGGCCCATCGACCGCCGGACGTTCCTGCTCGCCCTCTCCGACATGCAGTACGGCCGCAACGACATGGCCCCGGTGCGCGGGAACTTCCGGGTCCGCGGCGACTGCATCGAGGTCTATCCCGCCTACGAGCAGCATGCCATGCGCATCGAGCTCTTCGGCGACGAGGTCGATTCCATCCAGTTGCTGGACCCCGTCTCCGGCGAAGTGCTGGCCGACGAGCAGCGAGCCTTCATCTTCCCCGCCGTCCACTACGTGATGCCCGAGGACCAGAAGGCCAAGGCCTTGGCCGGGATCCGCGAGGAGCTCGATGCCCGCGTCCTCGCCCTCCGCTCCGAGGGCAAGCTGTTGGAAGCGCAGCGGCTTCTCTCCCGCACCAAGTACGACCTCGAGATGCTGGAGGAGGTCGGCTACTGCTCGGGCATCGAGAACTACGCCCGGCACTTCGACGGCCGGCCGCCGGGGGCCCGGGCCTGGACCCTCCTCGACTACTTCCGCTCCATGCAGGACCGCGACCCCGACGACTGGCTGGTCATCGTCGACGAGAGCCACGTCACCATCCCCCAGATCCGCGGCATGTACTTCGGCGACCGGGCCCGCAAGCAGGTCCTCGTCGACCACGGCTTCCGCCTGCCGAGCGCCCTCGACAACCGCCCGCTCAAGTTCGAGGAGTGGGAGGAGATCGTGCCGCGGGTCGTCTTCGTCTCGGCCACCCCGAGCGAGTACGAGCTGAAGGCTTCGGGCGGCCTCGTCGCCGAACAGGTCATCCGCCCGACCGGCCTGGTCGACCCGCCGATCTCGATCCGCCCCGCCCGCAACCAGGTGCCCGACCTCCTCGAGGAATGCCGTCTCCGGGCCCGCCGCGGCGAGCGGGCCCTGATCACCGCCCTCACCAAGCGGCTGTGCGAGGACCTCACCACCTACCTCGACAAGCAGGGCCTCCGCGTCCGCTACCTGCACAGCGAGATCGAGACCCTGGAGCGGCTCGAACTCCTCCGCGACCTGCGGGAGGGCGGCTTCGACGTCCTGGTCGGGGTCAATCTCCTCCGCGAAGGTCTCGACCTCCCCGAGGTCTCCCTCGTCTGCATCCTCGACGCCGACAAGCAGGGCTTCCTCCGCAGCCAGTCGAGCCTGATCCAGACCATGGGCCGGGCCGCCCGCAACGCCAACTCGCTGGCCATCCTGTACGCCGACCTGGTCACCCCCGAGATGCAGGCGGCGATCGACGAGGTGGAGCGGCGACGGGCCAAACAGCTCGCCTACAACGAGGAGCACGGCGTCACGCCGCAGACCATCCTGAAGGCGATCCGCCGCGGCATCGAACAGGAGTTGGCTGGCCAACGAACGGCCCGCGGCGCGGCCGGCAAGCAGAAGGCGGCGACCTTCGACCGCGACGAGTTCCTGACCCAACTCGAGTCGGAGATGCTGGAGGCCGCCCAGAGCCTCGAGTTCGAGAAGGCGGCCCGGCTCCGCGACGAGATGGCCCGGGTCAAGAACATGCCGGCCGGCTCGCGCATCGCGGAGCCCGAGGACGACGGGCCGCGCAAGGCGAAGGCGGGCATGCCGGGCACGCGGGCCGGCCGCCGCGGCAAGGGACGGCGAAGCTGACCATGGACGCGAGCCCACCGCGCGGCCTCGGATGGACGCGACACCTCCTGCCCGCCGCGGCTGGCGTCCTCGCCTTCCTCGCCTTCGGGCACTTCGAGTGCGCCCTTGAGACGACCGATTTCCTCTCGCCGAAGTACGGGATCCCCGCCCTCTTCACCCTGCTCGTGGTGGGCTTTCCGATCGCCGTCCTCGACTGGTTCATGCGAGCCGGCAGCCTCGCTAACTACTGGCTGGTCCGCCACCGGCGCTGGCTCGACGCCAAGTGCCCGCACTGCGGCCATCCCATGCCGCCGCAGCGCGTCGACGGGCTGTGCAACGAGTGCGGCCAGCCGCTCGCCCCACCGAATCCGCCAGCCCGGCAGGGTTGGCCGCGGGCGATTCTCGTCGCCATCCTGATGGGGAGCGTGGCCTCCCACGTCCTCCTCGGGGTCGACCTCCGGATGTTCGAGCGGGAGGTCGCCGCCAACCCCGCCCAGCCGCTCTCGAGGGCCCGGATCTTTCCCTTCCGCTCCGCCGGCCTCGTCTACCAACCGGGCCGGGGGATCTCGGCCCACGACTGACGGGGCTGCAAACGACCGAGGACGCCGACCGGGGGGGTCAACGTCCTCTTTCCTCTGTCCTCTTTCTTCTCTTCGGGTGCCTTCGCCCGCCGCTACCTGCTCCGAAGTCGGATGCTCCGGGCGGCCTGCTGCAGGTCCTGGAGTTCCGAGGGGTGGACCGCGACGGGCCGGCGACAGGAGTCGCTCGTCGGGAGCGGTTTCGTAGCCGTCGGCTGGACCTGGGCTTGCACCTCGACCGCCGCCCGGAACGCGACCGTTCCCCCGCCTCGCACGCGAAGCGAGGGGTGGGAACCAGTGGTCGGTAGGTGGGCCGCGGAGGGCGACATGCGGAGGAGAGAGCCTTTGCTTCGGATGGGATTCGGATGGATCGTGAAATTGGTCGCAGATTCTCCGCGAGGCAACTGAAGGATCAGCGGAACCTCGAAGAGAATCCCTGACAAACACCGGACAAACGTCCCAAGGGGCGTATCATCGGACCTTTCCGAGCGATCCCTTGACCATGGCTTCCTCCCCCACCACGTCGGCCGCGAGCCCCGCCTCGGGCACCTCCCTCCAACCGAGCCCCTTCGCGGCCTCCGATCCCCTGCTCGATCCGGCCCGCTGCATCCGGATCCGCGGGGCCCGCGAGCACAACCTCCGCCACGTCGACCTCGACATCCCCCGCGACCGGCTGGTCGTCATGACCGGGGTCTCCGGCAGCGGCAAGAGCTCGCTCGCTTTCGACACCGTCTTCGCCGAGGGCCAGCGGAAGTACATGGAGTCCCTCTCCGCGTACGCCCGCCAATTCCTCGACCAGATGCAGAAGCCGGACGTCGAGGCCATCGAAGGCCTCCCGCCGACCATCGCCATCGAGCAGCGGACCGGCGGCCACACGCCGCGCTCGACGGTGGCCACCACCACCGAGATCTACGACTACCTGCGGCTCCTCTACGCCCGCTGCGGCCAGCCCACCTGCTGGCACCGGCTCGAGAAGCGAAAGGACGGGACCGAGGTCGCCTGCGGCCAACCCATCTCGGCGACGAGCGCCTCCCAGATCGTCGAGACCCTGGTCCGCCACCACGACGGGGTGCGGGCCATGCTCTGCGCTCCTTTGGTCCGCTCGAAGAAGGGCTTCCACCGCGATGTCCTCGAGTCGATCCAGAAGCAGGGTTTCGTGCGGGCCCGCGTGGACGGGCAACTCGTCGACCTCCGCGAGGCCCTGAAGGACCCGGGCGAAAATCCCCTCAAGCTCGGCCGCTACGAGATGCACGACGTCGAGGCGGTGGTCGACCGGATCACCATCTCCCCGGACAGCCGGCAACGGCTCGCCGAGAGCGTCGAGGCCTCGCTCAAGCTGGCCGAGGGGAACCTCGTCGTCCTCCTCGAGATCGACGGGAAGTGGCGGGCCGACCGCTACAGCGAGCGCTTCGCCTGCCCCGACCACCCGGAGTGCTCGCTCGAGGAGCTCGAGCCCCGCCTCTTCAGCTTCAACTCGCCGCATGGGGCTTGCCCTGACTGCGCCGGCCTCGGCCGGGTCGCCGAGTTCGACGAGCGCCTGGTGGTGCCCGATCCCTCGAAGGGCGTGGTCGAGGCGATCGTGCCCTTCCGCACCAACGGGCCGCGGATGAACACCTGGTACGGCCGGCGCATGCGCCGCGTCTGCCAGGCCCTCAAGGTCGACACCGACACGCCCTTCAGCAAGGTGCCCGCCAAGGCCAAGCGCTTCCTGATGCACGGAGCATCGCCCGCCGAGTCGGATTCGATCGGCATCGCCTGGGAAGGCGTGATGCCGCACCTCAAGCGGCGCTTCCTCGAGACCGAGAGCGAGTTCGTCAAGGAGCGGCTCGCCGAGTACATGACCGACGCCCCCTGCGTCGCCTGCCAGGGCCAGCGGTTGCGACCGGCGTCGCTCGGCGTCCGCATCCGCTCAGGGGCGAGCTTCTTCAACATCGCCGAGGTCTGCCGGCTGAACGTCGAGAAGGCCCTCGGGTTCTTCGGCTCGCTCCAACTGAACGCCGAGGAGCGCACCATCGCCGCCCCGATCCTGAAGGAGATCGAGGCCCGGCTCGGCTTCCTCGCCTCGGTCGGCCTCGACTATCTGACCCTCGACCGGACCAGCTCGACGCTCTCAGGCGGCGAGGCCCAGCGCATCCGCCTCGCCACCCAAGTCGGTTCGGGGCTGGTCGGCGTCTGCTACGTGCTCGACGAGCCGACCATCGGCCTCCACCAGCGGGACAACGATCGCCTCGTGGCCACGCTTCGCCGGCTCAGCGACATCGGCAACACCGTCCTCGTCGTCGAGCACGACGAAGACATGATCCGCTCCGCCGACTGGGTGATCGACGTCGGCCCGGGACCGGGACGGCACGGCGGCATGATCGTGGCCGCCGGCACGCCGTCCGGCGTCGCGGCCCACGAGACGTCGCTCACCGGCGCCTACCTCTCCGGCCGCCGCCGCATCGAGGTCCCCGCCAGCCGACGCAGGCTCGACCCCCGCCGCGGACTGGTGGTGAAAGGGGCCCGGGCCAACAACCTGAAGTCGATCGACGTGACCTTCCCGCTCGGCGGGTTCGTCTGCGTCACCGGCGTCTCGGGATCGGGCAAGTCGACCCTGGTGAACGAGATCCTCCTCAAGTCCGCCCTGCTCGAGGTGACCGACGCCAAGGTGATCCCCGGGGCCCACGACACGATCGTCGGGCTCAAGCAGGTGGAGCGCATCGTCGAGGTCGACCAGTCGCCGATCGGGCGCACGCCGCGCTCGAACCCCGCCACCTACACCGGCATCTTCGACGACATCCGCAAGATCTTCGCCATGACCAGCGAGTCGAAGATCCGCGGCTACGAGCCGGGGCGGTTCTCCTTCAACGTGAAGGGCGGCCGCTGCGAACATTGCCAGGGCCAAGGCGTGCGCAAGATCGAGATGCACTTCCTGCCCGACGTCTTCGTGACCTGCGAGTCGTGCAAGGGCACGCGCTACAACCGCGAGACGCTCGAGGTGAAGTTCAAGCACAAGACGATCGCCGAGACGCTCGACATGACGGTCGACGATGCGGCTGCCTTCTTCGAGGCCCATCCCAAGATCCACCGCATGCTGACCTGCCTGCAGGAGGTCGGCCTCGGCTACATTCAGCTGGGCCAAGCCTCGACCACCCTCTCGGGCGGCGAGGCCCAGCGGGTGAAGCTGGCCAGCGAACTCGGCAACGGCACCACCGCCCACACGCTCTACGTCCTCGACGAGCCGACCACCGGCCTCCACTTCGAGGACGTCCGGAAGCTGATCGGCGTCCTCGGCAAGCTGGCCGACGCGGGACACAGCCTGGTCGTCATCGAGCACAACCTCGACGTCATCAAGTGCGCCGACTGGATCATCGACCTCGGGCCGGAGGGCGGCGACCGCGGCGGGACCATCGTCTCCACCGGCACCCCCGAGGCGATCGCCGATCACGCCACGAGCTACACCGGTGCCTATCTCAAGCCGCTGCTGCGGGCGGGTCGAATCAGCGAGCCGTCGCCGCCGGCTCCGAGCTCGACGGGGGCGACGGAAGCGGCTTCCACTCCTGCGCGAAGTAGCCGCGGCCAACGACCCGTGTCGTCGGGGTCAGGCAGCACTCGAGCCAGCCGGAAGCGGTGACTCGGGGATCGAACCCGATCGGCCGCAACCCGCCGTGGTGGCGCAGGAAGGTCAGGAACTCATCGGCCGTGAACGGGTGGCCGGGCGCTCGCGGATCGTCGACCGGTCCGGGGCGAAGCTTGGTCCGCAGGAGGACGACGCCGCCCGGGGCGACGACCCGCCGGCATTCGTTGAGGAGCCCGACCGGGTTCCAGTAGCGCTCGACGGTGCCGAAGGTGGCGACCAGCGGCCGCGACGCATCGGGGACGGGGAGCCGGGCGAGGTCGTCGACCTCGATGAAGCGCGGGGCCGGGCCTTGCCGCGGGAGGGCCGCGCTGCGCTGCGCCGCCTCCGAGGCCGGACCTCGCTCCTCGAAGCCCTCGTAGGCTCCGCCGGCGCGAGCGATGGCGTGTCCGAGGCAGCCGCACCCCGATCCGATCTGGGTCACGGCGCACGCCCCGCTTGCCGCCTTGAGCCCGGCGGCGACCAGGTCGAACTCCTCGCTCAGCCGCGCGGTGAAGGCCGCATCGCGCTGCAGGCGTTCCCAATCGTCGGGTGCGGCGGGCACGCCAAGGGCGCGGAGATCGCGCCACCAGAGTCCGGTCCCGGCGTGGCGGGCCTCGACCGCAGCAAGGTCGGGAGCGAGCCGATCGAAACCCCACTTGGCCCGGAAGCGATCGAGCGCCGACTCGAGGGCGTCGCTGTGGTCGGCTCGGTTGGCTCGCGGTGCGCGATCGACATGCCAATGCTCGAAAGCGATGCGCGGCGTGGCGATCACCTTCCAGCCGGCGAGCCGGACCCGCACGCCGTACTCCTCGGTCTGGCCGCGAAGGACCGACTCGTCGTAGGGACCGGCGGTGGAGCGGACTTCCTTCCGTGTGGCGTAGAAGCAGCCCATGGCGTGGTCGACTTCGCGGTCCGCGCCAAGCTCCTCGAGCCTCGCCCCTTGGGCGATGTGGCGATAGCCGCGCGGCCCCCACAGGTCGTCGCCCAGGGCATGCACGCTGCCATCGGGAAGGAGTTGGACGCCGGTGACCACGCCCACGGCGGGATCGCGGTCGAAGATCGAAGCGAGGATGCTCGCCCAGTCCGCGGTGCGGAGGACGAGATCGCCATCGAGCCGGGCGATGTAGTCGCCGCGGGCCTCGTCCAAGAGGCGGTTGAGGACGCTGCTCAGGACGCCCGAGTGGGGAAGTTCGATCAGGCGGAGGAACGGCTCGCCGCCGCGCCAACGCTTGGCGGCCCAGGCCCGGGCCGTGTCCAAGCTGTCGTCGGTCGAGCCGTCGTCGGCCACGAGGATCTCGAGCAGTTCCCGATCCGCAGCCAGCGTGCACTCGAGTGACCGGAGGAGCTCGCCAAAGATGTCGCGGCGCCCGTCGCGGGAGCTGCCGCGGCCGTTGTTGAAGTTGGGGATGATCACCGACACCCGGCCGCTCGGCATGGCGACCCTATCGGCACGCGGCCCGGCCGCCCTCCACGCGAGCCGACGCCTCCTGCCGCGGGTCGCCAAAAGCCCTATCCTCCGGCCATGGCCAAGCAGCCGCCGCCAGCCCCGATCCACCCCGAGGCAGAGGGTTGGCACCTCGCCCTCCGCAGCCTGACCAGCCCCCGCGATTCGAACCACCAAGGCAGCGTCTTCGGTGGCGTCCTCCTCTCCCTGATCGACCAGGCCGGCTACATCGAGAGCCGCAAGCACGGCCGGCACCGCTGGGTGACGGTGTCGATGCAGGCGGTCGAGTTCCACCAGCCGGTCTGGATGGGTGACGTGGTCACCCTCTGGACGCGGACCGGCCGCACCGGCACGACCTCGGTGACGGTCGAGGTGCGGGTGGAGGCCGAGCGGTACGCGACGGGCGACCTCGTCTCGGTGACCCAGGCCACGATGACCTTGGTGGCGACGAACGCCTCGGGCCAACCGATCCCCTTTCGTCACCCGCCGACCATGCCCGCCCCGGCCAACCCTTCGTCGGACGGCGGCCACGCGGGGAGCCAACCCTGATGCTGCGGATCGGTGCCCTCATCTCGGGCGGGGGGCGGACGGTGCTGAACCTCGCCGCCGCAATCGAACGAGAGGGGATCCCCGCCACCATCGCGGTGGTCATCGCCCACCGCCCCGATCTCCCCGGCGTCGAACGGGCTCGCGGCATCGGCCTCCCGGTGCACGTCACCACGGCTCGCGGCCGCCAAGCGATCGACGACGAGGTCGACGCGACGTTGGAAGCGGCGAAGGTCGACCTCGTCCTCCTCGCTGGCTACCTGCGGCACTTCCGGGTCGCCCCGCGCTGGTCGGGGCGGACCATCAACATCCATCCCTCGCTCCTCCCTCGCCACGGCGGCCCGGGCATGCATGGGGCGCATGTTCACGCCGCGGTCCTCGCCGCCGGCGATCGCGAGTCGGGCTGCACCGTGCACGTGGTCGACGAGGTCTACGATCGCGGCCCGATCCTGCTCCAACGGCGCTGCCCGGTCCTCCCCGGGGATAGCGCCGAGACGCTTGC
Source organism: Phycisphaerales bacterium (assembly GCA_044224425.1). GTDB lineage: Bacteria > Planctomycetota > Phycisphaerae > Phycisphaerales > SM1A02 > JAEUIT01. The sequence continues at coordinate 11,743 of JBGAKK010000052.1, forward strand.
CGCACGGGTCTTCGCCGAGGAGTGCCTGGCCCTCCCCGACGCGGTCCGCCGCGTCGCGTCCGGCGAGTGGCGACCGCCGCTCGGTTAGCGATTCGCCGCATCGAAGCGGCGCCACCCTCGTATACCATCGGGCCGTGCCTCGCTTCCGCCGACTGCCGCTCCTCGCCTGCACCCTGGCGATCGCCCTCGCCGCGGGCGGTCCTGCCTCGCCCCCCCTTGATGCGGCGGCGGCCGAAGCGCTCCAGCGGCAGATCGACCGGACCCTCGAAGCCCACCGCTGGCGTGACGGCCTCGACCTCATCGATCGCTACCTCAAGGATGTGCGGCGCGATCCGATCATGCTCTACAACGCGGCCTGCGCCCACGCCCAGCTCGGGGAGCGCGACGCCGCCGCCAACAGCCTGCTCGACGCGGTGAAGGCCGGCTTCCGCGACTTCGACACCATGGAGTCGGATCCCGACCTCGAGCCGATCCGCGACCACCCGACCTACACCGCGATCCTCGAGGCCCGCGACCTGGTCCGCTCCGGCAAGGCCGCCCCGAGCGCCCAGCCCGACCCGAAGGCGTCGCCGAACTCCTCCGGCCCGGCCATCACCGTGGCGCCTTGCCCGCAGCAGGACGAATGGCGACGACGGCACGGCGACAAGGACTACACCTACGAGTCCGACCCCGAGCACCATCTCTATTTCGCGACCAGCCTCGACGACGAAGGCCGCAACGCGATGCGCGAGCTCCTCATCCGCCAGGCCGACCAGCAGGCCGCGATGCTCTTCGAGGGGACGCCGACCTACCCGGTCCTGATCGCCGTGCCGGCCATCAAGGACATGAAGGCCTACTTCGCCGACCCCACCACGACCGGCGTCTACGAGCACGCCCAGCGGATGCTCGTCACCCGCGACATCGGGCAGAGCCTGCAGCATGAGTTCACCCACCTCATGCACTACGGGCACATGGAGCGAGTCCACCAGACCCACCCGATCTGGATCCAGGAAGGGATCGCGTCGCTCTACGAGGACTACGACATCGACGCCGGCGGCACCATCACCTTCCGCCCCAACACGCGGCACAACGTCGCCCGCCGAGCGGCGATGGCCAACGCCTCGATGCCGTGGTCGACCCTCTTCCACCTCAAGGGAGAGGAGTTCATGCAGCGATCCCAGTCGCTCTATCCGCAGGTCCGCTCCATCTTCGAGTTCCTCGCCGACCGCGGAAAGCTGGTCCCCTTCTACCAGGCGCTGGTCAAGAATTACCGCGAGGACCGCTCGGGCACCTTGGCCATGGAGCGGGTCTTCGGTCGTCCCCTCTCCGAGGTGGAGCGTTCGTGGAAGGACTGGCTCCGGGCCCGCGGGCCGATCGACGACACCATCTCGAGCGGGGATGGCTCGCTCGGCATCGAGATCGCCGAGGCCCCGGACGGCGTCCGCATCAAGGGCACGATGCCCAAGAGCGCCGCCCGCGCCGCCGGCATGAGGCTCGGCGACCTGATCGTAGGGGTCGACGGCCGGGCCGTGCGGTCGTCGCGCGAGCTGGGCCTGATCCTCGCCAGCAAGAAGGTCGGGGAGACCATCACCGTCCGCTTCCGCCGCGGCGAGGAATACCTCGAGACGGCGGTGACGCTCCGCCCCTTGGCCCAGCGGCTGAAGAACTGACCGGCCGGCGTCTCCGGCCCTCCGAGGCTCCCGCTAGGTTGCTACACTTCGAGGCGTTCGCAGCCCCATGCACGACGTCTCCCAGCGACCAACCGAAAGCGCCTCCGGCGCGGCGTCGGCCCCTCGACGGGGCGCGGGACGGATCGAATTCCGACGAGCCTTCCTCCGGGGTTTGGCCGTCCTCCTTCCGTCGCTCCTGACCCTCTGGATCCTGGTCGCCTGCTACCAGTTCGTGAGCCGGAACATCGCCGAGCCGATCAACGGCCTGGCCCGGACCACCTTGGCCTGGGGCAGCACGGTCTCCGGCCCCCTGCACGGCCGATTCGAGCCGAGCGAGGCGGCGGTCGAGGCGGCCATGGCCGAGCAGGCCACCCGGTCCCGCCCGGCTCGCCAAGAGACGGTCGTGGCCCAACTCCGAGCCCGCGAAGTCGAGGAGTGGTGGCAGAGCCACTGGTGGGCGGACCTCTTCGGCCTGGCCGTGGCCCTGGTCGGGATCTACGCCGCGGGCCGCCTGGTCGGCGGCTGGGTCGGCCGCCGGCTCTTCACCATGCTGGAGGGGGCCCTGACCAGCCTGCCGATCCTTCGGCAGGTCTACCCAAGCGTGAAGCAAATTGTGGGTTTCTTCTTCTCTGACGGAGGCCACGACGATCAACGGCTGAAGTTCAGCCGGGTGGTCGTGGTTCAGTATCCCCGCCAAGGGATCTGGTCGATCGGACTCCTGACCGGCCCGGCCCTTCGCTCCATCGAAGAGGAGGCTGGCGAAGCCCTGACCGTGTTCATCCCCAGTTCCCCGACTCCGTTCACGGGCTACACCATCACGGTCAAGCGCAGCGAACTCCATGAATTGCCCATGACCATCGACGAGGCCATCAAGTACCTCGTCTCCGGGGGCGTGGTCGTGCCTCCCAACCAGGAGCGCACCGCCCAGCCGGGCGAATCGCCCCCCCAACGTCCTTCCCTTGCGGGAACATGAAGTCCAGGGTCCGGGCCGTGGCCCGGCCCCAGTGGTTGAGGATTCGTCATGCAAACCAACATCAGCGGCAAGCACCTTCAGATCACGCCTGCGATCGAGGAGTACATCAACAAGAAGGCCGACCGGCTGAGGAAGCACTACGACCGCATCCAGGCCATCGCAGTCGTCTGCGAGAAGGAGCCCAACGGCTACCACGTCGAGATCCGCACCGACGTCGAGCGTCACGACGACTTCATCGCCAACGCTCGCCACGAAGACCTCTACGCCTGCGTCGATCTCGGCATCGACCGGGCCATCCGCCAAGTGACCGACCACAAGGACCGCACCCGCGATCACAAGAAGTGACGCCCACCAGGGTCTGCCTCGCGCCGACCCGCGACCTCGAGCCCCACCATGAAGCTGCGCGACATCGTCGTCAAGAAGGCTGTCCTCCCCAACCTCGTCGCCACCAAGCGCGACGACGCGATCCGTGAGCTCGTCGACGCCTTGGTGTCGGCGGGCAAGATCGGAACCGACCTCCGCGACACCTTCGTCAAGGCGATCATCGCCCGCGAGAACCGCGGGTCGACGGGCTTCGGCCACGGGGTGGCCGTCCCCCATGCCAAGAGCAGCGCCGTGAAGCAGCTCGTGATCGCGGTCGGCGTGAGCAAGTCGGGCGTCGAGTTCAACGCCCTCGACAAGCAGCCTGTCCACTCCATCTTCCTGCTCATCTCGCCGGAGGACCGGCCCGAGGAGCACCTCGACGCGATGGAGGCGATCTTCGGCAACCTGAGCCGCGACCAGTTCCGTCGCTTCCTGCGGCAGGCCAACGTCCCCGAGGACATCCTCACGCTTCTCGAGGAAGCCGACGCCAAGCAACCCTCCTCCCGGTGAGCGGCCCACCGTTGCGCACCGCTCGCGTGGTCATCGTGAACCGGCTCGGCCTCCATGCGAGGCCGGCTATGACGTTCGTCGAGGCAGCCTCGGGCTTCGAGGCCAGCGTCTCCGTGCGCCGCCTCGACCAGGAAGATCCCGTCGACGGCAAGTCGATCATGCAGATGCTGATGCTGGCCGGCACCTGCGGCACGGAGATCGAGATCGCCGCCGACGGCAGCGACGAGGCGGACGCGATCAAGTCCCTGGTCGACCTCGTCAAGCGAGGCTTCGGCGAGGAGGAGTGAGCGGCGCGGCCCGGCGCCGGGTCAGAGCCCGAAGGCCCCGGGCTCGAGGGGCAGTACGAAGGTCGACGGGTGGATCCGCACCACCGTGTCGCCGTTCTCGAGTCCCCACTTCGAGGTCTTCTCCTCGCGGGCGACGCGCACCACGTCGAGGGGCCGCCCGTCGAAGCCGTAGAGAAGGACGGTCGCCACTTCGAGGTTGGCGGGGAACTCGCCGATCGAAAGCTCGCCGGCCCGCTCCCGGGTGAGGGCGAGGAGGAGCCGCTCGGCTGCCGCGGCAGGGGCGGCGACCGCTGCCCCACCGTCGAGCGATGCCGTCCATTGGTCGAGTTCGCGGGTGAGCTCGATGCTCCCGCCCTGGCGTCGGATCTCGATCCGCTTCACGTCGGCGGCCCGGGCCCCGCTGGCGACCGGGTCGACCAGCGTCTCGAGCCGCGGGAAGAGCAGGGCCAGCGTGTTGGCCCCGACGCGCACCACGCTCGGCTGGCCCTCGATCATCCCGTAGCGATCGATGGTGCCGACGCCGAGCTGGGAACCGATGAGGAGGGTGCGGGTCGACGGACCACGCTCCCCTTCCGTCGTCACCGCCATGGTGACCGCGGCGGGAGCGAGGCCATAGGTCGGCCCGAGTTCGCTCGGCTGGTCGGCGAGGAAGCCTTCGCTTCGCGCTCGCGTCATGCCGGCGATGAACTCCTCGATGTGCGGGCTGTCGGCTCGGGCCTTGATCGGGGCGACGACGGACCAGCGATCGCCGTCCCGAGCCAGTTCGATCACCGCCGGCGTGCCGCGGGCGTTACTCGGGTACCGCCACACGAAGCGCTGCGGCCGGCCCATCGAATCGGGGAAGAGGGCCCGCGATCGCCATTCCTTGGGATCGGTCTCGACCACCCGTTCGTAGGCCCCGGCGTCGGCCACGAGCGGCGGGCCGCCGGGGCGGGCGACGTAGGCCCGGCCCGCGACGCGGCGCTTGCCGAAGTCGAGGGCCCAGGTGCGATCGCCCGCGCGGAGGGTGACCGCGGCCACCGGCGGCTCGAGGCCGAAGGCCGAGCGGTCCGCGGCCTCGCCGACCCAGGGTGAGGCCGCCAGCCCGGCGAGTTCGACGATCAGTTGCCGCGCCGACCAGGCGTCGAGATCGGCAACGAAGGGCTCGGTCTGGCTCCACTGCCCGCCGGTGCGGCGGAAGACCATCGGCGGTGCGCCGGCCCGGGTCAGGTCGATGCGATCGATGCTGTCGACCGGGATGGCATCGCTCGCGGTGAAGACGGGGACGCTCGCTTCCTCGGCAGCGACCACCGCGGATCGACCATGAAGGGCCCACCACGCTCCGCCTGCGGCGAGGGCGATGGACCAGACGAGGACGGTGCGCCACGGCCGCTTCATGCGTCCCTCCGCCGTCGCCACCAGACGCCGACGCCGACCAGCCCGACCAGGGCAGGCACGCCGCCGACGAGGAGGACGAACCAGAAGGCGCGGGCGCTATCGGTGAGTTCGTCGACGCGGGCGACCTCGCGGCCGGCGCTGCCGCCGAGGAGGTCGATCCCCGCCAGCCAGGCCACCGACGCGAGCAGCAGTTCGCGGTTGCCGGGGTTGGTCAGGACCACGCGGTTCCCGCCCAAGGACTGGGCCACGTCGGCGAGCGAGCTGAGGAGCCATCCACCGCTACCGACCACCACCGCCCGTCGCGTCACCCCGGTCGCCTGGTCCTTGCGTTCGACCGCCACCACGACCGGGAGCGGAGTCGTGAAGCGCTTCGCGTCGGGCACCTCGCGGGTGACCCGCGAGTTCTCGCGCCAGTCGTCTTCGAGCCAGCGATCGGGACTGGGCTCGATCGCGGCGATCACCGCCACCGCTGCGTTGCCCGCCGCCGGTTGGATCGGCGTCGGGTGGTTGAGCATGGTGGCCTGGCCGTTCACCGCCGCCCCGATCGGATGCTGGCGCGACATCTTCTCGACCAGTTGGAAGGCCTGCGGCTCCAGGCGGTCGGCCGCCACCGGGACGAGTTCGAGCACCACCCGGCCTGTGTCGAAGGTCAAGCCGTAGAGGTCGGCGACCATCGACCATGGATCGCGCTGCCCGAAGACCGGCAAGAGGTTGCGGGCCACCGTGATGAGGAGGGGCTGACCTTCGGCGAAAAGGGTGCCGGTCACTTCGAGGAGGCGGCGCTCGCGATCGGAAAGCTGCAGCCCTTCGCGGCGGAGCGGCGGGATGATGGCCCAGACCACGGGCTGGCCGCGGGCCGGCACCGGACGCTCGCCGCCCACCACGCTCCATTCGCGCACGCTGAAGCGGGCCGAGCGGAGGGTGTCGGCAACGGCGACCACGTCGTTGCGGTCGGGGGCATTGGCGAGGAGCGAGTGGTCTTCGCAGTGGACGAAGACGACGAGCGGCATCCGCTCGACGGTGAGCGAGCGGATGGCCCCGGCCAGGACCTGCTCGGCGCGGGCCGCGAAGTCGAAGCCGAGGCGACCTCGCCCGGCGCTCGCCGATCCACCTGGTCCGGCCTGGGCGCTCGGCACGAATTGCCAGGACGGAATGGCGATGGCCCCGTGCGGCGAGAGGACAACGGCGCACTCCCCGCTGGCGAGGACGCGGCCGACATCGCCGAGGGCCAGCGGCGGGAGGGCCTCGAGGGCGTCCTGGTCGGTGCGGAGGACCTTCGCCTCCTCTTCGAAGTTCGCGCCGTGGGCGGTGGCCCACGCCCGGACCACCTCGGGCAAGCCGTTGCGCCGCGCCCAGTCCTTGGCCAAGGCGGCCACGGTCGAACATTGGTCGACCCAGAGCCGATCGTTGGCCGCCAGGGCGCTGCGGGCCCCATCGTGGTCAGGAAGCGGACGCGACGGATTGGTGCGGACGAGGTCGCGCACCGAGGTGCCGAAGGTCTCGCCGCCATTGGTGAGTTGGAGGAGTCCCCCGCCGATCTGCTCGAGCTGCGAACGGACCGCCGCGGCGGACTGGTCGTCGGCCGGAATCGCGGCGAGCACGGTGGCGATCGCCGCCTGCTCGCGGCGAGCGAAGGCCCGGAGGGCGTCGTAACGCTCGAAGGACGCCGCGAGGACCGGTTCCCAGGCCCGAAGCGGCTCCGCGTAGGCCTGGGCCAGGCGCTCGAGCAACTCGTCGTAGCGGTGGGCCGCCGCCGGGGAGTCGGGATCGATCCGCTCGACGTGGACGCGCGGATTGGCGTCGGCGAAACGCTCGAGGACCTCGTCCACCCGACGGAGCGATCCGGGGTCGGCTCGCTCGGTGGCGATGAGCGCCGCGATCGACCAGTCGCCATCGAGCCCGGCGACGAGCGAGGAGGTCGACGGCGACAGGGTGTAGGCCCGCGTCTTGGTGGCGTCGAGTTCACCCCGCAGAAGCGGCGTGCCGGCCAGGGCCGCCACCGCGCCCGCCGCGGCCATCGCCCCCAGGGCGAAGAGAAACGCTTCGATCCGGAAGAGTCCCCGGCCGAGGCCGCTCCGGGCACCGCCGCCGAATCCCCCTTCCCGCACGCTGCCCAGGCACAGGCTGGCGATCGAGAGCGCCGCCGCCGTCACCGCCACGAAGTAGACCAGGTTGGCGGTGTCGACCAGGCCGAGGACGAAATCCTCGACCCGCCGCAGGGGGTCGATGGCGAAGGCGGCCGGGGCCCAGGACGCCGGCAGGATGCTGGCGAGGGCCCGGCTCCCGAGGGCGAGGACGAAGAGGGAGAAGACCGGGACGAGGAAGGCGACCAGTTGGTTCGAGGTGAGCGTCGAGGCCACGATCCCGACCGCCAGGAAGGCGCTGCCCGCGAGGATCAGGCCGACCGCTCCGCAGGCCATCTCGCCCCAATCGGGATCGGCGTGGAGTTCGAGAACGAGCCCGCAGGCGACGGTCGGGACGAGGACGAGCGTGGCGACCAGGACGACCCCCGCGATGAACTTGCCGACCACCGCGTGCCAGGGGCGGATCGGGGCGGCGAGGAGCGTCTCCCACGTCCCCTGCCGGAACTCCTCGGCAAAGGAGCGCATGGAGATGGCGGGCGCTGCTGCGAGCAAAGCCCAACCGGCGGCGAGGAGGACCGCCCGGAGCGTGGCCGGCTCGCCCGTGCGGAGCGTGGCGACCACGAAGATCGCTCCGAGGAGGAGGGTCAGGAGGCCGAGCGTCACCCACGCGACCGAGGTCGCGAAGAGGGCCAGGAGTTCGCGGCGGACGATGGCCCGGACCAGGGAGAGGTGTCCCATCACGCCACCGCCTCGCGCCGCGTGGCACGGACGAAGCGATCTTCGAGCGAGGGCCGCTCGAGGCGGCACTCCCGCACCGCGATGCCCCCGGCCGACCAGGCGGCGAGGAGTTCCGAGCGCCGATCCTCGACTCCGCCGAGTCGAGCCCGGACCCAGCCGTCAGCCAAGGTCTCGATGCGGCCCGTCGGGTCGAGGGCCCGGAGCGTTTCCTCGATCCGCGGACCCTTCACCTCCACCACGATCGAGCTCCCGCCTTCGGCCCGGAGTTCGTCGAGCGTGCCGGCGGCGACCAAGCGGCCCTCGGCGAGGAGGACGGCCCGATCGCAGACCGCTTCGATCTCGGCCAGGATGTGGCTCGAGAGGAGGACCGTCCGCTCGCGTCCCAGGGAACGGACCAAGCGACGGAAGGCGAGGAGTTGGTGCGGATCGAGGCCGACCGAGGGCTCATCGAGGATGACGAGCCGCGGATTGCCGAGGATCGCGGCAGCGAGGCCGACCCGCTGGCGGTAGCCCTTGCTGAGGGCCCCGACCAACCGGCCATAGATCGGAGCGAGTTCGCAGGCCGCGACCGAGCGGTCGATGGCGTCGCGGGCCGCCCCGCCGTGCAGGCCGCAGAGGGCCGCCCGGTAGCGGAGGAACTCGCTGGTCCGAAGTTCCGGGTGGGCCGGTGCCGACTCGGGCAGGTAGCCGATGTGCCGACGGGCTTCCTCGGAGGCACGGTCCATGGGGAAGCCGGCGACCCGGAGCGAGCCTTCGTCCGGGACGAGCAGGCCGGCCAGCATGCGGATGGTGGTCGACTTCCCCGCCCCGTTCGGGCCGAGGAGCCCGCAGATCGAGCGGTCGGGGACGGCAAAGGAGAGTTGCCGGACGGCGTGGACCGCGCCGAACCGCTTGGAGAGGCCGGTCGCCTCGATGGCCAAGCCGCGCTGGGCGTCACCCGCGTGGGGGGGCGACGCATGGGTGGTTGGAGAGGCGATGGGTTCGGTCACCGTGTCCGCATCCGGTGCGTCGATCGGAGGTCCGCGCCGAGGCCCGACGAGCGCCGGCGCAAGTGGCGGGCATGGTATCGGGCTTCCGGCTGCCGGACGGCCGCGCGTCGCTCCCGACGTGCAGCCAATGGCGGCGGAGCGGGGTACACTTGCCTCGCCGCCACATGGCCGCCGATCGACCGCGCATCATCCTCCCGCCTGGCTCCACGCTCGAGCCATCGTTGCGGGCCCGCTTGGCCGAAGGGTTCGACCTCATCGATGCGGGCACCCCCAATGGACGGGCGGTGGCTGCGCGCTCGTTGGCCACCCCCATCTCCGAGGCTCATGCAGCCGGGCTCCTGGCCGCCCTCGGCGAAGGGCTCGGGGTGGTCGAGGAGACCGGCGAGATCAGTTGGATGAACGAGGAGATGTCGACCCAGGCGCCGGAGGTCCTGCGGCGCTTCGCCGACACCTGCGCCGACCTCCTCCGCTCGAACAAGAGCGGGGTGCTCTCCCTCGACGAGAACGCCACCGAGCGGCGGACGGTGCGGATCGGCTCGCAGACCTACGAGATCGTCGCCACCGGGCTCGGTCGGCCGGTCGAGCGAGTGGCGGCCCTCCTGCTCGACGTCACCGAACGGCGCCAGCTCCAGGACCGGATCGACGCGATCGACGCGGCCGGGGCGGAGCTCCTCAAGATCGACTCCGAGAGCATCGAGCGGATCAACCCCGCCGAGCGGCTCAAGCTCCTCGACGGCAAGGCCGTGGCGGCGGTCCGCGACGTCTTCGGCTGGGACCACTTCGAGTTCCGCCTCCTGAACCGCGAGACGCAGCAGCTCGAGCTCGTCTTCTGCAACGGGCTCGCCCCGCTCGGGATCGGCGAGAAGATCTTCGCCCGGAACGAAGGGAACGGGATCTCCGGGATCGTGGCCACCACCGGCGAGGCGTACATCTGCCACGACACCCGCCGCGATCCGCGCTACCTCGCCGCCCTGCCCGGGGCACTCAGCTCGCTGACCGTGCCGCTCCGCCTGCACGACAAGGTGGTCGGCGTCTTCAACGTGGAGAGCGAGCGGGCCGACGTCTTCAGCGAACAGGACCGTTTCTGCGCCGAGATCTTCGGGCGCTATGTGGCCCTCGCCCTCAACATCCTCGACATGCTGGTCGTCGAGCGGCGGACCACCAATCGCCGCGTGGCGAGCAACGTGATGGGCGAGATCACCGGACCGCTCGACCAGATCGCGGTGGTCGCCGAGAAGCTCGAGGAGGGCGCCGACGCCCGGACCACCGAGCTCGCCGAGCGGATCCTCGACTCGGTCTCGAGCATCAAGCACCGGATCGAGGCGGCCACCAGCGGACCGCAGACGATTCTCGGCGTCGAAGAGGTCCTTCGCGAAGGCGAACGCGATCCGCTCCTCGAAGGGCGGCGGGTCCTCGTGGCCGACGACGAGGCCTCGATCCGCGAAACGATCGTCGAGGCCCTGACCCAGAAGGGGTGCATCGTGACCGCCTACTCGAGCGGCGGGCCGGCCATCGACCGGGTGCGGGCGGAGAGCGCGGCGGGTCGGCCCTACGACCTCGTCATCAGCGACGTCCGCATGCCGGACCGAAACGGCTACGAGGTCTTCAAGGCGGTGAAGGAAGCGTGCGAGAAGACACCGGTCATCCTCATGACCGGCTTCGGATACGACCCGCACCACTCGATCGTGCGCTGCAGCCAAGAAGGGCTGCACTGCTTCCTCTTCAAGCCCTTCCAGCTCACCCAGCTCATCGATGAGGCCCGCAAGGCGATCGGCGAGCGAACCCCGGTGGGCGGCTGAGGAAGCGGTTCGCTCCAGGAAGTGTCTTGCGGCGGAGCGCTGCGTCACGCCCGCTGGGCGACGAGTACGCGCCAGAAGTCCTCGTGGTCGCGAAGGACGTCGGCGCTGGACCAGGTCGAGCGGTCCTTGGCCAAGGCGAGGACGGCGTCGCGTTGGTGGTGGCCGATCTCGACGAGGAGGAGGCCGCCCGGGCGAAGCCAGTGCGGGGCGTCGCCCAGGAGCGGACGGATCACGTCGAGCCCGTCGGGGCCGGCGCGGAGGGCGGAGGCCGGCTCGTAGTCGCGGACGTTGGGCTCGAGCTCGGTCCATTCCCGGTCGGAGACATACGGCGGGTTCGAGCACAGGAGGTCGAAGGAGGCGGGGCGCGAACCGCGGAAGGGATCGAAGAGCGGGCCGAGCCGAACCTCGATCGAGGAGCCGAGCCCGTGCCGAGCCACGTTCCGCTTGGCGAGGGCGACCGCCTCCGGAACGACGTCGGTGGCCAGGCAACGCAGGGTGGCGGGAGTCGGCTGCGGCCGGGGAGCAGGCGGCGCGTCATCCCTCAACTGGATGGTGGGGACCGCCGTGGACGCGGAGCGGCTGCCAAGCGGGGCGCAGGCTTCGCGTCGAGCGGCACCGAGCTCCGCCATGATCGACACCGCGATGATGCCGGTGCCGGTGCCGATGTCCGCCATCCGGAGCGGTTGGTCCGGCATCGACTTCCGGTACCAACGGACAGCCTCCTCGACCAAGGTCTCAGTCGATGGCCGAGGGATAAGGGTCGCGGTGCCCACCTCGAACTGCCGGCCACGAAAGGGCCACTCCCCCACCAGATACTGCACCGGCTCGTGGCGGGCGGCCCGGGCCACGAGGTCGCGGAGGCGGGTTCGCTCGCCGTCGTTCAGGAGGCGCTCCGAATCCATGTAGAGGCGGATCCGTTCGCACCCCAGCACGTGGGTCACCAAGATCTCGGCCGCCACGCGAGGGCTGTCCACCCCCCGTTCCCGCAAGTGGGTCTCGATCCAGCGCAGAAGTCGCCGGACGGACCACGGCTCGCCGTCGCCACCCGAGGCGACGGCCGAGGCGGGTCGGGTGCGTTCCGGTTCGCTGGCCATGGCTGGATGGTACCGACGCCCGTGGCGAGATCGTGATTTGCCAACTTTCTTCTGGAACGGAGCGAGGGCCGGTTGGCTGCCGCTATCATCTCCGCCCCCCTCGGCTCGCCCGGCTCATCCTGCAGCCGCCGAGCCTCGTGGTCGGTCGAGCTCTCCTTTCGGGGAGCCGCCGGCGGACGCGGGAGGGAACGGGAGCGGTTACCGTTGCTGGAACCCCGCCGGCGGAGGTGGCGTGCTGCGAAGAGCAGCCCCCGTCGCGTGCATTCGATTTCTCCTTGGAGCAGTCCGTGAGCGCTGCGATCACTCCATCCATCACCCGTCTCCTCGACGAGGTCCGTCGCCAAGCCGAGGAGGCCGGCGTCTTCGGCGAGGTCGCCCTCGTCGCCGGGGTCCTGCGCTGCCGGGCCCGCGATGCCGCGGCGGATGCCTGGTACGAGCTGGCGCCCGCCTCGGGCGGCGTCACCGTGCGCATGGCCACCCCGGACCGCTGGCTGAGCGAGTCGATCGAAGCCGACCTGATGCACAACGGGGATCCGATCGAGGAATTGGTCGAGGACGAACTGGTCGAGCTCGGCCACGACCCGCGGCGCGACGGGGCCATGCCCACGATCCGCCACTTCCGAAGCGACGATCGGCTCTACACCTTCGAGAACGTCGTGCCCTGCGCCGAGGCCCTGGCGAGCGGCGACCTGGAGCGGGCGGCCGCCATGGCCAGCCGCTACCTCCTGGCATACGAGGCGGCGTTCCGGGAGCTCGGGGACATGAGCGGCGCCGACCCCGAATAGGGCGCGGGATAGGGCGCGGGATAGGGCGAGGATTGACAACGATGCAACGAGCGGCGAGCGAGCGATGAATCCGACACGCGTCCTGATGCTGGGCTGGGAATTCCCTCCGTTCATCACCGGTGGCTTGGGGACGGCCTGCCATGGCCTCACCAAGGCCCTTGACCGGTCCGGGGTGGAGGTGACGTTCGTCCTGCCCAAGTCGGTGGACGCGTCGCACGCCGACCACATCGAATTGGTGAGCCCGCACTCCGCGCCGTCGCCGGCGCCGCGGGTCGAACCGCGCCCGGCCCCCGCGGCCCCGATCGGCCAGTCGCGGATCGTGACCGAATCGCCGGAGGGCCCGCGCTCGGAGACGGTGGACGAGTTCCTGACCCGCATGGTGCCGATCCTGCGGCAGACGAAGTCCTTCGACGAGGAGTTCACGCGGACCACGTTCGTCGACCTGCCGGGCGAGTTTCCGTCGGTCTACGGCGGGGCGGAGCCGACCCAGGCCACCGAGCTGACCCGACGGCTCGTGGAGCGAATCCGCGAGGAGGGCGGCATCTCGGTCGAGCGGCTCCGCGTGCTGGCCGCGGCCGGGGCATTCGGCGGCCGGCCGATCAATGACATCGACGCCACGCTCCTCTCGGTGCTGCCGGAAGCCGGACCGAGGCAGCCGAGCGGGGGCGGAGCCCCGCGCGAGACGGTCTGCGACTACTCGGGCGACCTGATCGGCGCCGCGGACCGCTACGCCCGCTTTGCCGTCGAGGCGTGCCAACACCGGGCCTTCGACGTGATCCACGCCCACGATTGGCTCACCTATCCGGCCGGCCTGGCCTTGCACCGGATCACCGGGAAGCCGCTCGTGGTGCATGTCCACTCGACCGAGTTCGACCGCTCCGGGGAGCACCCCAACCAGCAGGTCTACTCGATCGAGCGCCGCGGCATGTGGGGCTCGACGCGGATCATCGCGGTGAGCATGTTGACCAAGAACATCTGCGTCAACCGCTATGGCGTGAACCCGAGCAAGGTGGACGTGGTCTACAACGGCGTCGACCTCGACCCCAAGGACTACGGGATCCAGCCGATTCATACGCGAGACAAGATCGTCCTCTACTTCGGCCGGATCACCCTGCAGAAGGGGCCGGAGTACTTCATGCGGGCCGCCAAGCGCGTGCTCGAGGTGATGGAGGACGTGAAGTTCGTGGTGGCCGGGTCGGGCGACCAGGCGGCGCGGATGATCGAGATGGCGGCCCAGCTCGGGATCGGGCACAAGGTGCTCTTCACCGGGTTCCTGCGCGGGAAGGACATCGCTCGGGTGTTCTCCCTCGCCGACCTCTACGTGATGCCGAGCGTGAGCGAGCCGTTCGGCATCGCCCCGCTCGAAGCGATCAGCCACAACGTGCCGGTCCTCATCTCGAAGTCGAGCGGCGTCAGCGAAGTCCTGATGCACGCCCTCAAGGTCGACTTCTGGGACATCGAGGACATGGCCAACAAGATCGTCGCCGTCCTCCGCCACCCGCCCCTGTCGCGTGCCCTGCGCGAGGGCAGCATGTTCGAGGTGCGCGGCATCAACTGGGACGGCGCCGCGACGCAGTGCATCCGGACCTACCAGCGGGCGATCGAGGTCGCCACCGGCGGCGCGAAGCGCTGAGCGCGACGTCGGCGACGGGATCGACGCGACGACGTTCGCGCCTGCTGCGAGCGATCCGTTCGGCGCTCGGCGCGCGCGATACCGGGATCGGAATCGGGATCGGGTTCGGATTCCGGTTCAGGCTCGGGTTCGGGTTCGGGTCCGGGTCCGGGTTCGGGTTCGGGTCCGGCGCCGGATCTCGCCCCGAGCGGCGCGAGAGGGTCCGGGCGGCCTCCGAGGCCTCGGCGGAGAAACGACCTCGCCGTATCTCCGCGGAGGACGCCACGGCTCCCCCTCCCTGTGGCGCCCCGCCGGCGCCACCGACCGCGATCATGCCGCCCGCGACCACGCCGACCGCAGCCGGGTCGCCACCCGTGGAGGACTCCCAGCGCGAGTCAACCGCGAGGCGTGGCCCCCCTTCCCCAAGCCTTGGCGGCAGCTGATCGCGCTCGGCCCGCCCCGCGGGATCCGGGATCGCACCCACGTGATGTCTCACCGATCCTGCCACGGCGGTCCGCGCGTCCGCACGGGGCCGGGAAGGCGTTCACGAGGGGCCGAGCGTGGGGTGGGTCCTCTATACTTCTGGTCCCTATGGGACTCTTCTCCAAGTCGAAGCCGGCCCCAGCGCCGGTGACGCCCAAGCCCGCCGTCTCGCCCAGCGCGAGTGTCGATACCGGCCGCCCGATCAACGCCGACCCGGCCTTCGAGGCGATGGTCCTCCGCAAGGGAACCGAGTTCCTCGAGCGGTCCCGCGCCAACCGGACCGGCATGCTGTCGGCCGCCTTCTGGTCGGACAAGTTGATGGACTGGGCCATGAAGGACGAGGCCTTCAAGGTCCAGCTCTTCCGCTTCGTCGACGCCTTCCCCACGCTCAAGACCTCGGAGTCGGTCTACGACCACCTGCACGACTACCTCAGCCAGCCCGGCGTGACGCCTCCGCCCGGCTTCAACCTCGGCATGGGTCTGGGCGGGCTCGCCAAGGGCCTGATGGCCAAGACGATGTCGAGCCAGATCACCGGGATGGCGGAGAAGTTCATCGCCGGCACCGACGCGGCGAGCGCCCTGCCCCAGCTCAAGAAGCTCTGGAAGGACGGGATTTGCTTCTCGGTCGACCTCTTGGGCGAAGCGTGCGTGAGCGAGCACGAGGCCGATCTCTACGCGAAGAAGTACCTCGACCTCATCCAGAACCTCCCCAAGACGGTCGCCGAGTGGCCTGCCAATTCGCGGCTCGAAAGCGACCACCTCGGGGCCATACCGCGGACCAACGTCTCCATCAAGATCAGCTCCCTCTCCTCGCGGGTCGACCCGATCGACACCGACGGCTCGATCAAGGGGCTGATGTCCCGGATCCTGCCCCTCCTCGAGGCGGCCAAGCGGAACGGGGTCTTCGTCAACTTCGACATGGAGCAGTTCGCGCTCAAGGACCTCACCCTCGAGCTCTTCATGCGCTGCTGCGAGCAGGTCGACTTCGCCGCCGGCCTGGCCATGCAGACCTACCTTCGCACGGCCGAGCGTGACGCCAAGCAGATCATCGACTGGTCGAAGCGGACCGGCCGGCAGGTCACGGTGCGGCTGGTGAAGGGGGCGTACTGGGACTTCGAGACGATCCACGCCGAGCAGATGGGCTGGCCCGTCCCGGTCTGGGCCCGCAAGGTCGACACCGATGCGTGCTTCGAGCGGGTGGCTCGGATGTTCGTCCAGCAGATGCCGCGTTCGAAGACCGAAGGCGGCGTCAAGCTCGCCCTCGGCAGCCACAACGCCCGGTCGATCGCGGCGACCCTCGCCGCCCTCGAGCAGGTCGGCCTGCCCACCTCTGCCCTCGAGCTCCAGATGCTCCACGGGATGGGCGACCAGATGAAGGACGCCGCGGTCGACCTCGGCCTCCGCATCCGCGAGTACGTCCCGGTCGGAGAGATGATCCCCGGCATGGCCTACCTGGTCCGGCGGCTCCTCGAGAACACCTCGAACGAGTCGTGGCTGAAGGCCGGGTTCATGGACAACGCGAGCGCCGAGCGGCTGCTCGCCTCGCCTCACCGCGAGTTCGCCAGCGACCCCGGCGTCGAGCGCATTGCCCGGGGCCCCGAGAAGCACGCCCTTTCCGACGCCGTCGAAGGTGTCGGCGACGGGCGTCCCTTCTTCACCGAGCCCATGCGGAACTTCGCCCTCCGCGAGCATCGCGAGCGGTTCGGCCAGGCGATCGCCAGAGCCCAAGTGCCCGCCGTCCGGAACGACGGCACGGTGGAGCAGGCCAATGCCGCGGTCGAGCGGCTCGCGAGCCACTTTCCCGCCTGGCGGGCGACCCCCGCCGCGACACGAGCGGCCATCCTCGTCAAGGCCGCGCAGCTCATGAGGCAGCGCCGCGACGAGCTGTCGGGCGTCCTCATCCGCGAGTCCGGCAAGACCTGGCGCGAGGCCGACGCCGACGTGTGCGAGGCGATCGACTTCTGCGAGTACTACGCCCGCGCCGCCCACGAGCTGTTCGAGCCCCATCGGCTGGGCAAGTTCGTCGGCGAGCTGAACCAGGTCTGGTACGAGCCGCGCGGCGTCGCCGTCGTCATCTCGCCGTGGAACTTCCCGCTCGCCATCTGCTGCGGCATGACCGTGGCCGCCCTCGTGTGCGGCAACCCGACGGTGGTGAAGCCCGCCGAGCAGACCCCGGGCATCGCCAAGCTCCTCTGCGACATCCTGTGGGAAGCAGGCTGCCCCAAGGACGCCCTCGCCTTCCTCCCCGGGATCGGCGAGACGGTCGGTGCGACCCTCGTCCGCCACCCCAAGGTGGCCATCGTCGCCTTCACCGGCAGCAAGGCCGTCGGCCTCGACATCGTCCAAGCCTGCGGCGTCACCCCGCCCGAGCAGCCGTGGGTGAAGAAGGTGATCTGCGAGATGGGCGGCAAGAACGCCGTCATCATCGACGAGTCGGCCGATCTCGACGAAGCCGTCCTTGGCGTGCGGCAGAGCGCATTCGGGTTCTGCGGCCAGAAGTGTTCCGCGTGCAGCCGAGCCATCGTCGTGGGGAGCGCCTACGACACCTTCCTCGAGCGGATCGTCGGAGCCACCAAGGCCCTGGTGATCGGAGACCCGATGAGCCCGGGCACCGACATCGGCCCGGTCATCGACGACGCGGCGGCCCGGAAGATCGCCGAGTACGTGGCGATCGGGGCCAAGGAAGGCAAACTCGAGGTGCAACTCGCGGTGCCCGCCGGCCTCGCCGAGAAGGTCGGCAAGCCCTACGCCGGACCGGCCGTCGTCAGCGGCATCCGCCCCGAGCATCGCCTCGCCAACGAGGAGATCTTCGGACCGGTGCTCGCGGTGATGCGAGCGAAGGACTTCGACGAAGCCCTCGCCATCGCCAACGCGACCGCCTACAAGCTGACCGGCGGCGTCTTCAGCCGGAAGCCGAGCAATCTCGACAAGGCCCGTCGCGACTACCGGGTCGGAAACCTGTACTTGAACCGCGGGATCACTGGCGCCCTCGTGGGCCGGCAGCCCTTCGGCGGGTTCGGAATGTCGGGGGTCGGCAGCAAGGCGGGTGGACATGATTACCTCCTGCAATTCGTCGAACCGCGAGCGGTGACGGAGAACACCATGCGACGAGGGTTCGCCCCCGGCATGGACTGACCATGGACTGACCATGGACTGACGACGGACTGACTCTGGACGGGCCTCAGTGACGAGCAGATCGCCGCCGCCCGCCGCCTTCGGCGGGCGGTGTCGTTCACGGTGCCGCCGCGGCGCGGCACGCCCGGGCTCGGAGACCGAGGCTGACGTCAGCGGACGCTCGGTGGGCCTCGCTCGGGAGGCAGCCGCTCGCGCGGTACTGTGATGCGACGCTTGGCTTCCACGGAGACGCGACCATGCCGCACGACGAACGGTTCCCTTGGACTCGCCGCGAGGCGATCGGCGCAGGTCTCGCTGCGATCGCGGCGGCGGCGACCGGAAGCACATCCGCCGCCCAGACCGCGGCCACGGACGCTGCTCCGCTGCCCAAGCCCGCCCCGACCGGGCGATCGAGGGCCCTCCGCCTCGCCCACCTCACCGACATCCATGTCGAGCCGGAGCGTCAAGCGGAGGCGGGACTCGTCTCGTGCCTGCACCACGTCCAGTCCCAGAGCGACAAGCCGGAGCTCATCCTGACCGGCGGTGACCACGTCATGGATGCCTTCGACCAGAAGGAACCTCGCCGTGCGCTCCTGGGCGACCTGTGGCAGCGCACCATGAAGCGGGAGTGCTCGACTCCCGTCCGCTCTTGCATCGGCAACCACGACATCTGGGGCTGGGGTTCGGCCCACAGTGGCTGCAAGGGCGACGAGCCCTCCTTCGGGAAGTCCTTCTCGCTGGACCTCCTCGGACTCTCGAGGCGCTTCTCGAGCTTCGACCAGGCGGGTTGGCACTTCATCCTCCTCGACAGCGTCCAGCGGAAGGGCGACGGCTACTTCGCGGAGATCGATCCCGAGCAGTGGGACTGGCTCGAGAAGGACCTCGCCGCGAAGCCTGCAGAGGTGCCGACCGTCGTCCTGTCGCATGTGCCGATCCTTTCCATCACGCCCTATGCCCTGTCCGAACGCCGAAAGGGCGACTCGCTCAGCGTCCCGGTCGACCTCATGCACGCCGACGGCCTCCGCCTCCACCACCTGCTGCGAGGGCGAAACGTCCGCCTCTGCCTCAGCGGGCACATCCATCTCCTCGACCGCTGCGAGATGGACGGCGTCACCTACCTCTGCGACGGCGCCGTCTCCGGCAATTGGTGGAAGGGACCGCACAAGGGCTTGGCCGAGGGCTATGGCCTCGTCGACCTCTACACCGACGGCTCCTTCGACCATCGGTATGTGCCGTTCGGCTGGGTCGCCGCGAAGGCGTGATGGAGGAGGCAAGGCTCGCGGGAGCGGTCTGGCTCTCATGATGTCCTCCGATCGAGGAGGCGGTACTGCACCGCCTCGGCGACGTGGTGGGCGGCGATCGACGCGCAGCCCTCGAGGTCCGCGATGGTGCGAGCCACGCGGCGCAACTTGTCGTAGGCCCGGGCGCTGAGGCCGAGCTCGGCCATGGCCCGTCCGAGGAGCGAGCGGCCGGTCTCGTCGAGCATCGCGTGACGATCGAGGACGCGCCCCGACAGCCGCCCGTTCGGCACCGGTCCCTGCCGGGCGTGGGAGCGTTGGCGGGCCTCGTGGACCCGCTGCCGGAGCACACCCGAATCGGATCCGCGGGCGGAAGCCGCGAGCTCGCCAAAGGGCACCGCAGCGACCTCGACGTGCAGGTCGATGCGATCGATCAGCGGACCCGAGAGGCGCTTGAGATACGCCTCCTGCTCCCGTCGGCCTTCCTCCCCCGCTCGCCGATCGCCACGATGCGTGGGGTTCATGGCCGCGACCACCAAGGCCCGGGCCGGAAAGCGGATCGACCCTTGCATGCGCGACACGGTCACGAAGCCGTCTTCGAGCGGCTCCCGCAGGCTCTCGAGCACGCCGCGCTGGAACTCGGGCAACTCGTCGAGGAAGAGGATGCCGTGGTGGGCGAGGCTCACCTCGCCTGGCCGCGGCACGCTGCCTCCGCCGACGATCGCGGCGGCGCTCGCGGTATGGTGCGGCGTGCGGACCGGCCTTCGGGTGACGAGCGACGCCCCGCGCGGCACGGCCCCCACCGTCGACCAGACCCGAGTCACCTCGAGGGCCTCTTCCCGTGACAACGGCGGCAGGATGCCCGGCAGGGCTCGCGCCATCATGGTCTTCCCGCTTCCCGCTGGCCCCATGAGGAGGATGTTGTGCATGCCGACCGCAGCGATGGTCATGGCCCGCTTCGCCGCCTCCTGACCGCGGACCTCGGCGAAGTCGATGTCGGCCTCGCTCTCGGCGAGCAGCCGCTCCGCATCGACCGGCGGCGAAGCCTGGAGGGTGCCGTGGCCGTTGAAGAAGCCGACCACCTCGTCGAGCATCGACGCCCCGAAGACCTCGATGCCGTCGACCGCGGTCGCCTCGCCGGCGTTGGCGGCGGGGACGATCACACCTCGCTTGCCGCGCCGTGCAGCCAGCATGGCCATGCTGATCACGCCGCGGACCGAGCGCACTCGGCCATCCAGGGCGAGTTCGCCGGCGAAGACGAAATCATCGAGCCGCGGGGCGTTCGGGGCGTCCGCGTCGATGGTGCCTCCGAGGGCGAGGAGGGCGACGGCGATCGGAAGGTCG
>JBGAKK010000145.1:0-3784 GCA_044224425.1 Phycisphaerales bacterium
CTCGGGGAGCGGTCAGCCGCGTTCCTCGAACCTTGCTGAACCCCAAGGGATCGCCGATGCCGCGGCGAAGGTCAAGCCTCCTTCCTCTCTGGCTCCGGCCAGCTCCGAGGTCGAGTGGAAGGCCGGGACCGCCGGCCGTCGAACCCACGTTTAATTGGGGTTCGAGCGAAGCACCTGACCGGCGCCCGGGCTCGCGCCCGGCGCCTTGAACAGCGAGTCCAACTCGACGTTCCTGCAAGCCGATGGGGCCCGGCGGCGTGCCCTTGCGCCGATTGCGAGGCGGGCCGGAAGGCTCACCAGCGCAGGCGCTCGACCGTGGCCCGGTAGTCGCGCCACACCGACTCGAGGGCGTCGGGGATCACCCGCACCTGCCCAATGGTGGCCATGAAGTTGGTGTCGCCGTTCCAGCGCGGGAGGACGTGGGCGTGGATGTGCTCCGGAAGCCCGGCCCCGGCGGCTCGCCCTTGGTTGATGCCCATGTTCACCCCTTGCGGCTCGAGGGTCCGCTCGACCAGTTCGACCGCTCGCTCGACGAGGTGCCAGAAGGCGGCCCGCTGGCCCGGAGCGTAGTCGTGGAGCGATGGCCGGGCTTCGCCGAGGGCGACGAGGAGGTGGCCGTTCGCGTAGGGATAGCGGTTGAGGAGGATCATCCCGTGGGCGTCGCGGAAGACAACGAGCGACGTCTCGTCGCGCTCCGGGTGCTGCCAGTAGTCGACGAGGAAGTTCGTGTGCGGCGCCTGCCCGCTGGCCTTGGCGTCCGCCTCGCGGCGCTCGAGGTCGCGGAGGTAGGTCATTCGCCACGGGGCCCAGAGGGCTTCGTTCAGCATCGATCGGTCCTTCTCGGGGGCTAGCGGGCTGGGGGCGAGGTCGGCGTCGCCAGGCGCCATCGGCGGCGCGGGCCGGCGCCGGTCATTTCCTTGATCTTCGCCGGGAAGGTCAACTCGCCGGCCCAATAGGCGGTGTTGGTGGGCCGGGCGGTCGCGTCGGGGAGCGAAGGGACGAAGGCCCGGGCGGCGATGGCCGGATCCCCGCGCACGGTGACCGTCCAGCCCTCGGCCACCGTGCCGTCGCCGCCGCGGAAGCGGGAGAGGGCGGCGAGATCCTCTTCGACCAGCCCGAAGCGAAGTCCGCCGCCTTGCGGTCCCGCGGGCCACCATGCCTCGAGTCTGCGGCGCACCTCGCCACGCTCGCGGAGCGTGATCTCGACGCCCACCAGGACCCCGGCGAACTGCTCGCTGCCGGTGCGGGTCGGGTCGAAGCGGAAGGCGACCGGATGCGGTCCGCTCTCCCAGCGGAGGACGCCCTCGGCGAAGGTCTCGAGGACGGCCTGGTCGAGGGCAGCGTCGCGCCGCGGCTCGAGCCCGGGGGCGACCGGGACCTTGGTCAGGTCGATCTCGACCCTTTGCGTGGTCGGTGTCGACCACTCGCTGTTCGGCAGCTCGCTGCCGTCGAGGCGCGTGGCCCGGTGGCGTTCCTCGATCTCGAAGGTCCTCTTGGCCTCGCCTTCGCCGACGCCGCGGAAGAGAAGGGGCACGGCCCGGGCCTGGGCGCCGCCGTCGAGGAACAGGCGGACCGAGGAGCCATCGCTCGTGTCGCGCACGGTGACCTCGCCGACAGTCGGGGAGGGCCACCACTCGTGCATGGTGAGGTCGACCACCAGTTTGGCGCCCGGTTCGGCCGGGGCGGCGGTGGCTCGTCCGGCGACGAGCGTCGAGAAGGCGGGGAGGGAACGGAATCGCTCCGCGGCGAGGACCGCGGGGTCGTCGGCGGAGAGGGCGTTCCGGGCTCGTTCGTGGATGGCCATCGCCAGCCGGCCGTAGCGGTTGGCCCACGCCTCGTCGCAGGGCTTGGCAGAGGAGTCGCCAGCCACGATCTGCTCGGCGAGCGAGGCCAGGAAGTCGGGATCGACTTCGGTCACCACGAGGCGGGCCTGGAGCTCGCGCTGCACATCGTCGGGCGGGCCGGCGGTCGCGCTCGCGTAGGGCAGCGACCAGAGGAGAAGCCGGGTCGGGGCAAAGGAGGCGATGCCCTCCTGGGTGACCCGGATGCGGAAGGCGACCGTCGCCACGAGGAGGGCGAGGAGGAAGCCCGCCGCCATCATCCAGCGGCGACGCGTGGCGAAGAGATGCCGCTCGTGCCCCGCGTCATGGCCGCACTCCGGGCAGCGCAGGCCGCTCGTCCCGGTCATGTCGTGCCAGCATGCCGGGCAGCGCCGCCGACCGCGGCTCCGGTCCGCGAACAGGCTCCACCAGATCCCCGCCACCAAACCGATGGCGACCGCCGACCCAGCGATCCAGGCGAACCAGATGGAGAGGTCGCGAACCATGGCTCGGTCTCAGGTCGTCAGCGGTAGGTCGCCCACTTGAGGAGTTCGAGCGGGCTCGGCGGCTTGCCCTGCATGAGGACGCCGACCCGGAAGATGCGGGCGGCGAGCCAGATCATGCCGAAGACGGCGCCGTAGCCGAGGACGAGCGTGGCCAAGATCTGCCAGAACGCGATCGGTTCGGTGGTGCCCGAGACGCGGAGGATCATCACGAAGGGGATGAGCGGAGGGATGAAGCTCGTCACCGTGGCCAGCACGCCGTTCGGGTTGTCGGAGATCGGCAACCAGAGCATGAGCGGCACCATCAGGACGAGCATGGCCGGCGTGATGAGGGCCTGGGCCTCGCGGAGCTCGCTCACCGCGCTTCCGACCGCGGCCATGATCGAGGCCACCATGAAGTAGGCCATCAGGTAGTAGAGGACGAGGTAGACGATGAGGGTGGGGCTCACCAGGTCGGCGAAGGCGAAGGCGATCAGCGCCGCCGCCCCCAGCGACCCGTAGATGACGAGCATCACCGCGCTCACCAGGGCCTGGCCCAGGATCTTGCCGGTCAGGAGCTGCATGGGGCTCACCGCGCTCAGGAGGACCTCCATCACCTTGTTCGACTTCTCCTCGATGGTGGTGGTGAGGAGGTAGTTGCCGCTGGTGAAGGTCGAGATCCAGAGCAGCATCATGAAGCCGATCGGGATGATCATGCGGATCTCGGCCTTCTCCTTGGCCGAGCCGCCTTCGGGCGTCAGGCGCTCGGTGTCGAGGTCCGGCCGCCGCATCATGGTGCTGAGCTGGTCGTAGTTCCCGCCGGTCGCCTCGACCCGGGCCCGCACCGTCGACTTGCTGAGGACGTCCTCGTAGATCGAGGTGTGCCGCGGGCTCGAGCCGGTCGGGACGAGGATCGAGAGCTTGGCTCCCTCGGCGTCGGCGGCGAGGAGCTTGGGGTCGACGATGGCCACGCCGAGGAGCTTGCCGGCCCGCACCTCCTCGCGGAGGGCGGTGGCCCGGCCCGGATCGGTCTCCGCCTGGACCTTGATCCGCACCGGCCCGGCCTGCTCGGCGGCAGCGGCGATCAGCTGGTTGGCGTCGCCCGACTTGGCCGCCGCCTGCACCTTGCTGACCGTTGCGGCGACGCTCGGCTCGGCCTTGGCCATCTCCTCGAACCGCTTGCCCGCCTCGGCCGAGACGCGGCCGGAGGGATCGACGATGGCGAAGGTGCCCTCGATGGGCGGTGGCTTGTGCCGCATCAGGAAGGGCGTGAGCCCGAAGATGGCCCAGATCAGGAGCGGCACGATCACCGCGCCGAAAATGAAGGCCTTGGTCAGGGCGGTGTACTTGAACTCGCGCCACGCGACGGCGAGCACCTTGCTGGCGGCGCTCGAGGGCCGACGGGCGGGGGACGGGCGATGGTCGGACACGGGCCTGGGCTCCGGGTTAGCGGTGGTCGTCGATGGTGAGGTAGGGGGCGGC
>JBGAKK010000146.1:0-3711 GCA_044224425.1 Phycisphaerales bacterium
AGCAGAAGTAGCATGGGGCTTCGGGTCCTTGAGCCTGTGGATGATCGGTCCCGACGAACGTCCTGCCAGCGCGGACGGCCACCCTGCATTCCTGCCTACCTCTGCGAGGGACTCTGCGCCCTCCGCGTCCCTGCGGCTACCCGGCTTCCGAACTCTTCAACCTCGCTGTGAGGCCCAAGGTGAGGCCCTCCGCGTCCTCGTCACAAGAAGAGCCAATGCACGGCGATGAAGAGCGGCACCAGGAAGCCGATCGACCAGAGGAGGTAGCCGAAGAAGCTCGGCATCTTGATGCCTGACTCCTCGGCGATCGAGCGGACCATGAAGTTGGGTCCGTTCCCGATGTAGGTGTTGGCGCCCATGAAGACGGCGCCGAGGCTGATCGCGGTGAGGATCGGGGCGGCGATCGACACGCCGTGGTCGAGAGGGATGGCGCTGGTCCCGGCCGGCACCGGCAACGAGGTGCCCGCCTCGAGGAAGACGACGTAGGTCGGGGCGTTGTCGAGAACGCTTGACAGGATGCCGGTGGCCCAGAAGAAGTGCCCCGGCGAATCGAGGCCGAGTTCGGGGCCGGCCTGCCGGAGGACCATCAGCGGCACCATCATGGTGACGAAGATGCCGAGGAAGACCGCCGCCACTTCGCCGATCGCCTCGAAGGTGAAGTGGTTCGCCTCGCGCAGGCCGCGGGGGGTGGTCAGGAGGCTCAGCCCCGCCGCGCCGAGCAGGACGATCTCGCGCAGCCCGGCGAAGGGATGCCACGTCGTGCCGGGGAACGCCCGCGAGGGATCGATGGTGGCCACGCCCGCCACGATGATGGCGAGGTAGAGGAAATTGATCGTGCCGCGGAGGCCAAGCGGCGTGCGGCGGACCGGCTCGGCGATGAGGACGTGGGTCGGCTCGTGTCGCCAGGCCCAGAAGTCGATCACCAAGTGGACGACGAGGAGCGCGGCCACGCAGAACGCCCATTCCTTCCACAGGCCGAGGGTCCACTCGAAGGGGACGCCGCGGAGGTAGCCCATGAAGAGGGGCGGATCGCCGATCGGGAGAAGCGTCCCGCCGATGTTGGCGACGAGGAAGATGAAGAAGACGAAGGTGTGGACCTTCCGGGTGCGGTCGGCCGTGGTGGCGAGGAGTGGCCGGATCAGGAGCATGCTCGCCCCGGTCGTTCCAACCACGCTCGCGATCACCGCCCCGACCGCCAGGAAGCTGGTGGTGACGATGGGTCGGGCCGGGAGGTCGCCTTCGAGCCGGATGCCGCCCGTCACCACGAAGAGGGCGAAGAGGAGACTGATGAAGGGGACGAAGTCGGCGATGAGGGCGTGGCGGGCGGTGAGGAAGACCTCGTCGCTACCGATCGCGACGAGGAGGTAGCCGAGGGTGGCGAACGCGGCCACCACCGAGACGGCCAGCTTGTTCCGGTTGTGGTGCCACCAGCCGGCGAGCGGCTTGATGAGCGGGAAGACCGCGATCAGGAGGAGGACCGTCACGAAGGGGAGCACGCCGAGCGGCCAGGCGGCGGGCAGGTGCTCCTCGTGGAGGTCGGTCTCCTCGACCCGGAGGCCGAGGAGGGCGCAGGCGGCGAGCCCGATGGTCCCCGCCGCGCCAAAGGCGAGGGTCGCCCGGCGCCGCCGGCTGGCGTCGGCGGCGAGCGTGGCTTCGCGGGCGACGTCCGACGCCGTCGTGGGCGTCGACGGTCGGCCGAACTCCGCGGACGGTGGTTGGTGCGGGTCGCTCATCGGGCGGCTCAGGGACCGCAGCGTACCGGCTGGGAGCCGAATCGCGGTATCGTGCGCTCCATGGCCAGATCGGTGTCGATCGCCCTCCGCGGACTGGTCTTGATGGGCGCGGTGGTCCTCGCGCCGTTCGCCGTTCGCTCGGCCGTGGCGAGCGAAGGCGGCACGTGTCCGAACTACGGCCGCTTCGTCGCCCAACTCGACGAGTACGAACGACCGATCGCCCTCGCCTTCGCTCCGGACGGCACGCTCGCCGTGGTGGAGGGCGACGCGAGGCGGGTCCGGATCCTGGCCCTCGACGGCAGCGCGAGCGGTCGCGAGGTCCGGCGGATCGAGGCGGAGACCGCCGGGCCGTGGGGCTTGGGGTTCCCGCCGGGCGCGGCCGGCCCGCGGGCGGTCGGGTGCGACCCGAAGGGCCAATGGACGGTGCTCGCTCCGGGGCGCCTCGTCTCCTTCGATGCGGCTGGGACGCGCATCCGATCCTTCGACACGCTGCCACTTCGTGAGCCAAGCGCGATGGTGTGGCGAGGCGAGGAACTCCTCGTCGCCGATCCAGGGCTCGGGGCGATCGTCGTCCTCGGTCCCGATGGCAGCGAGCGAGCCCGATGGCGCGGCGATCTCAAGGCCCCGGCAGGCCTCGCCCTTCGCCCGGACGGCTCGATCGTGGTCGCCGATCGCGATCGGCACGCGATCGTCTTCCTCGATGCGAGCGGCCAGGAGACCGGGCACGTCGGCGAGCGAGGCTCCTTCCCGGGCCTCTTCGACGCCCCGACCAGCGTGGTGGCCCGTGGCGATTGCCTCTACGTGGCCGACGAGCTCAATCATCGGATCGCCGTCCTCGGCGCCGACGGCAGCTTCCTCAACCAGTGGGGCATGCACGCCGTCGTGCCGCGCGAAGGGCAGGGGAAGATCCACTACCCGTCGGCCATCGCCATCTCGCCCGATGGCGAGCAGGCCGTGGTGGCCGAACCCTTCGAGCGGCGGCTGCAACAGTTCGGGATCGACGCCGGCGAGACGAACGTGGCCACGCTGCCCTCCCGCGATGGCGTGCAGAGCCACTTCGGTTCGGCTGCCGCCTCGGACGGCGATCTCCTCCTTCTCTCGGAGCCCGAGTCGTCGTCGATCTTCGTCTTCGACCTGCGCGGCGAGGTGCCGACTCACATCGCCACCTTCGGCGGCCCCGGCAACGCGATCGACAAGTGCGGGCGGATCGGCGCCCTGGCCGTCGATGCGAGCGAGCAACGGATCATCGTGGCCGATGTCGGCAACGGGCGGCTGGCCAAGTATCGGCTGGAGCGCGACCGCGCCGAGCCGCTCAAGATGGACCCCTTCATGCCTCGGCTCGTCCGGAGCTACCAACTCGCGGCGTGGAGCGAGCGGGCCAGGGCCCTCGCAGACGACACGCCGGCGCCCGACGCTCCGGCGCTGGCGATCGCTGGTCTCGCCATCGGGAGCGACGCGATCTGGGCCATCGATGGCCGCGACGGTTGGCTGGTCGCCTTCGACTGGGGCCTGGCTCCAAGCGCCTGCGTGCGAAGTCCGCTCCGCGGCACGTCGAGTTTGACCGAGGTCGACGACGAACTCCTCGCCACCTGCCTGCCCGAGGAGGGGGCCGTGGTCCTCCTCGGTCGCGACGGGATGGAGCGGTCCCGGCTGACCGGCCCGACCGATCGCCCCTTCGTGCGGCCGACGTCGGTGGCCCGCACCCGGAGCGGGGAGCTGGCGGTGACCGACGCGGGCGCCGACCGTGTGGTCATCCTCTCCAAGGGAAACGGCGGATCGTGGACGGTCCGCAGCGTGGTCGGGCGGCGCGGCATGAGCGACGGCGACTTCTGGATGCCGGATGGCGTGGTCCGCGTCGCGTCGGCCGGGCCGGGCGGGGCAGGGCGGGTGGTGATCATCGATCGCGGGAACCACCGAGCCCAACTGCTCGGAGAAGAAGGCAACTGGCTGATGACCTTCGGCCTGGGCCGGGCCTACA
>JBGAKK010000053.1:0-31721 GCA_044224425.1 Phycisphaerales bacterium
AGGTTCACCGTGGTCTGGGCCCGCTCGGTGAGGCCAGCCATCGAGAGGTCGAAGGCCAGCTCCCAACGTCCGTCCATGTGGAAGAGAAGCCCGCTCGCCCGGTACCGGCCGGGGCCGATCGACTCGACCTTGGGTCGCATGTTCATGCCATGGCCATGGTGCGGCATCGCGGCGTCGACCGCGAGCGTGCCGTCGACGATCGGCTTGGTGCATGCTTCGTCGAGGTAGAGCTCGATGAGGAGGGCGAAGGCCTCGGAGGAAGGGATCGGGTCAGGTTCCGGCGCCCAGCGGACGAAGAAGCCGCGATCGGCGCTAGCCAGGAGACGCCAGCGAGGCTCGGCGTGGGCAGGCGTGGCAGCGACGGGAGCCGGGGCCGGCGCGGCGGCCGCCGGTGTCGGAGGTGGCGCGGGTGGGGCGGCCGGCGGCTTGTCGCACGCGGCGGCAAGGCACGAGGAAAGGAGAAGAAGTCGGCCCAACGCCCTCATGATTCGCCCCGCTCGCGGGGCCGGGTGTAGGCCCGGCCCAGGCCGAAGGTCATCAGCCAGTTGCCTTCTTCTCCGAGCAGTTGGGCTCGGTGGTTCCCGCGATCGATGATCACCACCCGCCCTGCCCCTCGCCCTCCTCGGGCTGGTGGTGGGCGGACTCCTCATCTATTTCGATTCGGTCCGCTTGGCGATCGTCCGCCAGCGCCCGACCGGCTCGATCGCCCGCGGCGGGGTGGTCAACTCGGGCGTCCTTCTCTCCTTGCCGATCACCTTCACCCCCGACGAACTGCAGCGCATCCGCTCGCTCGCCCCCTTGCCGCCCACGCCGGACGACCCGACCAATGCCCGTTCGACCAGCCTGCAGGCGGCCAGGCTCGGTCACTATCTCTTCTTCGATGCCGGGCTCTCGGTGAACGGCGAGATCTCCTGCGCCACCTGCCACACGCCGACCCGCTGGTTCACCGACGGGCGGCAGACCGCCCAGGCCCTCGGGGCGGGGACCCGCAACACCCCGAGCCTGATGAACGTCGCCCACCAGCGGTGGTTCACCTGGGACGGCCGCGACGACTCGCTCTGGTCGCAAGGGCTCGAGCCGCTCGAGCGCGACAACGAGATGGGCGGGAACCGCGTGGCCATCGTCCGCCATGTGCTCCGCTCGCCCGAGCTCAAGGCGGCCTACGAGGCGGTGTTCGGTCCGCTGCCGAACATCGATCGGAAGGCGGGGAGCCAAGTGCCCGACGAGGCGAAGCCGATCCCGGACAACCCCGACCATCCGCTCAACGTGGCGTGGATGGCGATGTCGGAGGCCGACCGGGAGCGGGTCACGCGGGCCTTCGTGAACGTGGGGAAGGCGATCGGGGCCTATGAGCGCCAACTGATCGACGGCATGACGCCCTTCGACCGCTTCGTGACCGGCTTGGTCGAGGACGGCTCGGCGTCGACCAACGTGCTCTCGCCGGAAGAGCTTCGGGGGCTCCGGCTCTTCATCGGGAAGGCCAAGTGCATCCGCTGCCACCACGGGCCGACCTTCACCGACAACGAGTTCCACAACATCGGCGTCCCGCCCTTGGACGGCGGGCTGCCCCGCGACCCGGCCCGCTACGCCGGGGTCGAACTCCTCAAGAAGAGCGAGTTCAACGCCGCGGGCCGGTTCAGCGACGCTCCGACCTCGCAGGTGGCGATCCTGACCGAGGCGCTGGTGAACAGCCCCGAGAACTGGGGGGCGTTCAAGACCCCGAGCCTCCGCGGCGTGGCCAACACCGCTCCCTACATGCACGCCGGTCAGTTCGAACTCCTCGAGGACGTCGTCCGCTTCTATTCGACCCTGGAAGGGGCGGTGCAACTCGACCACCACTCGGAGACCGCCCTCGACCCGCTGCACCTCAGCGAGGAGGAGATCCAGGATCTGGTTGCCTTCCTCCTCACCCTGCGCGACGTGGGGCCCCCGGACGAACTGCTCGAGCCGCCGCCGGGTCCGGCAGGTCCCTTGAGTAACTGAAGCCCGGGACGCCGCGACTGCCCGCGGCCCCGAAAGCTCGAAACTGGACCACTCCCCGTTTGGGTCTGCGTCCGGCGCGGTTACACTCGGACCCGAGCCGCGAGTCGTGAACCGGTCGTCGACGGGGGAGGGCCAGCAGGCCGACCTCGTCGATCTCGTTCTTTCCGCGCTCGTTCCGCAGCCTCGCCGTCCGTCCCAGAACCGTACGACCGCCATCCGTTGCCCGGAGACCTGCACGAATGATGCGTCAGCCCGCCCGTCGGACCTCGACCCGCCTCTCCGTCCTGACTCGCCTCGCGGCATGCGCGGCCCTTGCCGTGGCCACCGTGGCCCTCGGCCACGAGGACGACCCCAAGGCCCTCGAGAAGCACAAGCCGGTCTACGGTCCGGTCTGGCGGGCAGCCGATGGAGGCGTCGCCGTCGACACCTTCGCGGCCAGCGGCGTGGCTCTCAAGGCGTGGTTCCCGGTCAACAACTTCGACCAACAAGGGCAGGCCAACACGAGCGGCAACGACTGCTGGGGCTACGTGAGCCCCTCGGGCCGCGAGTACGCCATCATCGGACTCTCGAACGGCACCGGCTTCGTCGACATCACCGACCCCGCGGCCTCGACCATCGTCGGCTTCGTGGTCGGCCCGACCAGCCTGTGGCGGAACGTCAAGACCTACCAGCACTACTGCTACGCGGTGAGCGAGGGCGGCGGCGGCATCCAGGTGATGGACCTCGCCAACATCGACCAGGGCCAGATCGCGGTGTTGCCATCGGTGACGACGGGCGGCTCGACGGCCACCCACACCATGATCATCAACACCCAGACCGGGTACCTCTACCGGATGGGCGGCGGCTCGAACGGCGTGCGGATCTACAGCCTGACCAACCCGGCGGCGCCCGTCTTCGTGGCCCAGTGGCAGAACAAGTACACCCACGACGGGTTCGTCCTCTCCTACAACGACGGTCCCTACGCCGGCAAGGAGATCTTCTTCGCCTGCGGCGGCCTCAACAACGGCTACTCGAACACCGGCCTCGACATCATCGACGTCACCAACAAGTCGAACCTGCAGGTGCTCTCGAGCTTCACCTATCCGCAGGCCGCCTACTGCCACCAGGCGTGGATCACCGAGGACCGGAAGCACATCTACATCACCGACGTGATCGACGAGGCCAACTTCGGCGTGCTCAACATGGGCCGCATCGTGAACGTCGAGAACCTCTCGGCCCCGGCCCTGGTCGGCACCTTCACCTCGGGCCTGGTCAGCGTCGACCACAACGAGTACGTCCACGGCGACCTGCTTTTCTGCTCGAACTACAAGACCGGGCTTCGGGTGTACGACGTCTCCGACCAGCCTCAACCCCAGCCGGTCGCCTGGTTCGACACCTACCCCGAGGCCGACGCCACCGGCTACGCAGGCCTTTGGTCGAACTACCCGTACTTCCCGTCGGGCACGATCATCGGGAGCGACATCGAGCGTGGCCTCTTCGTCTGGCGCCTCGAGCCGCCGGTCGCCTCCTTTGGCTACCCCGAAGGCCTGCCCACCTACATCAACCCGCAGGGCGGGGCGACCCTCGACGTCTCAATCACGCCGCAGCCCGGCCAGTCGATCGTCGCGGGCAGCGCCACGCTGACCGTCCGGATCGGCTCGGGTACCCCGACCAACTACTCGCTGCAGTCGCTCGGGAAGGACCTCTACCGGGCGACCTTCCCGGCCTTCGACTGCGGCACGGCCTTCACCTACTCCTTCTCGGTGACCGGGGCATCGGGCGTGGTCACCAGCGATCCGCCCGGCGGCCACGCAGCGATCGCCGCCCTCGGCGAACCGGTCGCCTTCAGCGATACGCTCGAGGCCGGCACGACCGGTTGGGTCGGCGGCTTGGCCGGCGACACCGCGACGAGCGGCAAGTGGGTGTGGGGCGATCCCGTCGGGACGAGCGCCCAACCCGAGGACGACCACACTCCGGACGGCACCAAGTGCTGGGTGACAGGGCAGGGGACGGCGGGCGGCGCGGCGGGCGACGCCGACGTCGACGGGGGCATCACCACGCTCCTCTCGCCGATCATCGACTGCACGACGATGAACGACCCGATCATCTCCTACTGGCGCTGGTACTCGAACAACCAAGGCAGCAACCCGGGCAGCGACGTCTTCCCGATCTCGATCTCCAATGACGGTGGGGCGACTTGGGTCGTACTCGAAAACGTCACCGACAACGCCGGGGCGTGGGTCAAGAAGAGCTGGCGGGTGAGCGACTTCGTGGCCCCGACCAGCACCGTGCGGCTCAAGTTCGTGGCCCGCGACGACGCCCCGTCCTCGCTGGTCGAGGCGGCCATCGACGATCTCGCCGTGACGAGCTACGACTGCCCGGCCGGGGTCCTCGGCGACCTCGACGGCGACGGCTCGGTGGGGGCCACCGACCTGGCTCTCCTCCTCGGCCAATGGGGCACCGAAGGCTCGGCCGATCTCGACGGCAATGGCTCGGTCGGCGCGTCCGACCTCGCCATCCTGCTCGGTGCGTGGGGCTGATCGGTAGCGGTTGAGCGCGAAACCACCCAACGACCCCGGCCGAGGCCGGGGTCGTTGTGCATCGGAGGTCCGACTCGGCGGTTGCAGAGAAGGCCCCTCATCCCCGATGATGCGCGCCCACGCCCGAGCCTGCCGCTCCGTGCGGCCGGCCGGAACGGACTGGAGGTTCGATTGATCCGTCGGTCGTCCCGCTCGCTTCGCGACGTGTTCCTCCCCCTCGCCTCGCTCGCGGTCCTCGCGGGCCTCGCCGCCGCCGACGATCCGCCTGCCGCCAAGCCGGAGGCGCCCAAGGCGGCAGCGGCTGGCGACCTCAAGCCCTTCCGCGACGAGATCGCCGGGACCACCCTCGCGGTCGAGATGGTGCCGGTCGTCCCCAAGGACGGCTCGAAGCCTTTCTACATCGCCAAGTTCGAGACGAGTTGGGACCTCTACGACACGTTCGTCTTCGGCTTCGACAAGCAGGCCGGGAAGAGCACCGCTGAAAGCGACGCGGTGACCCGTCCCACCAAGCCCTACATCGCAACCGACCGCGGCTACGGACACGCCGGCTTCCCGGCCATCTCGATGTCCTTCATCGGAGACAAGCGCTACGCCGAATGGCTGAGCGTGAAGACCGGCCGCAAGTACCGGCTGCCGACGGTGAAGGAGTGGCAGGCGGCGTGCGAGCTGGCCGCGGTCCCGGTCGGCGAGATCGGCGACTACGCCTGGTACGCCGACAACTCCGGCACCAAGACCCACGAGATCGGCAAAAAAAAGGCCGACGCCCTCGGCCTCTTCGACCTCTGGGGCAACGTCGGCGAGTGGTGCGTGAACGAAGACTCGAAGGGCGTGGTGATGGGCCCCACCTTCCGCGACGGGACGACCGCCCTCGCCTGCACCACCCTCAAGCCCTACACCCCCGACTGGAACACGAGCGACCCGCAGTTCCCCAAGAGCAAGTGGTGGCTCGCCGACGCCGACTTCGTCGGCTTCCGTGTGATTTGCGATCCCTGATCCCTCCCGATCCAGCGTCAGACCTCGCGGCCCTCACCGGCCGATCCCGATTGGAACCATCCATGTCGAACGACTCCTTCTCGCGGCGCGACTTCGTCAAGACTTCCGCGGCGGCGATGTCCTCGCTCGTCGCCGTCCCCTACGTGTGGGGCTCGGTGACCGCTTCCGACACCATCAAGGTCGGCCTCATCGGCTGCGGTGGCCGCGGCACCGGGGCGGCCTCGCAGGCCCTGAGCGCCGACCAGGGCGCCGTCCTGTGGGCCTTGGGCGACGCCTTCCCGGACCGGATCGGCAACTGCCTGAAGCAACTCACCCAAGCCGAGGAGCAGGCCGACGGCAGCTCCAAGAAGCCCGACTTCGCCGATCGCGTCAACGTGCCAAAGGAACGGCAGTACGACGGCGTCGACAGCGGCGAGCGGCTGATCAAGGAAGCCGGCGTCGACGTCGTCCTCCTCTGCACGCCGCCCCACTTCCGGCCTCGCCACCTGCGGGCCGCGGTCGAGGCCGGCAAGCACGTCTTCTGCGAGAAGCCGATGGCGGTCGACCCCTGGGGCGTGCGCAGCGTGATCGAGAGCGCCAAGATGGCCAAGGAGCGGAAGACCTGCCTGACCAGCGGCTTCTGCTGGCGCTACTCGACGCCGGAGCGGACCATCTACAGCAAGCTGTTGGCTGGCGAATTGGGCGGCGTGCGTTCCGCCCACTCCGATTACCACACCAGTCCGATCTGGACCAAGCCGCGGCAGAAGGACTGGACCGAGATGCAGTTCCAGCTCCGGAACTGGGTCCACTTCACGTGGCTCGGCGGCGACTTCATCGTCGAACAAGCCTGCCACTCGATCGACAAGATCAACTGGGTGATGGCCAACACACCCTTCAAGCAGGTGACGAGCCTCGGCGGCCGCGACATGCGGGAGGGCGAGGAGTTCGGCGACGCCTACGACCACTTCACGGCGATCTTCGAGTACGAGAACGGCGTGCGGGCCTTCCTGACCTGCCGGCAGATGCCGCACTGCTCGAACGAGAACAAGGACTGGGTGGCCATGGCCGACGGCTTCGCCTTCATCAACGGCTGGGCTCCGCAGGAGACGCGGACCACCGGCAAGGTGAACTGGGCGTACACCGGCCCGACCCCCAACATGTACCAGGTCGAGCACGACGAGCTCTTCAAGGCCATTCGCGCCGGCACGCCCACCAACGACGGCGAGTTCATGACCCGCTCGACCTTGATGGCCATCGCCGGCCGCGAGGCGGCCTACTGCGGGCAGACCCTCAGCTACGACCAGGTCCTCAACTCGCCGCTTCGCTTGGGACCGACCGAGTTCGACATGAACACCACGCCGCCGCCGCCGGTGGTGCGGTATCCCGGCAAGTACAAGTTTGCGTGATCGCTGGCGCCCACCTCCCATCCAGGAGTCGACCATGACCGTTCCCTTTGATGTCACCCGTCGGGCCGTCGTCGCCGCTGCGGCGCTGGCCCCGTTTGCTGCCGCCGAACTCGTTCGTGGCGCTGCCCGTTCCGCCGAGCTCATCCGCGTCGGTGTCATCGGCTGCGGTGGCCGCGGCACGGGAGCCGCGATGGATTGCCTCGCGGCCAGCCCCGAGGTCCGGATCGTGGCCCTCGCCGACCTCTTCCCCGATCGCGTGCAGCGGGCCCGCGACGGGCTCAAGGAGCAGGCCCCTGACCGGGCCACGGTCGCCGACGACAAGCTCTTCACCGGCTTCGATGCCTACAAGAAGCTCCTCGCGACCGACGTCCAACTCGTCATCCTGGCCACGCCGCCCGGCTTCCGGCCGATCCACTTCGCGGCGGCCGTGGCAGCCGCGAAGCACATCTTCATGGAGAAGCCCTGCGCCGTCGACGGCCCGGGCATCCGCCGGGTGATCGCCGCCGCCAAGGACGCCGAGACCAAGCGGCTGTGCATCGTGGCCGGCACCCAGCGCCGCTCGCAGCCGAGCTACATCGAGGCCATCGGCCGCATCCACAAGGGCGAGCTCGGCCGGCTCATGGCCGGGCGCTGCTACTGGAACCAAGGCAGCCTGTGGAACGTGGAGGCCGATCCCAAGAAGACCGACGTCGAGAACCAGATCCGCAACTGGCTCTACTACGCGTGGCTCTCGGGCGACCACATCGTCGAGCAGCACGTCCACCAGCTCGACGTGATGAACTGGGCCTTCGGGACGCATCCGGTCCTGGCCCGCGGCGTGGGCGGACGGCAGGCCCGCGTCGATCCCAAGTTCGGGCACATCTTCGACCACTTCGGGATCGAGTACGTCTATCCGCCGGCCCCGGGCGACGAAGCCTTCGGCGAGCGCTTCGTCCTCTCCATGTGCCGCCAGCAGGACGGCACCGTCGGCCGGGTCGAGGAGTCGCTCACCGCCACCGATGGCGTGGCCCTCTTGCGGCCGGGCTTCGCCGAGTTCACCGGCAGGACGCCGTGGAAGTTCTCCGGCCCCAACCCGAACCCCTACGTCGAGGAGCACAAGCGGCTCATCGCTGCGATCCAGTCGGGTGCCACGCTCAACGAAGGCCAGCAGGTGGCCTATTCGACCTTGGTCGCCATCATGGGCCGCATG
Organism: Phycisphaerales bacterium; assembly: GCA_044224425.1. Lineage (GTDB taxonomy): Bacteria > Planctomycetota > Phycisphaerae > Phycisphaerales > SM1A02 > JAEUIT01. Next base: position 8,070 of record JBGAKK010000053.1, read on the forward strand.
GCTGCGTACACCGGCCAAGAGGTCACCTGGGACCAGGCCCTCAACAGCAAGGAAGAATTGATGCCCGAGTCGGTCGACTTCGGCCCGCGCCCGGTGCCGCCGGTGGCGGTGCCCGGAGTGACCAAGCTCGGCTAAGGCGAAGGCGACGCGGCGAGGCCCATCGCCGACGATCGCTCCGTGACCATTGCGACGCCCGTGCTCGCCCTTCCGGGTGGTGAGCGCGGGCGTCGTGTTGCGCGGCTGTGGCGCGCCGCGGCGATGGCGCGGGGTAGGGTGCATCGCCACCACCGGAGACACTCCATGCGCTTCCTCGCCCCGGGCCTCGTCGTCTCGAGCATCCTCTTCGCCTCCCGCCTGGCCTTGGCCCAAGCGGTCGAGGTCGCCGGCACCGTCGACGCCGTCACCGTCTACCGCGGCCAAGCCCTGGTCAGCCGGGTCATCGATCTCGAAGGAGCGGCCGGACTTCGCGAGATCGTGGTCACCGAACTCCCCGAGTTCCTTCTGCCGGCCAGCCTCTACGCCGAAAGCGGCGCCGGAGTCGAGGTCCGCTCGGTCAGCTACCGCGTGCGGCCCTTGCCCGAAGATGCCCGCGAGAGCGTGCGGAAGCTCGAGACCGAGATCCGCGCCGCCCGCGACAAGCTGGAGGCCTCGAAGGGCCGGCAGCGCTACATGGAGTGGCACCGGCAGTACCTCGACAAGCTCGAGAATTTCCTCGCCGCGACGGCCCAGGTCGAGAACGGTCGGGGCGTCCTCAATGCCGAGACCATCGCCAAGATGACCGAGCTGGTGACGCGGCAGCGGCTGGAGCAGACCGAGCACGGGCAAGAGCTGGCGGTCGAGATGCGGAACGAGCTCGAGGCCCTCCAGCTTCTCGAGCGGGAGCTCGAGCACACCACCGCCCGCAGCTCGCGGACGGCCCGCGAAGCGGTCGTCCTCGTCAACCAGACGGTCCCGCACAGCACGCTCCGCCTCAACTACCTGGTCGACCGGGCCACGTGGACGCCGTCCTACAACCTCCGGCTTGATGGATCGGGCGGCGCCGCCGCGGACAGCGGGCGGGTGGGCGTCGAGTACCAAGCCTCGATCCAGCAGATGAGCGGCGAAGACTGGAAGGACGTGGCCATCACCTTGAGTACGGCGACGCCGGCCCTGGTGGCCTCGGCCCCGTCGCTCGACCCCTTGGCCATCGCCCTCGCTGCTCCGGGCACCGCCCAAAGCCAGGAACTCGTCCAGCTCCAATCGAAGGGCTACGCCGACGCCAAGAAGGAGCTCGCCACGAAGCAGCGCGACGCCGAGAACGTCCGGAACTTCAACGGCAACAATCCGGTGGTGGCCCGTCAGACGCTCGAGGTGGGGCAGGCCCCGGTCCAGCAGGGGTTCAATCCGAGCGCGGTCAGTTTCGTCACCAGCGAGACCGACAAGGGATTGAACGACGTGGCCTCGCAGTGCCAGCTCCTCGATGTGACGACGAGCGGCAATGTCGACAACCGCCAGGTGCGGAGCGCGTCGCTGGTGCCGCTCGACGAAAGCGTGAGCGTCACCTACTCGATCGCCGGCCGGACCAGCTTGCCGAGCCGCGACGACCAGCAGCTCCTCCAGATCGCCCGCCTCGCAGCGCCGTCGACCCTCGCCAAGGTGGCCACGCCGCTCCTCACCTCCTATGTCTACGACCAGGCGACGATCACGAACGCCAGCGACCTGGTGCTTCTCGCCGGCCCCTCGGCGAGCTACCGGAACGGCGAGTTCGTGGGCCGCGGCTCGGTGCCGACCGTCTCGGTGGGCGAGACCTTCACCGCCGGCTTCGGCATCGATTCAAGCCTGCGGGCGTCACGCGAACTGCTCGAACGGACCGAATCGATCCAAGGCGGCAACAAGGTGGTCGAGTTCGCCTATCGCCTCTCGATCGAGAACTTCGGCAAGGCGCCGGCCGAGATCCGCTTGCTCGACCGCGTGCCGCACCCCCGCGGCACCGACATCCGGGTGACCATGGTGTCGACCGGCAACGCCGACCAGCCGCTCTCGAAGGACGCTGCGTACGAGCGGGGCGAGAAGAAGAACGGACTGCTCCGTTGGGACCTGACCGTCCCGCCGGGCGTGACCGGCACCAACGCCTATGCACTCGAGTACCGGTTCCGGCTCGAGTTCGACAAGCAGATGTCGATCGCCGAAGCGGCCCGGAAGTGACGACGCGTGCCCCCCCAAGGTGTCAAGACTCCACACAGCCTCGGCGGCGTTGATGCCGATTCGGAGGATTGCCTCCCTCGTCGGCGTCCGGCGTTCCTTTCGAAGGGCGTCGCCGCGTCCGCTCCGCTCTCATCCCAGCCGATGCCGCTTTCCCTCGTGCCGCCGCCGATCGAGCGGCCGTTCGGGCGGCCAATTCGGCGACTTCGTGACCCGCGGCGTGCCGTCCGGCAGGCGCTCGACGAAGAGGGCCGCGTAGCCCGGGAAGCGCTCGAGCGTGCGGAGGCCGGCCTCGACCGAGCGGATCGAGAGGGCGCTCGAGAGGGCGTCGACCACCCCGCCGTCGGGGCCGAGGACGGAAACCTGGATCTGCGTCGTGGCCCCGAGGCCCGTGCGCGGGTCGAGGACGTGGGAGTGCCGCACGCCGTCGATCTCGATCCACTGCTCGCGGTCGCCGCTGGTCGAGATGCTGGCGTGGACGAGGCGGACGATGGTGCTTCGGCCGCTCGGTTCCTCGACCTTGACGAGCCAGGCCGGCCGCCCGGGCGGGGCGTCGCCGGCGGCGATATCGCCGGCGATAGCGACGAGCGACTGCGGGCAGCCGTGCTCGCGAAGGGTGGCCACGGCGGCGGCGGCGGCGAAACCCTTGCCGATCCCGCCGAGGTCGAGCCGCATGCCGGCGGCCCGCAGGAGGACGGTCTGGGCCTCGGGGTCGACGACCAGCTTGTCGCCGCCCACCCGGCTTCGGGCTTCGGCGACGGCCTCGGGGCTCGGCAGCGTGCCTGAGGCTCGGGCTTCGCGCCACAGCTTGGTCAGCGGCCCGACCGTCACGTCGAAGTCGCCGTCGGTCGCCTCGCGGACGAGGGCGGCCTCTTCGAGGACGCGGAAGAGGTCGAGGCTCACATGGACCGCTTCGTCGTGGGTCGCGCAGAGCCGCATGACTTCGCTGTCGGACCGGTAGTCGCTCATCACCGCCTCGAGCTCGGCGAGGCGGGCAAAGGCGGCGCGTCCCGCCTCCTTGGCCGTGGCCTCGTCGGGGGCGGCGATGGTCAGCGTCGTCTCGACGCCCATCACGATCTGGCGGTAGGCGTAGGTGGGGGTGGCGCAGCCGGCGAGCGCGAGGTGGGCAGCCACCACGGCGACGAGGACGACCAGCGATCGAAGCGAGGGCACCACGCAGCCAGAGCGTAGCAGGCGGCGCTTCGGCGCCGCCCGCCCGCTCAGAACGGCATCTCGCCTTGGAACCCGCGGACGTGGCAATGGCCGCCGTTCCGGGCGTGGTAGTCCTGGTGGTATTCCTCGGCCTTCACGTAGCCAGTGAGGGGCTCGACCTTGGTGACGACCGAGCGGCCGCTGAAGGACTTGGCGAAGGCCTCGCTCGCCTTGAGCTTGGCGAGGACTTCGTTGGCCACCTTGGCTTGGGCCTCGCTGGTGGTGAAGATCGCCGAGCGGTACTGGTCGCCGACGTCGGGACCTTGGCGATCGAGCGTGGTCGGGTCGTGGATCTTGAAGAAGACGCGGAGGAGGTCCTGGTAGCTGGTCCGCTTGGGATCGAAGGTGATCTTCACCGTCTCGGCGTAACCGGTGTCGCCGTTACAGACCTGCTTGTAGCTCACGTTCGGGACCTTGCCGTTGGCGAAGCCGCTCTCGGCATCGAGGACGCCGGGCAATTTCTCGAAGGCGTCCTCGACGCCCCAGAAGCAGCCGCCGGCGAAGTAGGCGACCTCGGTCTTCACCGGCTGCGACGCCTCGGGAATGGGATCGCCCTTCTTGATGAAGACGAGGGCCCCGCTGTTCAGGCAGTAGCGTTTGCCGGTCGGTGGCGGGCCGTCGTCGAAGACGTGGCCGAGGTGGGCCCCGGTGCGGGCATCGAGGATCTCGACGCGGACCATGCCGAGCGAGCGGTCCTCGCGCTCGACGACGTGGGCGGGGTCGAACGGCGCGAAGAAGCTGGCCCATCCGCTGCCAGAGTGGAACTTGTGCTCGCTCCTGAAGAGGGGCAGGCCGCCCACGGCGCAGACGTAGATGCCTTCGTCCTCGGAGTCGGTGAAGAGCCCGCAGAAGGGCCGCTCGGTCGCTGCGTCGAGGAGGATCCGGCGGGCCTCGTCGCTCAGGCCCTTGGCCGCCTCGTCGACCTGTTCGCGGCTCCAGGGCGTGATGTCGTACCCCGACTTCGAGTAGCGGGGGGTGACGGGCTTGGCAGGGGAGGTGGTCGGGACGGTCGGCGTGCGCACGGCGGGCTCCGGCGTGGTCGGGGAGGGTGGCTTGGGGGTCGCCGGCGGATCGGCGAGGACGGCGACGAGGGTCGCGCTCAGGGCGACGGCGGCGGCGATGGCGGCGATCGGAAGGAAGGGAGAGGGCATTCAGGGGTTCCGGGGCCCGGGGCGGTCGGCCCTGGCGGAGGGCCAAGGCCAAGTCGAGCCGATGATAGCGCCGGGTTCGGCCGTGGCCAGCGGTTGGATGCCGAGTCGAGCGAAGCAGGTTCGATTGGGAATCGGCGATCGCAGGAGCCCGGACCGCCGCTACGCGGAGTCGCTCGGGTACCATCGGTTGGGAAGGGAGCGGGCGGCCCGAGCGGCTCGCCCGCCGACCGCGCACGCCATGGATCTCGGTCCCGCCGAGTCCCCCCCGACCAATGGATCCGCCCGGGCAGAGCGAGGGGGGAGTCCCGCGCTCGTGCCGGAGGAGCCGCCGAGCCTCTGGCGACTGCTTCCCATTCTTCGCTGGCTCCCGAACTATGAGGCCCGCTGGCTGGGCCATGATGCCATCGCCGGGCTGACCCTCGCCGCCTACGCGGTGCCGGTGGCCATCGCCTATGCGACCTTGGCCGGGCTCCCGCCGGCGACGGGGCTCTACTGCTATCTCGCGGCGGGGGTGGCCTATTGCCTGGTGGGGCCTTCGCGGCGGCTTGCCCTCGGGCCGACCTCGGCGATCGCCATCACCCTCAGCCAAGGGTTGGCTCCCCTCGTCGAGGAATGGCCCGACCGGCATCTCCAACTTGCCGTCATCACGGCCATCGTCACCGCGGCGATCTTCGGCTTGGCCTGGGCCCTCCGCTTCGGGCACGTGGTGAGTTTCGTCAGCGAGACGATCCTCCTCGGCTGGAAGGCGGGAGCCGCCCTCGTGATCGCCTCCACGCAGTTGCCGTCTCTGCTCGGGACACCTGCGGTTGGCGACGACTTCTTCGAGCGCGTGGTCCAGGCGGCGCTCCACCTCGGGTCGATCCATCCCTGGACCGCCTGCACGGCGCTGGCTGGATTCCTCTTCCTGCAGACCTCGGAGCGACTGCTTCCGGCCCGTCCCAACGTCTTCCTCCTCGTCGTCCTCGGACTCCTCGTCTCGCCGCTGCTTGATCTCGCCAGCCATGGCGTGGCGACGGTCGGTGCGTTGACGGGTGGTCTGCCCTCGCTCACGGCGCCCTTCCCGAAGGCCGGGGAGCTGCAAGCCGTCCTTCCCATCGCCATGGGCTGCTTCCTGCTCGGCGCGGTGGAGACGATCTCCTCCTCGCGGGCCTTGGTGAAGGACCGCGAGCGGCCCAGCGATCCGCAGCAGGAGCTCTTCGCCCTCGGCGTCTCGAACGCCGCTGCCGCCCTCACCGGCGGGTTCCCCATCGCGGGCGGCATGTCGCAGTCGGCGGTGAACGCCAAGGCCGGAGCCTCGACGCCGGTCTCCCTCCTCGTCACCTCGGGGGCGATCCTCGCCCTCCTCGTCTTCGCCCCCAACCTCCTCGCCAACCTGCCCAAGCCCTTTCTCGGGGCGATCGTCCTGAGCGCCATCCTCGGGCTCATCAACGTCAAGGAGTTGAAGCGCCTCCGCCACGTGAACCGGGCCGAGTTCCGCGTCGCGCTCGTGGCCTTCGCCAGCGTCCTCCTCTTCGGCATCATGAACGGGATGCTGGTGGCCTGCATCGCGTCGCTCCTCGTCCTCCTCGGGCAGGCTGCGTCGCCGCACGTGGCCACCCTCGGGCGCATGCCGGGCACGCATCGCTACACCGACCGGGCCCGCCACCCCGACAACGAGCTGCCGCGCGGTGTCCTCGTCCTGCGAGTCGAGGCGGGGCTCTACTACTTCAACGTCGAAATGATCGAGCGCGAGATCCTGCTCCGCATCGACCGCTATCCGACGCCGGTGAAGGCGGTGGTGATCGATCTCTCGGGCTCGCCGACCTCGGACCTGGCGGGGATTCGGATGCTCGGCCGCCTAGCCCGGCAACTGAAGGAGCATGGCATCGCCCTGCATGTGGCCGAGGTCCGCGGCAGCATCCGGGACATGCTGCGGGCCGAGGGGCTGGACGGCTTGGTCGAGGGCGTCTGCCGGGGGAGCGAGCTGCCGGCCACGGTGGCCGGACTCGAGGCCCCGGCCTGACCCGACGCTGCAGCCGCGGCGGCCTCCGGATGTACACTTCGACCGCGCGGCTCCCTTGGCCCGGTCGCTTCCGATCGGGTCCGGCAGGAGCGCCGCCTTTGGAGCTTTCGATGCACTATCCCTTCGCCCGTCGCCTCGCGGCGACCGCTCTCGTGGGCCTGCTCGCCGGTTGCCACGGCTCGATGCGGCAGCCGGCCGACACCGCGCTCGTCTACCCGGCTGCCAAGACGGTGGACGTGACCGACAACTACCACGGCACCGTCGTGGCCGACCCGTACCGCTGGCTTGAGGAATACTCCGACGACACCAACCAGTGGATCGACGCCGAGGAGGCCTTCGCCCGCGGCTACCTCGATGCCATTCCGGAGCGGGGGCCGATCAAGGCCACGCTCGAGCGGCTGTGGAACTACGAGAAGTTCGGGGTGCCCGAGGTCGCCGGCGGCAAGCTCTTCTACTCGCGGAACGACGGCCTGCAGAACCAGTCGGTGCTGATGGTGGAGGAGCCGGGCAAGTCGCCGCGGCCCTTCATCGATCCCAACACGATGAGCGCGGACGGAACCGTGGCCTTGGCCGGCGTCTCGCCGAACGAGGAAGCGACCCTTGCCGCCTACGCGGTGGCCGAGGCGGGTTCCGACTGGAACGCGATCCGGATCCGCGACGTGGCCAGCGGCAAGGACCTCGCCGACAAGCTCGAGTGGGTCAAGTTCTCGCCGATGGCGTGGACCAAGCCCGGGCAGTGGGGCGACGGCAAGGGCTTCTTCTATTGCCGCTTCGACGCCCCGACCGGCGACAAGCTGAAGTCGGTCAACGAATTCCACAAGGTCTACTACCACAAGGTGGGCGACCCGCAGTCGAGCGACGCGCTGGTCTACGAGCGCAAGGACCAGCCCCGCTGGTACCTCTCGCCGTCGGTGAGCGATGACGGCCGCTGGCTGGTGATGGGGGTCGAGAGCGGCGACAGCGTGAACAACGCCCTCTTCTACCGCGACCTCTCGGCCAAGGACGCTCCCATGGTCGAGCTCTTCAACGCCTTCGACGCCAAGTACTCCTACCTCGGGAACGACGGCACGGTCTTCTATGTGTGGAGCGACCTCGAGGCTCCGCGGGGCCGGGTCTGGGCCATCGACGTGACCAAGCCCGGGCGGAGCAATTGGAAGGAGATCGTGCCGCAGACGAAGGACACGCTGACCAGCGCGTCGATCGTCGGCAACCGGATCTTCTGCAACTACCTGCAGGACGCCAAGAGCCTGGTCCGCGTCCACGCCCTCGACGGCAAGGTGGTCGGCGACGTGCCGCTGCCGGGGATCTGCACCGCCGGCGGTTTCGGCGGCAAGCGGAGCGACAAGGAGACCTACTTCAGCGTGAGCGGGTTCACCATCGCCCCAGCCGTGTGGCGGTACGAACTCGCCAGCGGGAAGAGCTCGGTCTTCCGGGCCCCGCGCGTGCCCTTTGACGCCGCGAAGTACGACACCACGCAGGTCTTCGCCACGAGCAAGGACGGGACCAAGGTCCCCATGTTCATCACCATGCGGAAGGGGACGCGGCTCGACGGGACGAACCCGACGCTCCTCTACGGCTACGGCGGGTTCAACATCCCGATGACGCCGCACTTCTCGCCGGTGATCGCGGCGTGGCTCGAGCTCGGCGGGATCTACGTGGAGATGAACCTCCGCGGCGGCGGCGAGTACGGCGAGGAGTGGCACAAGGGCGGCATGCGGCTGACCAAGCAGAACGTCTTCGACGACTGCATCGCCTGCGGCGAGTACCTCATCTCGAACAAGTACACCTCGACGCCCAAGCTGGCCCTCGAGGGCGGCTCGAACGGCGGCCTGCTGGTCGGGGCCTGCGAAGTGCAGCGGCCCGACCTGTGGGGGGCGTGCCTCCCGGCGGTCGGCGTCATGGACATGCTCCGCTTCCAGAAGTTCACCATCGGCTGGGGCTGGGTCGGCGACTACGGCAGCTCGGACAACGCCGACGAGTTCAAGGTCCTGTACGGCTACTCGCCCTACCACAACGTGAAGCAAGGGGTCTGCTACCCGCCGACCCTCATCACGACCGGCGACCATGACGACCGCGTCTACCCGGCCCACAGCTTCAAGTTCGCGGTCGCCATGCAGGCGGCCCAGGGCAAGGTCGACGGTTGCCGCAACCCGATCCTCCTCCGGGTCGAGAAGCGGGCCGGCCACGGCGCCGGCAAGCCGACCAGTAAGCGGATCGACGAGCGGGCGGACGTCTACGCGTTCCTCGTGAGCACCTTCGGGATGAAGGTGAACTGACGACCGGCCGCCTCCGGGCGACCCAAGCACGACCGATCCGAAGGGCCGGCGCCGAGCGCCGGCCCTTTTCTCGTCGCCTAGCGAGCCGCCGCCGACGCCTCCCACCATCGCACCCCGAGGTAGGGATCGGGGGCTGCGAGATGGACGACGATCGGTGACTGGAAGGCAGGCCAGCCGCAGACCGGGCACGAGATCAGGGTGCGGGCGAAGGAGCCCCGGCAGGTCGGGCAGGACACGGAGAAGTCCTCGGCAGCCTCGCGGATCGACTCCGCTTCGGCGGGCGAGAAGGCCCGCTCAGGGACGAGGCCGAAGGAGTGGATCTCGAGGAGATCGGTCTCGTCGGCGAATTCGACTTCCTCCAGGCGGTCGGCGAGGTCGGCCCAGAGTTCGGCGATGCTGGTCGAGGCAGGGGCGATGCCGACGGCCCGCGACTGGGCCTCAAGCGTTGCCCGTCGCTCGAGCGGATCGCTCGCCTTCAGGAGTTGGGTGAGCCGGGCGGCGACCCGCGGGCGATCGAACCGGCTCAGGTCGGCCCCGAGCGAACGGGCGAGCCAGAGCTGGCGACGCGAGGGGCGGATCCGCACCAAGTTCGCCGACTGCGAGCAGTAGTCCTGGAAGGACTGCGGCGGGCGGTAGAGCGGTTGCTCGAGGGATCGGCGCGAGGCAGACGCGACGGGCGACGGCGCGGCCGGCGGCGTGGGGACTGGGGGTGGCGCTACCGGTCGGGCAGCAGGGGCGCCCGGGGCTGGTGGGGGCGCGATGGCCCGCCGCTCGTGGAACGCTTCGCCAGCGCGGACGACGCGGGCCGACGCGGCGTGCGCCGCCTCGCGGCCCATCTCCGTGAGCCGTCCGAGGAATCGCTGGGCGTGGCCGAGGAGGCGCTGCGTGCTCGCGCCGAGGCTTCGGTCGATCGGCGGCAGCCCTTCGCGCCGTCGCATGGCGTCGACGGCGGCGTCGTCGAGGACCGCGTCGCGTCGCTCGCGGGGCAGGGCCAGGAGGGCCGCAATCTGCTCGAGCTCGAGGGCCTCGCCCTCGCTCAGGAGGTCGTCGGCCCAGGCCTTGGCGACGACGCGACGGAAGACGACGACCGCCGCGTCGCGGGCGATCGCCGGACGGAGACCCGTTGCCCGGACGAAGTCCTCGAGCCGGAAGGCGTGCCGCTGGCGAGCGAGTTCACGGCCGAGGTGGTTAGCCGCGTCGCCGACCGCCGCGGCGTCGACCTGTCGCGCCGCGGCGTGCATCGCCTCCCCGAGATCCTTCAGCCACTCGTGCCGGGACTCGTTGGCCATGCGGCAGGCTCCGAAGGGTGGCCCGGGGCGGGGCGCGAGCGGGTCACGAGCCCGTCGCCGGAGCCGGGCTGGCCGGGCGGTCCGGACGCTTGGGGCAGGGGGCGGTGGTGTCGTTGAGGAGTGCCCCGCTGCGGTAGACGAGCCGGATCACCGTCTTCTCGCCATAGGCGGTGTGGATCGGCTGCTCGAGCGGCGTGACGCTCGCCAAGTCGCAGCCGCAGAGCTTGCCGCTGTCGTTCGAGACGCTCGGGTCGGCCGGGTTGGCGCGATTGAACCGGAAGGTGTAGTAGGGCTCGCCGTCGAAGGGCGTGTTGGGGACGACGTCGATGGCGTCGAGCGTCTCGGTGTCGGTGCCGGTGTACGAGGGATAGGCCTCGGTCACCATCTGGCCGGTGTTGCAGGGCGTCTCGATGCCGAGGGCGTGGCCGATCACGCAGCAGCCGGCAAGGAAGGGCAGGGCGAGGGAGGCCGAGAGGAGAAGGAGCGTGGATCGCATGGTCTGGCTCTGTAGCTCGTGGGGAGAAACTGGTTCCCATTCGGCCACGGCGGCGGGCGGATTCTACGACTCGCTAGGTGCGCCGCCGGCCGGGCTCCCGGAGCCCACCTTCGCTGGTGGAGCGGGCTGGGCGGGTTTCTCAGCCGGAGGGGGCGGGTCGGCTTTGGCCTTGGCCTTGGCTTTCGATTTCGAGCTCGGACCCATCCGGAGGTCGCCACCGCTGCCGCCGCCGCCGCCGTTCCGGGCTCGTGGGACATCGCCGTCGATACCGGCGCCGCCCTCGCCGCCTTGTCCTGGCGTGATCCGCGGCGTACTCCCCTTCGAGTCGAGGTCGTCCGCGTGCACCGTGACGCCGCCGCCGTCGCCGCCATCACCTCCCGCGCCGCCGGTGCCACCGTCTCCGGCCGCGACGACCGCCCCGTCAAGCACGACGGTCGGGGCGTCCAAGACGATGCTCCCGCCATCCCCGCCGCGGGCGAGTGGTCGGACGCCACCGAGGCCCGGCCCGCCGAGAATCGAACCGGTGACGGTGATCACGGGGGCCTCGATCGTGATCGACACCCCCGGGCGTCCTTCGATCGAGCCGGCGATGACCACCGGCCCCTTCGAGACGATGCGCAGGTGCTCGGTGGCGAGGATGCGGTCGCCGCGAGCCACGGTGAGTGAGTCGACCTGCTGCAATCCGCCAAGTGGCGTGTCCTTGGCGATTGCCGGCGACGCGGCCATCGCCGCCACGAGGAGCAGGGCCACGGCCCACGCCTCGCGCCCGAGCACCGTCCACCGCTTGCCGATGACTTGCCGTATCGACTGCATGGCTCACCCCTTCGACGCCATCGTGATTCGCCCGACGCCACGATGTCGGCGCCAAACGGACCATACCACGCACCATGGGGCCGCTTCCCTATTTCCCACCAAGAAAGAGCGAGAGCGAGGCGAGCTCCATTCGCAGTCGCGCCGCAATGGCCCCGGAGGGACTTGAACCCTCACGCCCGGTTAGGGGCTGCGGATTTTAAGTCCGCTGCGTCTGCCGTTCCGCCACGGGGCCGTAGCGAGTTCGCATCAGTCTACGGTTCTTTGCCCCCCACCGAGCGTCGATTCGGTGCTGGCTCCGGCGCCGCCGCCGCATGTTCAAGGAGCCGCAGCAAGCGGTCGCTGGCCTCGTCCGCCGCGTCGCCGAAGGGGGCGAGGACGAGATGGGCTCCGGCCCGCGCCAACCGTTCGGCGTCGCCGTGCGAATGGGCCGTCACCGCGATGCGCCCTCCGTAGCGGGCATGGGCGAGGGCCGAGAGGACCGCCAGGTTCTGCTCGAGCGGCGGCATGGCGCTGACCACGAGCGCTGCGCTCTCGAGCGGCAGGTCCTCGAGCTGTTCAGGGTCTTCCGCATCGCCATACCGGGCCGCGATCCCGTGCTCGCGAGCCCCGGCGATCGCCTCGGGGTCGAAGTCGACGCCGAGGACGCGGAGCCCCGCCGACTGGAGCCGGCGGGCGATGCGGCTGCCGTAGCGCCCGAGGCCGAAGATGATGACATCGCAGGGCGAAGCAGCGGTAGGGGCGTCGGCATCGAGCCGGAGCCGCTTCCGCTCGAAGATCCGGAGGGCATTGGCCAGCCGGCCGTAGACGGCATGCTGCCTGGTGATCACGTAGGTCGAGGGCACCATCGAGATCATGAAGACGAGGAGGAGGAGGGTCATCTCCTCTCCTTGGACGTGTCCGAGGGCGAGCCCGGTCGAGGCGAGGATCAGCGAGAACTCGCTGAGCTGGGCGATGGCCACGCCGCACAGGAAGTTGGTGCGCCGGCGGTAGCCGAGGATGGCCATGATGGCCATGACCACGAGCGGCTTCACCAGGAGGACGAAGAGGGCCAGGCCGAGGGCGGCGGGCAGGCTGGCCAGGATCCCCTCGCGACGGAAGTTCGCCCCGAGCGAGAGGAAGAAGAAGAGGAGCATGAAGTCGCGCACCGCGACCAGGCGACCGGCGATCGCGTCGCGGTAGCGGGACGAGGCGAGCGTCACCCCGGCCAGGAACGCACCGACCTCGGTGCTCAGGCCGAGGAGCTTCGCTGCCGTCGCCACCACCACCGCCCAGGCGATCCCGAAGAGGACCACCGCCTCGGTCGAGCGGGCCACGGCATGGAGCGACAGCGGCAGCACGCTGCGGCCGACGACCACGAGGGCGATCACGAAGCCGGCCAGCTTCAGCACGATGGCCAGCCCCTGCTGGCCGCCGGCGGCACCGCTACTCACCACGGTGATGGCCATCATCGCCGCCACCACCAGCAGATCCTGGATGATCAGGATGCCCACCGTGATCCGCCCGTGCAGCGAGTCGAGCTCGCGCTGGTCGGTGAGCAACTTGACGATGATCACCGTGCTCGAGAAGGCCAAGGCCCCGCCGATGTAGATGGCGCTTCGCCAGCCGATGCCGAGGGCAAGGGCGGCCAGGACGCCGAGGCTCGCGGTGATCGCGATCTGCCCCAGGCCGGCGATCGTGGCCGTCGCTCCGATCCGCCGCAGCACGTTGGGATCGAGCCGCAGGCCGACCAGGAAGAGGAGGAGGGCGATGCCGAGCTCGGCCAACGAGTTGAAGGGCTCGCCGGCGTGGACGATTCCTAGCCCGGACGGGCCAGCCACGACGCCGGACGCGATGAAGGCCACGATGAGCGGCTGGCGAAGGAGGACGGCGACGAGGCCGAGCGTCGTCGCGATCAGAAGCGTCGCGGCGATCTGCTGGAAGAGCGTGAGATCGGGGGGCATCGTCGGAAGCGTCCCGCCCAGCTACGGCGACCGACGGTCGCCATGGCGAAGTGTACGGCGAAGCGCCCGTCGCTAGGCCGGTCGCTCGGCGGCGATGAGGAGGACGAGCGAGCGATCGGCGACCCGATACGTCGAGCCGGGCACGATCGGGAAATCGGGGCCGTCGGGCACGTCGTCGGGGCAGGGCAGGGCGGTGTCCAGGCGACGATGCCAGTGGTGGCCGCCCGGGAGCTCCGGCAGCGTGAACTCAAGCGGGTCGGTGTAGGCGTTCATCGCCAGATAGGCGTGCAAGCCATCGGGGCGATGGGCCTCGAAGGCAAGGGAGTGGGAGTCCTCGCCCCAGTCGGGCCGATCGAGCTCCACGCCGTGCCAGCGGAGATCGGCGCGGGTCAGGATCTCGTGCAGGGTCGTCCCCGTCGCCAGGCGCCGCTCGCTGTGGGTGCGGGCTCGGACCAGGGATCGCACGAAGCGGATGAGGTCGTGCCGGCGCTCGATCAGGCTCCAATCGAACCACGCCCCGGCGTTGTCTTGGCACCACGCATTGTTGTTCCCGTCCTGGGTGCGGCGGACCTCGTCACCCATCGAGAGCATCGGCGTGCCCATCGAGAGGAGGGTCAGGGTCAGGAAGTTCTTGACCTGTCGATGCCGGAGGGCCTCGATGGCAGGGTCGTCGGTGGGGCCTTCGACGCCGTGGTTCGAGGAGTGGTTCCAATCGGCGCCGTCGCGGTTCGACTCGCCGTTCGCCTCGTTGTGCTTGGTGGCGTAGCTGACCAGGTCGTTCAGGGTGAAGCCGTCGTGGCAGGTCACGAAGTTCACGCTCTGCTCGGGCTCCCGGCCGTCCGAGGCGTAGAGGTCGGGGCTCGCCACCAGCCGCGGCGGCAGGCTCCGCACGCTGCCTCGCTCGCCGTGGATGAAGCGGCGGACGTCGTCGCGGAAGCGGCCGTTCCACTCCTTCCAGCTGTCGCCGACGAAGGACCCGACCTGGTAGAGGCCCGCTGCGTCCCACGCCTCGGCGATCAGCTTCGAGTTGCAGAGGATCGGGTCGCTTTCGATGTCCCAGATGGCCGGCGGGTTCTCGACCGCGTCGCCCTTGTCGTCGCGGGAGAGGATCGACGCGAGGTCAAAGCGGAAGCCGTCGACGTGCATCTCGCGCACCCACCAACGCAGGCTGTCGACGATCATCCGCCGCACGATCGGATGGTTGGCCCGCATCGTGTTGCCGCATCCGGTGTAGTCCCGGTAGATCGCGCGGTCGTGGGGGTCGAGGAGGTAGTAGCCGCGGTTGGCGAGGCCGCGCCACGAATAGGTCGGTCCGTTGGCCCCGCCCTCGGCGGTATGGTTGTAGACGACGTCGAGGATGACCTCGATGCCGGCCCGGTGCAGGGCCTTGACCAGGTCGCGGAATTCGTCGACCGCCTGCTGCGGGTCCTGCACCGAGGCGTAGCCCGGGTGCAGCGAGAAGAAGGAGACGGGCGAGTAGCCCCAGTAGTTGGTGCGGCCCGCTGGGGCATCCTGCGGGTCGAAGGCGAAGACCGGCATGAGTTCGACCGCGGTGATGCCGAGGTCGCGCAGGTAGGGGATCTTCTCCTTGAGCCCGGCGAAGGTGCCGCGCTTCGTCGCCTCGAGACCCGAGTTCGGGTTGGCGGTGAAGCCGCGGACGTGCAGCTCGTAGACGACGGTGCGGCGGAACGAGGTGCGGGGATGGTCGTCGCCCTCCCAGTCGTAGTTCCGCGGGTCGATGACCACCGACTTCATGGCCTTGCCGGTGTTGTCGCCGGGGGCGCAGGCGGCGGCTCGCGAGAAGGCCTTGGGATAGGCGATGCCGCGCCCATAGGGATCGAGGAGGAGCTTCTCGCCGTCGAAGCGGAGGCCGTCCTTCGGGTCGTGGGTGCCTTCGGCCCGCCAGCCGTAGAGCTGTCCGGCCGGCATGCCGGGCACGAAGACGTGCCAATAGTGGTAGGTCCGGTTGATCCGCGGATCGAGGACGATCGAGCTGCTGGGGCGATCGTCGTCGGCGGAGCGGAAGAAGCAGAGCTCCATCCGTTCGGCGTGCTTCGAGAAGACGCTGAAGTTGACGCCTTCCCGGAGGACCGTGGCCCCGATCGGATAGCTCGTGCCGTGCGGGACCGGATGGCGGGGCAGGGCGGTCATCGGAGGGCGGATGCTAGCAGGGCGACGATGGCTCGCCCTGCACGCCGCCCGCCAGCGCGACGAGAGCAGCGCCGCTGACGCGATTCGTGGTCCACTCGCTGAGCGCCTCGGCGCCGAGGCGCCGGTAGAAGCCGAGGGCCGGCTCGTTCCAGTCGAGGACCGACCACTCCATGCGTCCGCAGCCGCGCTCCACCGCGACGCGAGCCAAGGCCTGCAGGAGCGCCGCCCCGAGCCCGTGGCCGCGGGCTGGCGGGCGAACAAAGAGGTCCTCGAGCCAGATACCCGGCTTGGCGAGCCAGGTCGAGAAGTTCATGCAGTAGACGGCGAAGCCCTGGGCCTCGCTGTCGATCTCGCCGATCAGGCACTCCGCGGTCGGGCCCCGGCCGAAGCCGCTGCCGAAGAGTTGGCGCTCGATGGCCGCAGGAGTCGCCTCCACCGCGTCCGGCATCCGCTCGTAGGCGGCGAGGGCGTGGATCAGATCGAGGATGAGGGCGACATCCGCCGGCACGGCGGGGCGCACGGTGATGGCAGGCGAGCGTGGCATCGCCCGCATTGTCGCAGGCGGCGGACGCTCAGTGGCTCGAGGCCTTCTCTGCGTGGCCGCCGAACATCATGCGCTGGGCGGAGAGGACCTTGTTGGCGAAGTCGGCTGCCCCGCGGCTCTCGAAGCGGTCGAAGAGGGCCGCGCTCAGGACGTGGGCGGGCACCCCTTCCTCGATGGCAGCGAGGACCGTCCAGCGGCCTTCCCCTGAGTCGCTCACCCGGCCAGTGAAGGCGGCGAGCTTGGGGTCCTTGGCCAAGGCCTGGGCCGTGAGGTCGAGGAGCCAGGAGCCGACCACGCTGCCGCGTCGCCAGAGTTCGGTGATGTCGGCGAGGTCGAAGTCGTACTGGAACTCCTCGGGGTTCCGGAGCGGCGTCGTCTCCGCGTCGTTGGCTCGGGCCTCGCGGCCGGCGTTGGCGTGGCCGAGGATGTTGAGCCCCTCGGCGTAGGCCGCCATGAGGGCGTACTCGATCCCGTTGTGGACCATCTTCACGAAGTGCCCGGCGCCGCTCGGTCCGCAGTGCAGGTAGCCGTGCTCGGCGCTGCCGCCCTTCGACTCGCGGCCCGGGGTGGGCGGGGCGGAGTTCCGATCGGGAGCCAAGGCGCGGAAGGCGGGCTCGACATGCCGGAAGGCCTCGGTGTCGCCGCCGATCATCTGGCAGTAGCCCCGCTCGGCGCCCCAGACGCCGCCCGAAGTGCCGACGTCGAGGTAGCGGAGTCCGCGCTCAGCGAGTTCCTTCGAGCGGCGGAGATCGTCCTTGTAGTAGGAGTTGCCGCCGTCGATCAGGATGTCCCCCTTCTCGAGGTGGGGGACGAGCTGGGCGATGGTCTGGTCGACGAAGGCGACCGGGATCATCATCCATGCCACGCGGGGCTTGGTGAGCTTGGCGCAGAAGTCGGCCATCGAGGTGGAGGCGATCGCCCCCTCCTTGGCCATCGCGGCAACGGCCCCTTGGTTCACGTCGAAGACGACGCACTGGTGACCGGCCCGAAGCAGCCGGCGAACCATCCCGGCGCCCATCCGTCCCAAGCCAAGCATCCCGATCTGCATGCGAGCGACCTCCAAGGGCCGAGTGATTCGGTCCGGGAGCCTTATCGGCACGCCTGCGATCGAGGCTCAAGCGTGGGCGGGGTGGGCGGAACGGGCGGGCAGGGCGAGGAGCTCGTCCGCCAGCCACTCGGCGAACTCGGTCTTGGGGATCACCCCCAGCCGGCCGGGCCGTCGCACCGAGCCGTCGGCGGCGAGGAGCATCCCCTCGATCCCCTCGGCATTCATGGTCGCCAGGGGGTTGGCCACGATGGCATCGAGCCCCTTCCGAAGGAGTTTCGTCCGGGCTCGCGACTCGAGGACTTCGGGGGCTTCGAGGCTGAAGCCGACCAGGCGTTGACCGGGGCGCCGACGCGTGGCCAGCCCGGCCACGAGGTCGGGGGTCGGCTCCAACTCGAGGCTCATGGCGGTTCCTCGCTCGAGCTTGGCGGGCAGGGGCTGACCCATGGGGCGAAAGTCGGCGACCGCGGCCGCCATGACGAGGAGGTCGGAGGCCGGGAATTCGCGATCGAGGAGGCCGGCGAGGTCGGCGGTCGACTCGAAGTCCTCGATCCGGACGCCTGGCAGGGCCTGCCGCGCGGGGACCGGCCCGAGGAGGAGCGTCGTCTCATGGCCGCGCCGGGAGAAGGCGCTGGCGAGGGCCATGCCCATCCGTCCGGACGATCGGTTCCCGAGGAAGCGGACCGCGTCGATCGGCTCGTGGGTCGGTCCAGCGGTGATGAGGACACGCACGGCGGCAACCCCCTTGCGGTGTGGTGCGAATCATCCGGTGGTCGGCGGCGCGATGGTCGCGCCTCGGCCTCGCCGGAACTGCGGTGATACCGCGTCCGGGGCGTGAAGGGAAGCCCGGTTCCCTCCGAGGCGACGAGTCCGATCGGGGCAGCTCCGCCTCTGGCGGGTCCCGAATTGCGGTCGTCGCCGGGACCGTGGATACTACAAGGCTCTCCCCTCGCCTAAGCGGTCCTTGCCGCCGGCGGGGACCGTCGATCCCCCAATCGCCCGGAGGCGCCCGGAGGCACTGTTGGCACGGAAGGTCCGCAAGAAGCTTGGCGAGATGCTGATCGAGGCGAAGGTCATCACGCCTCAGCAGCTCGAGACCGCGCTCTCCGAGACGAAGGGGACCGGGAAGCGCCTCGGCGAGGTGCTGATCGAGCGGGGCGTCTGCAAGGAAGAGGATCTTTCGAGGGTCCTGGCCGAGCAGTGGGGGATGGAGTACTTCAACCTCGACCGGCCCGAGCACTCGAGCCGGATCGACCTCAAGCTGGTCCCCGACGAGATCGTCAAGAAGCACCTCGTCCTGCCCATCTCGAAGGCCGCCGGGAAGCTCCGGCTCCTGATCCACGACCCGATGGATCTCGAGCTGATCGACCTCCTCCGCTTCCGCCTCAACTGCGACATCGAGACCGCCCTCGCCAGCCGCAGCCAGATCAAGCGCTTCATCGAGGGCACGGCCGGCACCAAGTCGGCGATGCTCTCGACCGAGTCCCTGGTCACCGACTCGATCGACAAGTCGGTCGACCGCTCCGTGGACCGCTCGGTCGACAAGTCGGTCGACAGCTCGATCGACCAGGACGCGGTCGAGGACGCCCCGATCATCCGCCTCTGCCAGCGGGTCATCATCGAGGCCGTCCGCGGCCGGGCCAGCGACATCCACATCGAGCCCAAGAAGGACGGCGTCGTGGTGCGCTATCGCATCGACGGCGTCTGCCACATCCGCGACACCCTGCCCAAGAAGATGCAGGCCTCGGTGCTGGCCCGCCTCAAGCTGATGGCCGGCGTCAACATTGCCGAGCGCCGCATCCCGCAGGACGGCCGCATCAAGCTGGTGGTGGACGGCACGCCGATCGACTTCCGTGTCTCGACCTGCCCGGCCTACCACGGGGAGAGCGTCGTCCTCCGTATTCTCCGCCCGGACTCGGTGCGCATCGGTCTGGTCAACCTCGGCTTCGAGCCCGACCAGCTCGACGTCTTCAACAAGATCATCCGCCGGCCGAACGGCATCTTCCTGGTGACCGGTCCGACCGGCTCGGGCAAGACCACCACCCTCTACTCGGCGCTCGACGTCCTCAATCGGCCGGACAAGAAGATCATCACGGCCGAGGACCCGGTCGAATACAACTTCAACGGCATCAACCAGGTCCAGGTCCGCGAGGCGATCGGGCTGACCTTCGCGGTGATCCTCCGCTCGATGCTGCGTCAGGCCCCGAACATCGTCCTGGTCGGCGAAATCCGCGATCGCGAAGTCGCCGACATCGCGATCCAGGCCTCCCTCACCGGCCACCTCGTCTTCTCGACGCTCCACACCAACGACGCCCCCAGCGCCATCACCCGTCTCATCGACATGGGCGTCAAGCCCTTCCTGGTGGCGAGCGCGATCCAGGCCATCATGGGCCAGCGGCTCGTCCGCGTCCTGTGCAAGTGCAAGCAGCCCGACCCGTCGCCCGACCCCAAGTTCCTGCAGCTGATCGGCATCTCGCCGGAGGAAGCGGCCCAGGGGGTCTGGAAGCCGGGGCGCTGCGATGTCTGCGGCGGGGCCGGCTACAAGGGCCGAAAGGCCATCTTCGAGCTGATGATCATGAACACCGAGATCCGCGAGCTGGCCTTCAATCGGGCCAGCGTCAGCAAGATCCGGTCTGCCGCGATCCGCGGCGGCATGCGTAGCCTTGTGGCCGACGGCAAGATCAAGGTCCTGAAGGGCGTCACGACGCCGGTCGAAGTGGCCAACTTCGCCCAGATCGAAGGCTTCAACCCGAACGAAGTGTGATGTGATCCATGTCCACCATCCAGATCGACCGACTGCTTGAGACCGTCGTCCGCCAAGGGGCTTCCGACCTCCACATCTCGGAGGGTCGTCCGCCGACGATCCGTCTGCACGGCCGCCTCCGCAGCCTGCAGACCAAGGTGCTGGACAAGGACGACTGCATGACCCTCATGAAGTCGATCACCCCGGAGAAGAGCCAGCAGGAAGTGGCCGAGGTGGGCGGCACCGACTTCGGCTTCGCCTACGGCGACCAGGCCCGCTTCCGTGTCTCCGTCTTCCGGCAGCGCGGGGCGATCTCGATGGTCTTGCGTCTGATCCCGAACAAGCTGCTGTCGTTCGACGAGATCGGCTTGCCGCCGATCATCAAGGAGTTGTTGCGTCGTCCCCGTGGCCTCTTCATCGTCACCGGGCCCACCGGCTCGGGCAAGACGACGACGCTGGCCACCTGCGTCGACTACATCAACATGAACTACGATCGGCACATCGTCACCACCGAAGACCCGATCGAGTACTACCACTACCACAAGAAGTCGGTCGTCAACCAGCGTGAGGTCGGCGCCGACGTGCCGAGCTTCGCCGAAGCCCTCCGCCGCGTCCTCCGTTCCGACCCCGACGTCATCCTGGTCGGCGAAATGCGCGACCTCGAGACCATCGAGGCCGCCATCCGGGCTGCCGAAACCGGCCACTTGGTGTTCGCCACCCTCCACACCACGGGTGCCGCCGGCACCATCACCCGCGTCATCGACGCCTTCCCGGTCAACCAGCAGGCCCAGGTCCGCGTCCAGCTCTCGACCTCGCTGATCGCCATCCTCAGCCAGCAGCTCCTGGCCCGGGCCGACAAGCCTGGCCGGATCGCGGCCTACGAGTTCCTGGTCATCACCCCGGCCATCGCCAACCTGATCCGCGAGAACAAGACCTTCCGCATCGACTCGGCGATCCAGACCGGACGCAAGTTCGGCATGCAGCTCCTCGACGACCACCTCTGGAGCATGTACTCGAAGGGCATCATCTCGGCCGAGGAGATGATCGATAAGTCGAAGGACCCGGGCGACCTCACCGACAAGGTGCACCGGGCCGGCGGCCTGGTGGGTCGCACCGAGCTGGACGAGGCGAGCGGGGAAGAGTCGTAACTCCGGACGGTTCGTCGCTGATCGAGGCACCGTCGGTCGAGCCTCCGCCGTGTCGGCGGGGGCGTTGTCCCATGGGGCGTGGGGGTAGGGGTGGCCGGGCCGGCCGGGCGGTCCGTCCGGGCTGCCGCCCTCCGGGCCGGCGGCGTCGCGAGGTCACCGCTCTGGTCGAGCCCGAAGCGACGCGGGAGGCCACACTGGACACACACGTTTGGGGGGGAGCCAGGAGGCCACACTGGACACACACGTTTGACCGTGGAGGCCACACTGGACACACACGTTTGACCCGAAGCGACGCGGGAGGTCACACTGGACACACACGTTTGACCGGGGGGAGCCAATATGGACACACACGTTCGACCGGGGATCGAACTGGGACAGGCACCGCCGGTCCCCGAGAAGGGAAGCGGACCCGAGCCACCTCTTCGAGCTGCGATGTGGTCCGAACTGCGTTCTCGATATCGCCACTTCTGCAGAACAATCCAATTGTCCTTACGAAAACTCGTAAGTCCAATGCTTCCGCATGGGGCACGCGGGCGGATGATGGCACGTCGAGCACGGGCAGGCGGCGGTCGATACCGCTTCCGAGTCGCCCGCCCCTCCCGGGCTCGATGACCCAACCCGCCACTTCGGCTCGCCTGCCGGGGTCTGGCGGAGAGGGATGTCCGGTTTGGTGCGATGCTTCGGGTGCTTGACTCCCGGCAGACCACCTTCAGCTCCCTGATCCCTGGGTGAGTTCGCTCGCCCGACCCCGCGGCTGGCCGAGAGGCTGGCAGGACCCGCGTCAGAGACGGGTTCCAGAAGGCACGCGAGGTTCGGGATCGCAGGTCGGACGCGACCTGAGCAGTTGATGGCGGCCAGCTTGGACCGGTCCCGTGGTGACGAGATCTCGGTGTTCGTGACAGCTGACTGCGACCTAGGTCTGACCAAGGCCCTTCGCCTTGGTGCTTCTCCCGAGGCGACGCCTCGGGCGGGGCAAAGCGGATTGGATCCATCCGATGGCAAACATCAACCCTGAAGAACTCAAGGGCCGACGGTTCGGGCGTGTCCTGACCAAGCTGGGGAAGGTCACGCGGGAGCAAGTGCATGAGGCACTCGCGCTGCAGCAGGGGGCGCGCAAGGGCGAACCACTCGGTCAGCTCCTCGTGGGACTCGGCTACATCCAGCCCGAGGATGTGCTGGAGGCGTTGGCGGGCCAGCAGGGGATGCGCTGGGTCCACATCAAGGACCTGGAGATCCCGGAAGCGACCCTCAGCGCCATCCCAGCCGAGACCGCCAACACCTATGGGGTCATCCCCATCGAGTTCGATCCCGGGTCGCGGCGACTGACCATCGCCATGAAGGACCCGGAGAACTTCAAGGCCGTCGACGACCTCCGGATGCTGATGGGGTTCAAGGTGACCGCGGTCATCGCCCCGACCTCCGAGGTCGACGACTTCCTGAAGGCGAAGTTCGCCAACAAGTCGACCTCCATGCAGGCCATCTACGCCGAGGCGGCCCAGAGCGACGCCATCGCGGCGGTCGCCAACCGCGGCGACTCGATCGACCTCTCGGCCCTGGAGAGCGCGGCCAGCGACAACAAGGTCGTCCAGCTCCTCAACGCGGTGCTGATGCAGGCCATCCGCGACAAGGCCTCGGACATCCACTTCGAGCCGTTCGAGAACGAGTTCAAGATGCGGTATCGCATCGACGGCATCCTCTACGAGATGATCCCGCCGCCCAAGCAGTTGGCGATGCCGATCGTCAGCCGCGTGAAGGTCATGTCGAAGTTGAACATCGCCGAGCGCCGCCTGCCCCAGGACGGCCGCATCGAATTGCACATCGGCGGCGTCCCCATCGACCTCCGCGTCGCCGTCCTACCCACGATGTTCGGCGAGTCGGTCGTCATGCGTGTCCTCGACCGCTCGAACGTGCAACTCTCGCTCGATCGCATCGGGCTCCGCGACGACGACCTGGCCACCATGCGGGCCCTGATCCAGAAGCCCAACGGGATCGTGGTGGTGACCGGGCCGACCGGCTCCGGCAAGACCACCACGCTCTATGCGGCCCTCAACGAGCTCAACGAGCCCGACGTCAAGATCCTGACCGCCGAGGACCCCGTCGAATACGACATCGAGGGTCTCATCCAGTGCCAGGTGAACACCGAGCAGGAGCTGACCTTCGGCCGTCTCCTCCGGTCCTTCCTCCGCCAAGACCCGGACATCATCCTGGTCGGCGAAATCCGCGACCTGGAGACGGCCCAGATCGCCATCCAGGCCTCGCTGACCGGCCACTTGGTGTTCACCACGCTGCACACCAACGACGCCCCCAGCTCGATCCTGCGTCTAGCCGACCTCG
The DNA here is from genome assembly GCA_044224425.1 of Phycisphaerales bacterium. Classification (GTDB taxonomy): domain Bacteria; phylum Planctomycetota; class Phycisphaerae; order Phycisphaerales; family SM1A02; genus JAEUIT01. The sequence goes on from JBGAKK010000053.1 coordinate 31,395, forward strand.
GGGTCGAGACCTTCCTTCTCACCGCGACCATCGAGGCCATCGTCGCCCAGCGTCTGGTCCGCCGCATCTGCACCGGCTGCAAGGAGCAGTACTCGCCGACCGAGGAGCAACTCCTCGAGCTCGCCCTGCGGCCTTCCGACGTGGCCGGCCGCACCTTCCACCGCGGGCGGGGCTGCGACCGCTGCAACCGCTCGGGCTACAAGGGCCGCATGGCCCTCTTCGAGATCATGACCATGGACGACGAGCTGCGCGAGATGGTGATGACGCAGGCCTCGACCAACGTCCTGCGGGCCGAGGCCCGCAAACGGGGCATGCGTTCGCTCCGCG
>JBGAKK010000054.1:0-30996 GCA_044224425.1 Phycisphaerales bacterium
TTCGTCAATGGCGAATCGAATTCAGATCCGCGTTCGTGATGATTGTGGCGTTGGGCTCGCTGCCGCTGGGGCGAATGTCGGAGGCCAGAGTTGTGAGGATGGGCTAACTCGATGCATCGATGCGTTTGGGGCGGTGATTCCGTTGCACTGCTCATCGCAATCGACGCATGGGTGGGAGCGAGAGAGCAATTCCCTCTCGCCAAGGGAGATGCAATATGCGACCACGTACGACTGCCGCTCTTGCGGCCGTGTTGGCGATCGGATCACCCGCCTTGGGGCAGGCGGTCCAATGGAAGGCGAGCGAAGGCGGCAACGGCCACTGGTACCTCGGCGTGCCGGGCATGTTCCGTTGGACGGAGGCGAAGCCGCTGGCGGAGGGCGGTGGCGGATATCTCGTCACCTTGACCAACCAGGCGGAAGCGGACTGGGTGTGGGACCACGTGGCGGTCGACCCGAACCTCTGGATGCACGAGGGCATTTTCTGGATCGGCCCTTGGTCCGGGGCCCACAAGGTCAACGGGAGCTGGATCTACGACACCGGCGAGTCGTTCTGGGCCCCGTGGTGCGGAGGCGAGCCGAACGGGGGGTATATGGAGTTCTACGCCCATTACTACGGTGGCTACAACGGTCCCACTCCGCTCCCGTGCTGGAACGACAACCAAGATCAGGTCGGCTCGATCGGCGGCACCGGCTACATCATCGAATGGTCGGCCGACTGCAACAACGACGGCATCGTCGATTACGGGCAGATCCTGAGCGGCGAGCTCGCCGATGCGAACGGGAACGGCGTCCCCGATTGCTGTGAAGGGGGACCGCCGTGCGGGAGCATCCCAAGCGACTGCAACGGGAACGGGATCGACGACACCCTCGACCTGGCAACCGGTCTGCTCGCGGACTGCAACCAGGACGGGGTCCCCGACGACTGCACGGCCGGCGTGCAGTTGCTCGCGAACGGCGGATTCGAGGACGGGCCGCCGCTCTTCTGCCTCAACTACTCCTACGGACACGAGCTCGACTCTCTTCCGGGATGGAATGTGTCGGGACCCGGACTGCCGATCGACTACCAGCGGCAGGATGGCACCTGCGATCCGTGCTGGGGGAGCCTGCCGCCAGAGGGGAACGCCTTCGTCGATCTGATCGGTAGTCCCGGGCAGGGCACCATCTGGCAAGCCGTGGCGACGGTTCCTGGCCAGCGCTACCGACTGAGGTTCGCCCTCGGCATGAACTGCGGCGACTCCTGGCCGGCCGAGCGGCGCACGCGCGTCACCTACGGTCCGTTCGTCGAGCAGATCGATCTGGTCTGCCCGGGGTATGGCTGCGACTACGGCTACATATGGCCCGGATATGTGGAGCGGGAGTTTGTCGCGACGTCGACCTCGAGCACGATCCAGTTCGAGGCACTGGATTACGGCGGATGGGGACCGCTGGTCGACGACATTCGGTTGGTCCGGCTACCGGGCGACTGCCCATGCACCGGCGACTTCAACGGCGACCATGCCGTGGGCGGTACCGACCTCGCCATCCTGCTTGCGTACTGGGGACCGGTGGTGCCGAGCACGCCGTCCTATGTCGATCTCAACGGCGATCACGCCGTCGACGGGATGGACCTCGCCATCCTTCTCGCGGCGTGGGGCGTTTGCCGCTGATCGGGATCGCATGCCTCGCTTGGGCGAGGTGCGAGGATCGGGATCCAACCGATGGCTCTTCTGCGCCCGGCGAGCTTCTTGAGAGGAGGGCTCGCCGGGCCTTTACTCGCCACTCGGCGGTTCGATGCCCAGCTCGCGGCGGAGGAGGGCCTTGGCGAAGAGCCAGTCGTTCTGCACCGTCCGCCGGCTGACGCCGAGGATGCCGGCGACCTCGCTGTCGGAGAGGCCGGTCACGAAGCGGAGCCAGGTGACCTCGGCGGCCCGCGGCTGTTCGCCTTCGAGGCTCTTGAGGGCCTCCATCAGCCGTTCGAGGTCGCTGGTCGGGATGCGGTCGGCGCGGGACAGTTCGTGTTCGACGAGGGCGAGCGACGCGGGGCGCTCGCCGCCGCCGCGCTTGGCTCGGTCGCGGCGCCGGGCGTGGTCGATGAGCACCTGGCCGAGCGAACGGGCCACGGCTCCGAAGAAGTGGCGGCGGTTCTCGAAGACCGGCGGGGTGCCGTTCCCGTACAGACGGAGGTAGACCTCGGACACGAGCGCCGTCGGCTGCAAGGTCGGCGTGTCCGATTCGTGGCGGTAGGCGGCGCTGGCCATGGCGTGGACCTGGCCGTAGGTCGCTTGCCACAGGGCGCCGAGCGAACCGTCGTCGCCGTGGGCGGCCCGCTCCAGCATGCGGGTGATGTCGTCCTTCGCCATCGCCTGTCGCTCCGCAGGCCGGGCCAGCGCAGACCTGGGCTCCTCTGGCGAACGCCCGGACCGCGGTTGGACAGGCCCGCCGCAACCGGTCATCCTAACGTCTGTCGTGCCCCGAGCCGAGCGGTTTCGGATGCCGCGTCGAAGGCCATGCCATGACCGAGCAAGATCCAAGCGGAGAACCGCGGGACCCGGACGGGCCCTCTGCCCGCCGCTTGCTGCGGGCGTGGTTCGACGCCGCCCGCCAGCTCCGGCCGGAGGAGCGCGAGGCATGGCTCGCCGCCCATGTCCCGAGCCGCGCCGACCGGGAGCTCGTCCTCGATCTCCTGCGCCGCGTGCGGGAAGAACTCGACGCCGAGCGGCGTCCGCCCGCCGACGCCGGGCCCCTCATGGGTCGCCAGCTCGGGGCTTGGACCATCGACGGCTGGATCGGCGCCGGCGGCATGGCCCAGGTCTACCGCGGCATCCGCGCCGACGGGACGCGAGCGGCGATCAAGGTGCTCCGTAGCGAATGGGCCGGTCCCGCCCTCGAGCGGCGCTGGGAGCGCGAGGTCCGGGCCACCCAGGCCGTGGCCTCGCCCGACACCGCGGGGTTCATCGACTGCGGCGTGGACAGCATCGACGGCGTGGCCCGCTATTGGTTAGCGGTCGAACTGATCGAGCCCTCGACCACCCTCGTCGACCATGCCCTCGAGGCCCGCCTCCGGCGCGGGGAGCGGATCGCCCTCCTCCTTCGGGTGGTGAAGGCGGTCGAGGCGGCCCACGCCAAAGGCGTGGTGCATGGCGACCTGAAGCCCTCGAACATCGTGGTCGACGCGAGCGGCAGCCCGAAGATCCTCGACTTCGGCCTGGCCCGGCTCGTGGGCAGCGACTCCGAATCGACCGCCCTGTGCGGGACGCCGGCCTTCCTGGCCCCGGAGCAACTGGCGGCTCGCACGGCGGCCACCGAAGCGAGCGACGTCTACTCCCTCGGGCGGATCGGCGAGGCCTTGCTGGGGCCGGCCGAGGACGCCGACCTCGAGAGCCGGGCCCTGGCCAGCGTCCTCGACCGGGCCGTGGCGTTCGACCCGCGCTCGCGCTTCCCGAACGCCGCGGCCCTGCGCCGGGCCCTCGAGGCGGCGCTCGGGCGACGCGGACAGTGGCGGCTCCGCTGGCCGGGCTCGGTGACCATGCCCTTCCTCGCCCTCGCCCTCCTCGCGGTCGGGCTTCTCGCCGGCCGGTGGTGGTCGCCTCGCGGGGGTGGGGCCGCTCGGCGGTCTTCTGCTGGGATGGCAGCGGCTATCGCTACGACGGAGCCCTCGAGCCGCCCGCGTGGCTCACACCAACCGAGGCTGCGGGACCGAGCGCCATCCTCGTGCCGTCGAGCGGAGAGCCGGAGATCTTCCTCGGATGCGTGACGGTGTCCGCGGCGGAGAAGCCCTGCGCCGGGCTCGTCCTTCGCTATCGGCGCGGAGCCGATGGTTGGCGATGCGTCGGCACGATCGCCCCGTCCGATCCCGCCGAGCGCACCTATTTCGGGCGAGCCTTGGCCGTCGACGGCGACACCCTGGTGATCGGCGCCGACGGGCACTCGGGCCAGAGTTCGGACGTGCCCTGGATGCTTCGACTCTGGAACGACGAGGCGCCCCTGGTCGAACAGATGCGGAGCGACCAGCGATCGCCGCGGGCGCCCTTCCGCGGTGCCGCCTACGTCTATCGCCGCCAGGCGGATGGCACGTGGCGCGAGACGCAGCGCCTCGTGCGCCCCGAGGTGCCGCAGGGCTTCGGGTTCGGGTACGCGTTGTCGATCGAGGGCGACCGCCTCTTCGTCACCAACCAATACCGGGCCGGGGTCAAGGGCGCCGAGTATGGGCATCTCTACGTCTACCGTCGGCCGCGCGGGGCCGATCCCTTCGCCCTCGCGGACGTGCTCTCGGCACCTGGTCCGAGCCAAGGCTCGGCCTACGGCTGGCGCGTCGCTGCTCGCGGTCCGTACGTCGCGGTCTCCTCGCACGCGGCGCGAAGCGAGTCCGATGCCTATCGCGGGACGACCTTCGTCTACCTCGATCCGGCGGCGAGCGGTGGGCGCGGTCGCCTGCAGGCGATTCCGCTCGGGGCCCAGGAGACCGATCGAGCCAGCGACAACTTCGGGAACAGCATTGCGGCGGGGGCGGGCTACGTGGCGATCGCCCGGCCGGGAGCGGACGCGAGCGCCGGACGGGCGGGCTCGGTCGAGATCTACGGGATGTCAGGCCAGGTCTTCGAGCGCCGGGCGACGCTCGAGGCGATCGGCTCCGCCTACGGCGATGCCTTGGGCGGCGGATATAGCAACGCCCTCGTCAGCACCGACCACGGCGTGGTCGCTGCGGCGTGGCACGCCACCCGCCGCGGCTGTCCGGAGGCGGGGGCCATCTACTTCTGGCCGTCCGCCGAGGTCGGCGGCCCAAACCGCAATCGGTGACGCTCTCAGAGAGTCGTTGCACCCGAAGGGCTGTGCGGAGCGAAAAGGGGTATCGTCCGCGCGGCCGGGGCGAGGCTCCTCTGGCTCCGGCCGCGGCAGGTGAAGCGACTCCCGGCTCCCTCGGCGATCGGGCCCATGCTTCCGACCATCCCCATCCTGATAGCGGTCGCTGCCGGATTCGTCGGGCTGGTGGCCTTCTGGTGCGGCTTGATCGGCCTGCCGAGCTTGGCCCGCCCGACCTGTCGACCCTGCGGGACCGATGTGCGACCGGTGGCGTGGGACGATGCTCCGCGCTGCCCGAGGTGCGCTGCCGACCTCACCCTCCGGCGGGCCATCCGCTGGCGGGGCCGACGGCGGGCCCGCGGGGCAATCGGCGTCGGGCTCCTTCTCATGGCGATGGCGGGGGCCATCGGCGGCCTCGACATGTGGCTAGCCGTTCGGGGCTTGATGTGGCGCGACATGCGGCCGATCTCGCTCGAGATCGCCGACTTGCGGAACCCAGGCGCCGCCCGCGCCGCGTCGGACAGCGTGGCGCGGCGGGATCGCGCCGGACGACTCGCTCCGGCCGATCGGCGGGCGGCGATCGAGGCGCTGCTGAGCCTCTCGGCAGGGGCCGTCGGACCACGCAACGCCGTGCCTTACCTGGCCAGCGACCCGAGCCTTGCCGGCTCGGGTGGAACAGCGGAGTGGGGGCCGATCCTCGAACAGATCGCCGGCCCGCCCCGACTGGGGACGGTCGAGGTGGTCGACGACCCCGAAGCCGGCCAGGCCCTGCGCTTCACCGCGGGAGCAGGCACCGCGATCGGCACGCTCCTTGCCCGGATTCGACTGGAGTCGGTGCGGGTCGGCGGCCAGGAACTGCTCTCCGTGCCTCGACGCGAGATCCTCGATGGACAACCGTTCCTCGTGCGGCTGCCGCCGGGAACGAAGGACGCCATGCCCATCGAAGTGGTGTGGGAGCGGATCCTCCTGCCGCTCGATGCCGACCAACTCATGGAGCTCTTGCGGCTCTCAAGCGACAGCGAGCTGACTGCTGCCGGCATCGCCCACAGCGCCCAGCGGATCACCTCGACGGGCACCCTCGGTAGCGTCGGGTCGCTCGGCGTTGGCGAAGGAGGAGCGCCGTGATCCCCTTCGACCGGCTCCAGCCCTATGAGACGCTGGCCCTCGGTTGGTGGCTCGCTGCCCTCGCGGTCAGCCTGCCCGCCGCGATCGCCGCGATCAGTTGGGTCCGGGCGTGGCGCGGGCAGCCCGCGTTCGGTCCGCCGCGCTGCCCGAGTTGCCGTTCGGCGCTTCGCGGGCGCGGGCTCGAGTTGCCGCCGCACTGCCCTGAGTGTGGCGAGGAGATCGGTACGGAGGTCGAGTTCGGGCTGCGAAGCTGGAACTGGGCCCTGGCTGGCCGCTCCTTCGTGGTGGGGCTCCTCGCCGTCGGCTTCGCGGTGGCCCTCGCCTTGTGGGCCCTCCGCGGTGCGAATTGGATCGTCCTCGCCAGCCGGGCCACGTCGCACGCTGGCGGCATGGAGTATGGACTTCGGCGGGCGGGGACGCACGAGGCAGCGGCAGGGGCCCTTTTCTTCGCCGCCGACACGGCCGATGGCTCGGCCGAGATCAGGCCTGTCGCGGCGCGGTGCCTCACCGACTGGCTCGACGGGCGATTGAGCAAGGACCGCGGACTCGAACTGCTCTTCGCTGCCCGCAGCCTGTCGAGCGGTCCCCACGACGCCTTGATCGACCTCGTGGGGTCGCTGGTCGAGCATGGCGACCTCGAGCCGGGCCAGGCAGCCGCCATCCTCGAGCGAGCGATCGGGCCGGCGACGGTGATGCCAGCTCCTCGGTCGGTCGGTCCCGAGCTGGTGGTCGAGCCGCGCAGCCCGAATCCGGCGATCGAGGTCGCAGTCACCGGCGTGTCGATCGCCGGCCGCGAGCTCGAGCCGGAGGGGGAGATCGACGGACATCCGCAATTCCTGGTGCGGGGTATTGGCGAGCCGCAGGAGGCCGTGGTCCGCTATCGCGTGCGGTTCCTCCGCCGCGCGGCGGACGGAGAACGGCTCTGGCATACGGTCGAGCGGGCGAGCCGGTGGCGCATCGAGCGCGGGGGCGGCGGCACCGTCGTCCGAGCCCTCGATCCGTTGCCGCCGTCGGTTCTGCTACGCGTGCCGAGCATCGCGATTGATCTCCGCCCGGCCGGAGCCGTGGCCCGGGTCACGGGGGGAGCCCACGTCGATCCATGGCCAGGCTGGACCTTCGATGGCACCTGGATCTTCGAACTCGGCGGGGCGAGGATCGAGATTCCGACGAGCGGCGTGCGCGGCGACGCCTGGGACACCCGCGAGGCGGCGGTGCCTGCCCTCGCCGACGGGACGTGGCCCTGCACGGCTCGGGTGCGGTTCGAGCCGCGGAACGCCGGGGAGACGGCGACGGCGACGGGCCAAGGATGGGCGTGGCCGCAAGCCCTCGACCTCGGGGAGCTCTCGGTCATCCGTTAGGCGGGGCCGTCGGACCGATGGCCCGAGGCCGATCGTGCGGGTACGCTTCCCTCGTGGCGTCCGGCACGATCCCCATCCCGCTGGCCTTGGCGATCGGCGTCGGGTACGCGGGGCTTCTCCTTCTCCTCCTGGGCGTGCGGGGCCGGCGGAGCGTCGGCGACCCGCGCTGCGCCCGCTGCGGGGAGGCCTGCTGGGACCGGGCCTTCGAGTCGCCGCCGCGCTGCGCGTGCGGGGCGGAGCTTGTCGCCCCGCGGAGCGTTCGATGGCCGCGGCCCGCGCCGTCCCGGAGGTCGGCGATCCTCGGCGCTGCGCTCCTCCTCCTCGGTGTCGGGATGTTCGAGACGGACCGTTGGCTCGGGCGGCGGGGGCTCGAGTGGGGCGACCTCGAGCCCATCGCGGTGCTGGCGGCCCGGATGGAGCGGCCGATCGCTGCAAGCCCGCTGCAGGAGTCCGTGCTGCGGCGGATCAACGCCGATTGGCTCTCGGTGGGAGAGCGCAGCCAGCTCCTCGATCTGATCCGCGACGGGGAGTGGAACGTCGATGTGCTGGTCGGCGCTTCGATCGCCGAGGATCCGTCGCTGCGCGACCGGTGGCCCGAGGTCTTGCACGACGACGAGTTCCCCGATGCCTTGCCGGCGAGCGTGGACCTCGGGGACGTAGAGGGCGGTCGCATCGAGCTCGCCCTCGACGGAAGCCGGGACTTCATGACGTGGAGCCGGATCACCGCGGTCGAGGTGACCGAGCCGTCTGGGTTGGAGCCGGTGCCGCTGGAGCCCCAGCGGTGGACCTTCGCCCAGTTCAGCATCCCCGTGCCGAACGGAGCCCGGCGCCTCGTCGTCCACTATGAACAGGCCGTGGTTCCTCCCGGCTTCATGTTCGGCCCGCCAGAGGATCCCGCCTTCTGGTCGTGGATCTACACGCTGCGGCAAAGGTCCTCGGTCATCCACCTCGGCTCCGGGGAGAGCACGCCGTGATCCCGTGGCCTGTCCTCACGCCGGGGGAGCAGACCGCTGCGGGGCTGTTGGCGATCCTCGTCGTCGCGACGCCACTCTGCTTCGTGCTCCTTCAGATGGTCGCCAGAAGGCTGCATGGCGAGCGCCGACTTGGGTTGCCGCGCTGCCGCTGCGGGACGGTGCTCGCCGCGGTGCGTTCCTTCCCCGCGACCTGCCCGGAGTGTGGCCGCCAAGCGGCTGGGCCGAGCGCGATTCGCTCGGCTACCTTTCGCCGCTCGCCGCTCGGCGTGGGTGTGGGTGTCGGGTCGCTCGTCCTCGGACTGCTCGCGATGTGGGGAATCGTCGCCCTCGCCGGACCGAGCGGCAACGCCCTGCGACTCGATCGGGCTTGGGAGCTCGACGTCGGGACGTATCGCTCCTCGCTTGCATTGCGTCCCTACGAGACCAGCGTTCGCCTCGCTGAGCGGCTCGACGAGATCCGCTTGGCCGCTCTCCGGAACGGTGTCGATCGGGCCTCGCTGCAGCGCGACCCGGACCAGGCGGAGACATGGCGACTGGCGGCGAACTTCATCCAGAGCCTGCTGGCCGACGAGGTGCCGCCTCCGGACTGGTCGTCCGAGCTGATGAACTCGCTGGCCCGAACCACGATCGTCGGGGCCCAACTGGGTGTCCTCGACGACGGCACGGTGCGGCAGGCGCTGGCGTCCTTCGCTCCCCCTTGCGTCGAATGGGAGTCCGGCTGGCGTGGCGGGCAGCAGGTCCTCTCTGTCGCGGTCAACCCCGGCCTGGCCGGGTTCGAGACCCGCATCGAGTCGATCTCGATTCGCCGCGGGGAAGGCTGGGCGGTGCTGCCGTTCGAGACGCTCGACGCGAGCGACGTCGAACTCGACGAGGCGACGCGCCGATCGCTGCCCGCTCGGCAACGGTTCGCCCGGTTCGAGGTCGACGCCCAGAACGACCTTCGCGTACTCGAGGCGCGGGTCGCGTGGATCCGTTCGCCGACCGCGGAGCTCGCCTCCGACGGGAGCGACTGGTCCGACGGAGGCGTGAGCGATGTCTTCCTCCCGATCGGCAGCCATGGCACCTCCGAGCCGATCAGTGTCGCCGATCTCCCGCCGCTCCATGATCGGGCGAGGTCACCGGCTCGACTGCCGCCCTTCGTCAGCGCCATCACCTTCGCGGCGCCGGACTTCGCGCCGACCTCCCCGCGATCGCGCCGCATGAAGATCGTCAACGTCCGCGTCGCCCTGGCCCCGACCTCCGATGTCGCCATGCTCGGGCACTGGTGGATCGTGGTCGGGGAGCGACGGTGGCCGCTGACCAGGTTCCGGCGCTCGTGGGGTGAAGGGCCGGACACGTTCGAGGCCTCCATCGGGCCGTTCGACGACCACGGTGCCGAGGCCTTCTCGTGGAGGGCGGATCTGGTCTACGACCCGACCCCGGATCCTGACCGGGGACTCGGCCACGCCGCGGGGCCGGTCGCTTGGCGCGGTTACTGGGCCGAGCCGATGACCATCCGCGATCTGCCGATCCGACGGATGCGGCCGGATGGGATCCGCTAGGCGATCGCAGCTCCTCGGCCACGTGCCGACTCGCCGCTGCTACGCTCCGGGGCATGTCCGAGGCTGCCACCTCCGAGACCGGAAGCATCCAAGCGCCGAGCGTCCCGCATCCAGTGGCCGAGCGCGAGCGCATCGCCGCCCTCGACGTGATCCGCGGCGTGGCGCTCCTCGGGATCCTGGTCGTCAACGCCGGCTTCTTCGCCTTTCCCGTGGCCCACGCCATGGTGCCTGCTCCGATGGTCGACGGGCCGACCAGCGAGCATGCGACGTGGTTCCTCTTGGCCACCCTCTTCAACGAGAAGTTCATCTCGCTCTTCTCGTTCCTCTTCGGGGCCGGGCTGACCCTCCAGATGGCGCGGCTCGACGAGACCAAGGCCAGGGCTCGGGCCCGCGGCGAGCGGGGGCGCTCGACGACGGCCACCATCCTGCGACGGCTGGCCATCCTCCTGTGCTTCGGGGCCGTGCATGCCTTTGGGCTCTGGTATGGCGACATCCTGATCATCTATGCCGCCCTGGGCGTCTTCGTGATCCCCGCCCGGCGGCTGAGCGGGCGGACCATGCTGGTGGTCGCGGCATGCCTGGTCAGCCTGGCCTTCTGCTGCGCGGGCGGCATGGGGGCAATGCAAGCCGTGGTCGCCAGGATGCAGGCGGTGGCGAACGTGGGCCGCGAGGGCGAGGACCCGACGCCGGCGAAGGAGCCCGACGGCGATGTCGAGATGGGGACGAGCGACGACGTGGCGCCGCCGCCCTCCGATCTCGAGCGGGTGTTCGAGGCCATGTCCGACTTCGGAGGCGTGACCTCGAACCGCTTCCAGCTCCTCGAGGACGAGGCCTATGCAGACGGCCCCTTCAGCCTGGCCTTGGCGGTGCGGACCCTCACCTGGCTGGCCATCCTTCCGGTCATCGTCTTCCTCTACGCCCCGCACATCCTCGGGCTTTTCGCTTTGGGCATGGCCGCGGCGAAGCTCGGCTGGCTTCGGCCGGAGGCGGCGGCGATCCAGCGCCGCGTCGCTGCCGTGGCGGTGCCGGTCGGCGTGGCCCTCTGCGCCGGACACGCGACCTGCCTCCTCCTCGTCAACTTCGACCATGGCGAACCGCTCGCTGTCCTGGCCACGGCCCTCGGCGAGATCGGATCGACGGTCCTGGCGATCGGCTATGCGGCGCTGCTCGCCCGGCTCGCCTACGGTGGCCGGGCCCCGCACCTGGTGGGCGCCCTCGCCGACGCCGGTCGCATGGCCTTCACCATTTACCTCACCGAGACGGTGGTCATGACCGGGATCATGTACTGGTGGGGAGCAGGACGATTCGGGCACTTCACCCGTCCCCAGCTCTTCCTCCTCGCCGTGGTCGTATGGATGATGCTCGTCATCGCCGCTCGCCTCTGGTCGGCCCGCTTCGCGATGGGGCCGCTCGAATGGGTGTGGCGCATGGGGACCTACCTCGAGGTCCCGCCTCTTCGCCGAGTCGCCTCACCGGATCGCAACTGATGGCCCTCCACCTCAAGCCTGGCGACAGCAAGCGCGTCCCTTGGAAGAACGGCCGGGGCACCACGCTCGAGATTGCCACCGACGCGACCGCTTCGCGCACCCTCGGCGTGCCCGCGGCGCAGCCGCTGGACTGGTCGTGGCGGCTCTCGATCGCCGACGTGCCGGAGAGCGGCCCGTTCTCGATCTTCGAGGGCTGCGACCGGCACATCGCCCTGGTCGACGGCGACGGCATGCGGCTTGTCATCGACGATGCGACGCATGAGGTGCCGCGCGACGGGAAGGCCCTCGCCTTCCGCGGCGAGGCGACCGCCGCGGGCCAACTGCTGGGCGGGCCTTGTCGCGACATCAACCTCATGCTGCGCCGGGAGCGCTGGCGGGGCGGGCTCGAACTCCGCCGCGGCGAGGGCGAGGCCAGCGTGCCGGCCAGCGCCGTGGTCATCGCCCACGTGATCGCGGGCAGCGCCGAAGCCACCGAGGGCAGCGGCGTCGGCCACGCCCTCGGTCCGGGCGAGTCGCTCGTCCTCAAGGGGGGAAGCCTGCACCTCGCCCACAGCGGCGTGGTGGCGATCGCTCGGCTCGAGACCGTCAGCGGACGGGCTTGATCGGTGCCGGCTGGGCCGCTTCCGCGACCAGTTTGGCGAGGCCCTCGTCGTCGTAGGGCCCGAGGATGACGTGGCGGACCATCCCCTCGGCGTCGACCACGAAGAGCCCCGGCTTGGCAGCGAGACCGGCCAGGGGACCGGCCTGATCGGGGCGCCCCACCGCGAGCAGATGATTGGCCCCGTTGGCAGCCGCGAAGGAGCGCATCGACGCCTCGTCGGCGTCGGGGCTCCAAGAGAGGACGGCGACCTCGGGGTGGTTCGCGGCGAAGCGGCCGAGGACGCGCATCGTGGTGTCGCAGAAGGGGGCCCCGGGCACGGTCACTTCGATCAGGTGGATGCGGCCGGCGAACTCGCCCGAGGCGTGGGCGGCGCCGTTCACGTCGACCACCGACCACTGGCCGATCGGGTGTCCTTCGAGATTCCTGGCTTGCTCGAGCGCCGAGCGGGTGAGGAGGACGGTGAGGAGGATCGCTCCCCAGGTCACGGCGCCGAGCGCGGCCAAGGCCGCCGCGAGGCCGGAGGTGACCAGCCCGGCGTAGGCCAGGGGCCGCGAGCCGAGACGGAAGCGGAGGTGCGACAGTGCGGCATGCAGGCCGATCGCGGCGGGGATGAATCCGACCACCACGACGGCGAGGGGCAAGGCGATGAGTCCGGCCACCAGGCTCGCTCGCGCCAAGCGCGGATCGTGGAGCGTGGCCTGATCGGCCGGATCCATAGCGCCGGCTTCCGCTCGCACTTGTTCGGGGGCGTCGCTCATCGCTCGAAGAGGTACCAGCGGCGGCGGAGCTTGGCGTGGTAGCTGAGCCCGAAGTGGCTCATCCCGATGGCGCGGACGTGCTCGACCGCCTCCTCGGGGTCGTCGGTGACCTTGATCCGATCGAGGTCGCTCGCGCTGATCGTCCGGTCACGGACCATGCGCTCGCGGAGGAACTCGAGCATCGGCTGCCAGTAGTCGCGGCCCATCAGTACCAAGGGGAACTCGTGGATCTTGTCGGTCTGCATGAGGGTGAGCGTCTCAAACAGCTCGTCCATGGTCCCGAAGCCGCCGGGGAGGACGATGAAGCCGTAGGAGTACTTGACCAGCATCACCTTCCGCACGAAGAAGTAGCGGAACTCGACGCAGCGATCGAGATAGGGATTCGGCTTCTGCTCGAGGGGGAGGATGATGTTGCAGCCGATGCTTCGGCCGCCGCTTTCGCGGGCCCCGCGGTTGGCCGCCTCCATGATGCCGGGACCGCCGCCGGTCATGACCGTGAAACCGACCTTGGCCAACTGGCCGCCCACGCGGCGCGAGAGGGCGTACCAGGGATGGGCTTCGTCGACGCGGGCCGAGCCGAAGACGGTGACGCAAGGGCCGACGAAGTGGAGGGCGCGGAAGCCGCGGATGAACTCGAGGAACACGCGTACGGCCCGGGCGAACTCGAAGCGGCGGGGCTGCGGCCCTTCGAGGAAGCGGATCTCCGGGACGTTGGCCACGGGGGCGACGCTGGTCGATGCCGGGGCAGGTGGGTCGAGGGCGGGCATGGGAGGCCGCTCGCTCTCCGGGGGAGGGCGGACGGGGGCGGCATTCTCGCCGTTTCGGCTGCCCGCTGCGCGAGGCGCTCGGCGCGGTCAGCTCCGGGGTTCGTCCGGGGCAGGAGTCGCCTTGCGAGCCGCGGGCTGCTGGCCATTCGTCTTGTCGCGAGCCCAACGCAGACCGTGCCGCACGCGCTTGGGCAGTTGGCGATCGCCGTAGTTGATGGCTCGCCGGGCCCGATCGCTCACCTTGGCCAGGCAGAGGAGCCCCGCCAGCCAGAAGATCGGGGCCCCAAACACGATCGGGAGGATCCAGACCACGGTGCCGATCACGAGGAGGGCGATGCCGAGGACGAGGAGCCAGATGCGGCGATGGGTCGGCACCGGCGTCGGGTCGTGTCCGATGAGTTCCTCGAGGCCGTGGTGGTCGCCGACCGGCACGCCCTCTCGGGGTTGGCCGCCAGGCTCGGTGGACGGGGCGGGGTTGGGCGAGGAAGCCGTCATGGCAACGCAATCGGCAGAGACGTCCATGGTGCCCCGTGATTGGGAAGTCCGCGGACCGTCTTCGCGGGCGTCCCCGGATCGAGAGCCGCGGGAAGACGTCCGAGGGTAGGCCGGTCGTGGAGCCCGGGTTCGCCGGGAGACGGGGCTCAGATCGGGTTTCGGGCCCGGATCGCCATGAGACCCCAGAGGGGGCGGGCGGTGAACCGCCGGGCGTCCTCGACCTCGAAGCCGGCCGCTTCGAGCGTGGCCACCTGCCGTTTGAGGCTGACGATGTTCCGACGCAGCCGCTGGGTGAGGGCAAGCCCGAGGGCGAGCAGTCGCATGGGCAGGGCGTCGCGGCACCAGTCGACGATCACCAGCTTGCCACCCGGCACGAGGACGCGGCGGCACTCGGCGAGGGCCTCGCGTTGGCCGCGGACGAGGTGGAAGGCATTGGCGATGCAGACCGCGTCGACGGCGTGGTTGGCGATCGGGAGGTGCTCGGCGCGGCCATGCAGGAGACGCACGTTGGGGCCGCTCGTCCCCTTGCGGGCGGTGCGCTGCCCGTGGGCGCCGAAGCGGGACTTGGCTTGCTCGAGCATGGCCTCGCTGACGTCGACGCCGATGCACTCGAGGTCGGGCGAAGTGCGCAGCAGGCGATCGATGAGGAGCCCCGTGCCGCAGGCTACGTCGAGCACGCGGCGAGGGAAGGGCGAGCCGAGCAGCCGCACGGCCTCGTTCAAGGTGACCACCGAGTAGTCGCGAAATGCCTCGTCGTAGGACTTGGCCCAGCCGGAGTAGCGATCGACGAGGAGGCGGTCCTGCTCCTCGTCCATCGATTCGGGGACGGTGTCGCCGTAGGGCAACTCGAGGGCCGAGGCGGCCGCGCCGGCCATGGCGGCGCTACTGGCGATGCTGCTGGCGATGCTGTCGTCGGGCCCGTCGGCGGAGGGACGCGAACCGCTTCCGCCTCCCGTGCCGGAGACGAACTCGAGTCCCCCGTCACGAGCGGGGCTGGTCATAGCGCCGACACCCCGAAGGGCGGGGCTGGCGCGACGGAAAACGCGACTGGATGGGCTCGAACCATCAACCTTCGGTTTCGTAGACCGATGCTCTATCCAATTGAGCTACAGTCGCCTGTGCGGTGGCTGCGCGAGGGGCGGGAGGATAGCAGGAAAACGATCGCGAGGCGAGGGGTGGGACGCGGTTCTGCCCCCGTCCTCATCGCCCGGAGCCAGCCGCAGGCTCGTTCTGGGCCAGCCAGCGGCGGACCCCGTTCAGGTTCATGCGGCAGAAGCTCGGCCCCACGAACGCCGTCAGCCGCTGGATGTCCACGCCGCCGGCGACCGCCCGGGGTCGAAGCCACGCCTCGTAACGGTCGACCGCCTCGGCTTCGGACGCCCCCAAGCGCAGCAGGTCGACCAGGAAGGCGGTCTCCTCCTCGAGCCTCGCCCGGGCTGCCCTGAGGTGGTCGACCGGCCGGTCGACGCGGCCGCCGTGGGTGAGCCAGAGCTCGTCCCAGGCTTCGCGACGGGCAGCGGCCTCGAGGCGGTCGAGGGACAGCCGCCACGCCGCGAGGTCGAACTCGGGCGGCGGGCCGGGGACGGAGACGAAGCGGCTGCCGGGGACGATCATCGCTCCCACGTCGCCGGTGAACGCCACGCGTCGTCCGTCGGACTCGACCACCCAGACGTGGTGGTGGCGGGCGTGCCCGGGGGTGGCGATGGCCCGCACGGTGGCGCCTGCCACGGGCACCGCTGCCCCGTCCTCGACGGCGTGCACGGCGTCCGGCGGGCAGGGCAACGGTTCGGCGTAATGGCGATCGAAGCTTGTCCCGTGGACGAGGCGGGAGCTCGCAATGAGCTTTGCCGGATCGACCAGGTGCTTCGTCCCGAAGGGGTGGACATGGACCCGCGTCCCGCCTCGGGCGAGGTGCCCCGCCGCCCCGGCGTGGTCGAGGTGGATGTGGGTGACGAAGAGGTCGGCGATCGAGGCGGGGGGCGAGCCGAGGGCCTCGAGTCCGGCCGTGAGGCGGGCCAGACACGCCGCAGGCCCGCATTCGACGAGGAACGCCGGGCCGCCCTCGGGGGAGACGAGAAACGCCGAGGCCGCGCGGTCGAGCCCGAGGTAGCCGAGGTCGATGGGATGAACCTGCATCCGACTAGCGGTCGCTCGCGCTCGACGCGATGGTCTCGGCGGGGGCCGCGGCAGCCGAGGTGACCGCGGGCGGCACCGGTGCCTGGGCGGCGGTGGTGGCCACACCGCGGGTCGAGGTGCTGGCGGCGGCGATCACGCGACCGAGGAAGAGGGGGACGATGACCAAGGATCCGGCGGTCACCACGGTCGCCAGTCGCGGCCACATGGACGGGACGGAGGTGACCGTCTCGCTGCGGGCGTTCGACTGCGAGACGAGCGGCTCGCTTATCAGGCGGAGGTAGTACCAGACGCTGACCGCACTATTCACCGCGGCGATGACGACCAGCCAGATGTGTCCAGCCTGCACGCCGGCCGCGAAGAGGAAGAGCTTGCCCCAGAAGCCAAGGAGGGGCGGCAAGCCGATGAGCGAGCCGGCGCCGATCGCGAGCATCGCGGCCAGGACCGGGTGCCGCTGGCGGAGGCCGGCGATGTCCTCGACGGTCTCGACCTCCTCCCCGTTTCGCTCGAGCGAGGCGAGCGGCCCAAAGGTCGCCACGTTCATCAGGGCGTAGGCGAGGAGGTAGAAGAGCGTGGCGTTGACGCCGCTCACCCCGGCGATGCCGACCGGGCCGGCGATGAGGCCGATCAGCATGTAGCCCGAGTGGGCGATCGAGGAGTAGGCCAGCATCCGCTTGAGGGACTTCTGGCGCAGGGCCCCCACGTTGCCCAAGGTCATGGTGAGGACCGCGATCATCCAGAGGAGCGGCCCAAGGGCTCCGGGCAGGCCTTCCCGCATCGGGACGAGCTCGCCGCGGACCATGATCGTGTGGCCCTGCCAGCCGACGGTCGAGAGGACCAGGATGAGGGCCAGGAACCCCGCGGTCTTCGGCACGAAGGCGAGGAACGCGCTCACCGGCGTCGCCGCCCCCTCTTACACGTCGGGGGCGTAGTAGTGCATGGGGAAGGCGCTGATCTTGTAGCAGAGGCTGATCACCACGAGGCAGAGGCCCACCGTGGCGAGGCCCGAGATCCCGCCAGCCGTGGCCTGGGCGGCGAGCACCTCGCGCATCGCCACCAGTTCGAGCGTGCCGGTCGCCCCGTAGAGGAGGGCGAAGCCGTAGAGGAGGAGCGCCGAACTCATGGCTCCGAGGAAGAAGTACTTGACCGCCGCTTCCTGGGCTCGTCGCGAGCTTCGGCTCACTGCCACCATGATGTAGGTCGGCAGCGAGACGAGTTCGATGGCCAGGAAGAGCCAGATGAGGTCGGGGGCGTTCGAGATCAGGCAGCAGCCGGCCACCGAGAGGAGGAGGAACGCGTGGTACTCGCCGCGCATTACGCGGATCGAGTCGAAGGCGGCGCGGCCGGTCGAGAAGGCGTGCTCGAGGCGACGGTCGATGAGGCCGACGCCAAGCAAGGTGAGGGCCACCGCTACGCCGAGGATGACCGTCTTCGCGTAGAGCCCCATGGTCGGCAGGAGGAGGCCGGCCTGCTGCAACCGCTCGTCGGTGGTGACGACGTGGACTAGGCCCAGCGCCGCGAGGAGGAAGATGACGCTCGCTGCCGGAACGGCGTCGCGCCATGCCTTGCTCCGCGAGAGGCCGAGCACCGTCACGAAGACGGCACCGACGACCAGGAGGATCTCGGGGAGGATGAGGACGATCTTGGCGAGCATCGGTGGTGTCAGCGCGGGGTGGCGGGGAAGGTCGTGGAGGGGATCACGGAGCGATGGTGGCGAGGTCGGCAGGGGCCGGGACCGCCGGCTCGGCGTGGACGATCGGCTCGCTGATCTGCTCGCTCAGGGGCGGCCGGCGGGCGATGTACTCCCGCACCGCCTCGGGGTAGCCGTTGATGGCGACTCGGGCAGACGGCTCGATCGCGTCGAGGAGCGGCCAGGGCTGGACGCCGATCGCGAGGCAGACCACGGCGATGGGGGCGAGGGCGAAGATCTCGCGGGCGTTGAGGTCGCTGATCACACGCCCGTGCTGGTGGGCGTGCGTCCCCTCGTGCCCGTGGTCGTGCGGCTCCTTGAGCGGACCCCAGACCACCTTGCCGACCATGTAGAGCATGTAGACGGCGCCGAAGATCACGCTGCCGACGCCGGCGATGAGCACCCACTTCGGACCGAGGACCCCGGGGAAGCCGGTGCTGGCCGCAGGGCTCGCGGTGAAGGCCCCGAAGAGGCAGAGGATCTCGCTCACGAAGCCGTTGAGGCCGGGGAGGCCCACCGAGGTCATGGTGAAGAACACCATGAAGAAGGCCCAGATCGGCATCCGCTTGGCGAGCCCGCCGATCGCCGCCATGTCCTTGGTGTGGTAGCGCTCGTACATCATGCCGATGCAGAGGAAGAGCGCCCCGGTCGAAAGGCCGTGGTTGATCATGTACATCACGCTGCCCGTGACGCCGGCCGGGTTGAGGGCCAGGATTCCGAGCATGCAGACGCCCATGTGGGAGACGCTCGAGTAGGCGACCAGCCGCTTGACGTCCTTCTGGGCAAAGCAGACGAGCGAGATGGCCACGATGGCGATGACGCAGAGGATGGCGAGGAACTGGACGCTCTCGACCATGGCGTCCGGGGCCATGGGCAGGGCGATGCGATAGATGCCGTAGCCGCCGAGCTTGAGCAGGGTGCCGGCCAGGATGACCGAGCCGGCCGTGGGGGCCTGGTCGTGGGCGAGCGGCAGCCAGGAGTGCACCGGGAAGAAGGGCACCTTGACGCAGAAGCCGATCATGAGGGCCACGAAGACCCAGAATCGCTCCGTCGAGGTCAGGTTGTTGCGGGCGAAGTCCTGGAGGGCGGCGAGCGAGAAGGTCCACTCTTGCGTGGCCTCGGCCCGCATGGCGGCGACGTAGACCAGGCCGGCGAAGGTGATGACGCTCGCGGTGAAGGTGAAGACGAAGAACTTGAGGGCGGCGAAGCGGCGGTCGTTGCCACCGAAGATCCCGATCAGGAAGAGCATCGGGATGATGGTGAACTCGTAGCCGATGTAGAAGGCGATGACGTCACGAGCCAGGAAGGCGAGGAGCATCGCGCTCAGGAGGAGCAGGAACCAGCCGTAGAACTCCTTCTCCCGCTGCTGCACGCTGGTGTAGGAGCCCAGCAGGGCAAGCGGGGTGAGGAAGGTGGTCAGGAGGATCAGGAGGAGCGAGACGCTGTCCACGCCCAGGGTGAAGGTCACGCCGAGTGCGATCGGCACGCCGTCGGTCATCCCGTCCGGGCTTCCCATGCCCGGCCAGACGCGGCCCGTCTGCCATTCGGGGAATTGCCAGGCGAGGAGCACGGAGACGGCCAGTACGAGGAAGCTGGTCGCGACTCCGAGGTGCTTGGCCACGCGGCTCGGCAGGACGGCGATCGCGATCGCACCGAGGATCGGCAGGAGCAGGAGTCCCGCCATCAGGAGGATGGGCATCTGCGACGGTCCCATGTCAGGCTCCTCCCTTGATCCACACCCAGACGATCAGCAGGAAGACGAGCACCAGGCTCGCACCTCCCGCCATCAGCGTGGCGTAGCTCTGCAAGAGGCCTGAATAGAGCGGCTGGAAGACCTGGCCCACCCAGTTCGGGAAGCGGCCGAGGCCGTTGATGAAGCCGCTGTCGAGCACGTACTTGTCGAGGAAGGCGAGCACCTGGGCAGCAACCACGACCGGGATGCGGAAGAGGCCGTTGTAGAGCTCGTCGACGTACCACTTGTTCTCGATGGCCCGCGGCAGCCAGCGGATGGCGGGCGAGGCCATGAGGGTCTGCTTGAGGCTGTCGGCTGCCTTGCGGTTGGCGAGGTGGAAGTAGAAGGAGAGGAGGATGCCGCTGATCCCGACCGCCGCCGAGAGGAGCGTCATCACCAGGTGGGGGTTCATCCCGAAGAGCTCGGCATGGTGGCCGCCGTGGGCGCCCGCCGCGGAAGTGGTCAGGTCGGGCACGCCGGCCGCAGCCGAGCTGTGGCCGATCATGTCGCGGACCCAGTGGTGCTCGGAGCCAAGGAGCTCGAGGTAGCTCGGGATCCCGCTCAGGATCGCCCCGAGGGCGAGGACGAACAGGACGCCGTTGATCGCCAGCCGCGGGCCGTGCGGGTGGAACTCGCCATGGCCGTGACCATGGTCGTGGGCCCCGTGGGCGTGGGACCCGTGGGCGTGGGACCCGTGGGCGTGAGCGTCTCCGCCGTGGCCGTGGGCATCGTGCCCGGAGGCGGCGTCGGCTGCGTGGCCGTGGCCTTCCTCGCCCGGCTGGTAGGCGACCGGTCCACCGCAGACCCGGAACCAGACGCGGAAGGTGTAGTAGGCGGTGAGGAACGCGGTGAAGAGGCCGAGCCAGGCGAGGACCTTGTCGCCATGGTGCTCGTCGGTCATCGCCACGAGGAGGATCTGGTCCTTCGAGAAGAAGCCGGCCGTGTAGGGGAAGGCCGAGAGCCAGAGGCATCCGACGAGCATCGTGTAGGCCACGATCTTGAAGCCGGGGATCTGGCGGAGGCCGGAGATCTTCCGGATGTCGAGCTGCCCCGCGAAGCCGTGCATGACCGCACCGCTCGAGAGGAAGAGGAGGGCCTTGAAGAAGGCGTGGGTGAAGACGTGGAAGCTTGCCCCGTAGGCCGTCCCGACACCCAGGCCGAGGAACATGTACCCGAGCTGCGACACGGTCGAGTAGGCGAAGACTCGCTTCATGTCGTACTGGAGGAGGCCGATCGTCGCCGCCAGGAACGCCGTGCCGCCGCCGATCCAGGCCACCGTGTGCAGGGCGTGCGGGTGGAGCTGGAAGAGCGGGTAGGTGCGGGCGATGAGGTAGACGCCGGCGGTGACCATGGTCGCCGCGTGGATGAGGGCCGACACCGGGGTCGGGCCTTCCATGGCGTCGGGGAGCCAGGTGAAGAGCGGGATCTGGGCCGACTTGCCGAACGCCCCAAGCATGAGGCAGAAGGGGATCAGCGAAAGGGTCCAGTCGCTGTTCAGGGTCACCCCGACCGTGCAGGCCTTGAAGATGGTCGCGTAGTCGATGGCCCCGAAGTGCTTCCAGATGAGGTAGATCCCCAGCAGAAGACCGAGGTCGCCGATCCGGTTCATCACGAAGGCCTTCTTGGCCGCCGCGACCGCGGTGGGCTTCCCGTAGTAGTAGCCGATCAAGAGGTAGCTGGCGACGCCCACGCCTTCCCAACCGAGGTAGAGGAGGGCGAGGTTCGACCCCATCACGAGGCAGCCCATCGCGAGGAGGAAGATGCTCACGCTGGCGAAGAACCGCGAGTAGTCGCCACCGACATCGGACTCCATGTACTCGCTCGCGAAGATCGCGATGAGGGTGCCGAGGAAGGTGACGAAGAGCATCCAGAAGAGGGTCAGGCCGTCGACGTAGAGGCCGATGTCCGCGCTGAACCCTTGGCCTGGCTTCTCGCCCCAGACGACACGTATCCAGTCGAAGAGGTGGACGGTGACCGGGGCGTGGAAGCCCTCGGTGTAGCGCAGGTAGAGGAGGAGGGTGACGACGAACGCTCCGGCCAGGGAGATGATCGTCACCAGGGCCGGCAGCTTGTTGCGCAGCTTGAGGGCCGCGAAGAGCCAGCAGAGGACCGCGGAGATGGCGGGGAGGCCGAGGATCCAGCCGGCCCACGAGAGCTCCGGGGCCCAGGACGGCGCCGGCCACCCAGTGGGCGACGTCGGAGGCGCCGGCGGCAGCGTGCTGGCCCGCCTCGTGGGCGGCCGGTGCCTCGGCACCTTGCGCCAGCACGGACGCGAGCCAGGGCTGGAGGGCCCCGATCTGGAGGGCGGGCACGCTCAGCATTCCTTGAGCTCCGACCAGGCCTCGCTCGAGAGGGTCTCCTTCTTGCGGTAGAGGAGGACCACGAGGCCGAGTGCGAGCGCCGCTTCCGCTGCGGCGACGGTGAGGACGAAGATCACGAAGACCTGGCCCGAGACGTCCATGTGGAGCCGGGCGAAGGCCACGAAGGCAAGGCTCGCGGCCTGCAGCATCAGCTCGGTGCAGAGGAACATCATGATCATGTTCCGCCGCGTGAGGAACCCGAGCAGCCCGATCGCAAAGAGGAGGGCGCTGACCAGGAGGGTGAGCTGGATGAGCCGGGGCTGGGCGCTCGAGGGGAGGACCGCCGAGGCCTTGGCGACGGCGGGCATGGTCGAAGCGAGCAGCGAAGTGAGGTGGGCGGTGATCACGCGCGGCCTCCTCGTGCCGCTTCGGGTTCGTCGACCGAGAGGCGTCGCATGCCGGCCGCTTCACGCCGCTCGTCTTCGCCGAGCTCGATCTGCTTCCGGGCCAGGACGACGGCTCCGAACATGGCCATCAGGAGGATGACGCTGGCCAGCTCGAGGCTGGCCGGGAAGCGGCTGACCAGGGCGAGGCCGACGGCTTGGGTGTTGGTCGGGAGGGCGCTCGCGGGCAGCTCGACGCGACGCACGGCCGAGGCTCCGGAAAGGTCCTTGGTGGTGACCCGGACCATGGCCACGCCGTCGTCACGGATCTCGATGGAGTGGCCGTTGGCGTCGGGGGCCACCGCGGCCTCCGGATCGACCGAGCGGACCACCTCGGCCAGCCGCCGGGGCAGCTTCTCGAGGTCCGTCCAGGCCCGGGCCGAGGCTTGCGTCGCGTCCGCCGCCAGTTGTCCGGTGCGGAGTTCGCTGCCTCGCCCGAAGAAGGTGTTGGTCAAGGTCGCCAGCATGAGGAAGGCGACCAGGATCGCCGACAGCGGTTCGCGCGGCACGCGGTCGTAGAGCGAGCCGCCTTCCACGTCGCCGTCGTTGGGCACCTGATGGGCGAGCATCAGGACGAACATGTAGGTGATGAGGATCGCCCCGGCGTAGACAATGATCAGGGCGAAGGCCATGAACTCGGCCTGGAGCATCAGGAAGAGCCCGGCCGAGGCGATGACCACCAGGATGAAGTAGAGGGCGGCGAAGACCGGCTTCGGATGGGTCACCATCCGCACCGCACCGGCGAGGGCGATGAAGCCGAGGACCACCGGGAAGACCGGCACGTCGCCCGGGAGGTTGGGCAGGCCGCGCAGCACCTCGAGGACGAGGAGCGCCGCCCCCGCCAAGGCCACCAAGGTTCCGGCGATGCGGATCTGCTTCGGCCCGGGCCGCAACAGCAGGTACAGCCCGGCCGCGCCGACCGCCCCGGCGAGGTAGAGGGCATAAGGCGTGAGGGGATTCTCGGGCATGCGTTGTCGGTGACCCGCTCCGAGCCCGCTTCCCGCGGGCAAAGCTGCCGGAGGCGGACAGAGCGGGGGACGAGGTTGGCGAGCCCCACGCCGCGGCCGTCCTGTCCGCGTCGTGGGCCGTGGGAAGAAGCGAAATGTACGGAAAGGGCCCCGAGGCCGCAACCGACCGAGGGATGTGGATGGACGCCGCGGCGGGTGCCCTGCGCCCCGCTCGATTCCCCGCTAGCATGCCCGCGATGTCCTCCGCGTTGCGCCGGGGATTACCCAACGCTCTGACCGTGGCGCGACTGGTCGTGGCGGCCGCGTTTTTCGCCACCATCTCGCTGACCCTCCGCATGGGCCAGCACCCCGATCGCGCCTTCTGGGGCAACATTGCGACGGCCCTCTTCATCGTGGCCGCGGCGACCGATTTCCTCGATGGCTACCTGGCCCGCCGCTGGCAGGTGGTGAGCGACTTCGGTCGCATCATGGACCCCTTCGTGGACAAGGTCCTCGTCCTCGGGGCCTTTGTCTTCCTAGCCAGCCCGCGCTTCGCCATCCCGGTCGACGAGAGCGTCGGCTACGAGCGATTCGAGATGACGACCAACGTCCAGTCCTGGATGGTGGTGGTGATCCTGGCCCGGGAGCTCCTCGTCACCAGTATCCGCGGCGTGATCGAGGGCCGGGGCGTCTCCTTCGGGGCCGACTGGGCGGGCAAGCTCAAGATGGTCCTGCAGTGCGTGGCGGTGCCCATGTGCCTAATCACCGGGGTGAACCAGGCGTTGGCCGCGAACCACGCCTGGATGCTGGCCTGCAAGGTCGTGGTCTGGACCACGGTGGTGGTGACCATCTGGTCCTGCGTCCCGTACCTCCTCCGGGCCAAGGTCCTCCTCGGGACGAGGGCTCCTTCGTGAGGACCTTCGAGCGGCTCGCGGTCACCGCCGGCGGGCTCGGGTTGCTCCGGCCGGCCCCTGGCACTTGGGGCTCCTTGCCGCCGGTCGTGGTCGCCCTCGGGCTGGTGGCGAGCGGGGCTCCCACTTGGCAGATCGAGACCGCGCTCGTCCTACTCTGCGTTCTTGGCTCGGTGGCGTGCCTCCGCTTCGGCGACCACGCCGAGGAGCTCTTCGGGAAGAAGGACCCGGGAAGCGTGGTGGCGGACGAAGTCGCGGGCCAAGCCATCGCCTTGCTCGGCTTGCCGTGGCGTGCGGACGACCTCGGGCGGAGCGCCTTGGTCGGGGCGACCGCCTTCCTCGCCTTCCGCCTCTTCGACATCGTCAAGCCGCCGCCCGCTCGCGGACTGCAACGGCTCCAGGGCGGCCTCGGCATCCTGGTCGACGACCTCATCGCCGGAGGCTACGCCCTCTTGGCGACGCAGCTCGTCACTCGACTGCTCCTGCCGTGAGCGCGTCGCTCAGAGCGGGCGAACGGCGCGCATGTCGTGCTTGCTCTCGAGCACCGAGCGCAGGTTGCAGAGGTACCAGCGCCAGCTCTCCGCAGCGTCGGCCATCTTGATGAGCGTGTCAGGGTCGTCCTTGAAGGGCCCTTGCCGCAGGATGACCTTGGCGCCGTGCTCGATCTCGGGAGAGACCGCGATCGAGACCGGCACCGACTCGTCGCTCAGGGGATCGGGGAACCACTCCCAGGTCACATGGCCGCTCGGGTCGTAGGACTTCACCGGCACGGTGAGCGTGCGCGAGAAGTCGCGGTCCCAGGCGAGCGTCATCTCGCCGCCTTCGCGGAGGTCGAGCTCGGCGCCGATCGCTAACCAGCGGGTCAGGCCCTCGGGGCTCGTGAAGCAGGCGAAGACCTCGTCCGCAGGCGCGGCGATCGTCTCCTTCAGCGTCACCCACACACCGTTTGCTTCGCGTCGGACCATGGAGATGCTCACGAAGGAGAGTTCGCACATGGGAGTCGTCGGGTTCCGTCGACCGCGCTCCCATGCGGGATGTCACGCAAGAGAGGTTCTCACCCGGTGATCAAGGGTTCCGGCGAGAGTTCATGGGCCACGAGATCCTCGTAGCTCTCGCGCTTCCGCACCACCACCAGCCGCGAGCCGTCGACCACCGCTTCCGCAGGGAGCGGCGTGGCGTTGTAGCGGCTGGCCATCGACATCCCGTAGGCCCCGGCCGTGAAGATGGCGAGGAGATCGCCGCGGCGAAGCGGCGGCAGCGGGCGATCGAGGGCCAGGAAGTCGCCGCTCTCGCAGATCGGGCCGACCACGTCGACGGGGCGCAATCCCTGCATGCCCATTTCCTTGGCCCGCTTCACCGGGGAAAATGCGGTCGCCGTGCGGCAGGGCCACATGAAGTGGAACGCCTGGTAGTGGCTCGGCCGCAGCAGGTCGTTCATGCCCGCATCGCAGATGGCGAAGGTCTTCTCGCCCGACACCTTCATGTAGAGGACGCGGGTGAGGAGGATGCCGGCGTTGGCGACGAGGGTGCGCCCCGGCTCGAGGATGATGCCGAGGCCGCGCCGCACGCGCTCGGCAAGGAGCGGCACGATGGCCTCGGCGTAGGTGGCGAGGGTCGGAGTCTGGTCCGTCTCGTAGTCCGCACCGAAGCCGCCGCCCAGGTCGAGGGTGTCGATGGCGAAGCCCTCGGCCGCCAGGTCGTCGATGAGGGCGGTCGCCTTCTGCACGCTCTCGACATACGGCTGTGTGGTGTAGATCGGGCTGCCGATGTGGAGGTGGATGCCGGTCAGCCGGCAATGCTCGTCGCGGCCGTAACGCCGGAAGAACTGCTTGGCCCGCTCGATGTCGACGCCGAACTTGGTCTCCTTCTTCCCGGTCGAGGTGTAGCGATGGGTGCGGGGATCGACGTCGGGGTTGACGCGGAGGGCGGCTCGGCAGGGCTTCCGCTTGGCGGCAGCGATGCGGGCCACGTTCTCGAACTCTTCCTCGCTCTCGATGTTGAAGAGGCCGAGCCCTTCGTCGAGGGCGTAGGCGATCTCGGCGTCGGTCTTGCCCACGCCGGCGTACACGCACCGCGAGGCGGGGACCCCGGCGGCCCGGGCCCGGTAGAGCTCGCCGCCCGAGACCACGTCCATGCCGGCGCCCAGTTCGGCGAGCAGCTTGCAGATGGAGAGGTTTCCGCAGGACTTGATCGAGTAGCAGACGAGGGGCTTCAGGGCCGCGAAGGCGGCGGAGAGTTTCGCGAAGTGCTCGACTAGGGTGGCCCGGCTGTAGACGTAGCAGGGCGTCCCCACCAAGCGGGCGACTTCCTCGGCGGGAAGCCCTTCGCAGTGGAGGACGGCGTCGGCGCCGGCGGAGCGGTAGACGAAATGGTCCATGGGGATCGGAGCGGTTTGGGTCGAAGGAGCGAGGCGAAAACGGACGTGCCGCGGTCGACCGCGGCACGTGAAGGGGGCGGATTGTACGGGCTCGGCCCGTTCAGGCCGGCTGGGCCTGAGCCGAGTCCTTGCCCTTCTGTTTCTTGGCGTCCGCGGGCCGCGTCCACCATTGGAAGACGAGGCCGAGGAAGGCGAGGCCAAGCCAGGTCAGGAGCCACCCCAAAGGTCGAAGGGCGGGCATCGACTCGGGAGCCACGACGCGCGAGGCGAGCGGCACACCGCACCCGAGGACGAGCAGGCTGCCGAAGAGGCTGGTGATGGTCGCCGCCGCCCAGGTCGGACTGGAGACGCCAGCGGCGAAGCCGAGGAAGGCCCCGAGCGCCGCCGAGGCAAGAAGGAGCGTCCGCATCGGCTTCGGCATGCGGTCCCACCGGGCCTGGGCCCAGTCGCCCACGCTGGCGAGGAAGGTGTTGGTCCGATCGAGCCAGGAGCGGAAGGTCGGAGCGAAGCTCGGCGAGAGGCGATCGATCTCCTGGGCCATCGCTTCGCCGGCGGAGGAGGCTTGGTCGACCGCGGCTGCGGGTGTCAGCGGATCGTTGATGGCGGGACGGGACGGGGAGTCCTCGTCGACATTGGCGTCGGCCCGCTGGCTCGATTTGGGATGGCTTCCAACATCGACGAGCCCGCACTCCGCGGCGGTGGTGGCGACCAGGATGGCGGCCACGGCCCCGATGGATGCGACCGCAAGACCGAGGGCGATCCGGTAGGAGAGGGCGATGGCCACGACTCCGGCCAAGGCCCCGATGCAGCTCCAGGCGAGGGGGGACATCCCGGCGTGGACCATGGGCCCGACGCGGACGGCGATGACCACGCCGCCGAAGATGGCGGCGACCACGAGCACCGGCTTCAGGAGCCGCTGGCCGAAGCCAAGAAGGAGGAGCCCAGCGACAAAAAGGAGCCCGACCGGGGCCAGGCTCTCAAGGGGGAGGCCTCGCACCCATTCGGCGAGTTCGACAATGGTGGAGCTCTGTTGGATCGGGGGACTCCGGGCAGTGCCGGGCGGTCGGTCGAGCAGAGTATCGGCCGGGCCGCTCGCGTGGCGTGATCGATGATTGGCCGCGAACGCCTTGGGGTTTCACCTGCCGACTGGCCTCCGACCCAGCCCCGACCCAGCCCCGACCCCGCGGCGCCGGGCCCGGCGACCCTACCATCGCACCCCGTGGCTCGAGTCGTCGACGCTTCCCGCCTTCGCTGCCTCCCCCAAACCGGCTGGGCACCCCTGGCCGGGCTGATGGCCGCAACCGTCCTCCTCGCCGCCGCGCCACCACCGGAGCCTCCCGTGACGACCACCCGCGCCGCCAACCCGACGGCCACCCGGCCCGCCAACCGCTTGGCCAGCGAGACGAGCCCCTATCTCCTCCAGCACGCCCACAACCCCGTGGATTGGCGTCCGTGGGGGCAGGAGGCGATCGACGAGGCCCGCCGCTCCGGCAAGCCGCTCTTTGTCTCGATCGGCTACGCGACCTGCTACTGGTGCCACGTGATGGAGCGGGAGAGTTTCGAGGACGAGACCACCGCGGCCCTCCTCAATCGCCTCTTCGTCCCGGTCAAGATCGACCGCGAGCAGCGTCCCGACATCGACGAGGTCTACATGACCGCCTGCCAGGTCTACACGCGGTCCACCGAAGGTCGGGCCAGCGGGGGCTGGCCGCTGAGCGTCTTCGTCGACCCCGCCTCGTTGAAGCCTTTCTACGTGGGCACCTACTACCCGCCCGAGCCGGCCTTCGGGCGGCCTTCGTTCCGCCAACTCCTCGAGGCGATCGGCGGGGCCTGGCGGGATCGCCACGACGAAGTGCTGGCCCAGGCCGCACGCCTTGGCGAGGCGGTCGCGGCCGAGTTCGAGGCGGCGCCGCCGGTCGAGACGCTCGACGCGTCGATCGCCCGAAGCGGCGCCGAGGCCTTGCTCCGCTTCGCCGACCCGACCAACGGCGGCTTCGGCGGGGCACCCAAGTTCCCGCAACCGGCCTATCTCGAACTCCTCGCCACGCAATGGAACGACGAGCGGGTCGCGGCGGTGATCGAGCGGGCCCTCGATCGCATGGCCTGCGGGGGGATCTTCGACCAGCTCGCCGGCGGCTTCCACCGTTACGCCGTCGACGCGATGTGGCTCGTGCCGCACTTCGAGAAGATGCTCTACGACAACGCCCAGCTCGCCTCGCTCTACGCCCGGAGCTACGCCCGAAGCGGCGATCCGTTCCACGCCGAGATCGCCCGCCGCACCGCCGACTACGTGCTCCGCTCGATGGGCGACGCCGACGGAGCGTTCTACTCCGCCCAGGACGCCGAGGTCGATGCCCGCGAAGGCGGCTCGTACGTGTGGACCGCGGCCGAGGTGCAGGCGGCGCTCGCCAAGGCGGGGCGGGGCGACCTCGCCGACTTCGCCCTCCATCTCTACGGACTCGATCGCGGGACCAACTTCCAGGATCCGCACCATCCCGAGGAGCCGCCGCGAAACGTCCTCTTCCTCGCCGAGCGCCCCGAGCGCCTGGCCCAGGAGGCCGGGCTTGACCGGGCCGCCTTCGACGCCCGGCGGGCCGAGGTCAACACCATCCTTCTCGCCGAGCGTGACCGGCGCCAGCAGCCCATCACCGACGACAAGGTGCTGGCCTCGTGGAACGGATTGATGATCACCGCCCTCGCCGAGGTCGGCACGGCCTTGCACGAAGAGCGTTACGTGCGGGCAGCCGAAAAGGCCATGGCGGCGATCGAGCGGCGCATGGCCGCTCCCGAGGGCGGTTGGATGCGCGCGTCGCGGGCGGGCAAGGCCACGGTGCCTGCCTTCCTCGAGGATCTCGCAGCCCTCGCCAAGGCTCGGATCGCCCTCTACCGGGCGACCTCGAAGGGCGAGCACCTCGCCGCGGCGGAAGCGATCGTCGATGTCGCACTCGTCCGCTTCGCCGATCCCCGCGGCGGCTGGTTCGACACGCAGGAGGGCCAGAGCGAACTCTTCGTCCGGGTGCGGAACCTGACCGACGGCGCCGTGCCGAGCGGGAACGGCTTGCTGCTCCTCGATCTCGTCGACCTTGTTTCGTTGACCGGGAAGGACCACTACCGCACGGCGCTCACCGCGGCCTTCGCCGGACTATCGGGAGCGATCGCCGAGAGCCCGGTGCAGGCGGCGCTCAGCGCGGTCGCCGTGGCCCGCGCCGCCCGCGAGGCGCCCGACACCCTTCCGCGCGGCAAGGGGACCGCGCCTCTCGACGCGACGGTGCAGGCATCGCTCGACGGCGAACCAACCGCCGACGGCGCAGCGGGCACGCTGACCCTTGTCATCCAGGAGGGCTGGCATGTCTATGCCCACGACCCGGGGCCGGCCAAGCCAGGCGAGGCCGATCTCGTCGGGATGCTGGTGAGCGCCGCCGGCGGCACCGCCACGCTCGAGGTCGACTATCCCGCCGGCACGCCGTGGCGCGATGGGGCCCGCGTCCACATCGGCACGGTGCGGATCCCGTTCCGCCTGCACGGTTCGGCGACGCATCTCCTCGTCCGCGTCCAACCCTGCGACGAGCGGGCGTGCCAACTCCCGCGTGAGCTGCGGGTTCCCGTTAGGATCCAAGGCCGATGACTCCCGCCCGTTCCCGCCCCGCCAGCGACGCCGACCGCCGGCCTTTCCGCCTCGCCCTCATCTCGACCGGCGGCACCATCGAGAAGACCTACGACGAGTTCGGCGGCTCGCTCGCCAACCACGTCAGCGTCCTCGACATGATGCTCGGTTCGCTCGAACTGCGCGGCGTCAGCATCGACCGCGTGCCCTTGATGAACAAGGATTCGCTGGAGATGACCGAGGCCGACCACGAGCTGATCGCCGACACCGCCGAGATCATGTCCCGCAACCACGACGGCGTGGTCATCGTGCACGGCACCGACCGCCTGGCCATCACCGGGGAGCGGATCCACAGCACCCTTTCCGCCCACGGCCAGCTCCTCAGGCCGATCGTCCTCACCGGAGCCATGCGCCCGTACGAACTCCGCCGCACCGACGCCACCCAGAACCTCACCGAGGCCTTGCTCGCGGTGCAGCTTCTCCCGCCCGGCGTCTACGTCGCCATGCACAACCGCGTCCTGGCCTTCCCGGGTGTGGAGAAGGATCGGGAGCGGGGCACCTTCGTCAAGAGAGTTTGAGAGGGGGCGGAGTGAAGCCAGGTTTCACGCGAAGGCGCGAAGACGCGAAGGGGACCAGATCGAGGTTGTCGCCTGCGCCGCTCCGCGCTCTCGGGAACCGGATAGCCGCAGAGTCGCAGAGTCCGCAGAGTCCCACGCAGAGGAAGGCAGGAATGCAGGGTGGCCGTCCGCGCGCGGCGGCTTCCGTGACGGGCTCTTGGCGAGGTTCGCTCTGGGCAGCTGTGAGGATCCGGCGCTGGTGTGGTCCAGATTGCCGCGGAGGCGCGGAGAGCGCTGAGCCGTCGCGGAGGAAGACAGAAGGAGGTCGTTAGGGGCTTCGAGTCTGGCCGCCTCGATCGATCGAGCCGAGCGGGATCTTGTGGCGCGGACGGCCACCCTGTATTGCATTTCTCCGCG
>JBGAKK010000055.1:0-32073 GCA_044224425.1 Phycisphaerales bacterium
TCCGGTCCTCCATGGCGGCGTTCTCGATGGGGACGAACTCGCATAGCGGTCCTTCCGTGATGACGAAGCCGCCGACATGCTGCGAGAGGTGCCGCGGGAAGCCGAGCACCTCGGTGGACAGGCTGGCCAGCCGGCGGATGGTCGGGTCGCGCGGGTTGAGCCCCACGTCGCGGGCCCGCTCGGGATCAGCCGCGCCGTCGTGCCACCAGTCCATGCCCGAGGCGAGCCGTTCGACGCAGTCGAGCGACAGGCCGAGGGCCTTGCCCACATCCCGCACCGCGCTTCGTCCGCGATAGGAGATGACCTCCGCAGCCAGGGCAGCGCGATCGCGGCCGTACTTGGCGTAGAGGT
The DNA here is from genome assembly GCA_044224425.1 of Phycisphaerales bacterium. Lineage (GTDB taxonomy): Bacteria > Planctomycetota > Phycisphaerae > Phycisphaerales > SM1A02 > JAEUIT01. The sequence continues at coordinate 352 of JBGAKK010000055.1, forward strand.
ACTGGATCACCTCCTCGCGTCGCTCGTGCTCGAAGTCGATGTCGATGTCGGGCGGCTCGTTGCGCTCCTTGCTGACGAACCGCTCGAAGAGGACGTCGATGCGGCTCGGGTCGACCGCCGTCACCCCGAGGCAATAGCAGACGGCCGAATTGGCCGCAGCCCCTCGCCCTTGGCAGAGGATGCCCCGCTGCCGAGCGAAGAGAACGATGTCCTGGACGGTGAGGAAGTAGGTCGCGTACTGGAGTTCGTCGATCAGCCGGAACTCGTGCTCGATCTGCCGCAGCACCTTGTCGGGGAGGCCGTCGGGGTAGCGTTCGCGAGCCCCGGCCCAGGTCAGGTGGCGCAGGTGGTCCATCGGGCTTCGACCGGGTGGCACGACCTCCGACGGATAGCGGTAGCGGAGGGCATCGAGCGAGAAGCCGCAAGCGAGGTCGGCACACTCGCCGGCCCGTTCCAAGGCCGCGGGGAGGTCGGCGAACGTGGCCGCCATGCGCTCGGGGCCGCGCAGGTGCCGCTCGGCGTTCGGGAAGAGGGCCCGCCCCGCTTCGTCGAGCGTGCATCCCAGCCGGATGCAGGTCAGGACGTCCTGCAGAGGGCGGCGCGAAGGCAGGTGGTAATGCGCGTCGTTGGTCGCCAGCAGCGGGACGCCGGTCCATTCGCTCAGCATGCAGAGTTGCTGCGAGCGCATCGCATCGTCGGCATCGCCAAGCCGCGTGATGGCGATGGAGAGGCGGCTGCCGAAAGCTCGGGCCAGCCCTTCGATCAGTTCGACCAGGGGGCCGTCGAGGACCCGCGGCAGGAGCAGCGTGCAGAGCAGGCCGTCGCGATACTCGAGGAGATCGTGCAGCTCGAGCCAGCATTGGCCCTTCGGGGCCCGGCGCTTGCCGATCGTGAGCAACCTCGACAGCCGCCCGTAGGACGCCAGGCAGGTCGGGTGGAGCAGCATCTCGCAGCGACGGCGGCGGCACGACCGATGCGATGCGGCAGCATCGACCCCTCCCTCGGATGCAGCTGCGCCGGCTGATGCGGAGCCCGACGGCTCGTGGCCGATGCCGACCTCGATGCGGCTTCCGACCAGGAAGCGGATCCCCTTCTCCTTCGCCGCCACGTGGGCCCGGACGATGCCGGCAAGGGTGTGCCGGTCGGTGACCGCGATGGCTCGATAGCCGAGGGCGGCCGCCTGCTCGACGAACTCCTCCGGATGGCTGCCGCCGCGCAAGAAGGAGAAGTTGCTGGTGACCCCAAGCTCGACGTATCGACCGGCAGCTCGGCGAACCGCGGTCGGCTCGGAGGGCACGCACGCCTGCGGTGCTGGACCTGCCGAAGGAACGCCGCCGCTCGTCCGCCATGGATGCTCGCGAGCCTTGGGAGGAGGTTGCTCAGGCATGGCGTTCTCCTCCTCGCACGCAATGCCAGCGGTCCCTGCCGAACCGCGTTGCCGACGGTGGTGACGGTGCGACGGTCATGCCCACACCCCCTGCACGCCCCAGCGGCCGGTAGAGACATCGAAGCGAAGCCAAAGCCACAGTCCTGGTGCGGCGAACGGATCGGGGCCGCCCATCACCAGCACACGTCGGTAGATCCGCGTGCCGGCATCGGCCTCCTGCCGGCTCGGATCGCCCGCCGTGTCGCTCTTCGACTCCATGCCTGGCAACCACCAGCGCTCCACGATCCGCTCGAAGCCGCCCTCGGCCCGAACCAGGAAGCGCTCACCACGCCAATGCACCGCCCGAAGCGATGGGATGCCGGACCATGGTTCGGCGAGGCACGGTTCGGCTAGGCATGGCTCGGTGGCGACTCCGGCCGCGGACCGTGCGTATTCGATGACCACCGGCTCGGGCTGCGGCCAGAGGATCGTCGGTCGCTCCGCAGCGGGCCACATCACATGGCCCTCCTCGCCGTCCGTCGCCTCCATCGCACGGGACCGGCGTGCGTCGCGAATTCTCGCACCTGCCATGGCCTCTCGAGCGAGCAGCCCAGCGGACGCAACAGGAAGGAGGGAAAGGGATGCCTCAGGTTCGTGGCACGCCAACGGCATGGCGCGGAGCACCGCATCGAGCCCGAGCCGGGCCGCTACAGCGTCGATGAACTCCCCGACGCTGGCATCGAACGCCACAGCGCCCGCTCGTCGATCCGATCGCTCGCTTCCGGTCGGAAGGTGGTGAGGTCGCCCGTCGCCGCCAACGGACGCCGGTCGCTCGTGCCACGACGCTGGCCCTGGCAGCCCAAAGCGATTCGCCTGCGTCGCCGGGGTGACGATCTGCCGATGCCGCAGCGTGGCGGTGCGCTGGGCAGCGAGGAGGAGGGCATCGATCCCGAACCCCAAGGGAAGGGACTCGATCGTGGGTCGCAACAGCGTCCAGAGATGGGACCGGCGGCGCGTGGGCTGGCCAAGGTGCAGGTCGTTCCAGAGAGGAGCGGCATCGGACCGTATGGCCGTGAGCCGCAAGCGGCGCACGCCGCGCTCGAGGCGGCGGAGCTTGGCGCACAGCCGCTCGACCAGATCGGCCAAGGCGATCTCGAGGCTATCGCGATCGACGACCGGTCCGGAGAAGTGGGCTTCCACTCGGCAGGATGGCGCGATGCGCACCGGGCAGATCGTCTCGGGCAGGAGACCGAGGGCCTGATCCAGCCGCTCGATCGGGTCGGGGACGCTGGCGACTCGCTGCCCTGCCAGGCCAGCGGCTCCCGCCGATCGGGTCGATGACTGCCTCCCCTCGGCAGGCACCATCGTTGCCAGGCCGGGGACCAGCACCTCGCCCTCGCCGAACTCCGTCCCACTCGCAGCAGGATGCGACGCCGAGCGGCGCGCGGCGCCAAGCCCCCCCGCAGCACTCCCTCCCAGCCCCCCGCGCCGCACGCGGGCGAATCGCTCGGCCAACTCGGTGCGGTCGAGGTTCATCAGTTCGCCAACGCGGGCGACTTCGACCCGGCGAAGGGACTCGACGGCCGCCGGCGCCAATCGCAAGGATTCGATGGGCAAGGGCCGAATTGCCTCGGCGGTCTCGCCCGGAGCGACCACGACCAACGGATGCTGGCCGTGGTGAGCGAGCCCCCAGGCGGCGCCCACCGTGTCGGCGATGGCCGAGCGAGCGGTCAGCCCGAAGCCACGCAGCGTCGTGAAGAGGAACTGAAGAAGCCCATCTTCGCTCCCGTAGCGCTGGGCGATGAGCCGTCCGCATCCCGCCACATCGGCGAGCAGGCCGTTGGGAGGGTCGACCGCCACCGTCGGCACGTGGCGCAGCAGCCACCCCGCCAGCTTCCGGAGCCCGGCAACGTCGGCGACAGGATCGTGATCGAAGAGTTCGCAGGGCTCGGCATCGTCGGCCACCGGGCCGGGTCGATGCCCGTCGGCCGTGGCACACAAAGCTCGCGCATGAGCCAGCGTCATGCCTGGCCGCACGCCCAGCAGGAGCGAGCGAGGACAGGCATCGACCACCACGCGCACCCCATGCTCGATCCGGACGACCACCGCCGGCCGTCGGCTCGCGGTCCACGGAGGCTCCTGCCCGCGGCCCGGCGCCACGACCGAGCGATCGGCTCCCTGCTGCCGACCGCCATGCTCGACCCGAGCGGTAGTCCACGCGGCAGCCATGGTTCGCGGATGCCGCCAGCCGGACGTGGCACCGGCGTGCTGGCTGGCCCGTGTCGTTGATGGCGGCGAGGCGGCGGGTGCTGCAGAAGCCACGGGCGGCGTCTCGGGAGCGGTGCGCCATCCAGCCTGGCCCGATGGCAGCGGGCCGAAGGAGGACGCGAGCTCGTCGCGGATCGAGTTCGGCCGCCTTCCGCCGAGGGGCGATGCACGGAGCGACTGCCGCCACTGCTCGCGGCGCGCACGTTCGACCGACCAGTGCGGAAATGAGAGCGAGAGGTAACGCTGCATGGGGACCTAACCGAAACGCATCCGTAGCCCATCGCCAGCCTGGGCTGGCTCGATTCGACGCATCGCAACGACGCTGCCCAGCCACATTCCATATCGCCAGGCCCCGCACAATCGCGAGGCGTACGAGGCCGGCATGAGGGCCCGGCATGAGAGGCCGGCATACGGGCCCGGCATACGAGCTCGGCATACGGGCCCGGCATACGAGCCCGGCATATGAGCTCGGCATGCGGGGCGCGTCACGACGCGACGTGCCATGGCGCCCGCGAGCCGGACGACCATTCCCAGGCGGCTCGAGCAGTCGCCATCAGAGGGCCTTCATCGACGTCGATGCCGCGCCCTCCAGCCGCGATCCCGACTCTTGCCCAGGGAGCCAACTGCCCGAGGAGCGACGATTTGACCCGCGTCAACTGGACGCGCCAGGAGGGCGGCCATGCGAGCTCGGGCGGATCGTGCCTCGTCCCCAAGAGGTGCTGGTCCATATCGCCGCTTGGCACCGCATCGCCAACAGCATCGCGCCCCCTGCCATCAGACGATGGCGCCGACACCAGCCAGCGTGTACTTGCCGCCGACAACACATCCAACTCCCATGGCGGCCGGAGGAGAAGCGTCCACTGTGGCAGCGCCCGTCGGGTGGCGGCAAGCTGCAGCCGTCGCGACGCGGCCATCGCCAGCCCCGATCCGTCGGCGATGACCACACAGACGCCTTCCGCCCGGATGGCCTGCTCGATGACCCAAGCCTTGGAGCCAGCTCCCGCCATTCTTCTTCCCGCCCCTCCTATTCCCACCCCTCCGCTTCCCGCCCCTCCGCTTCCTGCCCCTCCGCGGCCGCTCGACTCCGGCGGAACGTCGATGAAGATCGAGTGGGCGAGCAGCCCCTCTTCGGGTGGCCCGCACGTATGGACCGTGCTGCTCACAGGTCGAGCGTGATCCAGCCCGGCCCGCAGCCCCGCCACCAAGCAGCGTGGGTTGGGCCAGACACGGCGCCCGATCCACACGACTGCTCGCCCTGGCGGGCCCTCGCCCCCGATACTCCCGATGAATCGCCACGCCCCAATCGAGTGCCACGCTTGGTGCGCCACATGCACCGCCGCCCCGAGCGGCGCCAGCCACTCCCGCTGCGTCCGATCGCCGTGCAGAGCTCCTCGCCCTCGACGCCCGGCGAGCTGCGCCGATTCGCGTCGCTCCCGGAGCGCAAGCGACTCCTGAGCGGCGCCTCGCCAGCGGAGGCCAACCCACTCGTGCACGCCGTAGCACGGGACCCCCTCGCCGAACGCCCCGCCGAACGCCCCGCCAAACGCCTCGTCGATCGCTGGCCAGCCGGTCGGCACGCAGCGGAACGCCGGCCCCGCGGAATCACCTGCCGGCGTCGCTACCGCTTCGTCATCCGTCGCCTCGAGTGGCTCATCGCACGTCGTGTCCGATCCCGCAGCAACGTCGGGCCCCATGCTGCCGCTAGACCGATCCACGTTCGTTCCCGCCGCCACGCAACACGTGCCTCCGTGGGGAAGGATGCGAAGCGGGTCGCCATGAGACGGCGTGCCAGCGCGTGACGGGGGCTCCGATCGACCCTCGATGGGCCGCTCGTCCACCACCTCCTGGACGGAATGCTGGGTGATCCGATCGCTCGCCTGTCGGCTGGTCGGGCTCCCAGGCACTGTGGTCCGGCTTGCTACTTCCCGGTTGTCGGCACCTCCTCGTCCACGAATCGCCTCACGTCGGGATCGCTCGCCATCGCAGGAGCTCGACTCGAGCCCGATCGACTCTTCCGTATCGCGACGTGCCTGCTCCCACTTCGCCGCCTCCCGAAAGCGGCGCGTCCCCGTCGACTCACCATGCTCGCCGCTGTCGCCATCGCGGCCTCGCTGCTCGATGGCGACGATCGATTCGCGAAGCTCCCGAAGCGATCGACGCTGGCCTCGAGCGGATCCCGTAGCGACAACCGGGGCAGGCGGCGAACGTTCCCCCTCCTCGCCGAGGAAGGCATCGGATCGGCCGAGTTGCGGTTTTTCCGGCGACAGCGAGCTCCCGGGCTGGCCCTTCGATCGCATGGCAGTTGGGTTCTCCGATTGCACGTTGCACTCCTCTGTTGCAGTTGGGCTCGCCTGCGAGCACGGAGGCGAGCCGAGCCTGCCCGCCCATGGCATGCCTTCGCACCGTCGCGATGCGCGCACCGATCGCGCAACACCGACAGGTGCGATGACCACGCCGCCACACCGACCAGACGCGCCGCCGCCATTGGCAGCACGCCGTCCTGTCCGCACATCGCCGACACGCGTCGGCGACGCTTCGCTTCCCCACAAGCGAGCGCCATCGCTCGCTTGTTCTCGCCATCTGAGGCCGCCACCTCCTCGAGCCTGTTCCACGCCTGACTGGCTGCTTGTCCGACTGGCTCGACGAGGAGAGGGCCCAACAAAGCCTCCTCATCCCTTGGCGTGCTGCTGGGTCAGGAACCTCCTTGATCTCCCGATTCTGCCTAGCCGCCGGCCGATGACACCAAAGCGGCAGGCGACATATGATCGGTGTCTGTTAGGGTAGCATCCCGAACAGGACGGTCAACGCTTGGGATCCTTTTTTCAGCTCTTTTCTACCGGGGCATCGCCTGCCACCGAGGGGCGGGTGCCTCGGTCGGCTGTCGCTCGCAGCTGCCCCTGACTGCCGACCTCATGCCGGCTGGAGGCAGTCGGCAGCGTCGTGACGAGGGTTGTTCACTCGACGCGAGACCGCCCACGTGCGGAGGCCGACGTCCGGCGCCGGCACCACCAAGTCGCTCGGCGGCGAGGGCGACGCCAGCCATCGCCCCCACGCCGAGCGCGGCACGAGCACCGGCATCCGATCGTGGATCGGACGCATCGTCGCGTTGGCCTCGACCGTGATGATGGCAAACGTCTCGCGCACCTCGTCGTCGCCTGCCGACGCTCCAACGCCAGCCCGTGGCCCGCGCCATCGCTCCCAGATCGCTCCGAGCGCCAAGGGCTCGGCCTGTCCCGCCTCGCCTTGCTCGGGGCCGATCGCGAAGGGCTGCTTGGGCCCCTCCCCCGAGGGGCTCGCCTGCCATTCATAGAACGCGGTCGCCGGCACCAGGCAACGACGTCGCTTCCACGCCTCGCGGAAAGCCGGCTTGGCGTCGAGCGACTCGCCGCGAGCGTTCGCCAACCTCGCTCCGATGGATGGATCCTTGGACCAGAACGGAACCAGCCCCCAAGTGAGGATGGTGAGGACCCGCCGCGCCTCGCCATCCGCCACCACCACCGGGACCGGCTGGGACGGCGTGATGTTGAACCGACCGAGCCACGCCCGGAGCGCCGCCGCGTGGCGCTCATCCAGCGTGGCGTCCAGGGCCCGGGCCACGGCCTCTCCGGTCAGGGCCAAGGCAAAGCGACCGCACATGCCCGTGTTGTAGCCACTTGCAGCGGCCCGAGCGAGAGCCGACCATCGAGACGTGCCCCGCCGCCTGCCGCACGTGCGCCTCGTCCTCCTCGCCAGCTTCCTCGCCGCGTCCTTCACCGGATGCAGCGAGCGAGGCGCCGCTCCGGTCCCGGCCCCGACCGCCGCTGGGCCTGCCGCACGGCCTGCGCGGGGCGATCCCTACACCGTCGGACCCGCCTCGCCGGATGGCATCGGGCGCTTCTACCACGGCCGCGAGATCGCCCAGGTCATGGGCCACGAATGCGCTCCGTGGCTCGACCGCCCGGAGCGATCGAGCGAGGAGCGGACCGACCTCCTCATCGACCTGCTCGACCTCGCTCCCGACGCCGCGGTCGCCGACATCGGAGCCGGGAGCGGCACGCTCACCTTCCCGATCGCCGCTCGCGTTCCTCGCGGCCGGGTCTATGCGGTCGACATCCAGCCCGAGATGCTGGCCCTGATCGAAGCTCGTGCCGCACGCGAAGAGTTAGGCAATGTGGTCACCGTCCTCGGAGCGATCGACGACACGAATCTGCCGCCCGGGGCGATCGACCTCATCCTCCTCGTCGACAGCTACCACGAGTTCTCGCATCCCGACGAGATGCTGCGCTCCATGCTCGCCGCCCTCAAGCCCGGGGGGCGGCTGGTGCAGGTCGAGTACCGCGGCGAGGACCCCTCCGTCCCCATCAAGCCCCTCCACAAGATGACCGAGGCCCAGGCCAGGCTCGAGGTCGAGAGAGCGGGATTCCGCTGGCGTACGACGCTACGGGACCTGCCGCGGCAGCATGTTCTCGTCTTCGAGAAGCCCCGCCCAGGCAACGGTTAGGAGCCGGTCCGCGGCCCGGTCACGCGGACGAACCCGAGCCGGGCGAAGAGCCGCTCCGACGGCACGTTGCCCTCGGTGATGATGGCCCGCACCTCGCTCTCGCCCGCCGCCGCCAAGGCCTCGACGGCCGCTCCGAGCACCGCGCCCCCCAAGCCCGTCCCCTTCGCGTCGGGGCGGGTGATGACGTAGGAGACGATGGGGCAACCGCGGCTCGGCCACCCAGCCACGAGGCACGCCGCGACGAGGCCGTCCGCATCCCGAGCCAGAAAGGACTCGGCGAGCCTGGCCGTTCCGACGCCGCTCGTCTCGAGGAACGAGCGAACCTCGGCGCGAGCCCCATCGAGGTCCTCGCCTTCCGAGTCGATCGTGCCGCGGTAGGCATCGAGCATGAGCATGGCCACCGCTTCGAGGTCGCCGCGCCCCATGGTCGAGAGGTCGATGCCTCGAGCATCGCGCCCCGCCTTCATGGCAGGCGGTCGAGCGGTCGCCAGCGACAGCCGGTATTCGTGTCGGATCGCCATCGTGAAGGAAAAGGCCCCGACTGGCGGGGCCTCCGAGTGCCGGTGACAGGAATCGAACCTGCACTCCCTTTCAAGGGGAAACGGATTTTGAATCCGTCGCGTCTGCCAGTTCCGCCACACCGGCTGTGGGGAGGGGATGTTCGCAGGCCTCCCCCGCCGCGTCAACGAAAAGGCCCCCGGCCGGAGCCGGGGGCCTGTGTCATGCAGCAGTCAAGCCGGGGGGGGCGGTCCGCGTCAGCTCCCTCAGCCCCACGAACCGAGCAGGATGGCCAGGTCGGTGGCGTCGACGACGCCGTCGCCATTGAGGTCGCCAGGACCGGTCGTGCCCCAGCCCCCCAACAGGATGGCGAGGTCGCCCGCATCGACATCGCCGTCATGGTCGAGGTCGGCCGGGTTGCTCGATCCGTTCGGCGGCGGCACGGTCACGCAGAGCTCCTTGAAGCAGCATTCCAGCCAGTTCGGGCTGTGGTTGCCGATCGTGAAGCAGAGCTGGCTGCCGGGGGCGACCGAGGTCGAGATGGTCACCGGACCGATGTTCTGCGACCCGTACGGGGCGATCGGCCCGACGTTCAGGAGCTGCGGCGAGAAGCTCGCCGAGCCGCCGGTCGGGATGAACACCACGTGCCCGGTGTTCCATGTCGCGAGGTTGGTCAGGGTGAAGGTGAGTTGGAAGACGCCGGGCGCCGAGGTCGGCACCACCTGCACGTTCGAGAACTGGGCGCAATCGCAGTCCGGCAGGTCGATGCAGGGCTCGAGGTGGCAGCACTCCTGCCCCTTGATGTCGCCCAGGATGAAGTCGAAGCAGAACTGGGATCCGGGCTGCTGGCCGGTGATGGTGACGGTGATCGGCTGCGAGGTCGATCCGCTCGGGATCGGCGGGTTGAGCGGGATCACGTTCGGCGACATCGACGGGTCGGGCAGGATGAGGACCGACGCGGTCGAGTTCGAGTTGTTGGTGAAGGTGAAGGTCCAGGTGTAGGTGTTGTCCGGGCCGCAGAGGATCTCGTGCGAGTCGATCTCGGCACAGGGCGGAGCCAGGCAGGTCACCTCGAGCGAGCCGAGCTCGAACTTCTGGGTCCCCGACAGGGCACCGTCGACGTCGACCAGGATGCTGCTCGACCACGGGGCACCGGCCACGGGCTGGCCTTGGAGACCGTAGACGTACTGCCCGGAGAAGGCGCAGAAGTTGAGGGCATCGCCCATGGCCCAGACCTTGCTCGCCCCGACCTCGAAGCCGACCCCGCCCGCGCTGTTGTTGCCCGTGCAGGTGTGGCCGATCTGGTAGGTGAAGGGCGCGCCCCAGCCGGCGCCCGCGGCGTCGTGGCAGAACTGGAGGACGCGAGCCGCGTGGGCCCCGCTATGGAGCTCGTCGAGATCGCGCTCCGCGGCGTAGAGGCAGCATTGGTCGTCGAAGGTGATGTCGACCACCGGACCGGAGCCCGCGTAGCCCGGGAAGGGCGGCACGGTGATCTCGAGCTGGTCGCTCGCGGGCACGAAGTCGCCGCTGCCGTTCAGGGCCACGGAGCGGATCGTGTTCGAGCCGGCGCTGTAGAGGTACGCCGCCCAGACCGAGTAGTAGAGCCGGCCGCCGTTCACCTTGACCGCGTAGGGGCGCTCGCCGAGCGGCACCCAACCCGGAGCGTCGCCAGGCTCGGCGAGGCCGTTGTTCGGCAGCGGGCCGGTGATCGTGCCGGTGGCGATGTCATAGGTCGACTTGACCTTGGTCGCCCCGCCGTTCGGGTCGATCGAGTAGATGCGGCCGTCCTCGAGGTTGGCCACGTAGAGACGGCCGGTGCCGCAGTCGAAGGTCAGGTTGCCGAGGCCCGGGTAGGCCTCGTTCGGGTTGTTGGCGACCAGCGTCGGGTCGAGCGAGTTCGGTAGCCGGATGAGTTCCGCCGCCGCCCCTGTGTTGCCGTTGAGGGCGTAGACGCTGCCCGCCCCGCCCAGCGAACCGAGCGGATCGGTGAGCGTGTTGAGCCCGAAGACCGAGGTGTGCCCGACGTAGACGTTGCCTACGTCGTCGAGGGTCACCCCGAACACGGAGCCGAGCTTGCCCATGGTCCAGTCGGGCGCCGAGTAGCGCTGGGTGTTCCAGTTCGTGCCGAGCGGGGCAGCGCCTTGGTTCCCGAGGTCGATGAGGTAGACCGCGGGGTCGGTCGGATTCCACTGGAAGTTGGTCACCGCGGCGACGAGCCCCGTGTTGAACGGCGTGCTGAGGCTGTCGACGAGCGGCGGCCTGGCTCCGCAGCATTCGCACGACGGTGGCTCTCCAGTTCCGCCGTCGCAGGTCTGCTCGAGGCACGTGATGGTCAGCGTGCCGGGGCCAGGCACGCCGCCCGCCGACGCGCCGAGTTGGATGAGGTAGGTCTGTCCGCAGACCGCGTCGCAGACCACCTTGGTCTGCTTGCCGCAGTCGTTGTCGGAGCAGCACAGGGGCTGCACCGGATCGAGCGGGCAGTTGCAGCCTTGGTAGATGCGGATGAGGGTGTCGACCTGGGTCTGGCCGCAGGTCGAGAACTCGACCAGGCCGTTGCAGGTGCTGGTCCAGCAGAACCAGACGTCGTTCCGGATGGTCTGCCCTGGGGTGTCGCAGCCCGGGACATAGACGGCCTCGGGGCCGGTGGTCGCTTCGGTGAGGTCCCAGTTGAACGGCCCGCTGCCGGTGATCGCCTGGGGCGTCGAGCAGAGGTCGTTGGCGGGCGGGGCGGCAAAGGCAGAGGCGGCGAGTGCCCCCGACAAGCCGACGGTTGCGGCGAGGGCCGCGTGGCGGGTCCACATCTTCATGGTGTCTCCTCGAGCACGATGCGTCGATGCCGGGGGACCACACCGTCGCGGACGACCGCGTCCCCCTGGTTGAGCGGACCTCGTGCAAGGGGCGGCGGGCGGCGCGATACGCGGCGTGAGGCGATGCGACGACTCCGCGGCTAATGCGGCGCTCGCGGCCGTTCCTAACAACGCCAGCCGGATTTTCCCTACATTTCCGCGTTCGGTCGGCGCCCCCGGTCGGCGCCCGAGGCTCCGGGTCCCGGAACCGGGCCCCCCGGCCTCGGGCTCGGACCAGCGACCTCGCGATCCGGGATGCGGAGAGCCGGCCGGCAGGGCCTCGGCAGCCGGCCCCGCCTCCCGCCCCTACTCCTGAATGGCGTGGGTCGAGGTGTAGTTGGGGCTTTCCTTCGTGATCTGGATGTCGTGCGGGTGGTTCTCGATGACCGTGGCCGAGCTGACCCGGACGAACCGGGCGTCGGATCGGAACTGGTCGACGGTCCGACAACCGCAGTAGCCCATGGCCGAGCGGAGCCCGCCCACCATCTGGTAGACGAAGTCGCCGAGCGGACCGCGATAGGGCACCCGGCCCTCGACCCCCTCGGGGACGAACTTCCGGGTGTCCTTGACCTGGCCCTGCCCATAGCGGTCGCCCGACCCGGCCGCCATCGCCCCCTCGCTGCCCATGCCGCGGTAGGACTTGAAGCGCCGCCCGCGATGGAGGACGAGTTCGCCCGGGCTCTCGTCGAGGCCAGCGAAGAGCGACCCGAGCATCACGCTCGAGGCCCCCGCTGCGATGGCCTTGGCGATGTCGCCCGACTGCCGGATGCCGCCGTCGGCGATGACCGGGATGTCGGCGTCGTCGCAGGCTCGGCAGGCGTTCGCGATCGCCGTGATCTGGGGCATGCCCACGCCGGTGACCACTCGCGTGGTGCAGATCGAGCCCGGCCCGATGCCCACTTTGACCCCGTCGGCTCCGGCCTTGATGAGGGCGCGAGCCCCTTCCTCGGTGGCGATGTTGCCGGCGATGATGTCGATGTCGTAGCGGCGGCGGATGGCCTCGACCGTCTTCAGCACGTTCTCGCTGTGGCCGTGGGCGGTGTCGACCACGATCACGTCGACCTCGGCGGCGATCAGGGCCTCGACCCGCTCGAGCTGGTGGACGCCCACCGCAGCGCCGACCCGCAGCCGACCGCGGCTGTCGCGGCAGGCGTTGGGGTGCTTCTTCACGTTCTCGATGTCGCGCATCGTGATCAGCCCCTTCAGCCGACGGCGATCGTCGACCAGGAGGAGCTTCTCGACCCGGGCCCGGTTGAGGATCCGCTCCGCTGCCTCGAGCCCGGTGTCCGGCGGGGCGGTCACCAGGTTGCTCCGGGTCATCACGTCGCCCACCCGGCGGTCGCGATCGCCGCCGTCGAGGAACTTCATGTCGCGGCGGGTCAGGATCCCGACCACCTCGCCGTGCGTGCTGCCGTCGGCGGTGACCGGGAAGCCGGAGACGCTCTGCTCGGACATGAGGGTCGCGGCCTTGGCCACGGTGTCCTCGGGGGAGAGCGTCACCGGGTCGGCGATGATCCCGTTCTCGCTCCGCTTGACCCGGGCCACCTCGCGGGCCTGGCGGGCCGGGGGCATGTTCTTGTGGACGATCCCGATGCCGCCCTCCTGGGCCAAGGCGACGGCCAGCGTCGCCTCGGTCACCGTGTCCATGGGCGCCGAGATCAGCGGGATGTTGAGCCGGATGTTCCGGGTGAGACGGGTCGAGGGATCCGCGAGGTCGGGGGTGACCGCGGACAGCGCCGGAATCAGCAGGACATCATCGAAGGTGATGCCGTCCTGGACGATCTTGTGCTCCATTGGTTGAGTCTCGCTCTCCGCCGTTCGGATGTCAACGGTCCATGCGCCCGGCCCGCCTCGGCGAACCGCGCCGGGCGGGGGTCGCCAGCCCACGAGCAGCGACCCGCCGGGGCCGGCGGCTTCGCCGTTTCGATGCCCGCGCCGATGTGTTACCCTTCCCCTTCTCCAGTCGCTCGACTGGAGCATTTCTGAGCGGGGGGAACGACGCGGACCTCCCCGGATAGCGCCCTCGGCGCCCGAGCGGCGGAGGCGGCTCGGGCGAGGGCCCGACCACGCGTCCAGACCACCTGCGACGGCGCCACCTGCCGCCGTCCCTTCGGGATTGCCTGGGAGACCGACCTTGGAACGAACTGAGCTGATGGCCAACCCGGTGCACCACGATCGCGGGACCGTGGACGGGGAAGGCGACAAGATCTGGCGCGGCTACCTCGACGCCGCCATCCGATTCGGCGGCAGCGACCTCATCTGCAAGAGCGAGACGCAGCCCCGCGTCCGCCTCCGCGGAGCCCTACGGAAGCTGGAGACGCCGGCCACGACGACCGACCAGATGTTCCAGATCGCGAAGGACCTGCTCGACGAGAAGCAGTACACCTACTTCACGGCCCACGGGTCGATGGACTTCGCCTACGACTTCGACGACCGCAACCGCTTCCGCGTCAACATCTTCATGGCCCGCGGCAAGCCCTCGATCGCGGCCCGTCTGATCACCAGCAACATCAAGCGCTTCGAGGATCTCTTCCTGCCGACGGTCCTCGGCGATGTGGCCCTCAGCGCCCAGGGGCTGATCCTCTTCTCCGGCGTGACCGGGTCGGGCAAGTCGACCTCGATCGCCGCGATGCTGCAGTACATCAACGAGCGCAAGAAGGTCCACATCGTCACCATCGAGGACCCGATCGAGTACATCTTCCAGGACGACAAGTCCACCATCAACCAGCGCGAAGTCGGCATCGACTGCGTGAACTTCAACGAGGCCCTGCGAGCCCTGGTCCGCGAGAACCCCGACGTCGTCCTGGTCGGCGAGATGCGCGACTACGAGACCTTCGAGGCCGCCATCCGGGCCGCCGAGACGGGCCACCTCGTCTTCGGCACCATCCACGCCTCGAGCGCCTGGCAGACCTTCGGCCGCATCTACGACCTCTTCCCCGAGGGCGAACGCGACCAGATCCGCAAGCTCCTGGCCTACAACCTGCGGGCCATCATCTACCAGAAGCTGCTCCCCACCCTGCACGAGAACATCGCCCGCATCCCGGCCCTCGAGATCCTTCGGAACACCCCCGGCGTCCAGAAGTACATCCTCGAAGGCCGCGAAGGCGAACTCCTCGACCTCATCAAGCAGGGCAACGAAGAGGGCATGGTCGACTTCACGACCAGCCTTGTGCGGCTCGTGGAGCAGGAATACATTCACGCCAAGGTCGCGCTCGAGGCGACTCCCAAGCCCGAGGAGCTCAAGATGCGCCTCAAGGGCATTTCCTAACCGGGGCCCGGGCCCGACGCCCGCCACCCGCTGCCCGCCGCTTCATCGTCCCCGAGCGATCGCCCCCTACCGACGGACCATCCACGGATGCTGGATCCCAGCCACTCCCTCCTGCCGACGCTCCTTCCGCCCGCGCACCTGGCCCAGGTGGCCTACTCGCTGGTCTCCTGGCTCAAGCCGGTCCTCCTCTTCGGGACGCTCATCCCGTACCTCTGGGTGGCCACCAAGATCGAGTTGGACACGCGGAAGTTCCTCCTGCCCGTGACCGTCTGGAACGGGATCCTCCTCGGCGTCGGCGCCCTCGCCGTGGGCGTGGCCTTGGCCATCCCGATCTTCTGGGCCGGCTGGCCGGTGATGATCCTCATCCTTGCCGGCACGCTCTGGGCCTACTGGCAGTGGCGCGACAAGCGGGTCCCGAACCACGCCAAGTTCCAGCTCTTCTCTGCCGACCTCGGCAAGAAGCTCGAGGCCCGCAAGGCCCGCAAGGCCCAGGCCGAGGCGATCCTCAAGTTCGCCGACGCCAAGGGCAAGCACCCGCCGATCCCGAGCCGCGAGGCGCCTGAGTATCCGATCTACATGGCGGTCGAGGCCCTCATCGCCCCGGCCCTCGAGCGGCGAGCGAGCCGGGTCGAAGTCATCTCGACCGGCCCCAACCAGCCGGTGGCCCCGAGCCACGTCATCGACGGCGTCCGCTACAAGGCGGAGGCCCTGCCCCCGAACGTGGTGAACGAGGCGATCGACTTCGTCAAGAAGCTGGCCGGCCTCGACCTCCAGGATCGCCGTCGACGGCAGAGCGTCGACATGAAGATCGGCGGGCCCACCCGCGACGCCCTGGCCACGGTGACCACGTGGGGCTCGAACGCCGGCCAGTCGCTTCGCATCGACTTCGACCGGGTCAAGAGCCTGCAGGTGCCGTTTGACAACCTCGGCCTGGTCGGGCCGCAGCTCGAGGCGCTCAAGGTCTACGCCGAGCCCGCCAAGCGGCACGGCGTGGTGCTGCTCTCCGCCCCCTCGGGCCAAGGCCTCACCACCATGGCCTACGGCCTCCTGGCCCGGCACGACGCCTACACCTGCAACATCAAGACGCTCGAGAAGCTCGTCGAGGCCCAGCTCGAAGGCGTCGACCACTCGCAGTTCAACCCGGCCAACCCGACGGTCGACTTCGCCACCAACCTGCAGTCGATCCTGCGCCGCGATCCCGACGTCGTCTACTGCTCGGATGTCTCCGACGCCAACGCCGGCCGCATCGCCGCCGGCCCCGGCATCTCCGGCCCGCTCGTCTATGTCGGCATGCCTTCCGACTCGATCCCCATCGCCCTGGCCGAGTGGCTCCGGGCGGTCGGCGATGTGAAGTCGGCCACCCGCTGCCTGGTGGCGGTCGTCCACCAGCGGCTCATCCGCAAGGTGTGCGAGGCGTGCCGGCAGCCGCTCCAGCCGACGCCGGAACTCCTGAAGCGCCTCGGCGTGCCGCAAGGGAAGACGGTCAATCTCTTCCGCCAGAACGGCAAGGTGCAGGTCAAGAACCGGATCGAGGATTGCCCGGTCTGCCAAGGCACGGGCTACTTCGGCCTCACCGGCTGCTTCGAGGTGCTCATCGTCGACGAGCAGGTCCGCGAGGCCCTCGCCATGAACGACGTGAAGAACGCCTACCTCGCCGCCCGCCGCGCCGGCAAGCTCATCACGGTGCAGGAAGCCGCCATGACCAAGGTCCGCGACGGTGTCACCACCGTCGACGAAGTGGCCCGCGTCTTCCCCGCCGCGAAGCCCGCTCCGGCCAAGCCCGCAGCCGCGCCCGGCGGCGCCTCCGCCTGACCTGCGTTCGATCCACCCCCGACCCCGATCTTCGGCAAGAACACCGCAATGGTCGTCATCCTCAACCTGATCCTGATCGGACTCGCCCTCCTCATCGCCTACTGGTGGGCGAACCAAGGGTTCCTGAGCGCCGTGCTGCACATGGTGTGCGTGCTGGTGGCCGGAGCCCTGGCCTTCGCGGTCTGGGAGCCGCTCGCCCTCCTCATGCTCTCTAAGGGCATCATGGAGGACTACGCCTGGGGCATCACGCTGCTCGGGCCGTTCGCGGCCTTCCTCCTCCTGACCCGCGTCGCGGCCGACAAGCTGGTCCCGGACAACCTCTACTTCCCGCAGTGGGCGAACTACGTCTTCGGCGGGGCGGCCGGCCTGGTGGCGGGCGTCCTGACCATGGGCATGCTCCTGATCGGCGCCGGCTTCGTGCAGTCGAGCGACACCTTCCTCGACTTCGCGGGGGCCACCCGCACCAACTCCTCGCGGGGCAAGCCCGACCTGCAGGCCGCCTCGCTCTGGGTCCCCATGCACAAGCTCACGGCCGACGCCTACGGGCTGCTGTCGATGGGCTCGCTCAGCCCGGAGTTCGGTCGGCCGCTCCGCACCGCCTACCCCAAGCTCGCCGAGACCGCGATCGGCCTCCACCGCGACTCCGCGGCGAGCGGCCGGGCCCGCACCGCCGCTCCGCCTGATTCGGTGAAGGTCTCGAACTTCGTCTACGACCCGAACTTCAAGAACTCCGACGGGACGGTCGGGGCCTACTCCGTCACGGTCGACGTCGACAACGGGGCGGCCGACAAGGGCGGCATGCTCACCGTGAGCGCGTCACAGGTCCGGCTCATCGAGCGGCTCCCGAGCGGCTCGTGGCGCGAGCCCGAGGTGGCCTTCCCCGACCGCTTCAGCCAGCCCGCCGAGAACGGCGGTCGCGAAGCATGGATCTTCGACGACGTCCTCAACTACGCGACCAACGTCCCCGGGCAGCAGCAGACCAAGTTCACCTTCATCTTCCCCTCGTCGAAGCTCGGCGGGCCGGAGCGGGCCCCGGAGTTCATGCAGTTCAAGGGGCTCCGCTTCAAGCTTCCGACCCTCGACCAGACGGTGGCCATCGACTCCCGCGGCGGCACCGGTTCGAAGGGCGACACCCCGATCCAGGATCCGGGGGCCAAGACGATCGCCCAGAAGGACCTGACGGTCGATACGTCGATCGCCCCCGCCACGGCGAGCATCAACGGCCTGACCAACATGGAGCAGACCGACCAGTACCTGACCGAGGGCTCGCAGGAGTTCCCCAAGGGTGGACCGACGGTCTCCCCGGCCAACCGCATCAAGGGCATCTACGCCCGCGAAGGCACGGCCGTGGTGCGACTCAACATCAGCCGGCAGAACAGCTCGATCGACCTCTGGAACGACCGCAGCAAGGTCCGCGAGAAGGCTGGCGAGAACGCCGCCCTCGTCCTCGTCGACCAGCTCGGCAACACCTACACGCCGGTCGGCTACATCTGGGTGAAGCCTGACGGCGTCGAGATCCGGCTCGACCCCCGTCGCGGCATCGAGTCGATCGCCGACTTCCCCAACCAACCGTCGGCCGGTACGCACGAGCTCTACGCGATCTTCAATCCGACCGCCTCGGTGACCATCAAGAGCATCCGCCTTGGCGACATCGTGGTGGCCAACGCGAACCTCGACATCACCGCCAAGAAGAACGGCTGATCGCGATCCGCCCACGCACGGCATCCGACGACGCCCGCCCCTCGGCGGGCGTCGTCGCTTGAGGGCGGGGCGAGGCTCGCCATTTTTCTTCTGAACTTGGCGATGTCGATCGGACTCGCGGTAGCATCGCGAGCGTCGCGAGTTCGGGCCTCCGCCCTCCGCTCGCCAACACCGCTCGCCCCGGCGGGCGGGAGAGGAGTCCGATGTCGAGCTATCCGCCTCCCCCACCACACGCCAACGCCCCGCTCTCGGCCCTACCGTCGCATCCGGACCGCACCGCTCCGACCGTGGTCCAGGTGGTCGCCAAGCGCGGCGGCGCGAGCCAGGCGATCTTCTTCCTCCTGACCCTGGCCCTCTTCGCCATGGTCTTCGTCGCCGGTCTCGTCTTCGGGGTCATGGCAATCCTCGGGGCCCCGAGTTCGAGCACCATGGTGATGGAGGAAGTCGAGCGCCAAGGCGGCGTCGATCGCGTAGCGATCATCGGCGTCGAGGGGCCGATCGACGAAGCGGCCGCACGCGACATCAAGTCCGCGGTCGACCACGTCCTCTCCGACGCCTCCTTCCGGGCGGTCGTCCTGCGGGTCGACAGCCCCGGCGGCGGGGTCAGCCCGAGCGATCGGATCTGGCGGGAAGTCGAGCGGCTCAAGCAGGCGAGCATCCCGGTCGTCGCGAGCTATGGCGGCATCGCCGCCTCGGGCGGGGTCTACGTAAGCTGCGGCTCGGACGAGATCGTGGCCGAGCCGACCACCACGACCGGCTCGGTCGGGGTCATCGCCTCGGTCCTCACCTACGGCGAGCTCTTCCAGAAGGTGGGCATCGAGCCGGTCACCATGGTGGCCACCGACTCGCCGCGGAAGGACGACGCCAACGACCCCTATCGCCAATGGACTGAGGCCGATCGGGCCGTCCTCCAGCCGCTCCTCGACCACTCCCACACCCTCTTCCGGACTCGGGTGATGGCGGGCCGGCAAGGCAAGGCGAGCGACGAGACGGTGCTTCGTGGCGTGCTCGACGGTCGGGTGCTCACCGCAGACCAGGCGGTCGCCGTCGGGCTCGTCGATTCGATCGGCTACCTCGAGGACGCCATCGCCGCCGCGGAGCGGCGGGCAGGGATCGGCTCGGGCTCGGCGACGGCGGTGCGGCTCGCCACGCCAAAGCCGCTGTGGGGCGGCGGCCTCCTCGGCGAGTTCCAGTCGCTCGTGCTTCGAGCAACAGCCGGGAACGCGGGCGGTGCACGCGCTGGCGCCACGGCGCCTGCCCCAAGCGACGGCGAGCGGCTGCGGAGCCTGCTCGACGATCTTGCCACGCCACGCATCGAGTACCGCTTCCGATAGTCGGTCGGACCATCCGACGGCGGTTGGCGAGGTCGCGTCCGTCCGCCAGGCGAGAGCCGCGGAGCCGTTGTCATGTGCCCCGAGCGACCTCGATCCGTTCCCGCTCCGAGTCCGCCCGAGCCGGCGTCGCATCGCCTGCTCCGATTCGCCGGGCGTTGGCTATCCCGCGCCATCGCCGCCCTCGTTCCGCGACGCCCGCGGCCGAGCGACCGCGGGGAGAGGGCCGCGATGCGGGCCCTCGAGCGAGCGGGCTGGGAGGTGCTCGAGGCCAACGTCCGCATCGGTCACGACGAGGGCGACCTGGTCTGCCTCGACGAGCGCTCGGAGCCCGTCCTCGTCGAGGTGAAGTCGAGCCTCGGCGGGCCGCTCGCTCCGGAGCTGCGGGTGGGGCCGATCAAGCAGGCATCGCTCCGGAGGCTCGCCCTCTCGCTCCCGGCCGATCCGCGGTTCCGGGCTGTGCTTGGCGGGCGCGTCCCGCGCATCGACGTGGTCGCGATTCGCCTCGCTCCGGCCGGTCGCCGCGAGGATCGCGTTCTCTTCCACGCCCGCGGCGCGGTGGAGGACGGGCCGCGCCGGATCCGGCCTCGCGGCGTCCTGCGCTGAGCCGGTCGAGCGTCAGGTCTTCCAATAGCGGGCCATCGCCACCTGGACGATGCGATCCTCGATGAGCGAGATGTCGTCAGAGATCCAACGGCTCCGCAGCTTCATCAGGTAGCGGGCCCGTTCGATCGCGGCCCGCCGTCCGTTCAGTTCGGCCTTGAGCTGGAGTTGCACGTCGGGGTCGTAGAGCGGCCGGTGGGGCGGCGACTCGACGCTCACGATGCCGAGCCACACGGTGTAGCGCCCCTCGACGATCGGGGCGGCCGCCTGCCCGGGGGACAGCCCCTTCAGACGGTCCTTGTTTCCGGTGTTGAGGTCGCCGTTGGCGACGATGGCTTCCTCGAGCGTGGTGTTGGGAGGCTGCTCGAACTTGATCCACTGACCCTTGTTGGGCATGCCGGCAGCGGTCGCCACATCGGCGAAGGGCTTGCCCGACGCAAGCTCGTCCGTGACCTGCTTCACCTTCTCCGCCTCGCTCGTCTGCAGCCGGATGCGGCCGATCACAACGGTCGGCGGCGGGTTGAATTCGGCGTAGCGGCGGGCGTACTCCTGCTCGAGGTCGCGACTCGAGACGATGGTCCGGGGCGTGACCCGCTTGTTGAGGATCAGCGACGCAAGCGCCGTGTCGCGGCGCTGCTGCATGAACTCCTCGATCGAGACGCCGAGTTCCTCCTGCAGGCTCTCGAGGGCCGCGGCGCGAGTGGCTCCGCGCTCAGCGATCTCCTGCTCCTGCATCGAGCGGAGCCAAGCCAGGAAGCCCTGCTGCTGCTCGGGCGTCAGCTGGCTCTCGGCCTCTGAGATGATGAGTTCGCTGTTGACCCAGTCCTCGAAGCGGGCGTGGATCAAGGCGAGCATGGCGGCTCTGGCCCGCGGGCGGTCGCTCATCGCCGCCAGTTCGCGCAGCTTGGGTTCGATCGGTTCGAGGAACTGGTCGGCGAAGATCGGCCGGCCGTTGATCTGCCCGATCAAGCCATCGACCACCCATCGCTCGGGCGTGGCGGGGGCGTTCGAGCTGTCGCTGCCGGGAGGCGAGGGCTTGCTCGCGTCGCTCGCCCCGCTGGCCCCGCTGGCTGGCTTGGCTGGGGTGGGCGGGCTGGTCGGCGGAGCCAAGGCCGGGTTGGTCGGCGGGCCCTTGCTTGGCGTCGAGGCCACGCCTGGCTTGGCGGGTGGAGGAGTGGTGGCGGCCGATCCCGTGCCGGGCGTTGGCTTGGCGACCGTCGCCGCCGGAGGCTTCAGCTCGGCGATCGGCGGCAGTTCTCCCGGCGAGTCCCCGCCGTCGATGGCGTTGTCGCCATCGTCGGGATCAGGTGGACCGACCATCTCCGCCCCTTCATCCTCGAAGATGCGGGGAGCGAGGACCGCCGGCGCCGTCCCGCCGCTGAAGTCCGCCACAGAGAGCGTGCGGGTCGCGGTCGACTGGTCGGCATCGAGCCCGGAGCATCCGCCGACCAAGCTGGCCAGCGTCGCGACGGCCGCGGTGCGGACCGCCGCGTCGGCCACCAGTCGGAGCGGAGTTCGTCGGAAGCCCTGCGGCACGGGGGCGGAGTGTATCAGCGACCCCGTATACTCGTGGTTCCTCGGCGGCGCTCTGGGCGTCCGCCGCGAGGCGTGACCTTGGAGGCGGCATGAGCGATTCGAACCAACCGTCCGGCCAGCAACCGAAGCTCCACATCGACAGCGACTGGAAGGCCCAGGCGCAGGCGGAGAAGGAGCGACTCGCCAAGGCCGAGGCCGAGCGGTCGAAGTCGCGCCGCGACGCACCCGAGAGCGACGAGATGCCGCCGGCTGACTTCAAGAGCCTGGTCGGCGTCCTCGCCTCGCAAGCCCTGATGGGGCTCGGCGCCTACGCCGATCCCCAGGGCCGCGTGGTAGTCGACCTCGTCGGCAGCCGCTTCTCGATCGACCTCCTCGGCATCCTCGAGGAGAAGACGCGGGGGAACCTCGACCCCGACGAGGCCAAGGACCTGCAGACCGTCCTCGGCGAGCTTCGCAGCCGGTTCATCCAGATCGCCAGCATGGTCGCCCAGCAGATGAAGGCCCAAGGCGGCATTCCGACGGCATCGATGGATGAGGGATCCCACGGCATCGCCGGTCGGCTCGACCCGCGCGGTGTCATGCCTCCCTCGGGTCCCGGCCCCACCGGCGGCCCTGGCAAGCCGATCCTCGAAGTGCCTTGACCGTTCGCCCGCCGGGACTTTGGTCGGGCCACACCTGACCGCCGCGCCGGCAACCCGACAGCCCCGCACCGTTCGCCTTATACTCCTCCTCCCCAACTTCGGGTGCGCGATGGCGTCCTCGCCCGGCGAGCCTTGGACTTGCGACTTGGACGCCCTCGCCCACCGCTGACGAGGCGCCGCGTCCGCATGTCTGCCCACGCCGAGACCGCTGCTCCGAACGGGAGCTTCCTGGAACGCCACTACCACCTCCTCCGCCGGCTGCACTCCCTGAGCGGGATCGTGCCCATCGGAGCGTTCCTCTTCCCCCACCTGGCCACCAACTCCTCGATCGTCTGGGGCACCGCCCTGAACGGATCGAAGTTCGCGCCGATGGGGATCGACCGCTCCGGGGCAGGTGTGGCGACCTTCCAGCATGAGGTCGACTTCATCCACGGCCTCCCCTTCCTCGTCTTCATCGAGATCTTCGTCCTCTGGCTGCCGCTCGCCTTCCACGCCCTCTTCGGCGTTTATTACGCGAAGACCGGGAAGCCCAACGTCGATCGCTACCGCTACCAGGACAACATCCGCTACTCGCTGCAGCGGGTGACCGGCTACATCGGCTTCCTCTTCATCTTCCTGCACGTCTCGAGCCTCCGCTGGGGCTGGACCTACGGCGGGCTCCTCCCGACCTTCGAGGCCCACCACGCAGCGAGTTCGACCGCCGCCCATCTCCAGTCCGGCACCACTGGCCTCTTCCTCGCCGCGTTCTACATGGTCTGCGTCCTCGCCCTCGTCTACCACTTCGCGAACGGCCTGTGGACCGCCGCGATCACCTGGGGCCTGACCATCTCGGTCGGGGCCCAGCGACGGTGGGGCTACGTCTGCACCGCGGTCGGTCTCGCCCTCGCCGGCGCAGCCATCATGGCGGTGGCGGGCTTCGCCACCCTCGACGTGCAGAAGGCGAAGGAAATCGAAGGCCTGTACTCCCACGCCGCGGCCCACTGATCGCGACGGTCCTCCACCCCAGTCCCCTATCGGCCCAATCATGAATCCGAAGCGTCGAGTCATCGTGGTAGGCGGCGGGCTCGCCGGCCTCGCCGGCACCATTCGCGTCGCCGAAGCGGGCGTTCCGGTCGACCTCTTCTCGATGGTCCCGGTGAAGCGATCCCACTCCGTCTGCGCCCAGGGCGGCATCAACGCCTGCAACGAGGTGGCCCGCCAACAGGGCTACTCCGAGTTCGAGCACTTCGACGAGTCGGTCTACGGCGGCGACTTCCTCGCCAACCAGCCGCCGGTCTACGAGATGGCCTACTGGGCCCCGAAGATCATCGACCTCCTCGACCGGATGGGCGTGCCCTTCAACCGCACCGCCGAAGGCCAGCGCGACCTCCGCCTCTTCGGCGGCTCGCTCTACAAGCGGACCCACTTCGCGGGCGCGACCACCGGCCAGCAACTGATCTACGCCCTCGACGAGCAGGTCCGCCGCTACGAGAGCGAAGGCAAGGTCACCAAGTACGAGCACTGGGAGTTCCTGCGGCCGATCGTCGACGACGCCGGCAATTGCCAAGGCATCGTGGCCCAAGACCTCCGCACCATGCAGATCCGGGCCTTCCGCGCCGACGCGGTGGTCATGGCCACCGGCGGCTGCGGCCTCGTCTTCGGGAAGAGCACCAACTCCGTGATGTGCACCGGCGCCGCCGCGGCCCGCTGCTATCGCGAGGGGGCGTGGTACGCCAACGGCGAGTTCATCCAGGTCCACCGACGGCCATCCCCGCGCCGGTCAGCTCCGCCTGATGAGCGAGTCGGCCCGCGGCGAGCCGCGGCCGCGTGTGGGAGCTGCGGCGGGCTGGCGATGAACCGCGACCCGCGGCAGATCCCCGAGGCCGGCCGCTACTACTTCCTCGAGGAGCCGCTACCCGGCGTACGGCAACATCGTCCCCCGCGACATCGCCACCCGCGAGATCTTCAACATCTGCGTCAAGGACGGCCTCGGCGTGGGCGGCGAGCGGCAGGTCTACCTCGACGTCACCCACCTCGGCTGCGAGTACCTCGAGAAGAAGCTCGGCGGCATCATCGAGATCTACCGCAAGTTCGTGGGCGAGTGACCCAGCTGAACTCCCGGCGGCATCTTCCCCGGCGTCCACTACTCGATGGGCGGCCTCTACACCGTCTACACGCCCAAGGACGACAAGAAGGGATGAAGCCCGGGGCTGCCAACAACATGATGACCAACGCCGGGGCCTCAGCGCCTTCGGCGAGGTCAACTACCAGTACCACGGGGGCCAACCGCCTCGCCGCCAACGCACTCCTCTCCTGCATCTTCGACGGCCTCTGCGCGGCGTCAGCGTGGCCAACTGTGCGACCGGAAGGCCGGAGCCACCGACGCCCGGCCACCCTCTTCGACGCCGCCGCCAAGGCCGAGGAGTCGCGGCAGGCCGGCATCATCAAGGGGAACGGCAGCGAGAACCCCTACGTGATCGGCAAGGAACTCGGCGACGAGATGACCGAGGCGAGCACGGTGGTGAAGGACGAGGCTCGCTTACAGAAGGCCAAGGCCAAGGTCGCCGAGCTGCGGATCGTTCCAACCGCATGCGGCTCTCGGACACCGGACTCTGGACCAACCAGAACCTCTCCTACGCCCGGGCCGTGCAGGACATGGTCCTCGCCGAGGTCATCATCGACGGCGGCATCCGCCGCAAGGAATCGCGGGGCTCGCACTACCGCTCCGACTTCCTTAACCGCGACGACGCCCAGTTCAAGACGACCGTGGCCAGTCTCCGACCGGGTCCGGACGGGCCGACCTCTCCTACGGCGATCGCCGAGGTCGGCCTCTCGAAGCCTCGGCTCCGGAACTACGCCAAGAGCGGCCTCAACGCCTGACCGTCAGCCGATCCCGAGGCCAATCACCGCGACGGTGAAGCACGCCCGCTGGACGAGCAGCAACGCGAAGCTGCAAGCGCTGGGCCTCGCTGGCTTGGCTTCGCCTCGGCACACCGAGCCCGGCGAGCCAGACCAGCGTGACGAGCACCATCGGGTCGTAGTAGCGCTGGAAGATCTGGGCGTTGGCGACGTGGGCGGCTACGAAGGACGCGAAGCCAACGATGACGACGAGCCGCTTCGCCCGCCCGCCCCGCCCGCCGTGCCTCGCACCACAAGGCGGCGAGGACGAGAGCCCCGACAGCCCCCCCGAGCAGAATGAGCGGCGAGCGGCCTGCGATGGTCGGCAACACCGCCACGCTGCGCCAGACCCATCCGCCGTTCCGCCCCGACTCGAGCGATGCGAAGCTCGGTCCGATCGCGGCGAGGATGGCCCCGATGGCGAGCACCATGACCAGCATCCGCGGCCGGGCCAGCAGTTCGCGGAGACCTTCTTTGGCCCCGGCGAGGAGGCAGACTCCATAGCCAGCGACCAAGGTCAAGGTGAAGCCGATCGCAGCGGGATTGAGCCCCGAAGCATGGAGCGACTTGAACTGAGGCGGCACCAGCCCGTGCCAGAGGGCCACGAAGAAGCCGAGCGTGGCGACCGGCGCCGCCGCTGCGAAGGCCATCGCGAGCCACGGCCGGCGGCCGCGCGGCTCGCCCACGAACCAGCCGACGAGCATCGGTCCGAGCAGCCAGAGGTTGATCTGCCGCGTGGCCACGGCGAGGCCGGCGGCGAGCCCTTCCTTGGCGACGGTGCCGGCGCGCTGCGGCAGGAACGCCGCCGCACCGATCGTCCACGCCACGAGGGCAAGGGAGAGGTTGTCGGTCATCATCCACGTCGCGTTGCCAAGGAGGTAGGGCGACACGGCCAAGGCCGCCGCCGCGGCAAACGCCGTCCATGTGTCGAGCGTCGAGCGCAGGAATCGGAAGACGACGAGGACCGCCGCCACGCCGAACCCGGCGCTCGCCAACTGGAGCCGCACCGAGGAATAGTGCAGCCCGTCGGTCCCGATCACCTGGGCCACGCCGGCCATGATCCAGTGGTAGAGGGGACCGGTGGCCGAGTGGTAGTCGGCGAGGGGCACCCGCGGCCAGGTCGCCGCCCACTCCCGCACCAAGGGCAGATGGAAGAGGGCGTGGTCGTAGGCCTTCGAGCCGAGATCGTGGTCCAGGATCGCCGGGGCGACCAAGGCCACCACGATGGCCGAGAGCAGCGCCGACGCGAGAAGGTCGCTGGCCCGGGCGCGGCTCATGGGCCGGCGGCGCCCTGGGCGACCGGATCGGACATGAAGAGGGATCCGAGGAAGCCCTCCGCCGCCGGCACGTACATCACCACGCCGCCTCCCAGGACGAAGAGGAGGATGGCGATGGCCACGGCCCGGTCTTCGAGGAGCGCCGCCAGCGGGCTATCCGAGAGTCCCTCGTTGGCCCGCCGGAAGAAGCGGTGGACGACGACCAGGACGAGCGGCGTGAGCAGGGCCATGCCGGTGGCCCGCACACCGAAGATCCGCTGGGCGTGGACCGAGAGGGCATAGAGGAGGTACATGAGGACGGTCAGCGTCCCGCTCACCCCGAGCAGCCAGTTGAGCTCAAAGGGGTTGTCGTAGCCGGCCGGGCTCCGCCAGACCTCGTTCCCGCTGCGGCGGGCGCTCGAAAGGTCGCAAAGCCGCTTGATGAAGCCGAGGTAGAGGGTCAGGGCGAAGACGCACGCCGCGAGCCACGGCGAGATCTGGACGCCGATGGCGAGGGCCCCGCTCGCCGCCCGCAGGGTGAAGCCGAGGGCGAGGATGGTCACGTCGACGAAAATGACCCGCTTGAGGCGGAGGTTGTACGCGCACTGGAGGAGGGCGTAGGCCACCATGCACGCCCCGGCCCCGCTACTCGCCGCGAAGCCGAGGGCGATGCCGACCGCGATCAGGAGGAGCCCGACCCCGAAGGCCTGCCCGCGGGGGATCGCCCCGCTCGCCACCGGCCGCTGCCGCTTCACCGGGTGCAGCCGGTCGCGCTCGGCGTCGAGCGAGTCGTTCACCGCGTAGAAGCCGCTGGCCGCCGCGCAGAAGGCGGCGAAGGCCAGCCCGGCCGCCAGGAGCTTGTCCGCCAGTTCGCCCGGGGCCAACCCGGCCAAGTGGGTGGGCAGCCAGAAAGCGAGCGCCGCCAAGACGAAGACGTTCTTGGTCCAGTCGCCAGGGCGGAAGAGTCGGATCCACGGACGCATGCGGCAAGGCCCTTATCGGCAGCATGGCAAGGGCACATGCAGCGGGCTCCCGACGACGACCCACCCCCTGCCGAGGTTCGCCCGCCCCGCCGACTCGCCCTTACAATCCGCCTCTCGCCTTCCCCCCGCGTTCGGGCCGCCGCCGGCGGCCCGTCGCCACGACCCTCTGAGCCCCTCGACCCCATGGTCGCCTCCTCCTCCAACTCCGCCTCGACCCGCAACGTCCGCTTCCGCATCCTGCGCCGCGACACCCCCGACGCCCCCACCCGTTGGGAGGAGTTCGACGTGCCGGTCGAGCCGGGAGCCAACATCATCTCCTGCCTGCAGTGGATCGCCGCCAACCCGCGGACCACGACCGGCAAGGACAGCACCCCGGTCGTCTACGACGCCGGTTGCCTGGAAGAGGTCTGCGGCTCCTGCGCCATGGTCATCAACGGCCGCGTGCGGCAGGCTTGCTCGGCCCTGGTCGACCAATTGCTGGGCCCGGACGGCGTGATCACCCTCGAACCCCTCAGCAAGTTCCCGCCGGTCCGCGATCTCGCCGTCGATCGCGAGCGGCTCTTCCACAACCTCCGCCGCGTGAAGGCGTGGGTCCCCATCGACGGCACCTACGACCTCGGGGCCGGCCCCAGCGAATCGCCCGAAGAGCAAGAGACCCGCTACAAGCTCTCGACCTGCATGAGCTGCGCCTGCTGCCTCGAGGCCTGCCCGCAGTTCACCCTCGAGCCCGACCACGCCGCGTGGAAGACGAGCTTCCTGGGCGCCGCCGTCATCAGCCAAGCCCGCCTCTTCAACATGCACAAGACCGGAGCCCAGCTCGCCGGCGAGCGGCTCGGCGTCATGATGGATGCAGGCGGCATCAACGACTGCGGCAACTCGCAGAACTGCGTGAAGGTCTGCCCCAAGGAGATCCCGCTCACCGAATCGATCGCCGCCATCGGGCGAGCCACGACGGTGCACGCGATCAAGTCCTTCTTCATGGGCCGCTGAGTCCGCTAGCGAGCAGCCTTCCGCCGCTCCTGCTTGAGGGCGATCGGCACGTAGCCGACCTCGAGGCCGGCGGGTGGCGTCACCACGAGGGCCGGATCGATCGACGCCAAGCTTCCCGTCGTGGGTGGCGGCAGGTAGAGGCGATCCTTCGTCCAATGGCGATGGAGGAGTTCGACCCGCCGCTGGGCTTCCTCCCGCTCGGCCGGCGTGAGGTCGGCGTTGAGCATGGCTGGCTGGTCGGCGAAGCGATACCACGCATAGGTGACCACGCTGCCGTCGCCGAGCGTGGCCTCGAAGGGACCGGCGGCCGGACCGGGCTGGCGGAAGGAGCTGGTCGGCTCCTCGGGTGTCACGTATGGCCCTTCGCCCTGCTCTTTCGGTCGCTCGAAGGCGAGTCCGCGCAGGCCGCTTGATTCGGGCACTTCGCCGCCACCGACCGGCACCCAGCGGTCGCGCTCCTCGCCCGCCCGATTTCGCGAGCGCTCCAAACGGAAGAACTCGGGCAAGCGGGCCACGCGGTGCGAACCCTCCTCGACGGTGCGGACGAACCGCTGGTCCCACTGGTAGCCGAAGGTGTAGGGATCGTGCCGGATCGGCTGGCCGAAGCGTCGCCAGGAGATCTCACGGCGTTCCGCGTCGGGCGTGCCATCGGCGAAGATCCGCCAGGTCGAGCCGCCGCCGTCGCCAAACCGCTGGAAGTGGGCGAGGCCCTGCTCTGGTCGCACGTCGATCTCGCCGCTCACCACCGGGCCCCCGGCGAACCAACGACGCACCGGCTCGGTCAAGGCCTCGCTCGAGTAGCTCGTGAGCCGATGCAGGACGACCGTCTTGCCGTCGGCGTCGAGCGGATACGAGGTCGGGGCGACGCGGGCGTAGGTCTGTCCATCGCTCGCGCCGCCTTCGATCCGGCTGATCGTGGCCGGGATCCACTGCGTCTCCATCTGGAACGCCTTGTTGGGGTCGGCGGGCCGCGTGTCGAGGAGCTTGCCGGCGAGCTCGGGATGGTCAAGGAGCGCCTTGGTCCAGTGGAACGGGGCGAAGAAGGCGACCGGCCCCTTGAAGTTCGCGGTGCTCAGGAAGAGCGTCCAGCACTGGCCGCCGCTCGGGATCGGCCGGCCCGCCGTCGTGGGCTTGGCGTCGATCAGGGGCAAGGACAGATAGCCGTAGCCGAAGAGTTCGCCGCAGGTCCCTTGGGCCAGGTTGAGCCCGTCGGGCGGCCACAGCACCCACGGACTCAGTTGCACCACGCCATACTTGCCCGCGGGCTTGTCCCAGTCGCGGTTCGAGCCCGCTCCCGGTCCGTTCGCCCACCAGCAGAAGTTGGGGGCCACGCCGCCCATGATGAACTTGGGCGTCTCGGTGGCGAAGCGCGTGTCGCGCCACCAGCCGAGCCCGCCTTCGACGTCGGAGTACATGTCTTTGGGGGCGTCCCCTTCGACGTCGCGGTGGTACTGGGCGAACATCCAGGTGCCGAAGAGCCCGGTCTGGAAGCGCGAGCCCGGATAGCGGTGGACGATCGGCCACGCCGCCGCATAGAGCGAATAGCCGCCGTTGAACTCCTTCGGCACCGGCTCGGTCGGGACCAGCATGTAGCCGGACATCTCGCCCGCCGACGTCGTCGCCTTGGCAGGAGTCGGCAGGGTCGGCACGAAGGCCGGCCCGCCCGGCACGGCGAGCGAGCGCATCCCTTCGCCGAGCGCCTTGCCGACCAGGAGGTACGTCTCGGCGTTCCCGAACTCGTGGTGGGCGTGCGCCGGGTTGGGCGAGTCGTTCGGATCGCGGACGAAGGCGGCGGTCGGGACGAAGAGGACGCGCCCCTTCCATTCCTCCCGCTGGGCCGCCCCGGCCTGGGCCTTGCGAAGAGCGGCCCACTCGCCGGTGGCTTCGACCCACGGGCCGGTGATCTCGCCGACCACGACCGGCAGCTCCGGCGCCCCGAGGTCGTGGCGCACGTCGTGGATCAGGTGGACGAGGTTGGCCTCGTACTCCGGCACCGCGTGGGCCGGATCGCAGCCATCGTTCCACCCGTGGTACCAGAGGCTGGCGATCTCGAGCCGGCGATCTCGGCCAGGCGGCCTTCACCGCCGGCCACTCGGTGCCGATCGTGGCCACCGCGGTGCGGACGTCGTCGATCATCCGCGTGTAGTAGGGCCCGACCGTCCCGCCCGCCGAGGGCGGCCGGAAGTCGACGTAGAGGCTCTTCCCGCCCCACGCGGTCTTCACCAGGAGAACCGGCCCGTCGATCGCGTCGCCCAGGACGTGCCCGAGTTCGAGCTCTGGGCCGAAGTGATGCTGGTCGAGGTACGGCGTGAAGCCAAGGCCGAGCGGTCCGACCGCGACCGGCCGGTCGCCCGGCGTGCAACTGGACGTAGACATCGTCGCGCACCCGCCACGAGCCGTCGGGGTTCCGCGATGGCGACGAGCGCGCGGTCGCCGGCTTCTCGAAGAGTTCGACCAGCGTGCCGTGCCCTTCGTTGTAGTCGCGGCCAGCGAGGTCGACGACGCCCTGCCCTTCCATGTTCGACTGGCCGGCGAGGACGAACACCTTGACCGGCGGCGCCTCGCTTCCCGTCGCAGGCGGATCCCCCGGCGTTGCGAAAAAGGAGAACGAGGCGACCAGCGTGGCGGCGAAGGCAAGCATCGCCCCAGTGTACGGCCAGTTGACGAGCCGGCCGCTCACCAGTTCGGCCAAGACCTCGTCAGCGAGGAGGAGGCCCGCTCGCGTGAAGCGGAGGCGGCCCGCGACATGCTCGAGAAGCCCGCGGGCCACGGCGTCGGCGATGGCCCGCTCGCGCTCCGCCCCGCGCGGCCCCACGCAGCAGTTCCGCACCGAGTCCTCGTCGAGCCCCTCCCGAAGCCGCAGCCCGAGCATCAAGACCTCGCCCGCTCGCGTCGACGCGTCCACCTGCTCGACGTCCTGCACCGGCGAGGGCCGGGTCGCCCGCCGAGCCGGATTCGAGCCCGGACTCGAGCCAGGTCCCGAGTCGCGGCACGTTCTTCCAGCGCACGCCTTGGACATGGGCGCTGCCGCGGCCGCCCGAGGGCCCACCAATCGGCGTTGTGCCAGTAGAGGAGGTTGTGCCGGCACGCCTCGCCGGGCCGGGCGAGTTCGAGGATCTCGTACTGGTCGAAGCCCGCGGCGCGAGCCGGATCCAGGGTGTGCTCGTACATCGCCGCCTGAGATCCGTCGTAGGGCTCGAACCGGCGAGGGCCAGCTGCTTCGTCATCGCTGTGTTCGGCTTCCATAGGTCAGGCCGTAGCACGAC
>JBGAKK010000147.1:0-3579 GCA_044224425.1 Phycisphaerales bacterium
AGAGAGGCGCCGATCGTCAGGCCAGCGCCCGCCCCGACTTCCACCGAAGCCACGCCCCGCCCCTCCTCCCAGCTCGGGCGCCCGTGGATACTGGACGGGCCCATGGCCGAAACCCTCGACCACCGCGCCCTCAAGCGGCTTGCCATTGCTTGGCTTTGGCGGCTCGGGTGTCGCGTGGTGGCGACCGAGGTGCAGTGCCCGATCGCCCGGTATCGGATCGACGTGGTCGGCTGGTTCGACCGGCCGATCGAAGGCTCGTTCGAGCGGATCGCCCAAGGCGTCGCGGCCCGGCGGGCGACGCTGTGGAGCGCGAGCGACGCCGGCCGCCGTGGATCCGGCAGCGGCGCAGGTCGGGGCCCCGACGCATGGCGGACGGTGATCATCGAGTGCAAGCAATCGCGGAGCGACTTCCTGCGTGACGGATGCGACCCCGAGGGGCTGCTCCGCGAGCGCGAGCGGTTGGAGCGGCGGAAGCGGGAGATCGAGGAGACCAAGGTGAAGCGCTACGAGCCCACCTTGCGGCAGGAGGGGTCGTCGCTCTTCGCCGAGCTCGACGAATGGGACTTCTCGAGCAGCAAGATGGCGAGCTACCGGGCGGTGGTGCGCGAGCTCGAGAAAGTCGAGGAGGCGCTCTACGGCGAAACGAAGTTCGCCCGGTTCGCCCGCTACCGCCTGGCCGACCGGCTGGTCCTCTTCACGCCGGCCGGCCTGATCCGGAGCCGCGAACTCCCCAAGGCCTGGGGCCTCGTCGAATGCGACCGCCGCCCGCTGCGGAAGGAGAAGGCCAACTTCGCCCTCGGCGTCGACCCGCTCGCCGATCTCCCCTTGCGCGAGGTGGTGACCCCGACGGCGCTCGACAGCCCACCCGTCCGCCGCGAACGGCTCTTCCGCAACACGGCGATCGCCGCCAGCCGCGAGGTCGTCCGCCGCGAAGCCCCCGAGGCCCTCCGCATGCCGGAGCAGCCGCCGGAGTTGGAGGCGGAGGCGGAGGTGGAGGCGGAGCCAAGGCCGGCGACCGCGCCACCGTTGGGGCGTGCGTTCAGACCCGACTCCGGACCCGAGTCAGGGCCCGGGCCAACACCGCCCCCCAACCCCGAGCCGATAGACTTCCCAGACGGTCCCGGTAGCTCAGTTGGATAGAGCAGCCGCCTTCTAAGCGGCAGGTCGTGCGTTCGATTCGCACCCGGGGCGTTGGGGAAGCGAGGCTCGCTGAGGAGGAGGGCCTGCTTCTCCTGAAACCGCCGGCGGCGAGGCGGTCCTGCGTGAGCGGCCTCCACATTGGCTACTCCCAACCGGGTAGCCCTTCGCGAAATGCTGGGTTCTGGCGACGATCGGGAGCACGTGCTCTGTCGCCATCCACGACCATGCCCAGGCGAAAGGGAACCGTGTCGGTCGAGCAGCCAACTCCGGCAGGAGGGCTGTCGCCAGCCTCCCGCAAGGGATCGCGCGGGCGGGATGGGGCCGGTAGCTCCGCCAATCTTGGCTTCGGAGCCAACGAGTCGATCGTCGGGGACCGCACCCTCGAATGGTTCGGGGAGCCGGGCGCTGCGGTCGGGCAGGGGCCGCATCACGCACCCAGCGAACCGGTGGCGGACCGGGAGCCCGTCTCCGACATGGTGCTGGTAGGGCTGACAGGGGTGCGCGAGCTCCGGCTCGGGCAAGGCCTGTCCCAAGAGGACCTGGCCGACCGGGCCGGCCCGCACCGGACCGCGGTCTCATTCATCGAGCGAGCCCAGCGATCGGCGACCCTCGAGACGGTGGCACGCCTCGCCTCGGCCCTCGGGGTCGAGCCGGCGGACTTGATGCCAAAGCTCAGGGGACGGAGGACCGGACGCTGAAGTCCACCGTCACTCCGGCGGGCCGGCAACTGATCGCCGCATGGGCCGTCCGTCAAGGTCGAGGATGCGCCCACCGTACACCTGCTTCCGGTGCCGATGCAGCCGCAGCCCGACCGTACACCAGACCAGGTAGCCGGTGATCACGCCCGCGTAGCCGGCGTACCCGGCGAGCCACAACCGCTCCGCGCCGGAGGTCTGGTGGGCGAGATGGAGACACGCCCCGATCACTACAAGACATGCACCGAAGACGCTGCGCACACTCTCGGCCGCCGTGCGGCCGCCGACGCAGCGCCCTCGACTCGGGTGGCGGGACTGGAAGCCGAGGAGTTCTTCGCCGACGAGTTCGTTGATCTGGCGCTCGAGTTCCTCGATCCGTCGGAGAACGTCCTTGGCGGAACGGGCGTGGTTGATCGTGGCTCGCAGGAACCAGATGAGGCCGATCGGAATGGCCGCGAGAAGGATGAGTTGCGAGGGGCGAGGGAGGACAGACAGGCCGCTGAGGAGGGCGCCGACGCTGGCTACGGCTACGGGAACGCGACGATCGAGAGACGTCAAACGCAGCGAGACGAGCGCGTATAGCGCTCGGAACTCTTCACCGGCGATCCGCATCCTGGCTGGCGCGGAGCCGCGATCGTCCACCCGATCCGGAGCTCTACTCATCGCGTCTGAGTACCAGAGCCCCGGCCGTTTGTCACGAACATCCTGCCGACGGTGGGGCCCCTTCGATGATCGAGGTGAAGCGCTAATGCCCCAGACGCTCGAACCGAGAGTCGCCCCACTTCGCTGGCCACTGCCCGATGAACTCTCAATGCGTGACGCTCGCTGTTGCGAAGGGGCAACTTCAACTCGTAGCGCTCGTCCAGCAGCCAGACCACCAGCTCTACGAAACCCGTTCGAGGACGACTCCGCCGGGGAGGATGAGCCGACCGCCTTCCGCCGAATCCTGACCCGCGAGCGCATCGTCCACGGCACGCACCGCCTCCGCGAGATCGGACTGCACGCTTGGGTCGGAGCTGACGTCGTGCGTCACCACCGGCGATAGCACGTCGTCCGCAATCGCCAACTGCCATCCCAAGGTATTCGTGCCGAAGCTCCCGAAACGAAGTCCGGCTATCTGGCGCGTGCCTCGACGGCATTCAACGAGTCGACCGGCATTGTCCGCCGGTTCCAGTTTCCTTTGAAGCTGGCTGTCCGTGCCCAGCTGAGCAAAGTTCACAGCCTTGAGAAAGTACGCTCGGAGCATGGCGGCGACTGGGTTCGAATCCGCGGGATCCACCGGTATCGATGGGGGCGAGCCCGGGCCGAGCGCGGGCGGTGGAACATCCCAAACAACCGAGGTCGTTTCGCTCCGAGGATGCATCCCGTCGACACAGAAGTGTGTGGCGATTACGCAGCCATGCGTCTTCGCACTCGGAGGTACTTTCACCCTGACGTTGCTGATCTGACCCACGCCGGTTGAAATGGCCCCCTTGAGGGAAGATCGGGTACCGATTGCTCCCTTCACCTCGAGAACGCTGCCTTCGAGGGCGCTGTCCAGGACGAAGTAGTCCGGAATCTGCTTCGAGGTGGACCCGGGCACGCGCTCGACGAGCTTTAGCTCCAGCGCCACCTCAGCATCGAGCAGGAAGCGAGCGCCGCGCG
The DNA here is from genome assembly GCA_044224425.1 of Phycisphaerales bacterium. Lineage (GTDB taxonomy): Bacteria > Planctomycetota > Phycisphaerae > Phycisphaerales > SM1A02 > JAEUIT01. Next base: position 3,480 of record JBGAKK010000147.1, read on the forward strand.
AGGCGATTGCGATATGCGCGGCTACGCCGACCGAAAGCTCTTCTGCGAACACGCCCTTCAATCGCGAAGGCCAAGAGGCGATGCCGTTGTAGGGCCTGAG
>JBGAKK010000056.1:0-11300 GCA_044224425.1 Phycisphaerales bacterium
CTCCCTCCCTCCCTCCACCGGTATCATCCCGACACCGATGGCGACTCCCACGACCTCGACTCCCACCACCGCTCTGGATGTGACGTCCGCGGTGCTCTGCGCCCTCTCCGGGGACCGGATCACGCTGGGCGTGCCGGGTACTTCCTACCAGCTCGACTTCCGGCTGGCTGGGCCCGCTGGCGACCTGATCACCCGGCTTGGCAAGCGGGTCCGTTGCCGGATCGAAGGCAAGGCCCTCCGCATGCACGTGGCCTCGGCCGGCGGTCGCTTCATCGAGCCGGTCTATGGGCATCCCCGCATCGTGCAGGGGACCGTCGCGGCCATCGACGCCAAGGCGAACCGCGTCCTCGTCGACCTCTGCGTGCCGGTGTGGTTCGCGGTGGCCGAAGGTCAGACGGCGAGCGAGTTCACCGTCGGCCAGATGGTGAACATGTACGTCGAGAGCGGGATGACCTGCACGATCGTTTGATCGCGGTCCTTACTTGACCAACTCCTCGATCGCCTGGTCGAGGTTGCCGTTGGCGCAGTCGACGACCCGCAGCGTGCCGTCCTTCCCGATCAGGTAGTAGTCGGGGAAGCTGTCGACCATGTAGGCCCGCAGCACCGACTCGTCGGTGAGGCGGCAGACCGGGTAGGCGATGCCGCGGTCCTTGGCCGTCTGGGCCATGTGCTCGCCGCCCCGCGGGTGGCAGACGCCGAGGAAGACGACGCGGCCTTCGTACTTCTTGGCCAGCTCGTTCATGTGCGGGATGCTCTGCAGGCACGGTCCGCACCAGGTGGCCCAGAAGTCGAGGACGACGACCTTGCCCTTGAGCTGGTCGACGGCGATCGGTTCGCTGTTCATCCACTCCGGGCTCGTGATCGAGGGCGGTGCCTTGCCGTAGAGCGGAGCGAGGCTCTTCCGCCGCGCCGCGTCGCCTTCGCCGAAGCGGTCGTTGGGCTCGCCCGTCGTCGCCTTCGCGGCCTCCGGCGCGGCAGGGGCCGGCGGCGGAACTGTCGTGTCCTTCTTGGAGTTGGCGGGTTCGCTCACCGCGGGCGGGGCGGGCTTGGTCGCTGCGTCGCCAGGGGCAGCGTCCTTGGGAGCCGGCTCGGCGATGAGCTTGTTCACCACGTCGCGCACGTGGTCGGGTCGCAGGCCGATCGCCCGCAGCTTGCCGCTGCGATCGATCGCCGCGATGGTCGGCCAGAAGGTCACGCCCCAAGCGCTCGCGCTCTGCCCGTTCTGGTCGACGCACACCGGGTACTCGACCGACTTGATCTTCATGATCTTGTCGATGTGCTCGACACCCTTCTTCGAGTCGTGCACGCCGATGACGACGAGGCCGTCCTTGGCGAGCTCCTTCGACATGGCCGTCATGTCCGGCAGGCTGGCGAGGCAGGCCGGGCACCAGGTGCCCCAGAAGTCGACGACCACGACCTTGCCCCGGAGATTGGCGAGGTCCTGAGCTTCGCCGCGCCAGTCGCGCACCGAGAGTGGCGGCGGGAACTTCCCGACCATCGCCGCGAAGCGAGCGGCGGAGCCGTCGCGCTCCCAGAAGTAGTCGCTCGGGAACTCGCCTGCCTGTCGCGGCGGGCTGACCGGCTGGTCGGCCATCGCACCGGGCGTGGCGAGGAGGGCGGCTCCCCCAAGGCAGGCCAAGAGGCCGGCCAGAAGGCAGGCGCGCGGAGCGGACGAACGGGAGCGGGAGGACGTCGGGCCCATGCAATCACCTCGGTCCCTCGGCGGCGTCGCCACCGGGGTTCAATCGACGGGAGCGGCTGCACGCGCGGCAGCAACGCCGGTTGGTCGACTCACTTGGCCGAGAAGGCCTTCCGGTCCTTCCCGTCGCGATTGTAAACAGCGATCGACCCGGAACCCTTCTCGTCGGCCGTGGCCCGTACCAGTTCCTGGCCCCGCTCGTTGCGAAGGCTGACCACGCCGCAGTGGCTATCGGTGTCGACCCCGATCGCGGTCGAGGCCTGTCCAGCGCTGTCGGTCAGCTCGAGGCGGCCGCCACCCTGGTTCGCTTCCAGGGTGATGACCCGGCGGTTGCTCAGGAGGATGGCGAAGATGCCGCCCGACGCAGCAGCCTGGGCCCCGACGCTTGGGGAGCCGTCGGCAGCGGCCAGCACCCAGCGGCCGGTGTCGTCGTCGCCCGAGAACGCCCGCACCACCGCCTTGCCGGCCGGGTTGCGGACCTCGAGGCTGCCGCCGCCCTCGGGGGTGGCTCCGGCGGTCAGGACCGGCGAACCCTTGGTGGAGAGGACAGCCAGGGAGCCACCGCCGATGTCGGCCCCGGCGGTGAAGGCGTTCTTGCCTTCGGAGTCCGCCAGCTCGATAGCCCCGCCGCGCGGCGTGCCGTGGAGGCTGGCGATGAGGTGGGTGGTCTTGTCGGCGAGCCGGACGCTGCCGGCCCCATCGGCGATGGCCATTTCCGCGAGTGGACGCCCCAGGGCGTCGCAGGCCGAGATGGCCCCGCCGTGGTCGGTCGCGGTGGCGATGACGCCAGGCTTGCTGAGGCTCGAGAGGAGGGCGAGGGTCCCGCCGTCACGGGTCGCGGTGAGGCGTCCTTGGACCAGCCCGCCCCCGTCGTAGAACTCGAGGCGGCCGCCGCCGTCGGTGGCGTAGGTGCCGATCGCCGCGTTCCCGTTCGCTCCCCAGAGCGAAAGGTCGCCGCCGCGGGCGGTAGCTCCCAACCGCGCCGAGTTGGCACCGCCGGCGTTCCACAGGTCGAGCTGCCCGCCCTCGTTGCCGGCAGTGAGGACGCCGACCACCTTGTTGTGGGTGTCGACGATCTCGAGTCGCCGGGCGCGGATCACGTCGAAGGCGTCGGGGGCCGCAGCGGCGGCGAGGAGGGTGCCGACGATGCCGGCTGCCACGAGGCCGAGACCGATCCGCAGTCGCCGTGCCGAGCGGCGAACCGTCGCCAACTCGTTCTCCAAGGCGGTGAGCCGGTCGAGGAGGCCGGGACTCGGCAGGTCGGAGGTCGCGGAGGTGGCGGCGTGGGAGGTGGTCAAGTGGGGCATGAGTGGAGTGGCCGGCGGGGCGCCAGGGGGGCGCGCCTTTGGGGGGGCGAGGCGGAAGAGGCGAGACGCGGGCGAGCGGCGTTAGCATACTCCGCGCGCCTGAGCGGTCAGGGTCACCTCGAACGTGGCGTCGGAATCGCCGCGACCCATCCGCCGCTACCGGCGGCACGAAGCGAGGATCCCGTGGCCAAGCCCCAACGACGAGCCGGTTCGCCTGATGCACGCCCCGCCCGAGCCTCCGCGCGAGGCCCGTCCGGCGACGCCCCGCAAACGCCGCTCGGGGTCGGCCTGATCGGCACCAAGTTCATGGGTCGGGCCCACGCCAACGCCTGGGCCCAGGCCGGCCGTTTCTTCGCGTTGCCGCGGCCGGTGGCTCTCGCCGCGGTCGCCGGACGCTCGGCGAGCGAGACCGAGGCCTTCGGAGCGCGGTGGGGGATCGCCAAGGCGGCGCCTAGCTGGCGGCACCTGATCGACGATCCCGCGGTCGGCCTCGTCGACGTGCTCACCCCCAACCATCTCCACGCCGAGATGTCGATCGCCGCCCTCGAGGCGGGCAAGCACGTGGCCTGCGAGAAGCCGCTCGCCGGCACGCTGGCCGACGCCAAATTGATGCGCATCGCCGCCGCCAAGGCCGCCAAGCGCGGGGTCCGCACCTACGTCTGGTTCAACTACCGCCGCTGCCCGGCCATCGCCTTCGCCCAACAGCTCATCGCCCTCGGCAAGCTGGGCCGCATCTACCACGTGCGGGCTGCCTACCTCCAGGACTGGGGCAAGGCCTCGACGCCGCTCCTTTGGCGCTTCCAGGCCGACCAGGCGGGCTCGGGGGCCCACGGCGACCTCAACGCCCACATCATCGACCTGGCCCGCTTCCTCACCGGCGACGAGTTCACCGAGGTGGTGGGGGCCATCGAAGAGACCTTCGTGAAGGAGCGGGCCATCGTCGCCGACGCTGGCGGCGAGATCTCCGGCAAGGGCGCCGCCCGCAGCGCGAAGAAGGGGACCGGCCGCTCGACCGTCGACGACTGCGTCCTCTTCCTCGCCCGCATGAAGTCGGGAGCAGTGGCCAGCTTCGAGGCCACGCGCCTGGCGACCGGCAACCAGAACCGGAACACGATCGAGATCAACGGCGAGCACGGATCGATCAAGTTCGACTTCGAGCGGATGAACGAACTCCAGTGGTGGGACGACACGCTGCCGAGCGGCCTCCGCGGCTGGAGCCGGATCATGTGCACGAACGGGGGCGACCACCCCTACGCCGCGGCGTACTGGCCGGCCGCCCACCTGATCGGCTACGAGCACGGCTTCGTGAGCATGGCCGCGGACATCGTGCGGGACCTCGGGGGGATCGCCCCGCCGGTTCCGCTCCCCGACTTCGAGGACGCGTACCGGACCCAGTGCGTCCTCGAGGCCGCCATCCGCTCGGCCCGCGAACGCCGGCCGGTGCTGCTCCGCGAGCTGGCGTAGGGGCGATCGCCCGCCAGCCCGCTGCAATCGCCGCGGGTACTCCACTACACTGTTCGGCCCATGACCGCGTTGAGCACTGTCGAGCGAGCCTCGTTGTCGCGTTGCCTCGAGCGGGGCGTCGCCGCCCTCCGTTCGCTGCAGCGGGAGGACGGGCATTGGTGCGCCGAGCTCGAAGGCGATTCGATCCTCCAGAGCGAGTACATCCTCATGAAGTGGATGCTCGGCCAGGAGGCGTCGCCGCTCGTCGACGGCCGCGACGGCGCTGAGGCGATCCGCCGGCTCACCAACAAGTTGCGGCAGCAGCGCCGGCCGGACGGCGGTTGGGGCCAGTACCCGGGCTCGGGGGTCGACCTCTCGGCCACGGTCAAGGGCTACTTCTGCCTCAAGCTCGCCGGCGACGACCCCCAGTCGCCGGAGATGCGGCGGACCCGCGACCTCGTCCGCTCGATGGGCGGGGCGGAGCGCTGCAACTCCTTCACCAACTTCTACCTCTCGGCCCTCGGCCAGATCTCCTGGGACGCGGTGCCGGCCATCCCGCCCGAACTCATCTACCTGCCCAAGTGGTTCTACTTCCACATGGACAAGATGAGCGCCTGGTCGCGGACCATGATCCTGCCGCTCGCCTTGGTGACCACGCTGCGGCCGACCCGCGAGCTCCCGCCGAGCCAGTCGATCGACGAACTCTTCGTCGACCAGGATGCCCGCCACCGCCTCAAGCTGCGGGCCGACGTGCCGCCCTTCTGGAAGTGGTTCTTCGGGACGGCCGACCGGCTCCTCAAGTTCGCCCACGCCCGCGGCGGCAGCCCGTGGCGGGAGAAGGCGATCCACGACGCCCTCGATTGGATCCTCACCCGGGCTGGCCAGGACGGCGCCGCGGCGACCGCGGGGCTCGGGGCCATCTTCCCGCCGATGGTCTACATCCAGGTCGCCCTCATGGCCTTGGGTTACGAGCGATCGCATGCCATCGTCGAGCGGGCGGAGCGCGAGCTCGACGAGTTCTTCGTCGAGGGGAACGCCTGGGGCGACGACGGCACGTGGCACATGCAGCCCTGCTTCTCGCCGGTGTGGGACACGGGGATCGCCCTCTACGCCCTCGCCGACTGCGGCCTGAACGCGACGCCCGAGGCGGAGCGGGCCTGCGACTGGTTGCGGGCCAAGGAGTGCCGCTTCGTCGGCGACTGGAAGAACAACGTGAAGGGCGACGTCCCCTTCAGCGGCTGGTTCTTCGAGTACCACAACGCCTACTACCCCGATGTCGACGACACGGCCATGGTGACCATGGCCCTGCGCCGCACCGGCGGGGCCGACAACGAAGCGGCCTCCGAGCGCGGCCTGGCCTGGCTCTTCGCCATGCAGAACGACGACGGCGGCTGGGCGGCCTTCGACCGCTCGAAGGACCATCGCATCCTCGAGTACGTCCCCTTCGCCGACCACAACGCGATCCAGGATCCGTCCTGCCCCGACATCACCGGCCGCGTCCTCGAGTGCCTCTCTTGGCACGGCATCCGGAACGACCATCCGGCGGTGCGGAAGGCGGTGGCCTTCGTCCGCTCCCACCAGGAGAAGGAAGGCTGCTGGTTCGGCCGCTGGGGCGTCAACTACATCTACGGCACCTGGCAGGCGGTGATCGGCCCGATCCGCTGCGGCGAGGACAAGAACCAGGAGTGGATCCAGCGGGCCGGCCGGTGGATCAAGTCGATCCAGAAGGCGGACGGCAGCTTCGGCGAGACCGCCAATTCCTACGAGGACCCCACCCTCAAGGGGACGGGCAACTCGACCGCCTCGCAGACGGCGTGGGCGGCGATGGTGCTGCAAGAGATCTACGGGGCCGACGACCCCGACCTCAAGCGGGCCATCGCGTGGCTCGCGGCCACGCAACTCTCCGATGCCGACGCCCGCGACCCGGCCAAGAACCCCGACCGCGATCCAGCCGGCTCGTGGGTCGAGACCGAGTTCACCGGCACCGGTTTCCCCAAGGTCTTCTACCTGCGGTACCACCTCTACCGGCTCTACTTCCCGGTGATGGCGATCGGGCGGTATCTCCGAGCCCACGGCGTCGAGGTGGCCCGCGACGGGTCGGCGTCCGCCCCTCGCGAACTCGTCTCGGCCTGAAGCGTTCCCGGGGCAGCCGGGCCCGTTCCAGCCGCTAGACTCGTGCCATGCCGCTCGCCGCGCTCCTCGCTGTCGCTGTCGTCAGCGTCCACCCGCCCTACATCGAGGATCCCCGGCTGCGGGACGACGGCCCCTGGATCTACGTCGAGAAACAAGACCGCCCCGACGCCTTCCGGCAGCTCGAAGAGATCCTGCCCACGCCGAACGCGGAACGCACCGCGTCGGGGGCCCCCGGGGCGAAGTACTGGCAGCAGCGGGCCAGCCACCTGATCAAGGCCAAGCTCGACGACGAGCGGCATCGGCTGGAAGGCTGGGAGCGCGTCCACTACGAGAACCACTCGCCGGACGAGCTCCGCTACCTCTGGCTGCAGCTTGACCAGAACCGCTTCCGGAGCGACTCCCTCGGCGAACGGAGCGACTCCGGGCCCGACCTCAAGGGCTCGCAATCGGTCCGCTGGCTGCGCGGCATCACCATGCGCCGTTCGTGGCCGGCCGAGGGCGAGGCCGGCTACACCATCGCCTCGGTGAAGCTCGCCGACGGGACCAAGGGCGGGACCGACCTCCACCACGTGGTGGTCGACACCATGATGCGGATCGATCTGCCGACGCCGCTCGCGGCCGGCGGCTCGATCGACTTCGAGATCGCCTACTCCTTCCCGGTCCTCTGGAACGAGGTCTCGGGCGGGCGCTCCTGCTACGAGCTCCTCGACGGCTCGAAGCTTCCGATCTACGACATGGCCCAGTGGTTCCCGCGGATGGCGCCGTACACCGACGTGAACGGCTGGCAGCACAAGCAGTTCCTCGGCTCCGGCGAGTTCGCCCTCGAGTTCGGCGACTACGAGGTCGAGCTCGACGTGCCCGACACGTTCGTGGTCGCGGCGACCGGCGAGCTCGAGAACCCTGGCGACGTGATGACGCCCGCCCAGCGGGAGCGCTTCGCCAAGGCCCGCACCGCCGACCGCCCGCTCTTCGTGGTCACCCCCGAGGAGGCGGCGGCCACCATGCAGTCGAAGCCGGGCGGGCGGAAGACGTGGAAGTTCAAGGCCGCCAACGTCCGCGACTTCGCCTGGTCGGCGAGCCCGACCTTCATCTGGGACGCCTGGGGCGTGAAGGTCCCCGACAGCGACCGGACCACCATGGCCATGAGCTACTACCCGCCGCTCGCGGCGAGCCTGTGGAGCGTCTACTCGACGCAGGCCGTGGCCCACACCGTGGAGAGCTATTCGCGTCACGCCTACCCCTATCCCTATCCGAGCGCGATCAGCGTGAACGGGCCGGTGGGGGGGATGGAGTACCCGATGATCTCCTTCAACGGGCCGCGCCCGGAGAAGGACGGCACCTGGTCGAAGGGAGCCAAGTACGGCCTCGTCTCGGTGGTCATCCACGAGGTGGGGCACAACTGGTTCCCCATGATCATCAACTCCGACGAGCGGCAGTGGACGTGGATGGACGAGGGGCTCAACACCTTCTGCCAGTATCTCGCCGAGCAGGAGTGGGAGGACAAGTATCCGAGCCGCCGGGGCGAGCCGTTCCAGATCGTCGAGCACATGACGAGCAAGGAACAGACGCCGATCATGACCAACTCCGAGAGCGTCCTCCAGTTCGGGCCCAGCCAATACGCGAAGCCGGCCACGGCCCTCAACGTGCTGCGGGAGAGCGTCCTCGGCCGCGAGCTGTTTGACTTTGCGTTCAAGGAGTACTGCCGCCGCTGGGCCTTCAAGCGGCCCGAGCCGGCCGACCTCTTCCGCACCATGGAGGACGCCTCGGGCATCGACCTCGACTGGTTCTGGCGGGGCTGGTTCTACAGCCAGGACCACGTCGACGTGGCGGTCGAGCGGGTCGTGGCCTACTCGCCGCGGGGCGTCGACGTCGACGCCGACCGCGCCTTCGCCAAGGCCAAGCGCGACGCCGATCCGGAGTCGACGCTCTCCCGCGAGCGGAACAAGCCGGTGCCCAAGCGAGTGGAGCGATTCCCCGAACTGGTCGACTTCTACAACTCCTTCGACGAGCTCGATGTGACGCCCCAGGATCGCCGCTCCTACGAGCGGTTCCTCGCCGAGCTCGACGAGGAGGAGGCCAAGGCGGTGCGGACCAGGCTCCACTTCACGGTGGTGCGCTTCCGGAACCTCGGCGGTCTGGTGACCTTCCTGCCGGTGCGGCTCACCCTGGCCGACGGCTCGAAGCAGGACGTGACGCTCCCAGCCGAGATCTGGCGGCGGAACAGCCGCCTGACCAGCAAGCTGTTTGTGACCGAGCAGCCGGTGGTGGCGGTCGAACTCGATCCGCGGCGCGAGACGGGCGACGCCGACCGCTCCAACAACGCCTACCCGCAGGCGATCGACAAGGAGACCTTCGCCTTGTCGAACGACACCAAGGACCGCAACCCGATGCAGCGGGCCCGCGACGAGGAACGCCGCGTGGCCTGCGAGCGGTTGGCGAGCGGCCTAGCCCCGATCCTCCTCGACGGCTGGAAGGCGGCCAGCGCCGGCAAGGACGAGGCGGCCCTGCCCACGCCGCTCGAACTCGCCAGCGACCTCACCAAGGTGGCCCGCGAGCGGGGGCTGCTCCAACCGATGGCGGGCACGGCCATCAAGCTCGAGTTCTCCGACGAGAAGCCCGGGCCGGCCGCCAAGCGCGGCAGCCAGCGCTTCGCGTCGGTGGTGCTCGAGTCGACCCAACCCCGCGAGAAGGGCGAGGAACGCCCCGACGCGGTGCACTACGAGATCCTCTACGACGGCACGGTCCAGCTCGACCGGCACGCGAGATAGCCGGGAGTGGTGGGGGGGAGGGATCAACACAGAGGCACAGAGGGCACAGAGGGCCACAGAGCGGGGCGGGAATGCGGGGTGGCCGTCGGCGCGGCGAGGCCGTCGCTTCGGCAGGCAGGTCGATCGGCGGAGGTCGGATTGAGCAGGCGCGGTTGCTCCGGACCCTTCGCGGTATGCGCGTCAGCCAAGCCTGGTTGCGATCTCATGGCAGAGCTGCCTGGCCTGGGATCTCCAATCGCGGACAGGTCCAAGTAGTACTTGCCCAAGAGGCTCTTCAGTTGTGAAGCCGGGCGCCTTCGGTTCGTGGAATCTGCCCTCCTCGCTCGAGTGAAGGGCGAGAGCCAAGCTCAGGTAGGTCGCTGCAAGTTGACACGCCTTGCCGTACGGGCCGAGCCTGTCGCGCACACCGACGAGAAACATGATGACGGCGATGAGCAACGGCGGATCCGCTAGCTGCATGGCTGCCTGGACAAGCGCGGGGAGGGGGCGATCGACCAAGCACGAGAAGAATGGGTCCTTTGAATCGTGGACGGTCATCCTCTGCAAGCAGATGCAGGCGGCGTACACCGCCTGCCGGGCGGCCGGGGCCGACGTGAACTCGGGAACCCAGACGACGCCAGTCAGACGTTCGATGTCGCCAAGTGTCATCCTGTCCGGCCAAGTCGCAGTGGTAAGCGTGTGCTCGACAACCTTCTGGTGCTCAAGACGACGTTCCGGGCTAACAAAAGGATCGGGCTCCTCGGTGTCGCTGACGATCGCCTCGACGTCGTCCGCAGAGAGGTGCTCCCGAAACCACTCAATCAGGGGCATGTCGGTCGTTGGTGGGTTCATTTGCATCCCGCGGTCCTTCAACTGGTCACCGCCGTCCGTTGGCGTCATGGGCATTTCCTCCGTCGCCCACGCTCCTCGGCAGTATCCTCGCACTCCATCCATCTGGCGTACCAAATGCGGACCTGCTCCGCATGTTCTCCATCTGGTGGGTGGCACCTCGCGACCCTTCGTTCTGCGCGGAACTTGGTCTGCGCGGAACTTGGTGCACCGCTGCGCACCGTCTGCATGAGGCATGGCCGTCCGCGCGGCCATGCCCTCGCTTCGGATCGATCGTCGAGACGTGAATCGACGCAAAGCCCCTCTCTTCCCGCCTTCCTCTGTGGCCCTCTGTGCCCTCTGAGCCTCTGTGTTGAAAAACCCCACCCCGGGCGGATCTCGGCCCGGACCGAGCTGTTCGCCGGTCGGGTTTCACACGGAGGCACCGAGGGCACCGGGGGCCACGGCGCAAGGCAGCCAGGAAGGATTGCCGCTGGCGCTGATGTCGTCTTGGACAGGCACGATCGCGGGGCGTCGGTGTGGTCGGTGTCAGCGCGGGTGAGGTTGTGGTTCTGTCGCCGCACCGCGAGGTCGTCGACGTCGCGCAGGCCAGTCGAGCGAGGCAAGGGCGCTGCACCGCTTGCCTGGCTGTGGCATCAATCCTCCGTCATGGAGTCTCTTCAATCGCTCGGGTTCCAATACAGCAGGTGACCACCCTCAGCCAACGGCAGGCACGTCACACGGATCAACTGCTCCTGACCTTTGAGGTAGAGGAACACCCCGACATCGGAGAACCAGAGGCGGTCGATGACGGCTCCCACCACCGACTTGGCAATCGTGGCGCGAGGCCAGTCGAGTTCCCATGCCGTTCCCGCCAAGAGGATGCGGTCGTTGGCGGATGGAACTCCCATCGCGCCGGCGATCGCCTGCACCAAGCACGCCACATGCCCATTGCACGCGACGAACACCAGTTCGTCCGCGCCGGACAGCGTCAGTCGGAGCTCGCCATCCGACCATGCGACGGACTGAATCGCTCGTCCTTGGACCGTTGCGTCGGCAACCGTCCGGAGCTCTCGGTCAAGCTGCTTGGCTCCGGAGATCGCCGCGTTCGGAGACGCGAAGGCGTGTGCTCCACTCCGGGTC
>JBGAKK010000056.1:11357-30345 GCA_044224425.1 Phycisphaerales bacterium
GTGGTCCGGCCTCTCGCAATCTACGCCAGTTCCCTTTGGTCGGCCTGGGCGCTTGAATACGGTCCACTTCACGCCACTCGTGTCCAGATCGTACTCGGTCTCGGCGAAGCCCTTTTCAACGACTAGGCGCGGGTCGGACCACGTTGCGCCGAAGCTCCTCTCACGGATCCACGGTGGACATCCCGCCGGTTCCCGTAGCGGACACACCACCTGCCCGGGTGTCTTCGCGGACAGGCACGATCTCCAGCCAGGTTTCTCACGGAGGCACCGAGGGCACAGCGGGCCACAGAGCAACGCAGGGCTGCAGGGCGGCCGTCCGCGCGGACATGCCTTCGCCGCGGATCGATGGTCGAGCCGCGAATCGCCCCAAAGCCCCTCTCTTCCCGCCTTCCTCTGTGGCCCTCTGTGCCCTCTGAGCCTCTGTGTTGAAAACCCCACCCCGGGCGTGTCGTCCTCGACAGACTCGTTCGCCCCACCTGAGGAGAGCTGCGGACCGACGCCGCGCCTGCGATCCCGCGCCCGCCCGACGCGGCGGGCTACACCGTGGTGGGCGGCGACAGCAGGGCTCGCAACGTGGATCCAGCCTCCATGTAGTTGAGCCCGCAACCATCTCCGAGGGCGAGGCGACATCCCGACTCCAGGAAGGCGTCGACCAACTCCGGAGGCGGAGCCTGGGCGTCCAACTGCACCGCGTCACTGGTGATCGATGCCGCGAGGGTCCGATCGGTAGGCGATCGACCCGGAGGATAGAGCCAAACCTCGTCGAATCCCGAGAACGCCTCCGCGTCGAGAAGGCCTCGAAGCGCAGCGACGTCCAATTCGACCCCGCTGGGAAGGACGCGCCCCTTCACGCCCCTCGACAGCACCACTCCCCCGAGCTCCACGGGCGAGCGAAGACTGTCGAGACACCGGATGATCGCCCGTCCACCGTCGCCCGACTGCTGGAGCACGCGAGCGAGCACGCCCCGGACCGATCCCTCAACCATTCCGTACGTGAGCGGTGCCATCGGACTCATGCTCCCGGTCTCCGCGGACGTGGCCAAAGTCGAGGCCGCGGTGTCTTCGTCCAGTCCCCGTCGTGTGCGTGCGGGTCCCCGCGGTCATGGAGCGTGGGCAGTGGACGCGCCATGCTGCTCCGAAGCTCCTCTCACGGAACCACCGTGGACCTCCTGCCGCATCCCGCAGTGGGCAGGTCGTCGTGCGTGAGAGTGTCGACGAGAGTGTACGGAGTGGGCCTCCCGCCGGCCTGGGTGGGGCGTGACATGGTCGGACTGGGCCTTCCAGTTGGTGTGACCAGAGTGTCCGCGGTTGGGCGTGCCGCAGGAGTCACTTGATGCCGTTCAGTCGCGCCACATCTCGTATTCCAGACCTTTGTAGCCCGACGGCTCTGCCGTTCCCGAGAGCTTCTCGCCCGGCTTCAGGCGAATCCCCGGGAGTGGCAGCAAGTAGGTCGCGCGAAACTCGCGCCTCGACTCGTCGTCCATGAACACGAATACGCCCCAGTGTGTGTCGCCCAGCTCCAAGTGCGCGACTCCGTCGCTGTCGGTCGTGGTCGACCTCGCCTCGTACGACCGCACGATTGCCTGATATGGTCGAGCGTCGACGATAGCCCCCGCCAAGGGCTCATGGGTCTCGGCGTCACGAAAGCGGAACCCGACGCGGTTGGTGCAGCCGGCGAACGACATGGAAGCGATCGCCAGCGCTGCGAGTCGGATGCGCATTGAAGTCACGTTCAGATTCCTGGGTGGCGGCGAATCGGCACTGGGCACATCCTTCTCTCCCCTAGTCCGGCGGAAGCGCACGCGGCGCCCGGTTCTTCAATCGCTCGATGATATCCTCGAGCGAACCCATTCTCGCGTTGGCCAAGGCGCGAATGTCGCTTGGCCCGATCACCTTCGACTCCACCCTGTCCTCCCAGACCAAGCTCCCCGTTCGGGAGTCGTACTCGCGGACAGAAAGGGTCACTACTGGCCGAAGTCGCGACTTCGAATCCGGAATCCACTCCTGCGTCTCGCGTACAAGCAGGAGATGCTCCGCGTAATCGTCGATCGCGAGTTGGCGGAGTCGGGTCGGATCGCCTTCGAACACCATGTCGAAGGCGCCATCCGTGACAAACTCCGTCCCGAGGAGACTAGGACTTGAGGAAGGCAGGGCATCAGCGATCGCCTCGGCGAGGCGCGGGTCCGCCGTGCGCGGCTGCAGCTCGGCGACGACTGCCACCTTGAATCGATCCGATCGAGGGTCGCTTGGGGCTTGGAGGTAGGCTGCCCTCCAGCCGGCTGCACTCGGCATCTGCCGCGGCTGCCTGCCCCGTGCGATGAGGTACGCGACGATCGCACAGGCCAACAGCCCAAGGAAGAGGGCAAGCGCGATCCGCGTGCGACGAGTGTTAGCGTGCATTTCGGGCCGGGTTGGAAGTGCCGGATCAGGCGAAGGACACGAGCGGTCGGTTGGGGAGTGTCTGCTCGACGGCGGGGCGTCCTCGACCGATCGCTTCCAGAATACGGCTGCTTCCGTTCCGCCGACGTCCAGCCTCCTGCACCGCGAGGGGAAGCGGGTGCCAGCGAGGCCCTCTCCGCGGATCGATGGCCGAGCCGCGGATCGACCCAAAGCCCCTCTCCACCCGCCTTCCTCTGTGGCCCTCTGTGCCCTCTGAGCCTCTGTGTTGAAACACCCCGCCCTCGCGTCGGATTCCGGGACGCGCTCGGCGACCGCTACAGACCGCGCCATCCGACCGGTGGTTGCGGAGCCGGTGCATTCCTGCGGCATGGCCGTCGATAGGTGCCTCCGGGATTCGTCTATTGGTGGCTGGGCGATACCGAACGACGTCACCGCTTGGGAGGAGGGCACCGTGGCCGAAGGCGCGCACTGGACGAGGGGGCACCGGCCGGTCATCGTCATCGGAGCCCCAAGCGGGCTCGGTGGCTGCTGCGCGGCCACGGCCTTTGGGCCGAAGGCGATCCGCGAGGCGGGCTTGCTGGAGCGAATCGCCGGGCGCGGCGTCGCGGTCGAGGACCGCGGCGACATCCCGGTCACCCACCCCGGTCGCCTGGTCGGCCCCGACGCCGTCGAGGCCCTCGACGAGGCGGTGGCTAACTGCTGTCGGGCCCTCCGCGAGGAAGTGCGGACGGCCCTTCTCGAAGGGGCTTTCCCGCTCGTCTTGGGCGGCGACCACTCGCTCGGCGCCGGTTCGCAGGCCGGCGTGGCCAGCGCCTGCCGGGCGTTAGGCTGGGACGGCCCGGGCCTGATCTGGTTCGGGGCCCACGCCGACCTCGAGGCCGGGGCGGCCGGCGTGGCCCGGCATCACCAGCCGATGGCGGCCCTCCTCGGCATGAGCCAGGCGGGTGGGCAGGACCAGGGCGGGCTCGAGCCATCGCTGCTCGCCGCCTTCGCCGGCTGCATCGCCAACGACGGGGGCCGCGATCCGTCGCGGGTCGCCCTCGTCGCCCAGCGTGAAGTCGGCGCGGCGGAGCGGGCCACGATCGAGCGGCTCGGGATCCGCCTCTTCGACGCCGCCGAGATCCGCCGCCGCGGGATCGACGCCTGCCTGGCCGAGGCCCTGGTCCGCGTGGCGGGGGACGACGGCCGCTTCTCGCTCAGCTTCGACCTCGACTCCCTCGACCCGGCCATCGCCCCGGGCGTCGATTGCCCGACGCCTGGGGGCCTCACCCTCGACGAGGTGCGCATCGCCCTCGGCATGGTCGCCGACCACGGCGGCCTGATCGAACTCGACATCGTCGAGGTCAACCCGGCCGCCGACCGCTGCGGCCGGACCTCGCACCTCGCCGTCGAGGCAGCCACGACCCTGGTCGCCCCGCTCGCGGCCAGCGAGCAGCCGTCGCTGCGGGCGGCGATGGGGGCGTAAGGGGGGCTGCTCGACTGCCAGCTGGTATCGCGAAACGGGGGGCTGGCCGCCGACGCCCAGCAAGGCGCGGTTCAGGGAGCCGCCCCGGAGGAGCAGTTCCTCCATGACCGCTCGAGATCCACCAACGCGACCTCGCCGCTGCCGTGGAGCTCCATGCAGAATTGCGGCGAGCGGGGCAGCAGCTCCGTCATGAACGCACCGCTTGCCCCCCCTCGGTCCATCTTGTGATGCAACCGACGGGATCGTCGTCCAGGTTGATGTCCGTGGCAGGGGGCCGGATCAATTGTCGCCGTCCCCCATGTCATCGCTGGCATCGCCGATCACATGGAGAACGATTTCGATAGTCTGGACAGGAACGTCGAGCGGAGCACGCCACTCGGGGGCGATGTTGCAGGAGTGTGCCGCCAGGAGACTTGTCGCCTCACCGGCGGACGCGGGGTAGTGGAGCGAGATCTTGCCGATTCGGCGGGAAACCCTTGCTCAGCGGCGCTTGATCGCGATCATGGATGCATGCGCACCCTCCTCGTGGCGTTGGCGCTTGCGGTCGTGCCAATCGGGCACGCCGAAGTCACCCATCCGCCGGCGCTCGACTGGCTCGGGGACTGTCAGCACACGCCAATCACCCTGGCTCTCGACTATCACCTGAGCTTCGGCGAGACGTCGCTGGTCGCATTTGATGGGCAAACAGCGGTCGTCGCTTGGCAGGACCCGGCGGCGCCGCTCGCTGTGCAGGTCTTTGAGCGCGGCGCCGACGGACGATGGCAAGAGGCGGCGTCGCTCACAGCGGCACAGCTCGGCGGCGGCGTGCCGCGGGCCGTCGCCGTGAGCGGCGACTCGCTGGCGATAGGGCATACCGTCGGCTTGTCGTTTGCGTTGCGTGGGCGAGCGGGCTGGACGATCAGCCAGACCGTGCCCCTTCCGTTCGGCGCTGGCGCGGCCCAGACGTTGGATATGGCGGGTCCTGTCACCGCGATCGGCTTGCCGAACGATGCGACCTACGGGGCGGGAGCGGGCGCGGTGCGACTCTATAGGAGAGAAGGCCCAGCCTGGTCGCTCGGGGAGTTGATCGGGAGCCCCGCTCCCGGGGCCAATCGCGCGTTCGGCGCCAGCGTCGCCATCGACGGCAACCGGTTCGCTGTGGGGGAGCCCGGCAAGGCGAGCCTGGCGGGGTTCGGCGGCGCAGCGTGGGTGTTTGCTCAGACCGAGCGCGGCTGGCTTCTCGAAGGAGGGGTTGGCCGCCCCGACGGCACCTCCTACGTCGCGTATGGAGCATCGATCGACCTACACGGTGGCGATCTCGTGGTCGGCGCGCCCGAGTTCAGCGGCGCCCTCGCCAAGAGCGGAAAGGTCTATCGTTGCGAGAAGACCGATGGTGCCTGGGGCTACGCAGCGTCGTTCGCCGCCGAGCCTGTCACCGCCAACGAGCGGTTTGGCAGCGATGTGCAGGTGGACGGCGACCGCATCGCCATCGGGCAGTTGCAGAGCCGCCCGCATGGCTGGTACGGGGTAATCCAGATCTACCGGCGGGGGACCAAGGGTTGGCAGCACGATTCCGCTGCCCTTCCAGGCGTTCCTAGCGGCGGGGTCGGGAAGTCGATCGCCCTCGATGGCGACCAGCTTCTCGTGGGTGCGGTTTGGGCGGCGGCAGCGCTCACGCTCGACGGACCAGATTGCGATGCGGACGGATCGGCGGATGGCTGCGAGTGGGCTGGAAGCGTCGATGCCGTGGGGACCCCATTCGGGCCGATCGACGGCTCCTCGATCGCATCCGTCTCCATGTCCGGGCTTCCGGAGGCGAGCGGCGATGTACTCCTCTCGTTCGAAGGAGTTGTTCCCTGGAACAACTTCGCCAAGGTGGTCGTCAACCTGAACGGCTTTCAGCTTGGCAAGGTCGAGATCCCTGCCTTCGCTCCGTGCGATCCGCTCTCCCGCAACGGACTCTTCCTTGATCGCGGCCTCTTCAACAGCCTGGTCGCGCCGTCGGGTACGGCCAACCTCACCTGCACATTCGAGGGGCTCGTCGGATCCTGTCCCTCGAGCTGGTGGAACGTGCGGCTTCGGTATCCACGCGCCGGCGACGCCGTCGACCGCGACCACAACGGCTGGCTCGACGTCTGCGACGATTGCGACGGCGACGGGGTGCCGGACCAGTTCGCGTTGGAATCTGGGGCAGCGGCCGATTGCAACGGCAACGGGCGCCCCGACGCGTGCGACATCGCGGCGGGGGACGACGGTGACTGCGACGGAGATGGCGTTCCGGATCGCTGCCAATTCATGACTGGGATCGATGGCGGCGTCGGGGAGATGGGCTTTGGTGGATCAACAACCTACCTTCGGACCTTCATGCTCCGCGAACTGCGGGTCAGTGCCGGCAAGGAAGTGCTTGGCGGGATTGCCTACCGCTGGGACGCGTTCCAGCCCTCCTTGGACGCGCCGCCGGTGCCGGCCACCGCCGTCGGGTACGTCATGGTCTTTGACGACCCGGATCAGGATGGTCTCCCCGACGATGCGGTCAAGCTGGCTCAGGTCGCGGTGACACCGTCGCCCAACCGGGATGGATGGGAGACCTTTGACCTCCCGGACCTGTGGCTCGGTCCGCCCGGGACAAGCTACTTCGTGGGGATCGCCATCCAATTCCCCACCGGCTCCCAAGCGGTCTTCGCTCCGTGCGACGAGGTCGGCGTGCCGGGGCCGCCGGTCACTTGGATTCGCATCGGGCTGGCGAATGCCACGTGGCCGCCCGAATGGGAATCGCTGGCGGGGTACACACTCCAAAGCACTTCGGGCGGGGCCTGGGTGGGGACCCGCTACGGCCTCATTCGCTCCGTCACTCCGCGAGGGGTCGCCTGCATCCGGGGGACGCCGGTCGGGGATCTGGACGCCGACGGTGACGTCGGGCCCGCTGACCTCGCGATCCTGCTCGGCGCGTGGGGCTCGCCGGGTCCCGGGGACATCGATGAGGACGGAGTTGTCTCGGCGACGGATCTGGCGCTCCTGCTGGGAACGTGGACGGGATAGCCCCCGTTGGAGGGCGAGCCCCGTCCCGCCCGCATAGCGTCTGCCGAGAGCTTTCGTGCGACGATGGCGATTAGCAACCGCAGTGAGACTGACTTGAGCCAGATCGCCCTCCAATTCACATGGCTCCTGGCCGGCTGCCTGATGGCCGCTTGCCCCTTGCCCGCAGCCGATGATTTTCAGCTGCGGCCGGTGATCCGCGATGGCGGGAGAGTCGGCGAAGCGTGGCGGCTCACGGGTGACGAGCTTGGCGTCACCAAGCTCGGCCTGGGTCTGGCGATCGGCGGCGATGTCATGGTGATTCGCGCGGAGGCTGCCGGGATCAGCGAGCCGTGCGTCATCTGCGAGCGCATCGCAGGTGAATGGACCCCCATCGTGCAGGTGGCGCCACTCACGGCGGGCAGCGATCACCGTCGGTTGGCCATCGACGGCGGGCGAGTGGCCATTTCGAGCAAACAAGCGGTCCATCTCTACGAGAAGCTCGACGGGACATGGACGCTCGTGCAGACCATCGGCACATCGACGCTTGTCGTGTCAGACATCGCGATGCGCGACGATCGGCTGATCGTCGGATTCGCACAGTACGGTCAGCCCGCCTCCATGACGGGCCGGGCAGACACCTACGTCCGCACTCGGGCCGGCTGGACCTTCGAGGCCACGATTGCATGTCCCAACCCAGTCGCCGGACGGCGATTCGGAACGGCGGTCGCGCTCGATGGACAATTCGCGGTCGTGGGCGCACCGAAGCAACAGGCGAGCTCACCGCCGTGGCCTGGCGCCGCCTACCGTTTCGCGTTGGTCGGCGGCGCGTGGCAGCTCACTGACACCTTCTCGCCGCCAGAGCTGAACTCCGGCGCTCAGTTCGGAGCGGCCATCTCCTGCGATGAAGGGCGGATCTTGATTGGCGCGCCCAAGGCCGCCAACGCGTATGGCGCCAGTTCCGGTCTCGCCTTCCTCTTCGAGCCGTCGCTAGCAGGCTGGACGCGATACGACCTGGCCGGCGAGACGCCGCGTTCGTCTGACGGCTTCGGCACGACGCTGGCACTCCACGCCCAGACCGCCGTCGTGGGGATGGCACCGATCTCCGTGGTGAGCGATCCGGGGGCGGCAACGATCTTCCGCCGCACGGATCTGGGGTGGATGAACGATGGTGGAGGGTGGCCGACCCCGTTCCGGCCCGCCATCTACTCGACGCCCACGGTCACGAGCTTCCACGCAGGCATCGGGGAGGCGGTGGCCATCGATGTCGATGACGTCGTGGTGGGGGCGCCGAAGACTCAGACGACGAGCAGCCACGTGGAAGGGCTGGTCTATGGAGTGCGAGAGGGAAGCCCCGATTGCGACGGGGACGGCCTCGCCGATGGGGCGACGCTCCTCGGGTCGTTCACCTTCGAAAGCGGTGTGCTGACGCCGTTCTGGGGTGGCATCGGCTACGACATTGTCCTGCCCGCACAGCCAAGCCCCGCAGGACCGGTGCGCATCACAGTGGTCGCTCGCGTCGAGGATGTGCCGGCGCAGATCTACCTCAGCGGTCATTTCCTCGGCTTCTCCGAGGGGGGCACCGGTTGCCTGGGCGTGGGCGACCCGCGGCAGTTTGTGCTCACTCCCGAGGAGTATCTCGCGTTCACCGGCGGGGCTGAACCGGTAGTCCGTGTGTCCAGCTTCCCGTTCCCCGGCTCGAACACCTGCGAAGACCTGTCTTTCGCAGAGTTCACCGTCCAGTATCCAGTCGCTGGGGAAGTGCTCGACCTCGACCTGAGCGGGCGGCCCGACGCCTGTG
Organism: Phycisphaerales bacterium; assembly: GCA_044224425.1. Classification (GTDB taxonomy): domain Bacteria; phylum Planctomycetota; class Phycisphaerae; order Phycisphaerales; family SM1A02; genus JAEUIT01. The sequence continues at coordinate 20,018 of JBGAKK010000056.1, forward strand.
ACGATTGCGACGGCAACGGCATGCCCGATGTCGCCGAGATCTTGGCGGGCCGAGCGGTGGATTGCGACGGCAACTGGAGTCCCGATGCCTGCGATGGTGCGGCGAGCGCCGACTGCGACGGGGATGGGGTCGCCGACGCGTGCGCCATCGCCGCCGGCATCGTGGCTGATTGCAACGCCAACGAGATTCCCGACGGCTGCGATCTTGCCGCGGGCGTCGACAGTGATTGCGATGGCGACGGCGTTCCGGACACGTGCGGACTCCTTGCGGCCAGCTCGCATCAGAGCGACGGGAAGCAACTCGCCGGGTTCATGCAGTACACCAATGGCTTCCGGCTCCAATTGCTACGGACGACGCCGCAGACGACGTCCATCCGCGCCTTGCGGGTGATGTGGAAGGCCGCTCCCTCGACGCTGATGCCGCCGCCCACCACACCCTGCTGGCTACTCCTCTACAGCGATCCGAACGGTGACGGGCAACCCGACGATGCCACGTTGCTCGCTGGGACCTCTACGGAGATTGGATCGCCGGAGCCCGACATCTTCTACGACTACATGATTCCCGAGACGCCGATAGGTCCGGCGCGGACGACCTTCTTCGTCGGCGTCTATGCCGAATTCGCGACGCCTGCGGAGTCGTGGATGGTCGCCGCGGACCCCTTGCCCGACGAACTGCAGACCGCGTGGTTCGGCAACGCCTATCCGCTTCCGCTCTATCAGGTCCCGTCGCTGGCCGGCGTCTTTTTGGTGCCGGTTCGCGAGAACATCCCCCCGCTAGCATGGATGATCCGGGCACTCGGTCCGGACGCAGTGGCCTGCTTCCATCCCGATCCGGCCGATCTCGACCACGATGGAGATGTGGACGCTCTCGACCTCGCGCTCCTCTTGGGCGCGTGGGGATCGGCGGGTCAAGGCGATCTCGATGCCGACGGCATCGTGAGCAGCGGGGACTTGGCAATCCTGTTGGGCGCGTGGACGGGCTAGGTCTGTCTTTGGCTCGATCGCTAGGGCACGACCGCCCGGGAGCCCCCGGTGGGCCAACACGTAGGTCCCGTACGAAGCCGACGTCCCACCTCGCCGTCGAGGCAGCGACGACCCTGGTCGCCCCGCTCGCGGCCAGCGAGCAGCCGTCGCTCCGGGCGGCGATGGGGGCGTAAGGGGGCTGCTCGACGAGGGCACCCGACGCCTGCCCTGCGGGCGGGAGGCGGGTGAACGTGTGTGTCGTGTACGCCGGCGGGCCCTCGTCGCCGGCGCGGCCCGCGTCCGCAGCGGGCCGGCGGGACGTACATTCTCGCTCCCAAGGGTTGGCCTGCCCCCGGAACGCCGACCGACGCCGGCCGGGCGTGGGCGACGAGCCCGGCCTCGCTTCGACGTCCCCAGACTCCCATGCGCTTACTTGCACCCGATGTCGTGGCCGTGCGGATGCTCGCGAGGTTCGTCCTGCGGATGGCGTGGTCGACCTCGCTCCTCCTCGCGATCGTGGCCCTGATCCGTGAGGGTCCCGCCTATGAGCTGCTGACGAGGCAGGCCGCCGTCGGGGCGGTGCCGGCGCCCCATGTCGCAGAGGAGTTCGTCTGGTCGATCACCTTCGCCGCTACCGCGGGCTGGCTGATGGTCCTCGACGTCCTGCTGCTCGGCTGGCTGGTGCCGTGGCCGCGGCGGGGTTGTCCCGGTTGTGGGTACGACCTCGCCTCGCTCAAATCCGATCGCTGCCCGGAGTGCGGTCTCGAACTGCCCGCGAACCAACCGTCCCGGTAGCCCGAGGCGAGACTTCAAGCGCGTGCCTTCCACCGACCTCCGGGGAAGCGGAACAGGGCTTGGGACCGCGGTAAGGGTGTGTCCAGTACCGCCTGAGACTTCAGGCGAGTGCCTTCCGCCGATCTCCGGGGAAGCGGAACAGGACTTGGGACCGCAGAAAGGGTGTGTCCAGTACCACCTGGTACCGAGCGGGGCCGCGGAAAAGTGTGTGTCCAGTACCAGCCCCCCAAGTACCAGCCCCCCGTCCACCGACGGCCGGGGACGCGGAACGGGGCCTGGGACCGCGGAAAGCGCGGAAAGGGTGTGTCCAGTGCCGCCTGGGACCGCGGAAAGGGTGTGTCCAGTGCCGCCTGGGACCGCGGAAAGGGTGTGTCCAGTGCCGCCTGGGGCCGCGGAAAGGGTGTGTCCAGTACCGCTTGGGACCGCAGAAAGGGTGTGTCCAGTACCGCTTGTGGGACCGCGGAAAGGGTGTGTCCAGTGCCGCCTGGGGCCGCGGAAAGGGTGTGTCCAGTACCGCTTGGGACCGCAGAAAGGGTGTGTCCAGTACCAACCTGGGACCGCAGAAAGGGTGTGTCCAGTACCAACCCAGTACCAACCAGGCGGCTCTGGGGGCGTGAGGACGACGACGCGGAGCGACCGGCGCGAAGGCCCGGCCCACCCCAGCGGTCGATGCCGGGCTAGCGTTCGCCTGCCCGGCGAGCCGCCCGGAGGACTTCGTCGCTGTCGATGAACAAGGCGTCCGGCACCGGCCAAAGATCGAGCCCCTCCACGTCGAGTCGCGTCGGGTGGAGCGGCGTGCTGCCCGGCTCGGCGGCGAGGGCGAGGAGGGCGCCGCACTGGTCGGACATGACGACCTGGAGCCGGCCGATCGCCACCGCGCCGTTGGCGGGCCGCGGCAACTGGTCGGACCAGAGGAGCAGGCATCTGCCGTTGCCGGCGTCAAAGACGTAGGCCGGAGGCTCGTCGTCAGGGACGACGAGTTCGTAGGCCGCGACGGGGACGAGGGCGACCTGGTCGACCAGGCCCGATTCCCGGGCTTGGCGATGGGCGGCGACACGGGCTCGCCACGGAGCGAGGAACCGGCGGCGGAAGGGGAGGAAGCGCCCGAGGCCGGCCGCGACTCCGAGCGGCAGGGCTACCGCGGCGGCCGTCAGGAGCCGCACCCGAAACATGGCCAGGAAGAAGATCGAGAGGCCCATCACCACCCCGGGGATGACCAGGAAGTGGAACTGGAGGAGAAGTGGCGGCAGGCTCGGCCGCTCGGGATCGGCGAGGCAACGGAGCTCGTCTTGGGTCGCGGGGCGTTGGCGGATCTCGATGGGCATCGGTCGCTCGGCTCGGACGATACCCCGCCGCAATCCCGCTGCCATCCCGCTGCCATGCTGGCGCGGGCGGCGAGGCCCCCCCGGGGGACGGCCGGCAGGTGGGATACCGGACGGGAACGCGCGTGGCGAGCACCGACGGCGGAGGCGGGCCTGGGCTCGCAAGGACAGGGACCGAAACTCTCCGGGTCCGGCTGTAAGGTCCAGTCCAGCCGGCCGCACTGGCGTGGAGAGGGTGGCGGTGTGGCCTCGGTGTGCTTGGCCACGCGCACGCTCCGGATGGGTCCGTACGCCGAGGAGAGGTTCGATGAGACTCCAGAGATCGCTCGCCGTCGCAGCCGGTCTGCTCGTTCACGCGAGCGTAGTGCACGGGCAGGGCGCGTCCCTCCCCGTCGATCCGGGCGAGTCCGTCATCACCCACTTCTCGGGCTCCACGGGATTCGTGGTCACCCTCGTCAACACCGCCAACCCGGCGGGGCAGGGGGCGCCGCTCGGCGGGGCCTCGCCGTCGACGAACTGGCTGGCCCCCAAGTACAACAACCCGTTTCCTGGCAACCCGACCAACAACCCCGCCGACGCGTGGACCTCGGCCAATCTCGGGCAGGTCTTCGGCGTCGTCCTCGATGATGCGTCGCCGCCCAACATCTACGTCGCGGCGACCACCGTCTACGGCAACCTCGGTTTCGGGCCGGGCGGGATCGGCGGCGAGGTCTACCGCCTCGACGGCGTGACCGGGGCCATCTGCACGTTGGCCGTCTTCCCCAACTCGGGCCAAGGCCTCGGCAACCTGGCCTTCGATCCGGTGAGCAAGAAGCTCTTCGTCACCGACTTCGACGACGGCCTCATCTACACCGTGCCCGCCTTGCTCTCGGGCCCGTGCTCCCCGCCCGTGATCGTCGGCTGCAACCCCGGCGTGAACTGCTACGACCACGGCGTCGTGGGCCGTCCGCAGGAAGGGCTGAACGCGATCCCCGACGATCCGACCCAGGGCTTCACCCAGCTCGGTCGACGCGTCTGGGGTGTGGGGGTCCACCAAGGTCGCCTCTACTACAGCGTCTGGTGGGAGGACGCCCGTCCAGGCGGGCAGAGCGCCACCGAGGCCAACGAAGTCTGGTCGGTCGGCATCACCAACACCGGCAGCTTCGTGCCCAACAGCACGGTGCGCGAGTTCCTCATGCCGCAGGGGGCGGTCCCCTCGGGCAACGGGTTCCTCCTGCATCCCGCCGACAGCCAGGTGATCCCGTACTCGAACCCGGTCTCCGACATCCACTTCGCGAAGTCGGGCCACATGTTCCTCGCCGAGCGCACGCGGCTCGCCGATACGGGGACGCTGATCATTGGCGGCGCCAACGACGCTCACAGCTCGCGGGTGCTCGAACTGACCGGGGCGACCACGGCCTGGACATTCCTTCCCCTGAACACGTGGAAGATCGGCTACCTCGAGCCCCTCGGTGATTGCGACGGGGCGAGCCTCGTGCCCGAGGGCGCGAACAGTTCGGGCGGCGTCTCCACCGATTGCGACGACAACGCCTTCGCCATGGGCGACGCCCTCTTCGCCTCGTGCGTGAACCCGAACCTGCCCTATATCTACGGCCTGACCATCATTCCCGCCGGCGGCAACACGGCGACGGTGCCGCTCTGGACGAGCGCCAGCTACCTCATCGACTCGGACGGGTACACCGTGACCCACGCCAAGACCGGCCAGGGCGACGTGGCGGTGCGCCGCGACTGCGACTGCGCCGAGCTCGAGACCTCGTCGATCGAGTGCGGTCCGAACGGTCAGTTCACCTGGACCTTCGCCTTCACCAACAACTCGGGCAGCACCGCGTCGGTCCTGATCCTCCCCGACCCGTCGATGTCGCCGAACGTGATCCCGCTCAACCCGCCGGTCGCGAACGGCGGCACCTCGGCCCCGATCACGGTGACCATCACTGGCCAGCAGCCGGGCGACCATTTCTGCTTCGACTTCATCCTCGGCGACGTCGAGGGCAACGAGTGCTGCCACCTCGAGCCGTGCATTGACCTGCCCGACTGCGAGTGCGGCCAGGTCCTGCACGCTGAAGTCGTCGGGACGAGCACCCCCGGCACCTTCCAACTCTCCTTCACCTTCCACAACCTCGCCGCGTGGAACACCGGCCACCTCGTCTTCATCCCGACCGGCGGCGGCTCGTTCGCCCCGGGCATCCTCAATGTCGGGCCGATCCCGCCGTACGGCTCGCAGGTGGTCGGCCCGGTGACCATCGTGAGCGGGCTCGTCCCCGGCTCGCAGTTCTGCTTCACCCTCGGCAACCACAGCCCGAATTGGCTCGAGTGCTGCTTCATCGAGGTCTGCGTGACGGTGCCGGACCAGAGTCCCTCGACCGGCAACCCCGCCGACCTGAACGACGACGGGGCGGTGAACGCCACCGACTTGTCGATCCTCCTCGGGGCTTGGGGCACGCGCGGCGGGCCGGCCGACCTCGACCACGACGGCATGGTCGGCGCGGGAGACCTGGCGATCCTCTTGGGTGCGTGGGGATAAGACCGTCCGGGCTGGGCGACATCTGATTTTGATCGGCGCTTCTCCGTGCATCCGCGCGTCGGCGCTGGAAGCGTTGCGCTCGAAGCGGATTGCCGCAGAGCCGCGGAGGGCGCAGAGTCTCTCGCAGAGGAAGGCAGGGATGCAGGGTGGCCGTCCGCGCTGGCGGACCTTCGTTTGGGATCGAACGTCCACTGCAGCTTGACCCGAAGCCCCAATTCGATTCTCTGCTCTGCGAGGGACTCTGCGCCCTCTGCGCCTCTGCGGCTATCCGGATGCAAAGACCGGTTTCACGCGAAGGCGCGAAGACGCGAAGGGGAGCGAGGCCAGGCAATGGGATGCAGGGTGACCGTCCGCGCTGTCTAACCTCTGCTTGGGATCGAACGTCCACCGCAGCTTGACCCGAAGCCCCAATTCCCTTTCTGCTCTGCGAGGGACTCTGCGTCCTCTGCGGCTCTGCGGCCATCCGGATGCAAAGACCGGTTTCACGCGAAGCCGCGAAGCCGCGAAGGGGAGCGGAACCAACGAAGGGGATGCAGGGTGGCGCGTCCGTGCTGTCTAACCTCTGCTTGGGATCGAGCGTCCGCGGCAGCTTGATCCGGAACCCCAATCCCTTCTCTGCCCTGCGAGGGACTCTGCGCTCTCTGCGGCTCTGCGGCCATCCGGATGCAAAGACCGGTTTTACGCGAAGCTGCGAAGCCGCGAAGGGGAGCGGAACCAACGAAGGGGATGCAGGGTGGCGCGTCCGTGCTGTCTAACCTCTGCTTGGGATCGAGCGTCCGCGGCAGCTTGATCCGGAACCCCAATCCCTTCTCTGCCCTGCGAGGGACTCTGCGCTCTCCGCCGCGATCTGCCTCACGAGTCCGCATCGGCGCCGCCGGCGGTTTCCCATCGGGGTCCGGCGGAGGGGCTCGTCGGTCGCTGCAACCCGCGGTCGAGGTCGACCCAGCGGACGACGCGGGCCCGGCTGAACAGATCGTCGGACCCGGCTTGCGGCGCGACCGGCGTCACTGAGGCCGCTGATCCAACGGCTGGGATCCCGAGGTCGACGAACCAGCCCCGAAGCTCCGACTCGGTTCCCACAAACCAGACCCGGGTCCCCCAACGGCCCGGGTCGGACAGCTCCCCGCGCCCCTCGCCGTCGTGGGCTATCACCCAGGCGTAGACCGCGGCGCGGTCATATGGCTGTCCGGCCACCACGCCGGGCGAGCGATTCGAGCGGGCCCTCAGATCCTCCGACGCATCGATCACGGGCAGCGGGCGACCGTCGACGACGAGGACGCGGTTCGATGAGAACGCGAAGCCGGAGCGCCCCGCAAACGTGGTCGGGTAGGCCACGACGCCATTCGCGTCGGGCCGAGCGAGAGCGGTCCGGAGCTCGCAGGCGATATCCCTGGTCTGGTCGCCGGGGCCGGGCTCGCCGCCCGGCGTCGATGCGGGCGGCATCCAGGGATCGCTCGGCGGCGCGGGTTGCTCCAAGGGCCACTCGGCGACCGGTCCGCGATAGTCGGGAGCGACCTCGATGCGCAGGTGGCTCCGCGGCCACCTCGCGGCGATGTAGCGAGGAGTCCCGTCGTCGGACGCGACGCGCCGGAACTCGCGAGGCACCTCGAGCGGGGGAATGCACTCGTACGCGAGGCCCTCCTCGCCGATCCACCAGATCGTGGGCCGCTCCGACCAGGTGATGGCGTTCAGTGTGGCGACGCCGTGCTCGTCGGCGACGGCAGTCGCGGAGACCGGCCGCTCGAACTTCCGGGTGGGGACATCCTGCCTCACCACGGTTCCCGCGGCAGGCAAGCCCGTCATCCCGTCGACCACGTCGATGGTGACTCTTCCGCGCCCGTGCATGGGGCCGCAGCCAGCAAAGGCGAACAGCTCGAGGCCGGCGGCGAAGGCGACCACAGCGCGAAGCCGAAGGCTGGTCATGAGGCGGAGCTCCACGTCCCGATCGTCGGCAGGTCATTGAGGAAACGCGGCCGAATCATACGGGCGATGCGCCGCGGGCCGGCGATGACCGAAGACTCTTGCATCGCCACCGCGTCGCGTCGTAGCCTGAGCAGGCAGAAACGTCCCATCCGCTATGGTCGCCATGCTCCAGTATCCGCTCCAACTCCTTGCGGCCGCCATGCTGGTGGCAGCCGCCTTCGTCCACTGCCCTGGCGATGTCGACGGCGACGGGAGCGTGGGGGCGAGCGACCTCGCCCTCGTCCTCGGCGGGTGGGGCGGCGTAGGTGCGACCGATCTCGATGGTGACGGAACGACCGGCGCCGCCGACTTGGCGATCACCCTCGGGGCGTGGGGCGAGTGTCCGCCGGCAAGCTGTCCCGAAGTCGGCTGGCTTCCGCAGTTCACGACGCCAGGGGTCGGATCGCCCGCTAACGCGTTGGCGGTCTTTGATGATGGCACGGGTTCCGCGCTCTACTTCGGCGGCAGCTTCACCGAGGCCGGCGGGCTGAACGTCTCGAAGGTCGCACGATGGGATGTGGAGGGATGGAGTGCCCTCGCCGGGACGATCACCGGCACCGTGCAGTGCCTTCTCGCCCACGACGATGGGTCGGGTCCAGCCCTCTATGCAGGCGGCACGATCACCTCGATCGATGGGGTCGCCGTGAACCGCATCGCACGCTGGGATGGGCACTCGTGGAGTCCGCTCGGCGAAGGCTTGAACGGCACGGTCCTCGCCTTGGCGAGCTACGACGACGGCTCCGGCCCGGCCCTTTACGCGGGCGGCTCCTTCACGGCCGCAGGGGGATCGCCCGCTTCGCGACTCGCCAAGTGGGATGGCACCGGCTGGTCCGCCGTGGGGGGTGGGACGAACGACACGGTGCGGGTGCTTGCGGTCGAGCCGACTGTCAAGCCGGGTGTCGAGCGTGGCCTCGGCCCACCGGGGTTGCTGGTCGGCGGGGATTTCACGGGCGCTGGTTCGGTTCCCGCCAAGCGGATCGCACGCTGGGGCCGCGGGACGTGGTCGGAGATCGGCGGCGGCACGGACGGACCGGTGCTGGCCATCGCGTTCGTCGGCGATGCCGTCCCTTCCGCGAGCGGCCTCGTGATCGGAGGTTGCTTCACCACGGCTGGCGGCGTTCCCGCCCTCCGCGTCGCCCGATGGTCAGACGGCGCGTGGAGCGCCCTCGGAGCGGGCTTTGGTTCATGCGTCTCCACGCTCGCTGTCTTCGATGATGGCGGCGGTCCAACCCTCGTCGCCGGCGGGGCATTCAGCGGCCGCATCGCGCGTTGGGACGGCCAGGCGTGGGCGGTTCCTCCCCAGGGAGGCACCAACAACCAGGTGTCCACTCTGGCCGTCCTCGAAGCAGGGACCGGCCTCGGACCGGCCCTCGTCGCCTGCGGCCAGTTCGACTCGGCTGGTGGCATCCAGGTGCGATATGTCGGGCGCCTCGACGCATCCGGATGGTCCGCCCTCGGCCAGGGCGTCTCCGCAGCCATCGTCGACATGCTGACCTTCGACGACGGGCGAGGCGGGGGGCCGATGCTCTACGCGACAGGTAGCTTCACCCGAGCCGGCGGCGTGCTTGTGAATCGGGTGGCCCGCTGGGACGGCCAACGCTGGTCGGCACTCGGGAGCGGGCTGAACGACGCGGGCTACACCCTCGGCGTCTTTGACGACGGGAGCGGACCCGCGCTCTACGTGGGCGGACGGTTCACGAGCGCCGGGGGCGTTCCCGCCAAGGGGATCGCCAAGTGGGACGGTGCGACATGGTCGGGGCTCGGGTCGGGAGTCGCTGGCGCCGCCCCCGAGGTGTACGCGCTTCGTAGCTTCGGCGCCAAGAACGGCACGTCGCTGTACGTCGGGGGAGCCTTCACCACCGCGGGCGGGATCGCCAGCCAAGGTCTGGCCCGCTGGGATGGGGCGAACTGGCACCCGATCGGAGTCAGCAGCGGCGGTGGCGTCACGACGCTCGAGGTCTTCAACGATCTCGCCACCGGCGCCCCGACGCTCCATGCGGGAGGCGCGTTCTCGAGCGTCAGCGGCACGGCCGCCGTCTGCGTCGCGGCGTTCGACGGTCGCGCCTGGCAGCCGCTCGGATCGGGCGTCAACGACACGGTGTGGGCGATCGAGCGATTCGACGGCGATGGAGGTCCCGCCATCTTCGTCGGCGGGGCATTCACGAGCGCTGGCGGATCGCCAGCCCTGCGGATGGCGAAGTGGAACGGCCGCCAGTGGTCAGCGCTCGGCGGCGGCATGAGCGGTGTTGTCTACGCCCTCGCTCCTTTCAACGATGGTGCGGGCACGCGACTCTTCGCGGCGGGGGCGTTCGCCGAAGCAGACGGCACGCACGTCAACCGGCTGGCGGCGTGGGACGGCCAAGCGTGGCAAGGAATCGGAGCGGGGATCGGTGAGGCGTCCGCGCCGGACGAATACGTCAGCGTGCTCGAGGTGACCGCTGCCCTCGACGACGGCCCTCCCGCGCTCGCCGCCGGCGGGTTCTTCCAACAGGTGGACGGGGCTCCGGCGGCGAACATCGCGGTTCGAGGCTGTCGCTGAGGAACGGGTTGGCCTTCGTGGCGGCAAGCGTTTCTCCGTGCATCCGCGCGTCGGCGCTCGATGCGTTGCGCTCGAAGCGGATTGCCGCAGAGGCGCAGAGGGCGCAGAGTCTCTCGCAGAGGAAGGCAGGGATGCAGGGTGGCCGTCCGCGCTGGCGGACCTTCGTTTGGGATCGAACGCCCACTGCAGCTTGACCCGAAGCCTCAATTCCCTTTCTGCTCTGCGAG
>JBGAKK010000148.1:0-3530 GCA_044224425.1 Phycisphaerales bacterium
CCCCTCAGCCTCGCCACCCGCAGACGGGCGGCTCGGCAGCTCCCCCGCGTGCGCGGGAGAGCGGCGCGGACGCTGGTGCGAAGACCGGCGCCTCTCTCCCAACGCGCGTCGCGGTGGGGGAGAGGCTGAGCCTGTCGAAGCAGAGGGGGTGGTGCCGGACGAGCCATCGAGTCGTCCACCGCCCCCTCAGCCTCGCCACCCGCAGACGGGCGGCTCGGCCGCTCCCCCGCTTCGCGGGAGAGTGGCGCGTTCCTCGTCGGCGCTGCTGTCCTGCGCCAACCCGCGTCCGCCCCTCACTTCGCGGCGGCCGGTGGCGTCGGCGAGCCGCCCAGTCCCTCGCTCGCCACGTTCGAGGAAACGACCACCAGCACGCTGTCCCCGCTTCCATCGAGGGCGGGCATGGCGAAGAGGGCCTGCTGCCCGGGGCGGACGAGGAACGATCGGCTCGTCTCCTGCGTGCGCATGATCGGTCGCCCGACTGGCAACGTGGTCCCCGTCACCGGCTCGCGTCCTACGCACTGCGACATGCGGACCTCGAACCGCTCGAACAGGGTGCCGCCGTCCGAACTCGGCTTGGCCACGAGGGCGATGCGAAGACCCTCGAACTGCGGATCGCGCTGCTCGAGTCGGAAGCGACCGTCGGCCTCGGCCACCATGTGCTCGCCGGGAACGTCGCGCCCGACCTGGATCTCGGCCTTCTGCCCCGGCGTCGAGGCCACGCGCGGAGCGGACACGCACTGCTTGACCATCTCGGGGGCGACCAGGCTCGTCCGTCCTTCGCCCACCTCGATGGTGCCGTTGGTGACGCCCATCCACTGCCCATCGGCGGCGTCGTGCAGCTCGACGGCCTCGCCGTTGATGCGGATGGCTCCCTCGTGAAGCTGGTAGATCCTCACCTCGGTGACGACCACCGGGTCGGCCGCGGCGGCGACGAAGGCGACGGCGAAGGCGGCGGCGAAGGCGGTGATGGACGCAAGGCAGCGGAGGGGACGCTGGATCATGACGGGCTCCGGGAGGAAGGGTCGTCGTGCGGGCGCCACGAGCGGATGTCGAGGCGGACCGCGGCAGGATCGCGGGTGAAGTAGACGGGAACGATGGTGGCCGGAGCCGAGGCCGACGCGGCACGCTCGGTCTCGCCGCGGGGCACGAAGGCGAGGCCGGCGGCGATGGCAGCGCTGGCGGCGACGGCGAGGTACCCGGCGAAGCCATGGGCGGCGGCCGGCCGAACAGGGACTCCGCCGAGTCGCTTCTCGAAGCGGGCCATATGCCCGGCCTCGAACGCCGGGAGCGGGGCCTCGCGCAGCATCGCTTCGATCGACCGGTCGGTGGGTCGCTCAGCCATGGGTTTCCTCGGTGACGAGCATCGTCCGCAGGGCAGCGATGGCCCGGTAGTAGCGAGCCGAGACGGTGCCGAGCGGCTGCTCGCAAACGGCGGCGATCTGCGGAAAGGTCAACCGCGAGCGGGCATGCAGGACGAGGACGTCGGCATCGTCCGCGTCGAGCGTGTCGATCGCCCCACGCAGGGCCTCGAGGTCGGCCGTCTCCGCGCCGTCAACCGCCGTCTCGAACGACCGGCTGGGCTGTTGACGCTGACCACTCCGCCATCGCGAGCGGGCCCGGTTTCGAATGGCCCGGTAGACGTAGGCCTCGGGCATCTCGATCGGATGCCGCACCGCGAGCATCGCGGCCAAGGCCTCGTGGACGAGGTCTTCCGCCTCTTCCCGCGAAGCGACCAGCGTCGCCGCGTACGCCGCCAACAGACGATGGTGGCCGCGGTAGTAGCGGTCGATCCACTCGCGATGGTCACCGGAGGTCGTCGGGGGCATGGGGCCGAAGGAAGACGCTGCCGGCAGCGGATCGCTGCGGACAGTCGGCGAGATTATCCCAAATGCCCGCCGGCACTCCGGGAGGGAGCAGCCAGCCTCGTCATCCGCCGGTCGGTCAGCCCCACAAGCCGAGCAGGATGGCCACGTCCTGGGCGTTCACCGTGCCATCGTCGTTGACGTCGGCTTCGCACAGGGAGGTGCCCCACGCCCCGATCACGACCGCGAGGTCGGCCCCGTCGACGACTCCGCTGCAATCGATGTCGGCGATCGAACAGACCGGCACGCCTTCGACCTTCACGTACTGGGTGCGGGTCTTGCTGTTCCCGAGGATCGAGGCATCGCCGAAGTACGCCCGGTTTGGCGTCGCCCCGCTCCCCACCGTGTCGCTCAGGACCGGCACGCCGTCGATCAGGAGCGTGGCCAGCGAGCCCACGATCTCGAGGCGATAGGTGTGGAACGATCGGGTCGTGTTAATCAGATACGTCTGGTCGGACCAGTTCTGGTCGGCGGTCGAGAGGAGGACCCGGTCGGAGCTGATGCCGATCGCCGCGTACTTGCCGGCGTTGTCCGAGATGGCCACGTAGTAGCCGGTGCGCTTGTACGGGTTTCCGGCGTACCACGTCGACGAGTCCACCTTGACCGAGGCCTCGACCGCTGCCCCATCGGCGAAGTCGATCGGCGGATAGCTGTGGGCGAAGTAGGACGTCGTCCCGTAGCCGGTCATGCCGTGGACAAGGGCCCCGTCGACCACCACCGGCACGGGCGCGTTCTGGGCGCCGATCGCGTCCCAGCAGCGCTCGGTCGGGAGCGCTCCCTGCGAGGCGTCGTAGGTGATGACGAGGTCGCCGCCGAGGGCAGGCGAACCGATGAGGGCCGCGGCAACGATGGTCGATGGGATGCGCATGCTGGTTCCAGTCCGCTCCGCGGAGCGCTCGGTCGTCACTCCGTCCACGCCCCGAGCAAGATGGCCAGATCGGCCGAGCCGACATCGCCGTCCTGGTCGAGGTCCGCCTCGCAGAGCCGCTTGGCCGGGCACGGGCCCCAGGCACCGAGGAGGATGGCCAGGTCCGCCGCGTTGACCGCCCCGTCGTGGTTCAGGTCGCCGAGGAGGCCGGGGTTGCTGACCTTGCCGTGGGCCGTGTTGAGCCAGAGGTAGGTCATGGCCAGCGTGTTGCCGCTGTCGCAGTCGAACTCGTTGCCGTTGGTGGCCCCGATGGTGGCGTTGAACTGGTTGTTGGCGTCGACCGGATCGGAGATGGCCCGGTACATCCAGATCAGGTCGGGATAGGGCTGGCCCCAGCTCGTCCCGCCGAATTCGGTCACCAGGTGCTCGTAGTTGAGCTTCGCGTAGTCCTTCTTCGCGGCGAGGTACTCGGCTCCGCCACCGAAGGGCAGCCAGTTGATGATGTGGAGGTACTTGGCCCCCGGGCTGAAGCCGGCGTAGTGGGCCACGTTGTCGAAGAGGTTGGCGAGCGTGCCGCTCGTCACCGGGTTGGTCCCGGCGAGCTGCGACTCCTCCTGGAACCAGTAGCGGCGGGCGCAATCGTTCTCCGAGCAGTACATGAACGCGGCCCGGGCCCGCATGGCCGGATCGTTCACCGCCTCGGCCCAGAGCAGCATGCCGTACCAGGCGTTGACGCCCTCCGAGCTCGACTCCTGGTTGATGCCGTTGGCGTACTGCTGGGCCCCGGTGGCGTTCGAGTG
>JBGAKK010000057.1:0-30043 GCA_044224425.1 Phycisphaerales bacterium
CGACGAGTAGGGCGAGTCCCCTGCCCCGATCGGCCCGACCGGGAGCATCTGCCACCAGCCCTGTCCTGCGGCGCGGAGCCAGTCGACGAAGCGGAACGCGGCGGGCCCGAGGTCGCCGATCCCGTGCGGACCGGGCAGTGACGAGAGATGGAGGAGGATCCCGCTCGAGCGCGCGGCGAGGAGCGGGTGGCCCGCGGTGCGCTCGCTCACGGCCGGTGCTCCCAGACCTTCCCGCCGATCGCCGGAAGACGCACGGTCGGGAAGTCGGCCCCCCGCGGGCGGCCGTCCTTCGCATAGGGCGGCTCGGCCGACGAGCAGAAGATCTCGCGCCAGCCGTCGTGCCCTTCCGCGAGGCCGGGAATGGCGATCGTCGCTTCGTGGTTGCTCGCGTTCAGGGCCACCACCACCCGCACGCCGTCGAGCTCGCGCTCGAAGACCCAGACGTCATGGGCGTCGTCGGCGAGGAGCGTGCGGAAGGAGCCGGTGCGCAGGGCCGGCGTTCCGTTCCGCAAGGCGATGGCCGCCTGGTAGAAGGCTAACTGCTCGCTCCGCACGCGGTTCGCCTCGGGCTTGGCGTAGGGCTCGAGGTCGGCCCAGACCATGGGCTTCCGGTTGGTCGGATCGCTCGCTCCCCACATGCCGACCTCGTCGCCGTACCAGACCATCGGGGCTCCGACGTAGGTCATCTGGAGGAGGACGAGGAGGCGGACCTTCCGATAGGCGGCCTCGTCGGGCACGCTGTCGACGTAGGCCTTGGCCCCGTCCTGCGGCCGGTTGTCGTGGTTGTACTCGCGGTCGGGGTTCATCATCATCGACGCCACGCGATCGGTGTCGTGGCTGTCGAGGAGGTTCTGGAGGACGTACGTCGCCTCGCTCGGATAGGCGAGGCGCAGCTCGGCCAGCCGGCGGTCGACCTCGCTCGGATGGAGCCGCTTCTCCTTGTTGCCGATCCAGGCGATGGCCGTTTCCGCGAACGGATAGTTCATCACCGCGTCGAAGCTGCGGCCGTCGAGCCAGTCGTCGGCCCGCCGCCAGATCTCGCCGACGATGTAGGCATCGGGATTGATCGACTTCACCAGCCGCCGCCACTCCCGCCAGAAGGGCATGGGGACTTCGTTCGGCACGTCGAGGCGCCAGCCGTCCACGCCATCGCTGGGGTCGCCGTCGCCGTTCGGGTCCATCCAGCGGCGGGTGATCTCCATGAGGTGGGCCCGGGCCGTCTCGCTGGCGATCCCCTTCTCCTCGTCCTTGCGGAAGACGGGCATGCCGCCGAAGCCGGCCCAGCCTTCGTACTCGAAGGGCTCCCAGCTCCGCACCTGGAACCAATCGGCGAAGCGCGAGCGCTTGCCCTTGGTCCGCACGTCGACGAAGGCCGGATGGGCGGTGCCGACGTGGTTGAAGACGCCGTCCACGATGACCCGGAAGCCCTGGGCCTTGGCCACCTTCAGGAAGGCGAGGAAGACCTTGTCGCTCCCGGTCCAGGTCCAGGTCTTCGGGTTGAGCAGGTCTTCCTTGGCCTCGGCCGTCTTGTAGTCGCCGCGCACGCCCAACAGCTCCTCCACGTGCACGTAGTTGGTCGCGTCGTAGCGGTGCAGCGAGGGCGACTGGAAGATGGGCGTGAAGTAGATGGCGTTGACGCCCAGCTCCTTGAGATAGGCGAGCTGTTGGCCGACGCCCTGCAGGTCGCCGCCGTAGAGGCGGTCGAAGACGTTCGGATAGAAGCCCCGGCCGTTGGCCTGCTCGGCCTCGGTCATGGCGTACCAGTCCGAGGTCCACGGGCTCGTCTTGGGCGGATCGTTCTCCTTGGCCCCGTTCCGGAAGCGCTCCGGCATGATCTGGTACCAGATGGCGTGCTTGGCCCATTCCGGCGTGCGGAGGGGCGAGGCCCCCCGCTCGAGCTTGTACATCGTGTGGTGTCGCACCACGACTCCTCCGTCGCGCACCCGGAACGTGTAGGGGGTGCGGTCATCGAGCTGTTTGCCGTCGGGGCCGCGCCCCGGCAGCGTGGCCTCCCAATACTGGAAGAGCGGCGTGGAGAGGACGCTCGCCATGGGCACCGGCTCGAGGCCGGGGGCGAGAAGGTCGACGCCGTCGACGTCGTGGGCCAGCGTGCGGAAGCGCACCAGCCAGCGGCCGTCGGCGAGTTCCTGCCGGTACATGGCCGAGGCCGGATCGTGGGCCAAGGCCACGGCGTCGATCGTCCCGTCGCCCTTCACGCCGCTGCCCGGCTTGATGTTGGCTACTGCTCCTAACCGGAGCAGCGAGTTGTGCCCGGCATGGTTGTCGTCGACCTGCTCGGGGTTGCGGGGATCCTCGCGCCACACCGAGCCGTCGAGGACAAACTTGTACTGCCACTCACCCGCTTCGAGGGCCGCCGCGGCCCGCCAGATGCCGTCCGCCCCGCGGACCATGGGGAGGGCCTCGCGGTTCCAGTTGTTGAAGCTCCCCGCCACCGTCACCGACTTCGGCGCCGTGTCGAGCTTCAGGCTGAACTCGACGTCCCAGCGGCCGTCGTTCCGTTCGCTCGCCGTGACCGAGGGCGGCAGCGGGAAGCGCTCGCCGGCGGGGATGGCGATGGGCTGCTCGGCCGGCGGCCAGGGTGGCGGCGCCGCTCCCAATCCAAGGGCGAGTCCGAGGCCGACGCCGAGGATCCGGAGGAGAAGTTGGAATCGGCGATGGGGCATGGGCGGGACACTCGAGTGCGGGACGACCTTTATACTCCGAGCCATGCCCCCTCGCCGGAGTCCGGCCGCCGGTGTCGCTGCCTTCGCACGGTTCGTGCTGGGCGGCCTCGCCCTCGTGGCCGTGGCCTGGTCCTTCCTGCACGTCGGGCGCCGCGAGTGGGCCCGCCTGCGGTCGGCGGGCGGGGAGACCGAACTCGTGGTCATGCATTGGTCGGGCGACGCGGGGCCCGAGGAGAACGCCATCGTCGAGCAGTCGCTCGCCGCGTTCGAGGCCGCCCACCCCGGCATCAAGGTGCGGCGGATCAACCCGGGCGACGCGGGCAGCTTCTACACCAAGCTGCAGACCATGCTCGCCGCCGGCGAGCCGCCCGACCTCTTCTACCTCGGCTCGGAGCGGGTGGCGAACTTCGCCTCGCTCGGCATCCTCGAGCCGCTCGACGCCTACATCGACGCCGACCGCGGCTCCAAGGACCCTGCCGCCCTCGACCTCGACGCCTTCTGGCCGGCCACCATCGAGGCCTTCCGCTTCGACGGCGAGCGGATCGGCAGCGGGCAATTGTTTGGGGTGCCCAAGGACTTCACCACGGTCGGCTTCTACCTCAACAAGGATCTCTTCCGGAAGGCCGGCGTCCCGCTCCCGCCCTACGACTGGACGTGGAACGACTACATCCAGTCCGCCCGCGGCCTGGCCAAGCTCGACGGCATCGTGGGCAGCGAATTCGTGACCTGGCCCTTCATCCTGCGGGCCTACCTGCGGACCGAGGGCGGCGACTTCGCGGGCAGCGACTTCGACCACTCGCTCCTCCGCGAGCCGAACGTGCACGACGCCCTGGCCCGCCTGCGGGCCTGGCGCCACGACGAACCGAACACGCTCACCAGCGGGCGGTCCAAGCTGGCCACCGGTTCGGCCGTCTTCTCGACCGGGAAGGTCGGCATGGCCGGTCCCTTCGGACGCTGGGTGGTGCCCGAGTACCGCCGCATCAAGGACTTCGACTGGGACTTCCGGCCGCTGCCCCGCGGAGCCGAGGCCTCGAACGTGATCGTCACCGTCTCCTGGTCGATGGCCGCGGAGAGCCGGCACAAGAAGGAAGCGTGGCAACTCCTCCGCTGGTTGGTGGGCAAGGATTCGCAGGACGCCCAGTCGCGGCTCGGCCTCGCCATCCCCACCTTGCGGGCGGTGGCCGAGAGCGACGCCTTCCTCGATCCGACCGCCCAACCGGCGAGCGACGACGCCTATCTCTATCCGCTGCGCGACCCGCGCTACTCGGCCCGGGTCGTCGAATGGCCCGCCGATCCCGCCTACGAACAACTCATCGGGACCCGCATGAACCAGGCTCTCCTGAGCGGAGACCTCGAACTCGACGCGGCGATCGACGACTTCGAGCGGGCCTGGGGCAGCCACCGCTCCTCGCCGCTCGCCCGCGGCGGCTTCCCGCCCTTCCCCTGGAAGGCGGTCGGCTTCGCCCTCGGCGGCGTCGCCCTGCTCGGACTCGTCGGAGCGTTCCTCTTCTATGCACGCGGCCCGCGCTCCGCGGTGGCCCGCCGTGAGGAGCGGGCCGGCTTGCTGTTGGCATCGCCGTGGCTGGTCGGCTTCGGCCTCTTCATGGCCCTGCCCATCCTCCTCAGCTTCCTCCTGTCGCTCTCCTCGTGGCAAGGGATGACCACCCTCGACCGGGCCGGCTTGGTGGGCCTCGGCAACTACAGCCAATTGTTTGGCCACGACCTCCGCTTCCGGACCAGCGTCTGGGTCACCCTCTACTACGTGGCCATCGCCGTGCCGGGCGGGCAACTGGTGGCCCTCCTCGCCGCCCTCCTGATGAACGCCAAGGTGCGGGGCATCGCCCTCTACCGCGCCGCCTGGTACATGCCGAGCATCCTCGCCGGGGTCGGCGTCGCCGTCCTCTGGCGCTGGATGTTCGATCCCGAGGCCGGCCTGGTGAACGCCGTCCTCCGTCCGCTGTTAGGCCTGCTGGGGACCGCCCCGCCCGAGTGGTTCGGGCAGGACGCCGCCCGCTGGGGAGCCCCGGCCTTCGCGGTGATGAGCCTGTGGATGGTCGGCGGCAGCATGATGATCTACCTGGCCGGCCTGCAGAACATCCCGAGCGACCTGCTCGAGGCCGCGGCCATCGACCGCGTGGGACCGCTCCGCCGCTTCCTCACCATCACCTTGCCGATGCTCTCGCCGGTCGTCCTCTTCAACACGCTGATGGCCCTGATCGGCAGCTTCCAGGTCTTCACCCAGGCCTTCGTGATGACCGCCGGCGAGCCCGGCGACCTGACTCGCTTCTACGTCCTCTACCTCTACAACCAGGCCTTCGACCTCTACGCCATGGGCTACGCCTCGGCCATGGCCTGGATCCTCCTCCTGATCGTCCTCGCCCTCACCCTCGTCCTCCTGCGGACGAGCCGCCGCTTCGTCCACTACGAGGGGCTCCGCTGATGGCGGCGACGAACCGACGACTTGCGCGCCTCGGCGTCCACCTCCTCCTCCTCGGCGGAGCGGGGCTGATGCTCCTGCCGCTCCTCTGGATGCTCTGCGTGAGCCTCCTGCCGCCCGACCGGGCCCAGGCCGCGACCGTCTCCGGCGACTGGACCAAGCTCCTGCCCACCGACCCGCAGTGGTCGAACTACGCGATGGCCCTCGAGCGGATGGGCACGCGGCCGTGGGAGGGCTTCGTCGACGCCTTCGCCAACTCGGTGGTCATCACCACCCTCGTGGTGGCGGCCACGGCGATCTCCTCCAGCATGGTGGCCTTCGCCTTCGCCCGCCTCCGCTTCCGGGGGCGCGGTCTTTTGTTTGGCCTGATGTTGGCCACCATGATGCTGCCGGGTCAGGTGACCCTGATCCCCCTCTTCCTCCTCTTCCGGAACCTCGGCTGGATCGACACCATCCTCCCCCTGGTGGTGCCGGCCTTCTTCGGCAACGCGTTCTTCATCTTCATGTACCGGCAGTTCATCGCCCAGATCCCCGAGTCGCTGGTCGAGGCCGCGGCCATCGACGGGCACGGCTGGCTCGGCATCTGGTGGCGCATCGCCTTGCCGCTCTGCCGGCCGGTGACCGCGATCTGCGCCGTCTTCACCTTCGTCTACGTGTGGAACGACTTCCTGGGGCCGCTCGTCTACCTCCACTCCAACGAGGAAGCGACCCTCGCGGTGGCCCTCAACAGCTTCCGCAACCAGTTCGGCGGCGTCACCAAGGTGCACCTCCTCATGGCTGCGAGCCTGGTGACGATGCTGCCGTGCGTCATTCTCTTCTTCGCTGCGCAGAAGCAGTTCATCGAGGGACTCGGCCGTGGGGCCGTGAAGGGCTGATCGATGGCACAGGTGGCACTCCAAGGCGTCGGCAAGACCTATCCCGGATCGCGCGGCCGCGAGGGCGTGCGGGCCGTGCACGCGGTCGACCTCGACATCGCCGACGGCGAGTTCGTGGTCCTGGTCGGCCCCTCCGGCTGCGGAAAGAGCACGCTCCTGCGGATGATCGCCGGGCTCGAGGAGATCACCGCCGGCACGCTCTCGATCGACGGCCGCGTGGTGAACGACCTCCCGGCCCGAGACCGCGACATCGCCTTCGTCTTCCAGAACTACGCCCTCTATCCGCACATGTCGGTGTGGCAAAACATGGCTTTCGGCCTCGAGCGGCGCCGCCGCTACCCGAGCCTCCTCAAGGCTTTCGTCTCCGGCGACTACCGCGAGGAGCGACGGGCCGAGAGCAAGTCCATCACCGAACGGGTGACCAAGGCCGCCGAGACGTTAGGCCTGGCCGGGCACCTCGACCGCCAGCCCCGCGAACTCTCCGGCGGCCAGCGGCAGCGGGTGGCGGTGGGCCGGGCCATCGTCCGCGACCCCAAGGTCTTCCTCTTCGACGAGCCGCTCTCGAACCTCGACGCCAAGCTGCGGATCGAGATGCGGAGCGAGCTTCGCGACCTGCACCGGCGGCTCCGGGCCACCATGGTCTACGTGACGCACGACCAGGAGGAGGCCATGTCGCTCGGCGATCGCCTGGTCGTCCTCAAGGACGGGATCGTGCAGCAGATCGGGAAGCCCGCCGAGGTCTACGCCAAGCCGGCTAACCGTTTCGTGGCCGGCTTCGTCGGCACCCCGGCCATGAACTTCGTCGAGGGCCGCCTGCATCGGAGCGAGGCCGGCGAACGCTTCGTCTCGGACGCCCTCACCGTCGAACTCCCCCGCGGCAGCGCCGCCGCCGCGACGCCGGGGCCGATCACCCTCGGCCTGCGGCCCGACCGCCTGGCCATCGGCGCCGACGCCGCCCCGCGGCCGTGGCGAGGCGAGGCCACGGTGCGGACCGTCGAACTGTTGGGCGACCGGGCCGACCTCGTCCTCGACCTCCGCGGCCAGCGCCTGACCTGCCGGGCGGCGACCGAAGGCCTGCCGGGCGAAGGCGCCACCGTCGCCCTCGGACTCGATCCCCGCGACTGCCACCTGTTTGGCGAGGACGGACGACGGGTCACGGCGTGACGGGCACAGGGTCGGGCTCCTCGGCCGCGTCGACCGCAGCGGGCAGCTCGATGTCGAGCGGATCGATCTCGACCCAGCCGGCGTAGCCGTCGATCGGCGTGCGCAGCGAGGCCCCGGTGAAGCGAAGCCGCAGCGGCCCCTCGACCGGGGCATCGACTGGCCACTTGAATTGCCACGTCACGACGCGTGGAGAGGTCGGGCCTTGGAAGGTCTCGGTCGACGAGAACGGCTCCACCGCCTGTTTCCCGCCCAGGAGGTACACCCGGCCTGCATCCGACACCGACCCTTGCCTCCGCTCGGCCGTCACGTCGATGCGGTCGGCCCCGACGCGCCGCACCGACCGTACGACGAGAAGGGCCCGCAGGTCCTCGCGCACCTGAGCGGCGTCGATCACCGCGTCGTGGTCGCGCAGGGCGACGGAGGTCCTCGCCGTGCCCCGCCGCTCCAAGCCACCGAGGTCAATCACATAGTCGACTTCGACGTCGACGCTCGGCTCGTTTCCTTCGACCCTGCGGCTCGGCATGCCGACCGCCAACGACGTGTTGGGATTGGCCTCGAACGGCGACCGCGATCGCGAGTCCGGCATCGGCTCGCCACCGACGCGCACCTCGACGACACGAACCTCGACCGTCGGCGAGTCGCCGCTCATCGCGCCCAACGGGCGGGTACGGCTGGTCCGCACTTCGAGGTGCGGCGCCGCCAGCCGGGCCTTCCGGGTGTTCCCGCCCGCGACCTTCACATCGACGCTCTGGAGGATGAAGCGATCGACGTCGCCCTTGGCGACCAGCCCCGCCGCGGCCGCGTCGAGGAAGTGCCCGGCCGCCTCCTCGTCCCACGACCCGGCGGCTGGCACGTTCCCCGCATCCAACGCGGCCGCGGCCCGCTCGCCTTCTTCCAACAGGAGGCCGAACATCGGGACCAGTTCGTCGAGCGTGACCTTCCCGTCCTGGAGGCGCTCGGTCATCTCCGCCGAGATCTCCCGACGGTGGGGCCACCCGCTCCGTCCATATTCGACGCGGACCAGCCACCAGGTCGGGGCCACCTGCAGCCAGTTGGTGCCCTGCAGGGCGCGGAGGCCCAGCAGACCCGAGCCAGCCAGGCAGACCACGGCAAGGATGGCCAGGGCCCAGCTCCGTCGCCGGAGGCCGAGGCGAACCGCGCGCGGCGCGTCCAACGCGGCGCCACACTCGGAGCAGCGGGCTGGCGCCGGCGTGTGCCCGCTGAGGTCGAACCCGCACCGCCGGCAGCGCGGCTCGCTCCCCACCCGCCGGCCGCGCCAGGCGGCCACCCCGACCAGGGCGCTCATGATCCCGCAGCCGATGGCGAGCCCGCCGAACATGGCCACACGATCGCCGTGGCCGACCCGACGGTCAAGACTCAGACGTCACATGCGGACCAACTGATAGGCGATGAACGAGGCGAACGCAGATGCACCGGCCAGCAGGATGCCGACCGCGATTGCCGTCTTCCAACCCCTGCCCATGACCCCCACCGCCACGCCAAACAGGAGGAGGACGCATGCTGCGGCGAGCCAATCGCCGATCGGCTCGGGAGGCCGGCCCAGCCTGAGGCCAGCCACCAGGAGCGAGACCGGGATGAGGCCGGGGAAGATCGGCAGCATTCCGAGCAGCTCGGCCTTCACCGACGCCGTCTCTCGGAAGAAGACGAGCCATCCGAACGGCAGGTAGAGGGCAGCGAGGACGGCGGAGGCCCGCACCGAGAGCGGAACGACCGGGGGCTGCAGCCGTCGCTTGCCCCGCCACGCGAGCAGGGCGAGGACGGCCGGGAATCCGAGCATCGTGGCGATCGACGCCGCGCCGGTCATCGCGGTCCGCCTTCTGCGATCCGCCAACGTCGGGCCACCGGCGGCACGATCGCACCCAGGATGTTCTCACGCCGCCACTCGGGCCACGGCACCGGGGGGCGCTCGCCGACCGGAACGAGTTGGCGGGCCAGGATCCCGAGGAAGCGAGCCCCGGCCCAGGCTCGGGCCAGGAAGGACCGTTGCGTTCCGCGGCCGGTGTGGTGGAGGACGAGGATGGTGAGGTCGTCGTCGGCCGCGCTCCCGCCGCGATAGCGAGCCAACTCCTCGCGCAGCCCGGCCGCGAGCCCTGCGGGCAAGCCGCCGCCTAACCGTTCGGCGCAGGCGAGGAGGCCTTCCTCGCCGAGCAACCGCCCATCGGGGCCGCGGGCCTCGATCGCGGCGTCGGTGTAGGCCACGACGACGTCGCCCGGGCCCAGCTCGACGCTGAACTCCTCGTAGCGGGTCGGCTCGAGGATCCCGAGCGGCAGGTTCGAAGGGTCGCCCGGACCGTCGGCATCGTCCGGCGCCGACAGCACCGACCAGCGCCGCGCCCGGCTGCTCCAGTAGAGCGGCCGCGGATGGCCCGCGTTGCAAAGGTCGAGCCGCCCGGTCGGGGCGAAGAAGGTCATGGCCAGCGACGTGGCGAATCGCCCCACCGCCCCGCCTTCCGCGTCGCTCGCGAAGGCCCGGTTGAGTGCCGCGACGAAGGCGGTCTGGTCGAGGTAGTTCATGTAGCGGCGCATCAGCGTCCGCAGCGACCGGCCGAC
Source organism: Phycisphaerales bacterium (assembly GCA_044224425.1). GTDB lineage: Bacteria > Planctomycetota > Phycisphaerae > Phycisphaerales > SM1A02 > JAEUIT01. The sequence continues at coordinate 9,732 of JBGAKK010000057.1, forward strand.
CGAGGCCACCCCCGGCCCGTGCCCGCTCACGTCAGCGACCACCAGACGGGCGATACGTCCCGTCCCGCAGCTCGAGACGAAGTGGACGTCGCCTCCCCCTCCCTCGGCGTCGCTCTCCGACCCGTGCGGCTCGCTGAAGACGAAGACTTCGAGCGCGGGCATCGACACCCCGCTGTCCGCGGAGCGGTTCCCACCCCAGACCTCCATGCACTGGAGGGCCTGGAGCTCGACCGACGAGCTCGACGTCCCGGCCACCATGCCCGGGAAGGTACCCCCCGATCGACGGACCGGTCGCCAGCGTTCCGGGACCCTCGGGCGACCGCTCCCGAGCATCGGGACGGAGAGGAGTGCCGTCCGGACTCGCTTCCTGCCACTTTCCCGGCCCGATCCCAAACGGTCCGGAGCCCCGGATCGTCCTGTGCCCGAGACGGTTGCGACCGCGCCGGGTTGGGATATACTCCGCGATCCCTCGCCGATCGCGAGCATCCTCGAGGGGGACAACGCAGCGTCAGACGTTCGGGCGGTTACTCAAGTGGCCAACGAGGGCAGACTGTAAATCTGCTGGCTTATGCCTACGGGGGTTCGAGTCCCTCACCGCCCACTCTCGCGACCGATGCCGAGCCCGCCAGTCCAGACGACTTCCAGCAAGGCACCAGTCCCGAGGCCAGACCGCCGATAGACGACCGACAACCGTCGCCCCCTCTCCCGAAGTGGCGACTTCCATACGACACCACCGGGGCGTAGCTCAGCTTGGCTAGAGCGCTTGGTTCGGGACCAAGAGGTCGCAGGTTCAAATCCTGTCGCCCCGACTTTGAGATGAGATAAGCCCTTCGGCGAGAGCGTCGAAGGGCTTTCTCGTTTCCACGACAAGAGTTGCGCCTTCGAGCGTGCAGTTCAAACACACGATGTCGAGGATCCGGCGCTTCGCCGCGTGGTCGGCCGCAAGCCATTGCTGCCGCAACGTCTGCGAGAGTTCAAACACCTTCACCGCCAGGTCGGCCGTCTCGTCGTGCGAGCGGTCGAGCACGTCGAGCTGGAGCTTGATCCCGACGATCCGGTCCCGGAGCTGCGTGCCCTTCGCGGCGAACGCATCCTGGTCGATGTGGTCGGCGATGCGGAGGTTGAGCAGGCGGTCCTGCTGTCCCACGAGGAGCGCCGCCTGCCGTTCCAGCTCCGCTCGCTGCGACCTCGACTCGGCCTGGGCGTCCCGGGTCTGCGAAGCGAGCACGGCGCGGAACCAGTCGCGGACCCCGTCGTCGCCGATCCGCATCCGGTCGAAGAGCGCCAGCATCTGCCGATCGAGCTCCGCCTCCGTGACGCGCTCCCGCGGATGTCCCGGCTCGTTGTATCGCGAGCAGCGGTAGTACACGTACTCTCGCTCGCCGGACTTCGTGCGCTTCACCTTGCGCTCGCCGGTCACCGGCCGTCCGCAACGGCCGCAGCGGATCGCCTCGCCCCCGTACGTCAGCTCGTGCGCGCGGTAGACGTGTCCGCCGAGGATCGCCTGCACACGATCCCACGTCGCGCGGTCGACGAGCGGCTCGTGCCTTCCGGGGTACCACTGGCCGTTGAATCGCACCTCGCCGATGTAGGCGCGGTCGCGGAGCATCGCGTGGACCCTGCTCCGGACGAACCGCGGCGACGATGGCCGGTAGCTCAGCCCTTCCCGCTCGAGCCGGTCGACGAGCGAGTCGAGCGTGAGCGGCTCGTACGCGAACAGATGGAATATCCGCCTCACGCTCGCGGCCTGCGTCGGCTCGACCTCGACGACGCTGCGGCCGTCCTTGCGGACGTTGCGGTAGCCGTAGGGGCCGCGATGGGAGAACCAACCTTCCTGGACCCTGCGGGCTATCCCCTCCCTCACGTCGACGGACTGCTGCTCGGTGTAGAAGCTCGCCATGTTGGCGAGGGTGCGGCGCATCATCCGACCGGCAGGGTTGTTCTCCGTCGGTTGGGACACCGAGACGAAGGCGAGGCCGTACTCGCTCTCGAGCCGCTCGAGCTCGACGTAGTCGAAGAGGTTCCTCGCCGCGCGGTCGACCTTGTAGAAGAGGAGCCCGTCCAGCTCGTGCGCGTGCCGCTTCGCGTACGCCACGAGTTCCCTGAAGGTCTCGCGCTCGTCGCTCTTGGAGGCGGTCTCCGCGATGCGGAAGAGCCTGGCGATCTCCCCCCGCGCGTTGGACGCATACCGGCGGAGCGCGTCCTCCTGCACGGCGAGCGAGAAGCCCTCGCGCTCCTGCTCACGGCTGCTGACGCGGGCCAGCGCGACGAACCGCCTCATGGGTCGCTCCCTTCCGCGCGATCACCTCGAACAGGCGCACCACGGAGCCGAGGATGGTAATGGCGTCGGCCCGGGTCAACGGCTGGGCGTAGCGGGGTTGCCACACCTTGAGCGTGCGCTCGATGAGCTCCTCGCTGAACCGCGGGGGAGCGGGGTCGACCGGCGCGGCGCCAGGTGGGCCGGTCGTGGACAACCTCAACGACGACGGTTCGGCGTCGACCGGCTCGACACGAGCAGCCCCACCACGCCGACCAGCGTCGCGAGAAGCGCCACGAGGATCGCAAGCCGGTAGGTCCGCTCGGCCGGGTCGGCGGGCACGGATCGCATCGAGTCGATCAATCCCGGCAGGACCGGGGCAAGCCGGATTCCCAGCGCGATCGCCCAGACGACGAGCAGCGCGGCCAGGACGTTGTTCCATCTGACGCGCATGCGGCTCCTTCCTCACGCCAAGGTTCCAGGATCCCCGGCCGAGTTGTTTTCCATCCCCTCGTTCGACCGCCGGAAACGAGCGAAAACAACTGCAAGCCGATGCTTGGCAGCCCCTTGCGTCAGTACGAATGTGGGCACCCGGGGCGGGCGGGGCAATGCCTCGATGCGGCGATCGACCGCATGCGCTACCAAGGACGTCGGCACCACGATCCAGAGCTCGGCGGCTCCGAGCCGCTCGGCCTTCGCGACGTCCGACAGGACTCGCCGCGAGGTTCGTTCGGCCTCGATGGCGACCAGTCCCAGTGGGGTTTCGACCGTGGCGTCGATGAACCCGAGCGGGTCCACCCAACGCTCAAGGCGGACCCGCGCTCCGCCGGTCGCCGCGAACTCGATGAGCGGACCCAGCAGGACCGCGTTGTGCAGATGGCCGCCGCGCATCAGCGTGCCCCTTCGTTCGAATCGACCGCCGTGCGTGCCTTCTCCAGGGCCTCGAGCACGATCGCGCTACGGCCGGTCCTTCCCGTCTGGACCGCGTGGACCCGGAGGTGCCCGGAGTCGACCAGCCGCTGCCGGATCTCCTGCGCCCGCTTCGGGCCAAGGCCCGCTAGTTTCGTGATGACGCTCGACGGCTCCGCGGGATGGTCGATCACGGCACGGATGTACCGGCGCTCGATATCGGAGAGGCCGTCCGGCCGGGGCGCCGGCAGCATCTCGCGCGGCGGGCTGCCGACGGTCGCTCGCACGCTGGTCGAGCCCGGAGTCGTCCGGACTCCCATGAGCTCGTCCGCCAATACGGCGTCGTGATCGGGAACGTCGGAAGGTCCGTCGGGATCGAAAGAAGGATCGACGCGCATCGTGAAGGGACGCCGCCACGCGCCCTCGCCGAACTGGCCGACGAACGTCCCCGGCACGAGGCTCAGCGCCATCCATTTGCGCTGTTCGACCGTCAGTCCGATCGCACCGCCGATGGCGTCGTAGTCCGCGGTCGAGCCGCATCGTCCAATGAACTTGGTCGCCGTGTTGCCCAGGATCGAGCGCGACACCCGGCCGTCCTGGGTGCTCAGGTCGAGCCCGATGCCGCAGCCGCGCACGAGCGAGATGGCGTCGTCCAAGGCGCTTCGCCCTTCGCCGCAGCAGAGCCGAGCCGCCTCGTCGCACACGACCAGCAGGTCGAGCTGGCGGTTCGAATAGCCGCGAGCGATGCGGGACGCGAACTCGGAGAGGAGCAGCGAGTTCACGAGCAGGTCCTTGTCGGCCTCCGCCAGCCCGCCGAACTCGAACACGACGCGATGTCGGGCCAGCGCCTCGGTCGTCCACCCCCTGTGCCAGTCGAGCGCCGCGCCGATCGAGAGCAGCACGGGCTCGAGCCTGCCGAGGATCGCGTCCTTCGCCTGTGGGTTCGCCCCGCGGTCGGCGCGAATGCACGCGGCCAGCTCGTGGAGCGTCGGGGCTTCGGCGAGATGGTCGTCCACCCGCATCGAGCGATACAGCTTGAATATCGCAGTGTGGATCGTCGATGCGGCGCGAGGCGGAAGCGCCAGCACCGCGACCAGGAGGTCGGCCGCTTGGGCGGCCCACGACTCGGGCGCGACGCCGACCGGCACCTGGAGCGGATTGAGGCGCAGGTTCCTGCCCTGCACGACGTACATGTCGACGCCGGCCCCACGAAGGGTCCCGCAGAGCCGCGCGAACTCCCGCTTCCGGAAGTCGAAGGCCCAAACGGGCAGGAGGGAGGAGACCTGCAGGATCAGGTTGCGCGCCCTGGTCGTCTTGCCGCTACCGCTGCCGCCGACCGTCAGCACGTGCGAGTTCAGGAACCCCAGAGGCGATCGAATCGGAGCACCCGCGAGCGAATGGCCGTGCAGCAGCGCGCCGTGCTGCAGGCGCGGCTCGACGAACGCCCCTTGGAACGCCCTCGCCGTCCGCTCGCGGGCGGCGCGGCTGCGGACCTCCCCGACCACGAATCGGTCGACGACTCCGAGCCCGACGGCGCGGTCAAGGGCGCGTCCCACGGGATCCGCGAGAAGATCCTCGCCCCGCGCGAACAGGTAGTCCTCCACGAACGGCGAGAGAACCGGACGCTCGTTCATCGCGAGGCCTCTCCGAACCTCACGAACCGCGAAAGGATGGCGCGCAGGACCGCAGACGCGACGAGACGGCGATGCGAGGCGCGGCTGCATCGGAGGCAGGTGCGCAGCGCCGGATCGGTCGTTGCGGAGGAATGCGCCTGGCACAACGGAGCGCCGCAGTTGACGCAATGGCAGAAGTGGAGGCTGCAGACGTGCAATCCGCACCTGGAGCACACGCCCGCGGCAGGAGCGAGGCAGCCGCAGCCGTTCGCCATGCGGGTCGTGACCTTGCACGACTCGATGCAGCCGTCGTCGTCGAGCACGTGGCGAATGACGACGTCGGCGGACTCGCAGGCGTCGCCGGACCAGGGATTGCGGATCATCTCTCGCTCGCGATCGGCGCGGATCGGGTGCATCGGGACCTCATGCCCATGGGGCGCTGAAGCAATGGCGGAAGAGCCAGCCGAACGCGCGGAAGAGGAGGAGCGCGACGACGGCGACGCTGAAGAGGGCGAACAGGATGCCGTTGAGGACGATGCCCGCCCAGGCGGCGAATCGCAGCACGCCCAAGGCGGATTCAAGGACTCCTTCCTTCCACGGGCTCATCGCTCCTCCACCTCGAACTCGGCGCTAGCGAGCCTCAGGCGATCGCCCTTCCGGATCGGGAATCGCCGGCCGTCGGGCAGGCGCTCCCACGCGCCACCGTTGGAGCGAGCGAACATCCCGTTCTTGCCGAACGGCTCGATCCAAGTCATGGGCGGCTCCCGCCGCGCGACGCAGTGGAGCTCGCTGATCGTCCTTCCACCTCCGAGGTTGGAGCGACCCAGGTCGCTGCGGGCGCGGTCGAGCTTGATCTCCATGCCGTCGGTGCCCCGCAGCACGAGCGTCCCGAAAGCTCGGCGGCAATACGGACAGTGCCGCCGGTACGGATCCGCCACCGACCGTTCGCCGCAAGCAAGGCACTCGCCGACCGAGCAGGCGCTCCTGAAGCACGCCTCGCGCCACGCCGCGGCGCTCGGACGCCTCGACTCGTCCGCGGCGAGGCCGGACCGGAACATGCGGATGATCGCCGCTCCCAGACCCCTTGTCGCCCGGCCGCCGAGCAACTGCCTGCGGTCGGGATTGCGCGGATCATCGAGCCACGTTCCTGGCCTCCCTGACATGCTGAGCGCGAACTCGCTGTCGTCGACCGCGCCTTGCGCCGCGGGATGCCGCCGAAGCACGATCTCGTGGACCATCACGGCAAGGGAGAAGCAGTCGTTGGCGATCGAGGGAGGCGAGACCCTCCCGGCGAGGGCGTCAGAGCGCACGCGCGGGGCCAGGTAGGCCGGATGGCCCAGCATCGGCGACGGGATCCCGCCCGGCTCGCAGTAGTTGTCGAGGTCGAGCAAGACGACCTGTGGCGGTCCGCCATCGCCCGAGAGCAGGATCTTCGCCTGCCCGAGGTGCAGGTCGCCGTGCGCGACGCCGAGATCGTGCAGCACCGCGCAGCAGTGGGCGACCGCGCCGCCGACGTAGAGATCGCGGGCGAGGTCGGAGTCGTCAAACGAGTAGACGTGCTCGGCGAGAGGCTGTCCCTTGACGTATCGGCTGACGTGCGCCGCCGTGCCGTCGGTGCCCTCCGCCATGTCCGTGGGAGCGACGATCGCCTTGCACCTGCGCGACGGGTCGAGCTCGATCAGTCGCCGCGAACGCCCTAGGTTCGCCTCGCGGCGAGAATCGTCGACGAAAACCTTCACGGCCACGGCGCGGCCGGTCGCGTCGAGTCCGCGGAACACAAGACTTTGCCCGCCTTGGCCGATGAGCGGCCCGACGCGCACTGTCCTCCCTCTCCGCGTCGTCAGCACAGACCCGGTCTGGATGGTCACCGTTCCTCCTTCTCACCGCTGCGCCAGGAGCGCGACGGCGGCAATCGCGCCCGACAGGATGGCGATCACTGCGGCGACGGCCCCGCTGCGGTGATCGGCCGCTGCCTTCGACCCGACCCGCGCCCCTGGACCGGCCGTCGGGCTCGGCGGTGCCTGCCTGCTTGACTCGAGTTCGGCACGCACGATCGGCAGCGACTCGTGGTCGGCGGCGGCGAGACCAAGCCCGTGAGGATCACGTCGCAGCCACTCGTCGACCCGTGGTCGATGCGTCATCGCACACCGCTCCTCTCATAGCTGGCCGAGCAGCGCCGTCGGGTCGGTCCCCTGGACAATGCTGTACCTGATCGTCTGGCCGAACCGGGCGAAGAGCCGGGCCAGCTCCATCCCGTTCGCCGCCGGATAGTAGTGAGTCGGGGTCGTTGCGAGTCGCCGGAGCAAAGCCTCGTCTGCGTCGTCCCCGAAGCCCGCGCACACCACCACGGCGCCGCGCCGCTTGAGCTGCTCCGCTTCGGCCACGGGATCCTGCCCTGCCTCGTTGTGCATGCCATCCGTGAAGAGGAGGCAAGCTCGCACCCCGTGCGTCCGCATCTCCGTCTGGCCGTGGAGCAGCGAGTCCGCGAGCCGAACCGCGGCGGCGAGATTCGTGCCGCCCACGTTGGCGACCGTTGGCGGCGATCCGTCCTGGATCGCGACCAGAGCCTGGCTCGCCGGGACCATGCCATGGAGCAGCTCCGCGGACCCCGCGAACGCCACTCGCGCGACGCTGGCCGACGGCATCGGGGCGAGCTCCCGGAGACATGCCCGGACAGCGGCATCCGCGGCGGCTCGCTTCGACGGGGTCATCGACCCCGAGAAGTCCTCGCACATGGCGATGTGGACCTCGCCATGAGGTTGGCGCCCTCGCTGCGTTTGGGATTGCAGCAGCGAGCCGATGCCGAATCGGCCCGGAGACGTGCTCCGACCTGCTTGGACGTTCGGCACGGTCGACAAGTTAGGCATGGTGACGGTCTGCACTGGAGTCTCCCTTGGGAAGAGTGGATCGATGACGAGATCGCTCGTCGGCTTCGATGGCTGACCTGCGCGCCTCGCGCAGTTCGGCGAGCAAGCTGCTCAAGCACCGCGAGACGCAATCGACCGCGACGCTCAGCGCCTCCGCTCTGACGAGTCGACGTCGTACGTCGGGATTCCCCATCGACTGGCGAAGCGGAACGTTGTGGAGCACTTCGCCCTGGGCGATGCTTCGCCAGCTGCAGAGCGCTGCGTCTCGGTCGACGCATCCCAGAGACGTCAATCGGAGCTCCCTTTCAACTTCGTCGATGAACTGCGCAGCGTGTGCCGCAGCGGAGACAGGCGGCATGGCAGGAGATCCGGCGGCTTCGGTCATGGGAATGCCTCGTGCGGATTCGGAGCTCGGCTGTGGGTCGAACCACGCCGAGCCTCCGCAAGACCAACCCCGGTCGGACTGCTTCGGATCGCTTCGGCTTTCGTCGCGCTAGGTGCCATCTCGCATCACGGCGAGCAGTGCCTCCCTGCGCAGCTCCCGCTCCTCCGCTGCGACGACCCGATCGATGCGGTCCATCACTTTGGCGGCTCGCCCCAGCAATTCGGACACTGAGCTGGGCCGCCGGGCCAAGAGCGTTGCGATCTCGCACACCGACATGCCCTCCTGGAAGTGCAGGACCAGCACCCGCCACTGCCGACAGGTGAATTGCCGTTGGTGCTGCCGGTACCGGTCAAGCACGCCCGCCCGTCGAGCGCGCGCAGCCACCCGGTGATCAACGGATGCGTCGTGCAGGCGATCGGTCGAATCTGCCATGGCGCGGTCCAGGGGGACTTCGGTAGGGAAGCCAACGCCCAGTCTGTCCGCTGCAGGTCCGCCATGCAACCGATTATTCCATTGAATGGAATTCTTCGACGACGCCTGCTGCGACTGCATAATGTCCCGGCTCTGGATTCGCCAGCTGCGGTTGACAGCACTGTCGATACATGGCAGACTAATTCCATCGCATGGGATACTCCTGCATCCCATGGACCTTCACCCTCGAACGAAAGGAACGGTCATGAGGCGAATCGCGTTGACGGATCAGGATGGGACGCCCCGAAACCCGCAATGCCGTGGTGGCCGGTGCCCCTCCGTCTACCTCACCGACGACGGCGACTTTGTGGTCCAGGGATTCCTGCTCGATACGTTGGAGCGGGCGAAGCTCGACATCCCCGGAGGAGAGGACGCGGTACGGGTGCCACGCACCCTGCTCGAGCAGCTCAAGCAGCAGCTGTAGATCGGCGCGGAGCCTCTGTCGCGATGCAAAGGCTTAAGTAGCTGGCGACACGGAGATGGGTATGGAAGCGGCGCACCCGGGGCAAAGGCAGACAAGCGTCAGGTTGACCGACGAGCAGTTCGCTCGCCTGTTCGAGACGTTTCGGGAGGAGGCGTTTCGTCTCGAGACTCTGCCTCGCTACTCCGTCCCCGAAGAGCTGGCTGACTTCGAGGCATACCTCGACGGCGCGCCGCAGCCCGTACAGGTCGATGAGGAGTGGTTGTCGTTCCTCCGGAGCGCGGCTGCATCCGGGCGACGGGTCGTGCGGGTGCGGTGCATGGGAGGTGCTTTGACGCCCTACCTCCGTTTCGAGATCGAATGGGGATACCAGCTCAGCGAGCCAGCGGGCGAGCGAATCCTGCTGTGCATGAGTCCCATCGTTCCACCCGCGGGAGTTGGCGACTTCTGGCTGTTCGACGACAGCACGCTCGTTCTCATGCGGTACGGAGCCGCCGGCGAGTTCCTCGGGGCGTTCCAGGAAGCTGATCCGCGAACGGTCGCAGCTTGTCGCGCCACCCGGGACGAGGCCGTCGCCGCGGCGATCCCACTTCGCGAATTCCTCAGGGACTGTCGCGCGGGTGGGCGGACGGGATAGCGAACTAGGCGACTCATGGCTCCGTCCCCGAATGCGATTGGCACACGGCTTCGCGCGATTCGGAAGCGGTACGGCGTCTCTGGGCTGGCGCTGGCCGCTCGGTTGGGCTGCAACCAGTCCTGGATTTCGAAGCTGGAAAGCGGGAAGCTGAGGCCCTCGATCGACTTCATCGATCGATTCGCGAGCGCCCTCGCGATCCCGCCCTCCGAGCGGGAGGAGCTTCAGACCCTCACCGAGCTGTTCCTCTGGGAACTGAGCCACCGGCATCTCGACTCCGCTGGCGAGGCCGAGCGGATACAGCGACGCCTGGCGGGCATCGAGGACTCAGCCGAGCATGTCCGATCTCTGGATTGGTTCGTGCTCTCCGGCCTGCTCCAGACAGAGGCCTACGCACGCGGGCTCTTCGCCACATTCGTCGAGGTTTCCAGGTCCGACGCCGAAGCAGCCATCAGGCGAAGGATGGAGCGGCAACGCATCCTCAGGAAGAAGCGACGGCGGTTCACCTTCCTGATCGCCGAGCATGTCTTCTTCGTGAACTGCTGCAGCAAGCACGCGATGCTCGACCAGCTGGCGCACATTGAGGAGCTAGGCCGGCTTCCCAACGTCGCCGTCCGCGTGGTGCCCATGATGCGATCGCTTCCAGTGGTCCCGGTCGGCGGCTTCGACATCTTCGACGATCGTTTTGTTCTGATTGAGAATCGGGACGCTGACATCACCGTCTGGGAGGAACTCGCCGTCCGACGCCACATTCGTGACTTCGAGGATCTGGAGAGGATCGCGACATCGACGTCGAGCGAGACGTCAGCCGAGTTGAGGCGGATTGAGCGCCGAATCCGCGCATCTTGGTCGCGCTAGCTCCACCCTAGGCTGCCAGAATCGCCTTTCGGCCTCGAAGCTCTCCCTTCACAACGCTTAAATACTGGCGTCGCCTCGCAGTGGCATGTGGAACGAACCGACGGCGGCGCAGCTGCGACGGCTGCCAAGACTCTACGCGACCGATAGCCTTCCCTGGCAGGAAAAGGTCATCTACGAGCATTTCTTCCTCGGCGGGTGCGACTGGTACGCGGCCGAGTACGGCCCGAAGGAACGCCTGTTCTTCGGCTTCGCCATCCTGAACGACGACCTCGACAACGCCGAATGGGGCTACTTCTCGCTTGACGAGATGCTCCGCATCAGCGTGGACGGCATCGAGATCGATCGCGACCTGCATTGGAAGGAACGCAAGGCGTCCGAGATAGAACGAATCGTCGACGCCAGTCGTTGATGCCCTCGCCCCGCACTGTCACTCGCGCGACGTGACGACAGGCTTTTCAATCCAGCACCGCTTCTCCCTGTGTGAGCAGCAAATCAGTTCAACTCCTAAGAACTGCTTCCGCCTTCCGAAGGGATGCGCACCCATGAGGCTGCCGAGTGGGTCAGCGGGACCGCGTCGCGAGCGCGGACGTTCCTGTCGATCCACCAGCCGGTCACGGCGACCCACCTTTCGAGGCGATCCTCGCACACCCGCGAGTACTGCAGCCGCGCGCTTGCGAGGTTCCGGATGCGACGGCTCGTGTCGTGCCTGAACCCTTCGGCCCGAAGGAGCAGGCTCTACTGGCTCAGCAGGCATGGCAGGTCGGTCCAGCGGCGCATGCGAGGCGACGCCCGGTGGCGCCCCAGCGATTTCCCGACGTCGGATTGGGAGCTCTACGGATGGACCTGCTACTCCCATCGGAGCGCGATCATCAAGGCGATGGCGCAGCCCCTGCACGCAGCCGCGATCAGGCGCAAGGCATCCGCCAACGACCCGGCGCTGCACCTCTCCTCCAACAACGCACGCGACGCGCTCTATCTACTTCTCGACCGCGGCGTCGTGAGGCGAGTCATCCGCGAGGGCGAACCCCACCCGCTCTACGAGCTCACCGACGCAGGCAAGTCCTGCAGGGACCTCCTTCTCCGCGCGGAGGCGCCATGGTAGCGCCGACACGCAACCGCATCGCCGTCGGCGACGCGCTGCAGCTCCTTAGGCGACTCGACCCCAGCTGCGTCAATCTCGTGGTCACATCGCCACCCTACTGGGCTCTGCGGAACTACGGCTCGACACGCCAGATCGGAGCAGAGCCGGACTTCGATGACTACCTGGCGAAACTCTGGACCGTCTTCGACGAAGTCCGCCGGGTTCTCCGCCCGGACGGCACCTGCTGGGTGAACCTCGGCGACACCTACGCCACCCCAGGGACGCTGACCGGACAGTACGGGCATTCGGCGAGGTCGACGTCCATCATCGCGGCGCGCACCCGCGACGCGCAGGGCGGAGGACGGACCTCCAAGGTCGCCGCCAAGTCGCTCATCGGGATCCCCGAGCGATTCATGCTGGGCATGCTCCAGCGCGGATGGATCCTCCGCAACAAGGTCGTCTGGCGCAAGACCAGGCACATGCCGACGCAGGCGAAGGACCGGTTCGCGTCGTCCTGGGAGTACGTCTATCTCTTCGCGAGGTCGCGCCGATACCACTTCGATCTCGACGCGCTGCGCGAGCCGCACAGGCGCCCGAAGATGCTCGCCGACGCCGCGCCGCCCGATGTCGGCGGCATGCCCGTGGGGGATGGGGAGCGGTTCGACTCCCGCGACACCGATCCGACGGTGCTCGGAAGGACTCCGGCGGACTTCGTGAACGCGGAGCCGGACGTTTGGGAGCTGCCGACGGCGCGTACGACCGACGCGCACTTCGCGGTGTTCCCGCTCGCCCTGGCCGAGCGCGCGATCCTCACGAGTCCGCGCGAGGTCTGCACCAGGTGCGGCAAGGCGGTCCGCCGCATCACGCGCACGTTGCGGAGCCGGCGTTCCGCGATGGCCGGTCCGACAAGGGCCACGTCGCCGAAGCCCGAGATCGGATACGTCACGCTCGGCTGGGCGCGATGCCGTTGCGCCGCGCCGACGGCTCCCGCGCTGATCCTCGACCCGTTCATGGGGTCGGGTACGACGGCGGTCGCTGCACGACGGCACGGGCGCGACTACTTGGGCTTCGAGCTGAATCCCGAGTACGCCGCCATGGCACGGCGAAGGCTGAAGAACTGCGTGGAGGGACGCGAGGATGGAGCCGGGGCGAAGGCAGCCTGAGGGCGGTCGCGCTGACGAATCGGGCGTGGAGCGTCGCGCGAGAGAGAGGCTTGAGTCGATCCGACGGCGCGGCGAGGAGTCGGACGATCCGATCGTCGCTCCAGTCGAGCGCGAGATCGAGGCGCTGCTCGACCACCTTGAGCGGTTGCGAGGCTTGGAGGAGCGGCTCACGCTGAGCCTGCTGAGGGCCGAGACCTACGTCGACACCGAGCTGATGCAGATGGAGGCCCGCACGCCGCGCTACTCCCCCGAGCGATTCCCTGAGCGCGAGAGGTTCCAGCGGAGGCTCGCCGACATCGAGCGCCAGCGGCGAGATTTGGGAGAGCGGCAGGAGGAGCGTCGCCAACGCCTTCGGGACCGACTGCTGGACGCGGTGAACCGGCACGAGCTTCTCGACGAGGCCGACCGATGACCGACGTCGATCGCGCCCTGCGCAAGCTCGAGCCGCTCATGCCCGAGGCGGCCAGGCGATGGAGACGAGCTCGCGATCTCGCGGACCCGCAGACAAGGGCTCTCCTCGAGCGCCGCATCCTGTCCGTGGCGCACCGGACGCTTGGCGACATCGAATCGGTCGCGTATCTGTCGCTGCCGCCCATGCCGGTGATCAAGGGCGATTTCTCGTTGGGAACCGTCCTCTACGGCAAGCCCAAGTGGGACGCCGGAATCAAAAGGTCGGAACTGCTCCAGAACCTCGTCATCCTCGGCAGATCGGGCGCTGGGAAGACGAATCTCGTGTTCCATCTCCTTCGCCAGCTTGCGGACAAGGAGATCCCATTCCTCTTCCTGGACTGGAAGCGCACGGCACGGCACATGCTGCCTCGGCTGACCTGCAGGGCGCGGCTATTCACGCCGGGCCGGACGTTGGCGCCGATGCCGTTCAACCCGTTCATGGCTCCGCCCGGCATCGAGCCAGTCGTCCATGCGCAGCAGGTGACGGACGCGATGGCCGACGCCTACACGCTCGGGGACGGGGCTCGGAGCCTCGTGCAGGCTGCGATCCTCTCGCTGTCGGAGAGTCCGGAGCGCCGCATCGACTGCGATGCCGTCGTCCAGGAGGTGCGCGACCAGGCCTCGAAGCGCGACGACGAGTCCAAGGATGGCCGGGCGAGGGCCTGGGCCACGACGGCGCTCCGCGCGCTGGAGACGCTCCGTTCGTCCGGCCTGGGTGAGGGAAGCGCGGACGCCCAGGCGCGGTTCGCACGGTCCTTGCTAGACGAGAGCACGATTGTCGAGCTGGACGGATTGGGCCACAACGCACGGAAGTTCCTGGTGCCACTCCTGTGCCAATGGCTCTACACGATGCGGCTTGGCGCCACCGACCGCGAGAGGCTGCGCCTCGTCGTCATCGTGGAGGAGGCCCATCATCTGCTGCATCGAGGCCACTCGGACTCGGGCGAGTCGCTCATGGAGCGGCTCTTGCGACAGTGCCGCGAGCTCGGCATAGGAATGGTGGTGGTCGACCAGCATCCGCACCTGCTATCGAGCGCCGCGTTGGGCAACGGGTTCGGCACGCTCTGCCTGAACCTGAAGGATCCGCGCGACGTCAACGTCGCCGCGAAGATGCTGCAGCTCGAGGACCTGGACCGCGAATCCATAGGCAGGCTGCCGGTCGGTCAGGCGATCGTGAAGCTGCAGGACCGATGGAGACGACCGTTTCTCGTTCGAATTCCAAGCGTGTCGGTGCAGAAGGGATCGGTGTCCGACGCCGTGCTGAGGGCATGGATCGATTCTCAGGCGCGTCCTGCACCGAATCCGTCAGATGTGGGGGTTTTCGGGGGCGTTCGGCGGGTTCGGCTGGATGATCGTCCTCTGTCCGAGGACGAGCTGGCGTTCCTCCACGATGTTGTGAGCCACCCGGACGATGGTGTGAAGGCCCGCTATCGCCGCTTGGGCATGAGCGGGTGGCGTGGCGATCGAACGAAGCGGCGCTTGGTCGCATCCGGATGGCTCGAGTCGGCAGTGGTACCGGTCGGCACCAGCCGCAAGGTCGTTCTGCGCCTGGCGGGACGGGCCATCACCGGCGAACCGGAACGCGTCGGCCGGGAATCCTTCCTGCACCATTACTGGAAGCATTACTATGCCCGCCAGTTCCGTTCGATGGGTTGGGCCATTCGATTGGAGGTTCCCGACGGCCTTGGGCAGCCTGACCTCATTGCCGAGATCAGCGATACCCGCATCGGCGTCGAAATTGAAACTGGCTCCTCGAAAGCCGTCGAGAATGTGCGGCACGGGATTCTTCGCGGACTGGCGAGAATCTACGTGGTGTGTGTCAATCGCCGAGCGCTCGACCAAGTCGTCGCCGACCTAGCACGCAGCCACCTCCTTATCGAGCGACGCGTCCTACCAATGTTGGCGGGAGCCGCGATGGATCTCGCCGACCTACCCAAACGTATTTAAATACGTTGGTGCTTGCCGTACGGACTATAGCCAGCAGGTCGGAAGAATCGAGCTGGCGATGGGAGGAAACCGATTTCAAGCAGAAGAGACTTCTATGCGCAAACCGCGAGCCAGCACAAACCAATATTTGATGCCAGCGCGATCTCATTTCCGATCGACGCGGTCACAGTGGGCACGATGCGCCGTCGAGAACCCCACATCTTTACCTTAGAGGCATTGCGTTTGGAGGGAGCCCGAATTCGGGAGCTCTCCGTTCACTGTTTCGAACGAGCCTTGGCGCAGAAGGCCTTTGCACGCGCCGCCGGAATTCCCGAGCCCTATGCAAGCACCCGCCGCGGGGAGCTCATCGCGTGCCTACAGGGCGCCTACGTCGAGTTGGGCCTCAGCGAGAGCCGCGAAGCGTCAAGGCGGCTCCTGCACGATATCGAACGCGCCGCGGTAGCCCAGGCACGAGCCACGAGCGACTATCGTGCACCTGCGCCCGATGATGGATGAAGCGGCACATTTCTTGGCACGATTGGCTGCCTGGCTTCGAGCTTCGGCACCACTGATTGCGCCACGAATTCGCGGAGTCGAAGCAGTTCCTCCGCGGCAGCGCGCAGCTCGCCAGCGTTTTCGGGGTCCGTGTCCACATCAGCCGCGTTCCTAAGATGCGCAGACCCGGACCCCGCAATCGCTTGGGTAAGCAAGGGTAACTTCCCCGCTACTCCGTCTGCTCGCCGCGAGATGCAGAACTGTGACCGGAAGCTCTTCAGCCAATCGAGCTGGCCGCTGCCAGCGGCACGGTCACGGAACTCCTCCACAACGCGGATCTCGGTGGTCGCCAACATCCTAACCCACTTGACGAAGGCGTGGGCCGCGTCAGCGTCGGCAAGCCGTACGCGAAAATCCGGAAAGTGCTGAGCAGACACGGCCATGCTCGCCGCGATCCGGTCACGCGCACGCTCTCTGTAGATAAGCTCGACAAGGTAGTTGAACATCAGGCCGACCCGTTCGAGCAGTCTGCAGGCCCGATCCGTGAGGTGAATGCTGTCGTCCATGCGAAGCTGGCTCCTGCCCGGCGACTGGTTGTATATCTCGCGGAATCGCGTCGCCTCGATGAATCCATGAAAGCGAACCCGGCCAGCTTGGATCATGCTTGTCAACTCGCCTACTACCAGCTTCTCGGTGATGCCCAGAGAGGCGCACACCTCCACGAGGCGTCTCATCTCGATCCGCCCGCGCCATCGGTCCTGCGGAGCATTGCAAGAGATGTTGTAGGCCGCCACCAAGATCAAGTAAGTGCTAAGACCGCGCACCGCGGGGAGCAGTCCTTCGCTATCCCGCTCCTCGGAGATCGTTGGCCGGCCACCCTGAAGGCTCCATCCGGCAGCGAGCGTCCAGCGGACCGGGTTGTAGCAGTCGACGTTGAAGACCGGGTGCTGGTCGGAGTTCCCAAAGCCGCTCGCGACCCACTTGTAGTAGAGCGACTTCATCGCGCCGTGCCTGCGGCGCAGCGCGGCCCCTCCAGCGCCACCAATTTCGCTCCAATGAAGCCCACTGTTTTTCAACACATACTCTAGGAAATTCGCTATTCCCGCGAGCATGTCGCGCCGATTGCCGTTTGACAAGCATTGACTGTCATCAGTGATTGTCTTGACTCCACTTGCATCCGCGAACGCATCGCACACAGCGCCGATCAGGTCCGTCGGTATGTCGCCGAGGTGTCCGCGACGCGCCCTCTCCCTCAGGAACGACACCCGCCGCTCGATCACGGCATCATCAAATGCGCGTCTTGGCACGGCGTCCTCATCGTCGTTGCCTGACGGCAAGGCGTCGTCCTCTGGATCCCTGGACCGATTCGCGTCACGCGCCCGGAAGCGGCCTATCGCATCCTCGGATACCCCTGCCGGATCGCCGTCCAGCCGAACGACTCGAGACGCCCGCAGAGGGCTCTCCACTCCTATCTGCATTATTGGTGCGCCCCCTTCGCCGAACATGCCTTCTTCGGTGTCGTGTGATTCGCTACCCACTTCATCGGGAAGCAGATGGTCATTCTCTGGCCGCAGGCAAGCGACAAACAGCACACTCCGCTTGTAGCTCTCTCCTGAAGTGCGCAACCAGGTCTTCAGTCCGTCACGCACAGCTATGTCTTCGATGCTATCCAAATTGTCCAGGAGGACCACCGCTCGCCGCCTGATTTGGTCGACGTTCTCAATCTGCTGGAGCGAAGTCATTGCCATTAGTCGATCTCGCACGCTGCGCACGAGGGCGCTAGCGAAGCGCCGGAACAGCCTGAAGGACGCTCGATCCTCCGCTCTCTCCCCAGCTCGCGATAGGCCAACGGTCCATGCGAAGAACGCGTCATCCGTGCCCCTCGCGCCGCCATGCGTCTGCCGGAAGCGTTCACGCAGCACAAGCAGCGCCCTGAGTGCGAGTGGATCATGGAGGGTGACCGCGCCGCCCGGCCTGGTGAACTCGAGCGCGAGCTGGGTTGTGGTGATTTTCATCTCCTCCGCGAATCGATCGACCTCCGCTTCCACTAGCCGCTCGATTGCCTCGCCGACTGCCGCCGAATCCGACGAATGCCCCATCGCTTCCTTGATCGAGTCCACCTTGAAATCGACTACCAAGAGCGGAACCTTGAAATCACGCGTGTGTTTTGCGAGCACCACGTGCGCAAGAGACGATTTTCCTACACCCACCGGCCCGACGAGCCACAGCGTCATCGCCTCGCAGCGAAGAAAGGCTGCAATCTCCTCCTCGTCCCGCGGCCTCCGTTGATAGAGTTCAGTCGCGAACACCTCCGGGGTCAGCCCGAGCTCGCGTGTTATCCCGAAAGTCTGGCGTCGATTGGCGCCATCTATTCCATAGCTGAGCACCGCGGTGAGGACGTGGAGTGCTTGTGCAAGTTGCTCGGAAGTAGGCATTCGTGACCCCCAACTCTGGCCGAATAGCGATGTGGATATTGGACTTCGGAGTCCGGTCGTAGCGGCGGGCGCCGCCCCGCAACTCAGGCGCGGCTATTTGAACGCGCTCGCCATCCGACCAGTATGGATGACGAAGATGCCGCACCGAATCGATGCGCCGCGTGCCACAAGCGCATACGCCTCGGCGATGACGTGCTGACCATCGAGCGGGCCGTCCTTGGCCCGCGCGGTGTGGTTCCGCTCGGGTCACCTGTAGTACTCTGCTCGGACACGTGTGGATCGGAGTACTTCGACGACCCCGACGCGCCCCCAAAGTACACGATGCACCGAAAGGTGCCGTAGCTGACGGTGCAACCCGCGAGACGCGGTGACCGGGTGCCTTCTTGGCGACCGGCAGGAACCCTCGCCCCTCGAATCCGACCAGCAGGCTTGCGACGCAAGCCGCCCTCGCTTCGAAGTCGAAGGCACTATACTGCTACCCATGGCAAAGCTCCCCAAATACACGCTTGAAAAGAACCAAGAGAAGGACCGATGGGACCTCGTGGCAGATGCCAGCGATCGCACTGTGAAGAGCTTCGAGACGAAGGCTGACGCGACACGCGGCGGCGCTTTGGAGAAGGCGGTCGGCGCAAGCGGGGGCTCGGTCAAGATCCAGAAGGAAAACGGTCGCTTTCAGGAGGAACGTACCTATCCCGGCTCGGCTGATCCCAAGAAGACGCCTGGCTGACGGGCTCGCCTGGAGCTCCTCTGAGAAGGACCCGGCGGGAGGGTCTGATCCCGGTAGTCAGCCAACCCTAGCGGAACTTGACGCCAGGTCCTCCTCTTCGCTCGAGAGACGGAGTGACTTCGTGCACCCCTATTCCACCAAGAGGCCTGCCAATCCCAAGTTCATCGCAATGCTCGCGATCGTCTCCCGTGCGGTCTCCGCAGGGATCGGTGCCGTCGCGAAGCAGATTCACGACGACTGGGGATGGACGATCGGTGGCGCATCTGCCCTGTCGTGTTTCGGCGCGCTCTACTTCGTATTCGATCGGTTTCTGTGGCGGCTGAGGGTCGCTCGGGCGCTTCTGCTCCTTCCCGATCTTAATGGCGCGTGGGAATGTCACGGCAGGACCACACTACACCATGGAGTGGCCCAAGACTTGCCGTGGAGAGGGACGACCCCCGAGCACGCCAATACCCGGCGCTCATCACCCAAGCCGATCTGTCGACCGCCCTCTCGCGGTGAGCCTCTCGATCTCACTCCTCCGTGACTCGATCTTTGTGCAGTCGGGTACCTGACAGGGGTGCGCTGAACAGGTCCACCCGTTGTGAGAGACTTGGCCGGCCCGCGGGGCCGGAAGGAGTCTCCCATGAAGGATCCAGGCAGAAGGAAGAGGCGGCGCCCGGAGGAGGTGGTGGCGACCCTGCGTCAGGCCGACGAGGCGCTGGCGTCGGGGAAGCCGATCGCGGAGGTGGCCCGTTCGCTGGGGGTGTCCCCGGCGCCGCCGCGCCGGGCTCAGAATTCCCCCTTGGCCACCTCCTTCAGGATCTGGATGTCCAGCTGCTGGTTCGCCACCAGACGCTTGAGGCGCGCGTTCTCCAGCTCGAGCTCCCGGAACCGCTTCGCCTGGTTCACCTTGATGCCGCCGTATCCCTTCCGCCAGCGGAAGTACGTCGGCTGCGTGACCGCGAGGAGTTCGCACACCCCGGCGATCGTGTTGCCCTTGCCGAGCTCCACGTCCGCCTGGCGCAGCTTGTTGACGATCTCCTCCGCCGAATGCCGTTTCCTGCCCATGACCCGATCCGCCTGAAGGGGCCGGAGTGTAAGACTCCGGCCGGACCTGTTTCAGGGGGAAGGGTCGCACGAGACCGCAACATGCATGAACTTGGCTTGAGATGCAACAGGCTGCGGCCCTCCACTCACTTCGATTGGCTATAACCTCATTGTTCATTGGTAGTTGAGTCACGCAGTCAGAGTCGCACCCATGTGCGCGGAACTGGTGATCTGGCGAACTTTAACGAACACGCTTGACGAGTTGCTCGCGGCCGCTACCTTGGGACGCGAAGGAGTAGCCGCCGATGGCAGTGCGCTACCGATGGGTACTGGTGCTTTGCGGAGTCGCGGCGGTCGCTGTCGGGCTGTGGGCTAGGCCAAGGGCGCAGCTGGCGGCTGGTTCCGTTGCAGTCAAGGTCGATGACCGCAACGTCAACTTTGTTGTGCTTGGCCCGAGAGGGGACGCCGACCAAGATTCGATTTCCAGGGCTTTGGTTGACTTCGGCGAGCGAGTTCTTAGCGGTCGCCTTGACCTTGCGAGCACGATTAATATAGAGAATCGGACTCCTGATGTGGTGGAGATTGTACACA
>JBGAKK010000002.1:0-157895 GCA_044224425.1 Phycisphaerales bacterium
CGGATTGCCGCAGAGACGCAGAGTGCGCAGAGTCCTCGCAGAGGAAGGCAGGGATACAGGGTGGCCGTCCGCGCGGCTGGCTGTGGTTTGGGATCGAGCGGTCAACACGGTTAGACCCGAAGCCCCAATCTTCCTGTCTGCTCTGCGAGGACTCTGCGCACTCTGCGTCTCTGCGGCAATCCGAAACTCCCCAACCTCCTCTGCCGCAATCCGTCCCTCAGCGACCTCGCGCAGCGTAGGCCGCCCGCATGGGATCAAGCAGCGACCCGTAGCGCTCGGCGCGGCCGATCGAGGAGTCGTAGACGGGGCGCTTCACCTGGTCGGCGGAGAAGGTCGGCGGCGGCTCTTGGGCTCCCGGCCTCGCTTGCCGCTCGTGTTGCCGCAGGCAGGCTTCGCTCCACGGCAGGCCGAGGGCCTCGATCACGGGCGGCAGCACGCGGGCTGGTTCGCGGGCCAGGTCTTCGTAGACGACGTCGACGATCCGCCCCGGGAAGACGCGGTGCCAGTGGGCCATCAGCCGTTCGTTCAGGGCCAACACCTGACCGATGTGGTCGAGCGACGCCGACCAGGGCATGGCCTGCGGGTGGAGCCGCTCGAAGCAACTGAGGCCGGTGTCGAAGGGATCGCGGCGGATGTGGACGATCGAGGCCCGCGGGAAGGCGATCGCAACGAGGCCGACGTGGAGCCAGTTCCGCAGATGCTTGTCGGCGACCCGCTCGATCCCCGGCCCGGCGTAGACGTCGGTCGCGCCGAGGTAGCCCGTGGCCACGGCGTCGAGTTGGGGAACGCCAAGCTGGCCGACGATCTCCGGCCACCCGCGGGCCGGCGGCTTGGCGGCGGCCCAGACATCGACTTGCCGCCGCAGGGCATCAGTCTCCCCTGCCCCGGCCCCTTGGGGGTGCGAGGCGATCATCTTCTCGAGGAGCGTGGTGCCCGAGCGCGGCATGCCGGCGATGAAGACCGGGCGCCGCGAGGTGTTGCTCGCCGTGGCGAACCGCGCCACGTTCGACTCGGAGAAGGTCTCGATCAGCCGCCGGACGTGGTCGTGCATCTCGGCGATGTCGTAGCGGATCGGCACCACCGAGCGGGCCGCGGCGAAGGCGGCGAAGGCCCCGGCGAAGTCGCCGCGCCGCTCCAACAGCTGGCCGAGCAGTTGGTTCGCCTGGTAGCGGGCCGCCGCGTTCTGCCCCGAGGCGATCGTCGCCCGGAGCGACGGCTCGGCGGCCGCATCGTCGCGGAGAGCAAGTTGGGCGAGGGCGAAGGCGAGGTGGGTGTCCGCCGAGTTCGGCGTGCCGATCGCAGCGAGGGCCTGCTTCGCCTGTCCGGTCTCGACCAAACAACTAGCCAGGGCGCAGCGGATCCCGGGATGCCCGGGAGCGCCCCTCCGGGCCTGCTCGAGGAGCGGGATCCCGTCCCCGAACCGCCCCTGCCGCATGCGGAGGATGGCGAGCGAGAAGAGGACCTCGGCGTCCTGCGGGGCGAGCTGTTGGGCCTTGCGCAGGGCGTCCTCGGCCTCCGGCCAGCGGGCTTGCCGGGTGCGGATCCGGCTGAGGAGGACCCAGGCCTGGATGCCCTTCGGGTTGGTCCGCAACGACTCCTGGCAGAGCGCTTCCGCGGTGCGGAGGTCGCCCGTGTTGAAGGCGTTGGCGGCGCGCTCGAGGCTCGAAGGACCGAAGGGGATCATGGGTGGCTGCCTGCGGGCGGGAGCCCGGTTAGCGCTTCTCGCCGGGCACCGCCGCCTCGCCGATGTCCTCGGCCCAGAGGTCGGCCCGCTCCCGCTTCATCCGTTCCATCAACGCGACGCAGCGCGGGTCGTCGACCACGGTCAGGTCGATGCCGCGGACCTTCATCCAGTCCTCGGCGCCGAGGAAGGTGCGGTTCTCGCCGATCACCACCCGCGGGATCCGGTAGAGGACCGCCGTCCCCGAGCACATCGGGCAGGGCGAGAGCGTCGAGACCAGCGTGCACGTGGACCAGTCGCGGCGGCGGCCGGCGTTCTCGAGGCAGTCCATCTCGGCGTGCAGGATCACGCTCCCCTTCTGGACGCGGCGGTTATGGCCCACGGAGACGATCGTCCCCCGGGCATTGACCAAGGCGCTCCCGATGGGAATGCCGCCCTCGCGCCAACTCTTCTCCGCCTGTTCGATCGCTGCGTCGAGAGCGGCGCGAAGTTCCGCGGCAAGCGGCGTAGGATGGGTCCCATGCATGAGACGGCTCCAAGCTCCCCGACGCAGCTCGCTGGGCGGGCCCATGCCCATCCCGTCGACTTGGCGGCCCGGCCGAGGATCCCCATTCTGATCGAGATGATGCGGGCTGTCAGCAAGGCCGCGACGCCTTCCGAGGTGCAGGCGGCTTTCGGCCTCGGGATGCGGCGCCTGCGGAGTATCGACGGCTACTTCTCGGCCAGCGTGCGCGGGCTCGAGCCCGGGACCTACAAGATCACGCGGAAGCTCCTCGACAGCCTCGACGTCGAGGCCAACCGCGAAGCCCAGAACCCGTGGCGCGACTGGGACTCGCTGCCCATCCTCCGCGGCGGGCTGGTCGGCTCGATCATCGCCCGCGGCGAGCCGGTCCTCCTCCATCACCTCCAGGCCACCGACGAGCCGCACTTCGGCGACGATCTGTCCCGCTTCCGCTGCATGGCCGCCCTGCCCCTCTATGACGGCGGCAAGCCGCTGAATTGGGCCTTCTACCTGGCCCACGCCCCGGAGCAGCTCGACGCCGAGTTCGTCGAGGAGTTCCTCGCCGCCACCAACCTGATCGGCGGCACGGTGCGGAACGTCCTCGTCAACCAGAAGCTCCGGGCCGCCGAGGCCGAGCAGTCCCGCGAAATCGATCGCATCGCGACCATCCAGCGGGCCCTGCTGCCCGATCCCCTGCCCACCATCCCGGGGGCTCGGCTCGGGGCCCACTTCGCCACCTTCGATCGGGCCGGCGGGGATCTCTACGCGGTGCGGCCGGTGCGCCTCGCCGGGAGCGACGAGACGTGGTGGATGCTCCTGATCGCCGACGCCAGCGGACACGGCCCGAGCGCGGCGGTCGTCGCCGCCATGGTCGACGCCATCGTCGCCACCACCCCCGAGCCGATCGCCGGGCCGGCCAGGGTGCTCGAGACGGTCAACGACTACCTCGTCGCCAAGAGCGTCGAGAGCGGCTTCGTCACCGCCTTCCTCGGCCTCTTCCATCCCGGTCGACGCGAACTCCGCTACGCCCGGGCCGGACACAACCCGCCGCTCGTCCGAAGCGCGTGCTCCGAGCACACCGTCCGACTCCTCGAAGAGGCCGGCGACATCCCGCTCGGGCTCGCCACCGGACTCCGCTTCGAGGAGGCCACCACCACGCTCGAGCCGGGCGAGACGCTCGTCCTCTATACGGACGGCATCGTCGAGGCCCGCAACCCCGACGGCAGCATGTTCGGAGTGGGCCGCATCGAGGAGTCGCTCCGGTCCTGCTCCGGGGCCCCCGACTGCGCGGTGCGGACCATCTCGGGCTCGCTCCTCGCCTTCGAGTCGGGGGTCCGGCCGGCCGACGACCAGACGCTCCTCGTCCTCCAGGTGGGCGGCGACTGCGGCGGGGCCTGAGGCGATCCCCGCTGCAGGCGGATCCCGGATCTGCGGCTCCGTGTTGTCGCTGCGAAAAGGCGGCGATCCCCTGATGGCGGGACCGCAGTGTCGCAGTATGCTCGGGCTCGGCCTTCCCTCGTGAAAACGGGGGAGCCTCGGAGCGCGACGGCATGACCGGGCCGCCGCGCCGCCCACAACGACAGCAAGGAGCCCTGATGCACGTCGCACGCACGACGAACTTGATGGTCATCGCCCTGGTGACCGGTAGCGCCGCAGCCCAGAACAGTTGGGTGAACCTGGTGAACGAGAGCTCGGCGCGGCTCGTCGCCGATCCCGCCCTCCTCATCCAGGACAACATCGAGAAGGACTTCGCGATCGGCGACTTCGACAAGGACGGCTGGACCGACCTTGCCGTCGCCCGCAAGTTCCCGGGTTCCGTCGAAGGCGGGTTCCGCAACATCCTCTTCATGAACGAAGGCGGCGTCCTCGTCGACCGCACGGTCGAGTACGCCTCGGTCTCGGATGTGGCCGGGCTCCAAGGCTTCCTCGACCCGACCAACGACCGCGACGTGGTGGCGGTCGACATCAACAACGACGGTTGGCTCGACCTCGTCACCGCCACCACCATGAGTGACGGCAAGGTCGACACCATCGGCCAGCCCCGCGTCTACCTCAACCTCGGCAACGATGCGGGCGGCCACTGGCTCGGCTTCCGCCACGAGCGGAACCGCCTCCCCCACCTCTTCCCGCCAAGCGGCGACGCCAACGCCAACCCGCGCTTCTGCGCCATGGCCGCCGGCGACTTCAACAACGACGGCTACGCCGATCTCTTCTTCACCGACTACGACACGCCGGAGACCGCCGGCAGCAACCAGTCGATCGACCTGAACGGCGACGGCGACACCAACGATCCCGGCGAAGTGCAAGCCAGCCCGAGCGAGGCGGGCAGCGCCGACTTCCAGAACAAGCTCCTCCTCAACTTCGGCGGCGGGGCCGCTGGCTTCTTCTTCGACACGACGAACACCCTCTGCACTGCGGCCCAGCTCGATTCGGCCTTCGGCAACGCGGTCGTTGCCGCCGACTTCACCGGCGACGGCAAGACCGACATCATGCGGGTCTCGACCCTCGGCGGCTCGCCGACGGTCGGCCTGCTGACCCGGAAGGCGAGCGGCGCGGGCTTCAACGGCCTGAAGGCGATCTACACCGGCTCGGCCTACAACATCGGCTCGGGCGACCTGAACGGCGACGGCAAGCTCGACCTGGTGGTCGCTGACGACGGCCAGGATCGCTACCTGATCAATAGCGGCAACGACGCCACGGGCCAGGCCAACTTCACCACCTTCACCATCGCCCAGAGCGCTGGCGAGTTCGGCAACCAGATCACGGTCGCCGACTGGGACAAGGACGGCCGGCCCGACGTGACCATCGTCGACATCGACGCCGACCTGCCCTCCTTCTGCCCGACCTCCGGTCGCCGGGCCCACATCTACCACAACACCTACGCCGGCAACGACAACAACATCCTGAACGAGACCGGCCCCTCGTTCACCAAGCCCTTCACCGACACCCAGCTCCAGGCGTGGTTCGACGTGGCCGCGGTCGACCTCGACAACGACGGCTGGCTGGACATGGTGGTCGGCCGCTGCGCCGGCATCGAGGTCTGGATGAACCGCCAGACCGGCGTCGCCTTCACCTACCCGACCGGTCGGCCGCTCTCGGTGCCTGCGGGCGCCTCCTCGAGCGTGCCGGTCAGCCTCTCTAGCACCGGGGCAGGGTCGCTCGCCGCCGGCACGGCCATGCTGCACTACTCGGTGAACGGCGGGGCGTGGGTCGAGGCTCCGCTCGCCGCCGGCGACAGCGCCAACTACACGCTCAACTTCCCGGCCCTCGACTGCGGCGACCAGGTCGAATACTACGTCTCCGCCAACACCACGCTCGGCGGGCCGTATCGCGATCCGGCCACGGCGCCCTACGGCCACTACGTCCTGAACATCGCCGAGTCGATGCAGACCGTGCTGAGCGCGAACTTCGAGACCGGCCTCGACGGCTTCACCGTCGTCGACACCGGCATCCCGTCCGGCATGAAGGGCTGGGAAGCGGCCACTCCCGTGTCGACCTCGCTCAACGGCAAGCAGTGGGCTCCGGGCCTCGCCGCCAAGGGGACCAAGTGCATGGTGACCATGAACGGCACGGCCGGCGGCGCCGCCAACGCGAGCGACCTCGACGGCGGGCCGACCATCGCCACCTCGCCGACCTTCGACTGCTCGGGAGTCCAGCACCCGGTGCTGACCTACGCCCGCTGGTACGCCAACGACGACACCTTCACCCCGAGCGACGTCGACCCGCTCTATGTCGAGATCTCCAACGACAACGGCGCCACCTGGACGCTGCTCGAGCAGGTCTCCTCGCACGGCAACAACCAGTGGCGGAACATGAGCTTCGACCTCGAGTCGATCCTCACGCCGACGGCCACCATGCAGCTCCGCTTCCGCATGGCCGACAACCCCGAGAACTCGGTGGCCGAGGCCGCCTTCGACTGGGTCGTCGTCTCGGGTTCGATGTGCACCACGGCCCCGGCCTGTCCGGCCGACTTCGACGGCAACCACGTCGTCGACGCCGCCGATCTCAGCATCCTGCTCGGGGCCTGGGGCGGCGCCGGCACGGCCGACCTGAACGGCGACGGCGCCGTCGACGCAGCCGACCTCGCGTCCTTGCTCGGGGCGTGGGGAGCCTGCCCGTAAGCGACAGCCGCTGACATCGCGTCCATCGCCCACGTAGCCCCGTCGACCAGGCGGGGCTTTTCTCTTGGCCAAGCGGAGCGAATCCGGCGGACCACGCTTCCTTCGCCAGCGGCCCCCGTGCATCATGCGCGGGAGGCCGCGTCCAACTGGTCCGGCCGATCTCGTTCGCGGGGACCGACGTGCCGCCAGACGGAAGTCCGAGCTATCCGCTGACCACGACCACTGCCCTCCTCCACTCGCTGCAGGGCGACGAGGGCGGCCCGGCCTGGGACGCGTTCGTGGCCCGCTACGCCCCCATCCTCCGCGCCGTGGCCCGGCGCCTCGGGCTGGGTCCGGAGGACGCCGCCGACGCCACGCAGCAGGCCCTGCTCGAGTTCGTCCGCGACATGCGCGGGGGACGCTTCGACCGTTCCCGCGGCCGCTTGCGGTCGTGGATCCTCACCATCGTCGAGCACCGGGCCCGCGACATCCAACGGTTGGCCCGGAGCCGCGGGATCGACCAACAGATCCCGCTCGGGCCCGAGGAGGGCGCCGAGCGCATGGATCGCTGGTGGGAGGAGGAGGAACGCGCCCACATCGCCAACCTGGCTTGGGCAACGGTGAGCGCGAGCGGGACCGAGGACGCCCGCAGCGTGCGCGCCTTCGAGCTGCTCGTCCTGCGCGGCGTGCCGGCGGCGGAGGTGGCTCGCGAGCTTGGCACCACGGTCGAGGCCGTCTATGCGGCGAAGTACCGGGTGGCTCGGCGGATGCGGGAGACCGTGGCCCGGCTGAGCGCCGCGTTCCGCGAGGACGAGGCGTGAGCGGCCCCTGCCCCGATGAACTCCAGCTATCGCTCCTCAAGGATGGGAAGGCGGAGCCGGCTGTGGCCGAGCACATCGAAGCGTGCCCGCTCTGCGCCGCCCGGCTCGCCGAGCTGGCCGAGACGGACCGCTTCCTCGACGATCTGGTTCCGAGGCTCCGAACGGCCGGCGACAGCGACGCCCGCGCCGAGGAGCGGCCTGGGCTGCCGGGCCCGACACTCGACGGCTACGAACTCCTCGACGAGGTCGAACGAGGTGGGCAAGGCGTGGTGCATCGGGCCCGCCAACGGGTGTCGCAGCGCCACGTGGCCCTCAAGATCCTGCGCCACGGCACGTCGCGGGCCCGGGCCAGGATCGAACGCGAAGCCCGCCTGGCCGCCCGCCTCCGCCACAAGAACATCGTGACCGTGCACGACTGCGGCGAGCTGGCCGACGGCCGCTTCGCCATCGCCATGGAGTGGGTCGACGGCGTGCCGCTCGACCGCTGGGCGGCCGCCGTGCGCGGCGAGGCCGGGCGTCCGGCGGCGGAGCGCCGGGCCCGTCTGCTGGCGGCCCTCGTGGCCCTCTGCGGCGCGGTCGAGCATGCCCACCGGAACGGCATCATCCACCGCGACCTGAAGCCGACCAACGTCCTCGTCGACGCCGACGACGAGCCGCGCATCCTCGACTTCGGCATCGCCACCGAGACCGACGGCTCGGGCGGGCCGCGGGTGACGATGACCGGCGAGGTGGCGTGCACCCTGGGCTACGCCGCCCCCGAGCAACTCGATGGCGACGCTTCGGTGGCCGACACGCGGGCCGACATCTATGCGTTAGGCGTGCTGGCCTTCGAGATGCTGACCGGCCATCGCCCGCACGACGGGTCGGGCGGGGTCGCCGAGTTCGTGGCGCGGGTCCGGGCGACAGATCCGGCGCCGCCTTCGTCGGTCGCCGGACTGCCCTATCCCCTTCCGCGCGACCTCGACACCATCGTGCTGAAGGCCCTGGCACGCGACCCCGATCGCCGCTACGCGAGCGCCGCCAGCCTCCGGGCCGACCTCGAACGCTTCGGACGCGGCGAGCCGATCGAGGCCCGCCGCGATTCGCTCTCCTACGTCGTCTCCATGGTGCTCCGACGGCATCGTGTGGCCGTCGGCCTCGGCGCTGTGGTCACCATCGCCCTGCTGGCCGGCGCTGCCGCCACGGCGTGGGGAGTGGTCACCGCCCGCGAAGCGGCCCTGCGCGAGGCCTCACAGCGAGCCCTGCTCGAAGGCGAATCGAGCCGCATGGCGGCGGTCGCCAACGTCCTGCGCCAAGTCATCCCGCCAGGGGACCCGACCCCGATGGACCCCGAGTCGGCGGCGGCGTACCAGGCACTCAATGCGGTGACCAACAGCCTCGACACCGGCGTCCTCTCTGGCGACCTCTTCGCCGAAGCCGCGACCCATGCGGCGCTGGGCGAGGTCAGCGCCGACCGCGGCGGGCTGCGTCGGGCCGAAGTCGAATACCGGCAGGCCCTTCGGATCCTCCGCCAGGAAGGGGCGGGCGACACGGTGATCGGCGCCAAGGCCAAGGCCAGCCTGGCTCGCATTCTGGCCCGGCGAAGCAGCATCGAGGAGGCCACCGCCCTGATCGAGGAGGCGGTGCCGACGCTAGCCCGCCTGCTCGGGCCCGACGACCGCGGATCCCTCGAGGCCTCGATCGTCGCCGCCGAGGTCGACCTCGCCCGCGGCGACGGGCCACGGGCCATCGCGAGGCTGGACGCGATCCGGCCCCGCATCGCCTCCGGGGACGCCGAGCTCAAGTCGCGCGAGGCATCCGTGCGCCTGGCGGCGAGCGGCGCCACGGCGACCCGCGAAGCGAGTCGCGCTCTGGCCGACGAGCTCTTGCGGGACGAGCTGCTGGCCCACGCCGACGGCGACGGGCGGCTTGTCGCCGCCCTCGACGCCTTCGCCCGCTTCGCCGACGACGAGGACCGTCCGCGGGCGGCGGCCCTGTCCGAGCGTCTCCGGACCACGCAACTCCTCACCGCCGACACGGCCACCATCGAAGCCCTGCTCGAGCTCAAGAAGGCGGTCCTCGGGTCGTCCCATCCCGATCTCGTCGAGACTTACAACCTGCTCGCCCAGCGCCACGCCGACGAGGGGCAGTTCGACCAGGCGGTCCGCGCCCTCGAGGCTGCGGTGGCCATCGCCATGCCGAACGGCCGACCGACCTCGGTGGGCCAGGTCGAGCTCCTCTACTCGCTCTTCACGGCCCGCTGGAAGTCCTCGAACCCCGAGGCCGCGTTCGAGCACGTGGAAGCCCTGGTCGAGGCCCATCGGTCCATGCTGGCCGAGGTCGGCCCGCTCCACCTCGCCACGCGCCTCCGCGAGATCGCCCGGGCCTGCGCCTGGCACGGCCGCGCCGATCTCGCCCGCCGCCTCTCCGACGAGGCCCTCGCACGGCTCCGAGCCGTGGCTCCCAACGGCCCGCACGTCGCATGGGCGATGGTCGAGCTCTCGGCCGTCGAGTCGAGCCTCGGCGACTTCGACCGGGCCCTCGCCATGTGCCGCGAAGGAGGCGCCATGCTGGCCTCTGCCGACAGCAGTTGGTCGTTCCACCGGGCCATCGCCCGGGCCCGGGCCGGCCACATCCTCGGGGCCATGGGGCGCGGCGACGAGGCCAAGGCGGAGTTCGCCGAGGCCAAGCGCCTGCTGCTCGAAGCGGACCTTCCAGGCCCGGACCGCGAGGCGATCATCGCCAACATGGACCGCGACTTGGCCCAGCTCGCCCGCGGAGAACGACTCGACCCTCGCATGTGACGGCGCGCAAGAGAGCCCGACGTCGCCGTCGGGCTCTCCCGAGCGCGTGCAAGGAGGACTGCGCGACAGGGTCGCTACGGGCAGCTTCCCCAGGCGCCGAGCAGGACGCTCAGATCAGCGGCGTCCGTGGTCCCATTGCCGTCGAGGTCGGCGGCCGGCGAGCCCCACGCGCCAAGCAACGTGGCGAGGTCGGCGGCGCCGACTTGCCCGTCGCCGTTCAGGTCGGCCGGGCAGAAGCTGAACGGCGGCAACGTCACCTGCGGATCTCCGATGAAGATCGAAGCGACGTTGGTCGCAGCGACGGCGATCGAGCCGATCGGAGGCTGCGGAGGCGCCCCCTCGGCGAGCAGGCGAATCTCATCGATGGGAATGACGCCGTCGTTGAAGCTGGAGAGGAAGTAGGTGCCATGCGGCCACTTGATCGTGTAGCACGGGGTGGCCAAGCCGAGCTTGCCGAAGCCGACCGGCCCGTGGTCGGCGGTGCCCGCGAGCCCGCTCATGCCCGCCTGCGCCGCCACCACTGTCCCTTCGTTCAGGGCGATCAAGGTGTAGGTGCCGGAGCCGAGTCCGTTGAAGCTGCCGACCACGTTCCACTGCCCCTTGAAGGGCGGTGGGCAACTGACACACGGGTCGAGGAGCACCGTACCGCCGAAGCCGCCGCCGAGGAACGTGCTCGAGAACGAGACGCAGGCCCCGGTGGTGTCGGGCAAGAGGTCGAGGGCCAAGCTGAAGTCCGCCGAATGTGCGCCGCCCAGAAGAAGCCGCACGCCGTCGGGTTCCTCGGTGAACCCCGTGAGCGACACGCCGACCGACCCGGCGTCGGAGACCGGCTTGACCTTGATCGGCGCCTTC
Organism: Phycisphaerales bacterium; assembly: GCA_044224425.1. Lineage (GTDB taxonomy): Bacteria > Planctomycetota > Phycisphaerae > Phycisphaerales > SM1A02 > JAEUIT01. The sequence goes on from JBGAKK010000002.1 coordinate 10,740, forward strand.
GCCGGCAGGGCTGCCACGCCGAGACCGAGCGTCGTCGAGGCGCTGCCAGGCCCTTCCATGCGGGGATCGGTCTCCGCGCTGCCGACATAGAGGGTCCACGGCGGATCCCAGTTCTCGGTGATGCCGACGACGAGTTCGGGCACGCCTTGGGCGATCACCGAGAAAGAGGTCGGCGGGGCGCACATCCGTGCGGTGGGCGGACGGATCTCGAAGCTGTCGCACAGGAACGTGCCGCCCGTCCCCGCGACGACCATCGACGCCGAGAGGCCGCCGCCGAGTCCGTAGCTCCATTCGTTCGTCGTCGTGGTCGAGCCGTCCGGGTTCTCGGTGACGGTCTTCTTTCCCTTGCAGAAGCCCCAGAAGGTGAAGTTCCCCGGCAGGAGCCCCGGCGGCACGCTTACCGTGACGCTCCCGCTCGCTTGCCCGGTCAGCTTTCCGACGAGGACATCGTCGTCGAACAGCCAGAAGTCCACCTCGTCGCCCGGTCCCGCGGAGAGGCACGACCCTTCGTCTCCCGCGAAGGTCAGGACCGCGGTCCCCGGAGCGACGGTGGTGAAGGTGAACGCATCCTTGCCGCCGTCCCCGAGCGTGCTGTCGAAGCCAAAGGTCACGCTGGCCCCGACCGCGTTGGAATCCCACTGGACCAGATCGCTCTGGACGCCGGTCGGGGCGGCGTTGAAGTCGAGATAGTCGAAGAAGTCGATCGCATATCCGATCGCCTGCCCGGGCGATGCGCCGTGCACGGTCATGCCGCCGCCGCTCGCCACCAGCGAGCTGCCGGGAAGGGCGGGCGTGTGCCAGGCGTTGTCGAAGAGGACCGCGCCGCAGACGGCGACGGCGAGGGAGGCGCACGAGGCGTCCCAGTCGACGTCGCAGCACGCCGGATCGACGGCGCACACGCTGGCGCAGCAGAGTCCATGCAGGCAGCCCGGTCCGGGATGGGCCTCGAAGCAGTCGCCTGCGGCCGCGCAGCCCGGCGGCGCGGCCGCGAATCCCACCGCCATCGCCACCTGCGATTGGGGGAAGCCGATCGACGCGGTGGGGACGAAGTCATCGACACCGCAGAGCGGCGCCCGGATGTAGGTCGGCGCCGACTCGCCGTCGTTGTTGCACCCCAGGACGAGGAGTCCGCCATCGCCGCCGTCGGCGACCAAGCGGGAAGCGGTCCGCAATTCGACGACGTACTCCATGCCTGCGATCACGGCCACCGGCGGGAAGTCGGCGGTGAGGAGGAGCCCCTCGGCTCCAGCCGGAACCGGCACCGAGCTCGACGCGAGCAGCACGACGGAATCGGGCCCGGCGATCGATCCGGCCAGGATCCGCACCTCGACTGGCCAAGCGGCGCCGACGTTGACGTCGATGCCGAAGGAGACGCAGGAGATGGTGCCGCTCGCAGGCATGACGAAGGAGCGGGCAAGCGAGTTCTCCGCCGAGGTCGTCGCGTCGCCGCAGTAGACCGAGTTCTCTCCCTCGATCACGGTGGGCGATGTCGACTGCGTCAGAGCCCCGTCGCCGCATCCTCCACCCGCGACTCCCCCCTCTGAGGCCGCGCCACGGAGCCCGCGTTGGAACGATGGCGGCGCCGATCGGCCGCCACCTCCCTCCGCCGGCACGGCGGCACACAGGACGAGCGACCACACCAGCCCGACGCACGCCCGCGTGCGTCTGGCCCGATTGCTGGGGCAAAGCATGTCGAGTCTCCAGATGCGGCACCCGATCCCCGTCCGGTGTCCTCGCCGGCCGGCTCGCGGGTCGGCTGCGAGGTGAGCGGACGCCGGGATCGGATCTGACGAGGATTCGGCAGGAATCCCGGTCTCTTCGCACCTCACCCAAGGACGGCGAATTCTCGATCGCCTCGCCGCAGGGATCGATACGATGGGGAGCGGTGCGAACTTGGCTTGATGAGGAGATCGGCATGTCACATCGCGCCCCCCGTTCCCCGCTGCTGCACGCCCCCTGCCTCGCTGGGCTCGTCGCCGTGGCGGTCGCGTCCGCAGCAAGCCCCGAGCCGCAGTCGACGCTCGATGCGACTGCGGTCCGGACCGCATACCAATCGGCCCGCCATGCCATCCACGAGGCGGGCGGGGCGTGGCAGGCCTCGAACCCCGGGCAGCGGTGGGCGATCCGCTTCGACGGGCACGGCGTGAGCGTCACCCCCACCGCCGGCGACTGGTCTTGGGGACTCGATCTCGTCCGCTGCGGCCGGACGGACGCCCGGCCCCTCCCGACCGGTGTCCCGGCGACCTCCGTCGACGGCGGACGCATCGCCTATCGATGGGACGAGACGCTCTCCGAGTGGTGGCGCAACGGCGTCGACGGCCTCGAGCACGGCTGGACGCTCGCCATGCGTCCGCCGGGCGACGGGCCGATCGTGCTGGAACTGGCCGTCCGTGGCGAGCTCTGCGCCGAGTCCGGACCCGACCAGCGGAGCGCGAGCTTCGGCCGCCCCGACGGCCATCCGATCCTCCGCTACGGCGGCCTCGCCGCCATCGACGCCACCGGGGCGACGCTCCCCGCGTGGCTCTTCGCGGAGGGCGACTCGCTCCGGATCGTGGTCGACGATCGCGCCGCGGCGTATCCCGTGACCATCGATCCCCTCGCCCAGCAGGCTTACCTCAAGGCCTCGAACACCGAGCACAACGACTTCTTCGGACAGAGCGCAGCGATCTCGGGCGACACCGTGGTGATCGGCGCCTCGCAAGAGAGCGGAGCCTCGCCGGGCGTCGACGGCGACCAGTCGAGCAACGGCGCCCCCCTCTCCGGGGCCGCGTACGTCTTCGTGCGGAGCGGCTCGACCTGGGTGCAGCAGGCCTACCTCAAGGCATCCAACCCCGGGGCATTCGACCTCTTCGGGCTCAGTGTGGCGATCTCTGGCGACACCATCGTGGTCGGCGCCCTCCGCGAAGACAGCATGGCAACCGGGGTCGACGGCGACCAGGCCGACAACGGGGCGATCGATGCGGGCGCCGCCTATGTCTTTGTTCGCCACGGCGCGACGTGGACCCAAGAGGCCTATCTGAAGGCGTCGAACACCGACCCGGGCGACAACTTCGGGGAGTCGGTGGCCGTCTCCGGCAACACGATCGTGGTCGGCGCCAGCATAGAGGCCAGCTCGGCCAGCGGGGTGGACGGCGACCAGTCCGACAACAGCAAGCCATCCCGTGGAGCTGCCTACGTGTTCCGCCGCGACGGTACGGTCTGGACGCAGGAGGCGTACCTGAAGCCGGCCGCCACCGTGGTGCCCCGCTTTGGCGGCAGCGTGGCCGCCAGCAACGACACCCTGCTCATCGGGGCCCTGAACGAGAACGCCCCGGGACCCGGCGGAGTCGCTACCGCCGGAGGTGCCGCCTATGTCTTCACCCGGGGCCCGAAGGGCTGGATCGAGGAAGCCCACCTCCACGCCTCGAACGCGGGACACTCCGACCAGTTCGGAGGCGCCGTGGCGCTGGCCGGCGACACCGCGGTGATGGGTGCCTCCAACGAGGACAGCGCCGCGACGGGGGTCGACGGGGACCAGGCGAACAACTCGAGCTGGAACGCGGGCGCGGCCTATGTGTTCGCCCGAAGCGGCGGCACGTGGAGCCAGACCGCGTACCTCAAGGCGTCCAACACGGGCCTCGCGGATCACTTCGGGGGCACGGTCGGCACCGACGGCAGCACTGTGGTGGTCGGCGCCTGGGGCGAGGCGAGCTCTGCGACCGGAGTCGACGGCGACCAGTACGACAACTCGAAGTCGAACGCCGGCGCCGCCTATGTCTTCACCCACAGCCGGACAGGTTGGTGCCAAGTTGCCTATCTCAAGGCCTCCAACACCGACCAGGTCGACCACTTCAGCACCGCCATCGCCGTGACCGGACCGACCATCGTCCTCGGAGCCCGCGACGAAGACAGCGCTGCGACCGGGATCGACGGGGAGCAGGCCGACAACTCGGCGCCTGACGCGGGCGCCGCGTACGTCTACGAGATCGCAGCAGGCACTCCCGGCGACCTCGACGGCGACGGGGAGGTCGGCGCCACCGACCTCTCCATCCTGCTCGGGGCGTGGGGAAGTGCCGGGCCCGGCGACATCGACGGAAGCGGCCTGGTGGACGCGGCGGACCTCGGGCTCCTCCTCCTTTGGTGGGGGCCGTAATCGCCAACGTCGGATTTGCCCTTTCGCCCGCCCGATAGACCCCGCTATCCTCGTTTCCGAGGAGGAGATGCCATGCGCCATCTCGCCATCGGAGTCGCCGCGGCCGCCCTGTGCGGCGGAGCCAGCGGAGCGGACGTTCTCTACGCCCTCGACAGCGCGGCGACGAAGCTGGTGACGGTCGACGTCCTCTCCGGCAGCGTGCAGGAAGTCGGCGTCATCGACAGCGGACCGGGATATCTCCTCGACTTCGCGGCGGTGGGCAGCCACCTCTACGGCTTGGTGTGGGAGCCGACCGTCGGCTCGCGGCTGATCGAGATCAGCACCGCCGACGGAGCGGTGCTCTCCTCGGTCGCGGTGACCGTCGGTGGCGTCCCCACCGTCAACGCCACGGAGGCCTTGGCGTCGACCGCGAAGGGCGACCTCCTCATCTCCCTCTGGCAGCCCGGGGCGGCGACCACCTCGAACAGCAATGCGATCGGGACGCTCGGCCTCGACGGCGCCGTGACTGGCATCGTCAACTACGGCTCCGATGCCGACTTCGACGGGCTCGGCATCGACCCCGCGGGCGGGCTGGTCGGCGTGAACCGCGAGCCTGGCCCGGACCACGTCGACCTCCTCAACGCGTCGTACCCATCGGGGGCGAGCTCGCTCGTCATCCGCATTCCCTTCGGCCCGAGCTACAACTACGTGGACGACGTGGTGGTGATCGACGGCGAGATCATCACCCTCGACCAGTCGACCCATCGCATCAATCACCACGATCGCATCACGGGCGTGGTGCGTTCCTACGTCGAGTATCCGGCGACCTGGTCGATCTACGCGGGACTGGCGGTGGTGTCGGTGTCGGCGCCGTGCCTGGGTGACCTCGACGGCGACGGCACCGTCGGGCCGGCCGATCTCGCCCTCCTCCTCGGTGATTGGGGCGGGAAGGGCGCCGCCGATCTCGACGCGAGCGGTGCCGTGAACGCGGCGGACCTGGCCGTCCTGCTCGGCGCGTGGGGCGGCTGCTAGGGCGACGCTCGCACGACCTGCCGGCCCGCCGCAATCGCAGCGAACTCGCCGAACCGGCGTGACTCGGCCTGGAGCGGCGACATAATCGGGGCATGGCCATCGAGAGTCGGCTGCAGCCTAGGGGGTTGGGTCTCGCTGCGCTCGCGACGCTGCTGCTGGCGAGCCCGCGGGTCGGCGCTGGCGGCTCGTTTCTCTGGATCGGGGGCACCAACCTCAACTGGGGCACGGCCGGCAACTGGCAACCGCGGCAAGTGCCGGGAGTCGATGTACCGGGCGCGGACGCTGTGCTGCTCTCCTCGTCCGGCACGGTGACCAACAACGGCGCCGGCATCATCACGCTGAACAGCTTGCAGGCGTCGGTCCCCCTCTCCTTCATCAACGGCGTGGTCTCGCTCCAGTCCGGGCAGGCCACCGATCTCCTGCTCTCGAGCGACGTGCACGTCTCGGTGGCCGGCGACCTCCTGCTCACCGGCTCTTCGGCATTCGGCTGGTGCACCATCGATGGCTCGGTCTTCAGCCCCATCGTCAATCAAGGCTCGCTCACCATCCTGTCAACCGCCAACTGCTCGCTCAATAAGCCGCTCGACACCAGCGGCAGCGTGAGCCAGAACGGCGATGTGCTGATCGGCACCGACTCCTTCGTCCACAACGGCGGCGCTTGGACGATCGCCGCCCCCGGAGCCGACATCGGAGGTTCGGGCACCGCCTACTTCGACAACGGCGGGACGCTCGTCAAGAGCGGCGCCGGCACCGCCGACATCTTGGCTTACTTCTTCAACGACGAAGGAGGCTCGGTCGCGGTGACGGCGGGAGAACTTCGCTTCCGGCACGAGGGGACACACGGCGGCGCCTACTCCATTGCCAACGACGCGATCATCACCTTCCAGCCGATTGGCTCCGAGCCCATCCACATCGCATCGCCAGCCGGCGTGTCCGGACAAGGCGATCTCAGGATCGCGGGCTCCTTCGAGATCGAGACTGGACAGACCCTGACCAGCACCCTGTCGCTGGCCAGCCCGAACGGGTTGTGGATCAACACGGCAAGCCCGCTCACCCTCGATGGCACGCTTGCCAACCAAGGCAAGGCGACGTGGTCCACCTTCACCCTCGCCGGCGAGGGCAAGCTCCAGAACACCGGGCTGCTCCTTCTGCCGGGCGGCTTCTCGCGCACGCTCGCCGCGTGGCTGGTCAACGCGAGTGGCGGGGCGGTCCAGCAGAACGGCAACCTGACGCTGGCGAACGGCACCGTCTTCAACGACCCCGGCGCGACCTGGCTCCTCGTCAGCGGAAGCATCCTGACCCAAGCGGGGACGACGGACAACGCGGTGGCTCTCGACGGCACGCTGACCAAGACCGGGACCTCGGCGTCGGACACGAGCTTCCTCTCCGCCCCGCTCCTCGCCAGCGGGCTGCTCGACGTCCAAGGCCCCGGCAAGCTCGTCCTAGGGGCGGGTGGCGAACTCAGCGGCGCCAACCTCCATGCGGCGAGCGGCGCCACAGCGGTCCTTGATGCCGGCCTCTGGACGGTGGTCGGCGACGCGCAGTGCGACGGAGACGGGACGGTCCAACTCGACGCCCCGTCGCGCCTCCACACCGACGGTGCCGACTTCTCCAACTTCCTCGCCGGGGGCGCCCCGAACACCGGCTTGCGGGTGACCGGCGGTGAGATCACTGCCGCCAACGGCGGGTTGCTTCGGAACCTCGGTTGGATGGAGCTGGAAGGCGCCGCGATCGGAACGCCGAGCCAGCCCGAGGGCGCCCTCGGGAACGTCGGCCACCTCCTCATCGAGCTCACGAGCTCGGTGCGCGGCGCGATCCTGAACGACATCGGCGGCATCGTCGACCAGTCGTCGACGCTCCAGGTCATCGGCGGCGAGGTCGACAACTACGGCGAGTGGAGCCTGCTCGGGGCCGCCGACATCACCAACCCGGCACCAGGCGGCGGCTCACTCATCAACCACGAGTCGGGACGACTCCTGAAGCGGGCCGACTCGATTCTCGATTCAGTGGTCGTGCCCAGCTTCTCGAACCTCGGCACCGTGGAGGTCGAGGGTGGCACCCTGAGCCTCCAGAGCGTGGCTCAAGTGATCGGCAACACGCTCGCCGGCGGGTCGTGGATCGTGCACGCCGGTGCGACGCTGTCCCTTGCAGGCGCCGACATCGAGACGATCGGACCGGGGACAAACATCGCGATCTTCGGTCCCACCGCCCACTTCGAGGGACTCGACCTCCGGACGATCGAGGCAAATGCCACAGCCAGCTTCACCGGAGCGAGCGGGGATTCGCTGCCTGTGCCGATCCAGACGAACTCCGGTTCGATCTTCATCGGCGGAGCGGTCCTCCTCGATCTTGACGACGGGAGCAAGGGCGAGCTCGACAACGGCATCCTCGGCGAGATCGACGAGCAGCTCGTCATCGCTGACGGCGACGGCAGCGGTCCGACGCTGAAGGTTGCCACCCTCCGCAACGCGGGCACGCTCCGGCCCGGCGGGGCTGCCATCGGCGAGTTCGCGCTGCTCGGCTCGCTCGAGCAGCTTCCCAGCGGCCGCGTGGCCATCGACCTCGCTGGATCTGCCCGGGGTTCGTTCGACCATCTCCAGATCAGTGGCGCCGCCGCATTGGGCGGGACCTTCGTCCTCTCCCTCGTCGATGGGTTCACCCCGCGACCGGGAGATGCGTTCCGGGTGCTCGATGCGCAGGGCCCCATCTCGGGCACGATGGTCGTGATCCCACCCGCCGGCTTCCTCGCCAGCGCCCACGCCGACCGGGGCGGCGTCACCGTCACCATCGACGGAATTGCCCTGCCGGGCGACTTCGATGGCGACGGCGTCGTCGGTCCGACCGATCTCGGACTTCTGCTCGGCGGTTGGGGCACAACCGATCCGGCACTCGACCTCTCCGGCGACGGCGTGGTTGGCGCTGCGGACCTCGCCATCCTGCTCGGCAGCTGGAGCTGACGTCGCGTCGCTCGCGGACTGCCGCGCGAGCCTGGACCTCCCTACGACTGGTTCCCTCCGGACCCTTCGCGAGAGATGATGGATCCATGCGAACTACCGCAGCCATCCTTGTCGCCCCGTCCCTTGTCGTCGCTTGGCTCGCCGCCCCTCCGGCCGCCGCCTCGGACGGCAGCCACCGGGAGAAAGGAAAGGTGACCGTCTTCGGCTGCTTCCCCGGCCCGGACGGCGTCCTGACCGGCGGCCCGATCGAGGTCGATCGCCCTACCTCGCGCGGGACGGCCCAAGACTCGGCCGGCGGACTGCCCTTCACCACGCTCCTCCTGAACGGCGATCCGGCCAACCGGATCGACATCGTCTTCGTGGGCGACGGCTTCCAGGCTGGGCAACTCGCGTCCTACGCCACGGTGATCAACCAGCGCTGGGCGACGATGAAGGCCAGCGAGCCGTACGTCAGCTACCTGACCTACTTCAACGCCCATCGCGTCGACGTGACGAGCGTCGACTCCGGCGTCGACAACGACCCCACGCCGGGGATCTCGAAGAACACGGCCCTCGACTCGGGCTTCTGGTGCTCGGGCATCGAGCGCCTGCTCTGCGCCGACACCGGCAAGGCCCAGGACGCGGCGAGTTCCGCCCCCGATTGGGACCAGATCCTCCTCGTCGCGAACTCCTCGAAGTACGGCGGCGCTGGCTACCTCGACGAGGATGTCTGTACCTTTTCCGCCTTCGACAGCTCGAGCCTCCAGATCGCCCTTCATGAACTCGGGCATTCCTTCGGCAACCTCGCGGACGAATACGACTACGCCGACGGCTCGACCTACAGCGGCCCGGAGGTGCCCGAGCCGAATGTGAGCATCCAGACCCAGGCCCAGATGCAGGCGAGCGGCACGAAGTGGGCGCCGTGGCTGGGCATCTCGCTGCCCGGCGTCGGCGTGCACGGGGCGTTCCAAGGGGCCCGCTACTACCAGTTCGGCATCCGCCGGCCGACCTCAAACTCGCTCATGCGGACGCTCGGCCTGCCCTTCAACGGCCCGTCGCTCGAGCAGATGATCGTCGAGATCCACCAAGCGACCTCGATGCTCGACGCAGCGAGCGCCGCGGTCGGCTCGTCGATCGAGAAGGGCACCGTGCTTGCCGTCACCACCGTCGAGCCCGCGAGCCACGCCCTCGCCAAGGAATGGAGCTTCAACGGCGCGGCCGTGCCCGGGGCCACCGGCACCACCTTCGACACCTCGACGCTGTCCGTGCCGCAAGGGGGCGGCACGCTCACCCTCACCATCGTCGATCCCACCACCAAGGTGCGCAACGAGGCCCTGCGGGCGATGTGGATGACCGAGAGCTTCTCGTGGACCGTCCTTCCCGCCCCCTGCCTCGGCGACCTCAACCACGACGGCGCGGTGAACGCCACCGACCTCGGCGTTCTGCTCGGTTCCTGGGGCTCGGAGTTCTACGACCTCGACGGCAACGGGACGGTCGACGCCGCCGACCTGGCGATCCTGCTCGGGGCGTGGGGCGGGTGTTGAGGGCCCGCTGAGGACGCACGGACAAACCTACCGCTCGCTCGCGTTCGCCGGGCGTCGGCAGGTCACTCCCCACTTCGCGAGATAGCTGTCGCCGGCCGGACTGGTGCCGAACTCGCCGCCGGCGAAGAGCGCCGCTCCACCGCCCGAGCCGTCGTCGAACGTGGCGAGAGCGTAGACATAGGGATACGTTCCGCCGTTCACCCCGCCGCCCAACGGGTGCCAGGCAAGCCCGTCCCAGCGGGCGATGCGATTCGCCGCCACCTCACCGGCGGTCGTGAACTCGCCGCCGACGATCAGGGACGGACCGGGCCCCGAGCCGTCATCGAAGGTCGTAAGAGCCGAGACCAAGCCGCTCGCGCCGCTTCCGAGCGCCGACCACGACGAGCCGTCCCAGCGCGCGATGCGCTGGGCAGCGACGCCGCCTGCCGTCGTGAACGCGCCGCCCACGTACAGCGCGGGGCCAGCACCGGAGCCGTCGTCGAAGACCGTGAAGGCCAGGACCGTACTGTCGACCCCGCTCCCAAGCGGCGACCACGACGAGCCATTCCAGCGGGCGATGTTGGCCGCGGCAACGCCGCCCGCCGCGGTGAAGAACCCGCCCGCGTAGAGCCTCGGCCCGCCGCCCGAGCCGTCATCGAAGCTCGCCAGGGCGAACACGATGCCGCTCGTGCCGCTTCCGAGCTCTGACCACGACGAGCCGTCCCACCGCGCGATGTACTTGGCCGGCACGCCACCCGCCATCGTGAACGATCCAGCGGCGTACAGCATCGGCCCAGCTCCTGAGCCGTCGTCGAAGGTCTCGAGGGCGCGGACCACGCCGTTCATGCCGCCGCCGACCGGCGACCACGAGACGCCGTCCCACTTCGCAAGGTAGTTCACCGTCGCACCGCCGGCCGTCGTGAAGGCCCCGCCCGCGTACAGCGCCGGACCAGTTCCCGAACGGTCGTCGAAGGTGGCGAGCGCGTAGACATCGGAATAGGCGCCTCCGCCCATTCCCGTTCCGAGCGGCGACCAGGTCGTGCCGTTCCAGCGCCCGATGCGGGTGAGTGCCTCGCCGTTCACCGATCCGAACGAGCCCCCCGCGTAGAGCGCCGGGCCGGCGCCATCGTCGAAGGTCTCGAGTGCGAACACCCGGTCGTTCAGCCCTTGTCCTATCGGTGACCACGACGAGTTGCTCCACGACGCCAGGCCTGCGACCGGGGTGCCGCCCGCCGTCGTGAACGAGCCGCCGACAAGCAGTGCCGGCGCTGCGCCCGGGCGGGCCGGGGCGCTCGTCATCGCTCCCACCAACCCGCCGCCCAGCCCGCTGCCGAGGGCTGACCATGACGAGCCGTTCCAGCGGGCGATCCCGTTCGCGGACACGCCGCCCGCTGTTCCGAAGCTGCCGCCAGCGTACAGCGCCGGTCCGGCGCCCGAGCCAGAGTCGTGGACCTGCAAGACGCGGACGGTGCCGCTCGTCCCGGAGCCGAGCGGCTTCCACACCGAACCGTTCCACTTGGCCATGTGCATGGCGGCAACGCCGCTCGCCCCGGTGAACTCGCCTCCCGCGTAGAGGGCCGGGCCGCCGGGCATGCCGCTGTCGATGGCGCTCAGAGCGAAGATGGTGCCGTTCGTACCGTTCCCCAGCGGCGACCACGACGAGCCGTTCCAGCGGGCGATGTTGTTGGCGGGCACGTCGCCCACTGTCGCGAAGCTGCCGCTCGCGTACAACGCCGTTCCTGCACCGGACCCGTCGTCGAAGGTGACCAGCGCCTCGATCCAGCCGCCCCCTACGCCGCTCCCTAACGACGACCAGGACGAGCCGTCCCAGCGGGCGATCGACTTCACGACCACCCCGCCCGCCGTGTTGAAGCTGCCGCCCGCGTACAGGGCCGGACCGCCGCCCGAGCCGTCGTCGAACGTCGTCAGCGTGTAGACCGCGCCGGTGAGGATCCCACTCCCGAGCGGCGACCACGACGAGCCGTCCCAACGGGCGATGCGCTTCGCCGCCACGCCGCCGGCCGTGTTGAAGCTGCCGCCCGCGTAGAGGGCCGGACCCGCGCCCGAGCCGTCGTCGAAGACCGCCAAGGCGTAGATCGTGTTGTCGACTCCGCTCCCGAGCGGCGACCACGACCAACCGTCCCAGCGTGCGATGCGGTTGGCCGGCGCGCCGCCAGCGAGGGAGAACTGGCCCCCAGCGTAGAGAGCTGGGCCGCCGCCCTTGCCGTCATCGAAGATCTGGAGGGCGTAGACCGGCTCGTTCGCTCCCGGCCTGGCACCGAATGCCGGCAGCCATGCCGGCTCGCAGCCGGTCTGATCGACAAGCGTGATCACGCCGGCCCAGGTGACACCGCCGAGGACGATCGGACTCGCCTCCACCTCACCGATGTAGGTCGCCCCGCCCACTTGAGCCACGGCCGTCACGTGAAGGCTCGTCACGCCATCGGGCACGTCGATCGGGAACGAGAACCACCCGTCCGCGTCCGGCACTCCGAGACCACCTTGGTCGGTGACCACGATCGCTTGCAGGGCTGGCGAACCGTCCTCGAACTCAACCATCCCGGCCACGGTGGTGAGCGAGCATGGACTGGGACACGCCCCCCACGCCCCCAACAGGACCGCAAGGTCCGGCGCGTCGACCGTCCCACTGTTGTCGAGGTCCGCCGCGATGGCGGTGCCCGTCGCACCCCAGTCTCCGAGCAGGATCCCCAAGTCCGCGGGACCAACCGAGGTATCGCCATCGAGGTCGGCCGGGCAGCAGGGATTCTGGCCCTCCGCCCGGCACGGCGCGACGGCGAGCGCCACAACCACCGCGACGAGGAACATCCAGCCACGTTCGAGCAGGGATTGCATGTCGATCCTCCCGATGGGGGCAGGCGCGTCGACTCGATGCGGTTGGCAATCGGAATCGGGTCCGCTCGGGAAGTCATACGGGAACGAGGTCAGGACTCGCGGGAGAATCGCATCGGCTGTGGCGAAACAAAAAACGCCGCGAGGTCGGAGATGGCCACAAGCACCCACCATCGCTGCCGTTGGCACCGGCTCGTGGGCGCGATAGACTCGCCCCGACCGGGCGCGCTTTCGCACCGATGGCCGAAGGGACCAGCTGAGTTGCCTCAGGACATCCAGACTCGCCTTCAGGAACGTCTCAAGGGACTCACGGCGCTCCATCAGGCAGCCCGGATTCTCCAGCCTGGCGACACGCCAGCCTGCGAGGTGCTCGAGCGGATCGTCGCGATCCTGGCCGATGCGTGGCAGTACCCCGCGGTGACCGAGGCCCGCATCCAGTTCCGGAACCTGGTCGTGGCCACCCCCGGATTCGAAGCCACTCCGTGGATGCTGCGGGCCGCCATCTCCGTCCGGTGCGGCCAGCCGGGTCTCATCGAAGTCGCCTACACCGAGGAACGGCCGGCCTCGGACGACGGACCGTTCCTCGCCGAGGAGCGGGACCTTCTCGACTCGCTGGCGGAGATGCTGCGCTCCTACTTCGAGCACCTGATCGCCGCCGAGGAACTGCAGGAGGTCCGCCTCTCGCTTGAACGACAGGTGCAGCAACGCACCGCCGAGCTGGCCAGCGCCAACGAACAGATGTCCCGGCAGCTGGCGGAGCAGTCCAAGGCACAGGCCCGTGTCGAGCACTATCAACTGCAGCTTCGCAAGCTGGCCGCCCGACTGGCCGCCGTTCAGGCCCGGGAACGGCGGGCCATCGCCGACGACCTTCACGAGCACATCGGCCAGGCCCTGGCGTTCATCCGCCTCCACATCTCGCGGCTCCAGGCGAACGCCACGTTCTGCGGGTTCGAGAGCGAGATCGCCGACACGCTGGAGCTCTTGGACCGGACCATCCGCTACACGCGCGACCTGACCTCGCAGATCAGTCCCCCGGTGCTCTATGAGCTGGGATTGTCGTCCGCGCTGCGCTGGTTGGCCGAGCACTTCCGCACCAAGCACAAGCTGACCGTGAAGGTCGAGGCGCCCACCAAGCATCGGGCCTTGAAGGACGCCTTGAGCGCAACCGTGTTCAAGGCCGTGCAGGAACTGCTCACCAACGTCGTCAAGCACGCCGCGGCCCGCCAAGCCATCGTGCGGCTCGACATCGAGGACGCCCACCTCCGCGTCGAGGTCGCGGACGACGGCTCGGGCTTCGATGTCGGCGGCATGGAGGTCACCGAGTCCCTCAGCGACCACTTCGGCCTCTTCAGCATCCGCGAGCAATTCCGCTACCTCGGGGGCGAGATGGCCATCGCGTCCTCGCCTGGACGGGGCACGCACGTGACCCTACGACTGCCATGCTGAGGACGAACGCGGCTACGCCGATCCGGGTGATGCTCGCCGACGACCATCGTCTGTTTCGCGAAGGCCTGCGCAGCCTGCTCGAGCAGCAACCAGGCATCGAGGTCGTCGGGGTGGCCGCCGACGGGCCGTCCCTGCTGGCCCAGGTTCCGAGCCACCGCCCCAAGGTCGTCCTCATGGACGTCTCGATGCCGGGACTGAATGGCCTCGAAGCGACGCGGCGTCTTCGGAGCGAGCATCCCGATGTCGCGGTGCTGATGCTGTCGATGCACGCCGACCATCGGTTTGTCGTGGAAGCCCTGCGGGCAGGGGCGCTCGGATACGTCCTCAAGGACTGCGAGGTTGGTGAACTGCTCGACGCGATCCGAAGCGTGTCGAGAGGCGAGTTCCATCTTGCGCCGTCGCTCGCCGGAGGAGTCGTCCGCGACTACCTGGCGCTCACGGCGGATCGCCCGGAGTCGGCATTCTCGGTGCTCAGCGGGCGGGAGCGCGAGGTGCTGCAGATGCTGAGCGAGGGCAGGAACATCAAGGAGGTCGCAGCGGTCCTCGGCGTCAGCGCCAAGACGGTGGAGTCCCACCGCAAGAACGTCATGGACAAGCTCGACATCCACAGCATCGCCGAGCTCACCCGGTACGCCATCCGCGAAGGCCTCACCGGCCTCGACTAGACCGCCCACCGGACCCGATGGGGGGGAGAAACCCGCGGTTCGCCCCGCGTCGCGTCGGGCGCCGGGACCCACTCAGGGATTTCACCCCGCACGCTCAGGGCGCCCCTGATGGTGGGGGTCGAGGCCCGTCGCTAGCCTGCGCCGAGCTGATCTGGCCGCAGGATACGGCCGCAAGTACGGGAGGCTACGGATGTTCGACACCGGCAATACTGGCTTCATGCTCTTGGCGACCAGCCTGGTGATGCTCATGACACCGGGGCTGGCCTTCTTCTACGGGGGTCTGGTCGGACGCCGGAACGTGCTCGCGATCATGAGCCAGAGCTTCGTCTCCATGGGCATCACCACCATCGTGTGGTGGGCCTATGGCTATTCGCTCTGCTTCAGCGGAGGCGAGGGCGGCATCATCGGGAACTTCGACAAGGCATTCCTCGCCGGCGTAACGCTCACCACGCCCTCGCCGTTCGGGGCCGGAAACATCCCGGAGTTCGTGTTCATGGCCTACCAGATGATGTTCGCGATCATCACGCCGGCGCTGATCACGGGCGCCTTCGCGAACCGGATCCGCTTCGGCGCCTACCTGCTCTTCTTGATTGCGTGGTTGACGTTCGTCTACTTCCCGTTCGTCCACATGGTGTGGGGCAACGGCCTGATGGCCAAGTGGGGGATCCTCGACTTCGCCGGCGGGATCGTGGTGCACAACATCGCGGGCATGGCGGCCCTCGCGTCGGTCCTCTACGTCGGGCGCCGGAAGATCGGGGACGGCATGCCGCACAGCATTCCCCTCGTGGCGCTCGGCACCGGGCTGCTCTGGTTCGGCTGGTATGGCTTCAACGCGGGGAGCGAGCTGAAGGTCGATGCCGTCACCGGGCTCGCCTTTCTCAACACCGACATCGCCGCCTCCTTCGCCGGTCCGGTCTGGATGCTGCTGGCCTGGATCTTCGAGCGGAGGCCGAAGTTCCTCGGCCTGCTGACCGGCGCCGTGGCCGGACTTGCCACCATCACGCCGTGCGCCGGATACGTCACCCCGACGTCGGCCGCGATCATCGGCATCGCCGCCGGCGCGGTCTGCTACTTCGCCGTCAACCTGAAGAACCGGCTGAAGTGGGATGACGCTCTCGATGTGTGGGGCGTGCACGGGGTCGGCGGCGCCCTCGGCGTCGTCCTGCTCGGCGTCATGGCCAACACCGCGGTCAATGCGACGGGCGCCGACGGCCTTCTCCGAGGCAACGCGGGGTTCCTCGTGAAGCAGGTGGTCGCCGTGATCGGCTCCTCGATCTACGCCTTCGGATTCACCCTCGGCATGCTGTGGCTCATCAACCTGGTGACGCGGGTCAAGACCACCGAGGACGAGGAGAGACTGGGTCTGGATGCGTCCCTGCACGGAGAATCCGCCTACGAAGGAGTCTGACGGCATCCCGCCTCTGGAGGGGGCTGGAGGGGGGCCCGGTGCATCTGGAGTCCCACGTGGAGTACCGCCATGACCAGGCAAGCGATGGGTAGCGAAGGAACGATTCGAGCAGATCAGACGCACCGGTCTTGGCCCCGGATGGCCAGCGCCGTCCCTCCATGGCGCTTCGCCCCTCCATCGCGCTTCGCGGGGGGCGGGCCCTCCCGGAAGCTCGCGATGACCGCGACGCTTTGGCTCCTCGCCCCATGGCTCATCGGGGACATGGCGACGGCCCAGGTCACGACACCGCCAAGCCAACAGGCCGATGCGGTCGTGACCGGGGAAGCGAAGGAGGGGAGTTCCGGCCCGACCGTCGGGGATCCCGCACCATCGAGCGCCCCCGATCAGCCTGCCCCACCTGCGAATCCGTTCAGCCTGCAACTCAACCTCGACGTCACCAACGCCTACTTCTACCGCGGCATCCTTCAGCAGGACGACGGCGCGATCGTCCAGCCCGCCGCGAAGCTGAACGTCAGGGCCTTCGAGAACGACGACTGGACCATCGACGTCTTCCTCGCAACGTGGAACAGCTTTGGCAGCAACGGCGGATCGAACACCAGCGACTTCATCAAAAATTGGTACGAGTGCGATCTCCTCGCCGGCGTCGTGATCACGCGAGGCAATCTGAGCCTCACCACCAGCTACGTCTTCCTGACCAGCCCGAGCGATGCCTTTGCGACGGTCCAGGAGCTGGACCTCACCCTGTCCTATGACGACAGCGATCTGCTCGGCGCGTTCGCCCTACACCCCTACGCGCTCGTAGCCATCGAGACAGGCTCGGCCGCCGCGGACGGCGCCGACTCCGACCTTGGCACGTACCTCGAGCTCGGCGTCGCCCCCGGATTCTCGTTCGACCTCGGCGAAACGCCAGTGTCGGTGAGCTTCCCGCTCTCGGTCGGCCTCAGTCTCCATGACTACTACCAAGACGCCGCCGGCAGCGATGACACGTTCGGCTTCTTCCAAGCGGGTGCCAAGGCGTCGATTCCGCTTCCCTTCGGCGACCAGTTCGGAAAGTGGTCGCTCAATGCGGGAGTCGCGGGCCTCTTCCTGGGGGACGCCACGGCGGCGTACAACAACGGGAGTGACGCCGAGTTCATCGCGACGGCGGGCGTGCAAGTGAACTTCTGAGGTGGAAGTCGCCACGACTCCGACGCTGGGCCCCCCATCGGATCCGGCGGACCGCTGCCCCTTCGCAAACGCAGGCGGGCCCGCATCGCGGGCCCGCCTGTTTGGAGTCATGGTGCTGCGCCGGGCTCGTGCCCCGGGCGGCCGCTTCGGCTTACTTGAAGCGGGCCTTGGCTTCCTTGCACGCGGCGAGGAACTTGTCCTCGGAGCCCTTGAAGGACTTCTTCTGGACCAGCTCGTCGCGGAGGGCCTTGGCGCTCGTCTTGAAGTAGTCGAGGAGGTGCTTCTCGAAGTCGGCGACCTTGGCGATGGGCACGTCGTCCAAGATGCCCTTCGAGCCGGCGAAGATCGAGAGGCACTGGTCGACGACGTCGTAGGGCACGTACTGGCCCTGCTTGAGGAGGGCCACCATGCGGGCTCCGCGGTCGAGCTGCCGCTGCGACGCCGGGTCGAGCTCGGTGCCGAACTGGGCGAAGGCCTCGAGCTCGCGGAAGGCGGCGAGGTCGAGTCGCAGGGAGCCCGCGACTTCCTTCATGGCCTTGATCTGGGCGTTGCCGCCGACGCGCGACACGCTGATGCCGACGTTGATGGCGGGCCGGATGCCGGCCGCGAAGAGCTCGGGCTGGAGGTAGATCTGGCCGTCGGTGATGGAGATGACGTTGGTCGGGATGTACGCCGACACGTCGCCTTCCTGGGTCTCGATGATGGGGAGGGCGGTGAGCGATCCGCCGCCGTTGGCGTCGGAGAGCTTGGTGGCACGCTCGAGCAAGCGGCTGTGGAGGTAGAAGACGTCGCCCGGGTACGCCTCGCGGCCCGGCGGGCGGCGGAGGAGGAGCGACAGCTCGCGGTAGGCCACGGCCTGCTTCGAGAGGTCGTCGTACACGCAGAGGACGTGCTTCGGCGTCTTGCCCTTCTTGCCGTTCCACATGAAGTACTCGCCCATCGCGCAGCCGGCGTAGGGGGCGATGTACTGGAGCGGAGCCGAAGAGCTGGCGCCGGCGTTGACCACGATCGTGTAGTCCATCGCCCCGTACTTCTTGAGGATCTCGACCACGCCGGCCACCGTCGAGTCCTTCTGGCCGACGGCGACGTAGACGCAGACCACGGCATCGGGCGTGCCCCAGTACTGCTTCTGGTTCAGGATGGCGTCGATGCAGATCGCGGTCTTGCCCGTCTTGCGGTCGCCGATGACGAGCTCGCGCTGGCCACGGCCGACGGGGATCATGCTGTCGACGGCCTTCACGCCGAACTGGAGCGGCTCCTTCACCGGCTGGCGGGCGGCGATGCCCGGGGCCACGATGTCGACCTTGCCGGTCTCGGTGGACTGGATGGGCGGACCGCCGTCGAGCGGGCGGCCCAGCGGGTCGACCACCCGGCCGAGCATGCCTTCGCCGACCGGCACTTCGAGGAGTCGGCCGGTGGCCCGCACCGTGTCGCCTTCGCGGATGAGGTCGCTGTCGCCGAAGAGGACGGCGCCGACGGTATCGGTCTCGAGGTTCATCACCTGGGCGGTGACGGTGTGGCCGCCTTCGCCTTGGATCTCGAGCAGCTCGCCGGCCATGCACTTCGACAGGCCGTAGATGCGGGCGATGCCGTCGCCGACCTCGACCACCTGGCCGACGTCAGAGATCTCGAGCTGGCTCGAGAACTGCTCGATTTCGCGCTTGATGACGGACGTGATCTCGTCGGTCTTGATCTTCACTGCAATTCCTTATCGTCGGCAGGGACGTCGAAAACGTCGTTGTGGTCGTCAGGTCAGCCGAGGAACTTCTGGAACTGGAAGCTATGGGCAGGCGGACGTCGCCGGCGCCAGCGTCGATGTGGGAACGGATGGCCCGCAGCTTGGCGGCCACGGAGCCGTCGATCAGGCGGTCGCCGATGCGGAGCTTGAGGCCTCCGATCATCGACGGGTCCTGGTAGGGATGCAGGATGACGTCCTTGCCGAGGGCGCTGCCCACGCGATCCTTGATCGCCCGGAGGGCCTCGGCGGAGACCGGCTTGGCGGTCCAGACGTCGACCTCGACCTTGCCGAGCTTCTCTTGGAGCAGGGCGTCGTAGGCCCGCTCGATGTCGAGGAGCTCGCCCGAGCGGCCCTTGCGGTTGACGATCAGGACGAAGCGGAGGAGGAGGTCGGAGACGCGGCCGCCGAGCATGGCTTGCAGCGACTTCTCGCGGGCCCGCCAATCGATGATCGGCGTGCGGAGGAACTCGAGCAGCTTCTTGTCGCCGCGGATGATCTCGGCGAGGCCGGCCAGCTCGGCGCCGATTTCCTGGGCCGACGCCATGCCGCCCTTGGCGCTCGAGAGCTCGAAGAGGCTCTCGGCGTAGACGCGGCCGACTTCATCGATCTGCTGCTGCATCGGTGGCCTTCGTTCGGTGGACGGCGGTTAGTTGCGGCGGCTGGAGAGCTCGGCGAGGCTCTCCTCGACGAGGCGCGACTGGTCGCTGTCGTTGACCTGCCGCTGGAGGATCTTGCTGGCGATGGCGGTGGCGAGTTCCGCCCCGCGGGCGTGGATCTCGGCGACCGCGGCCCGCTTGGCGCCGTCGATCTCGGCGGCAGCCTTGTGCAGGCGATCCTGGAGCTCGGTCTCGGCGCGGGACTTGAGCTCGTCGGCCAGCCGCTGGGCGTCGGCCCGGGCCTGGGCGATCATCTTGGCCGACTCGTCGCGGGCGGCGGCGAGGTCCTTCTCGAACTTGGCCTTGGCGGCCTCGGCGTCCGAGCGGGCCTTCTCGGCGGCGTCGATCTCGCGCAGGATCTTGTGCTGCCGTTCCTCGAGGGCGGCCACGATCTTCGGCCACACCATCGCGCTCAGGATGAGGGCGAAGAGGGAGAAGACCACCAGCGCGACGATGTAGGAGACGGGGTTGAAGTCGAGCGGATTTCCGCCGCCGTGCTCCGCTGCTGCCAAGAGGGTCGTGAACATGGGTCGAACTTCCATCCTCCGAACGCGGCTGGCCGGAGCCGGTCGGTCCCGCCCGGGCCAAGCGGCCGGGGCGGATGCAGGTCGGGGTGCGTGAGGCGACGCAGGTCGCCCGCGAGGCGCCGTCGGGATCCGTCCACACGCCTCGTTCCCAAGGCCCGACCGGGCGGGTCGGGGCGGGAACGGATCCCGGCGGCCTATCTCGCGTCAGCACGGAAGCCGCGGACGGTGCGGACCGGCCTCAGGCCGGGCTCGCCTCGCCAGCGGCAGCGAATCACTTGACGAAGCCGATGAGGAGGCCGACGACGACGGCGAAGAGGGCAACGCCTTCGACGAGAGCGGCGGTCAAGATCATCTGGGTGAAGATGCGGGGAGCCATTTCCGGCTGGCGGGCAGTCGAATCGACCGCCGAGCCGCCGATGCGGCCGATGCCGAGGCCGGCGCCGAGCACGGCGAGGCCGGCAGCGAGGCCGCCGCCGACGCCGAGGCCCCAGTTGACGGCCGCGTGGGTGTCCTGGGCCGAAGCAGTCGAGGTCGCGATGAGCGAGCCGACGAACGCGACGAGGGCGAGCGAGGCAAGGTTCTTCATGACAGAGACTCTCCTAGGGATCCGTGCTGGACGCGTGGTGGCGTCGGCGTGCGAGTCGAAATCGGGTCCGAGGCACCGTCGCCGCGGACGCGGGGGGTCAAAGGTCAGTGGGCGTGGGCGTGGGCGCCCTTGCCGTGGTCGGCGGCGTGCTCGTGGTCGTGGCCCTCTTCGTGCTCCTCGTGGCTCATCAGCCCGATGAAGACCGCGGTGAGGAACATGAAGATGAAGGCCTGGAGGAAGGCCACGAAGAGCTCGAGGAAGTAGATGGCCAGGGCGAAGCCGCCCGAGACCAGCGAGATGCCGCCGACCAGCGTGAGGTTGCCGGCCTTGTTGGCGGACTCGGGGTTGTAGGCCATGGCGCCGAACATGAAGAGCGTGGCCACCAGGGTGTGGCCGCCGACCATGTTGGCGAAGAGGCGGATGCAGAGGGCGGCGGGCTTGATGATCAGGCCGAGGGCCTCGACCACGAAGATGATGGGGACGACGAGGAGGAGCCCCTTGGGGCCGGCCACCAGGTCGTGGCCGCCGGCGAGGTGCTCGAGCCAGCCGCCCACGCCGAGCTCGCGGATCGAGTGGATCTGGATGAGGAAGAAGACGATCGTGGCCAAGGCCGCATTGACCGCGATGTTCGAGGTCGGCGTGCCGCCGATCAGGGCCCACTTCGGGTTGCCGAGGAACCAGCCGCCGATCAGGTGCTGGAGGTCGACGAGGGGCAGGAGCCCGAGCAGGTTCATCGTGAGGATGAACGAGAAGAGGCTCAGGAGGAACGGCAGGTAGCGCTTGGTGTTCTTCTTCCCGAGGATCGGGATGAGCATGTCCCGCAGGCCAAGCAGGATCACCTCGACCAGGTTGGCGATCTTGCCACGGGCGAGATAGCGGCGGTTGCCCATGCTCTCGGGGCCGGTGCTGATGGCCTTGGCCGCGGCGAAGAGAACGAGCAGGGCGATCGCGGCCCCGACGAGGAGGGTCACCATCTGCATCGAGAAGCCGCCCATCCCCGCGAACTTGTGGTCGAGGATGTGCTCGATCGGGTTGTTCGAGGCCAAGGTCGGCGCCACGCTCGTGGGC
This sequence comes from Phycisphaerales bacterium, assembly GCA_044224425.1. Classification (GTDB taxonomy): domain Bacteria; phylum Planctomycetota; class Phycisphaerae; order Phycisphaerales; family SM1A02; genus JAEUIT01. Next base: position 32,453 of record JBGAKK010000002.1, read on the forward strand.
GCGAAGCCGGCGGCCGAGGCGACGAGCGATGCGGGTGCTGCGAGCAGGTCGGTGAGCATTGGGGTGGGGGCCAAGCCGACAGACGGGGACGGGCAGGAGCGCGGCAGACGGACCGCGTCCGGGTCGGCTTCGGCATCCACCGAAGTCGAGTCGCTTCCGACGCTCGCCGCAGGCCAGCCGATCGGGTCCGATCGACCGCCGCGAAGCGAGTCCGTACTTTCCTTCACGAACTACCGGGCGGATCGCGATCGGAGTCGATGACGGACGACGACTCCGAACCCGCGCGGGAGTTCGGATGGAGGACGGACCTCCCGATCACGGCGGTTTCGAGGGCAAGGGCAGCGAGATAGCCCGCTACGCCGCCCAGAAGGACCGCTGGTCCCGGGAGGAGGGCCGCGAAGTATACAGAAAAGAGCGCGAGGGGGGTGAAGAGGAAGCGCACCGTGATCACCCCGAGCCAGAGGAGCGCCCAGTCCGCCATGGGGCGTGATTGCCAGGGGCGGATGGCGAGGTAGGCGACCGCCGCGGCGAGGATCGAGATGAGGCCCCCGACGATGATCCCGCTCCGGGTCTCGCCCGACCACCCGTTGAGGCCGGTAAGTCCGAATGCCACCGCGACTTGGGTCGCCGCGAGGAGGGCGAAGCCAAGGACGATCGGCCCCACCGGGAGGGGCCGCGGCGGGTCGGCGGGCGACCCCACCGTCATGAGCGCGAGGCCCCGGGCTCGTTGTCCTCGTCCCCTGCCCCGTCGTCGTCCTTCTCGTCCTCGGGCTCGACCTTCTTCCAGCCGCCAGGCGGACGGTTCACCGGGCCGAGCGAGGCGTTTAGCTTGTAGGCGGTGCGCACGAACTGCAGCGTGCCGACGGCGAGGCCGGCCCCGGCCCCGATGGCGATGCCCCAAGGCCGCGTGTTCCAGTACCAATCGACGCCCCAGCCGAGCAGCATGCCGGCGAGGACGTGGCTGACGAATTCCCAGCCGAGGCCCGCCATCCGCCAGCCGATGCGGTAGGTCTCCTCGGCACCCGCGCCGCCCTTCGGACTGCCCACGTTCGTCGCCTGCCGAGTCGGTCGTTGGGGCGATGCCATGCGAGGACGGTACGCACCCGCCGCGATCGCCGCAACGCTGACCGCCAGGCGGAGGGAGCCGCGGGCCCAATGTGGTGTGTCCACTTCAACGCCCTCGATGTGGGACGCCCAATGTGGTGTGTCCACTTCGATGCCCCCCCTCTCCACCTCGATGGCCCACATTGATCCCAAAGGGCATCTGCGACACGACCTACCGCTAGGGGGCCAATCGAGGCCGCCAGGCCCAAGGCGGGGACCAAAGTGTGTGTCCACTTGGCCCGCGAAAGTGTGTGTCCATCTGGCCCCCTTCGTGTGGGCTCCAAAGTGTGTGTCCAGTTGGACCCGAGGGCCCGGGGCTCCAAAGTGTGTGTCCAGTTGGCCCCCTCCGGCGGAGGGAGCGGCGGGCCCAATGTGGTGTGTCCACTTCAACGCCCTCGATGTGGGACGCCCAATGTGGTGTGTCCACTTCGATGCCCCCCCCCTCCACCTCGATGGCCCACATTGATCCCAAAGGGCATCTGCGACACGACCTACCGCTAGGGGGCCAATCGAGGCCGCCAGGCCCAAGGCGGGGACCAAAGTGTGTGTCCACTTGGCCCGCACTTGGCCCGCAAAAGTGTGTGTCCACTTGGCCCCCCTCGTGTGGGCTCCAAAGTGTGTGTCCAGTTGGACCCCAGGGCCCGGGGCTCCAAAGTGTGTGTCCAGTTGGCCCCGAGGGCCCGCGTGTGGGCCCAAAAGTGTGTGTCCAGTTCCCCCAACCGCCCCGACCGCGGGTCGCCGCCACCTTCCGCCCGATCGAACTCGGTCGAATCCACTCCGGGTGGCCCGACGGCCCGGCGTCCTCCGCTAGACTCCCGCTCTTCCCTCCTCGAGCGATCGCCGTGGCCATCCCCGACAAGGACATCATCGACGTCACCCCGACCCGGCTGAACCGGTCGGAGAACCTCTTCATCCCGAGCATCATCAAGGGATTGGGGACCACCCTCCGGCACTGCTTCCAGAACATCGGGCGGAACGGCTCCAACAAGGACACCCTCTGGGTCGTCCAATACCCCGAGCAGAAGCGCGACGACCGCCCGGTCGAGGAAGGCGGCCAGTACCGCCCCTACTTCCGCGGCGTGCACCGCCTGAACAAGGACGAGGACGGCCGCGTCCGTTGCGTGGCCTGCTTCATGTGCGCCACCGCCTGCCCGGCCCACTGCATCCACATCGTGGCCGAAGCAAGCCCTTGGGACGACCGCGAGAAGTACCCCAAGCAGTTCGACATCGACGAATTGCGGTGCATCTACTGCGGCATGTGCGAAGAGGCCTGCCCCTGCGACGCCATCGAGCTCTCCCCCCACTACGAAGTCACCGGCACCTCGCGGGCCGAGATGATCTTCGACAAGACGAAGCTCCTCCGGGTCTTCGACGAGACGGTGGGCGAGAAGCCCATGTGACGCTCGGGCCGCCCCCGCCGGCCCGCACCGCACCCCAACCGCTACCGGCGGCATAGACCGTCGCGGTGGCGGCCCGCCTCGCATCGATCGGCAAGGCAGATGGAATCACCCGGCGAAACGAGCCGAGGTGCGCTGCATGCGCCGTTCTCTCCTCGCCCTCGCCGCCGCCCTTGCCGCCAGCCCGACCGCCCTTGGCGACCTTGTCTTCTTCGACGACTTCGACAGCAACAACGGCGGGGTCGGCGCCCTCAACTTCCACTCCTTCGCCGACGGATGGACGATCACCAGCGGCTCGGTCGACCTGATCGGCAACGGCTATTACGACCTGGTTCCCGGGCATGGCCTCTACCTCGACCTCGACGGCTCGACCGGGCAGGGCGCCACGCTCACCCGCCAGTTCGCGCTCGGACCTGGCAGCTATCAGCTCGACTACCTGCTCGCCGGATCGCAGCGCGGCGACACCAACTTGGTCGACGTGAGCTTCGGCACGAGTAGCACCTCGCACCAGATCGCGAGCGGCGATGGCCCGACCGCCTACAGCCTGGCCCTGACCCTCACCTCGGCCGAGACGGTCAGCGTCACCTTCCGCCAGTATGGGACGGACAACATGGGCGCCCTCCTCGACAACGTGAGCGTCGCCATGATCCCGACCCCGTCGGCGCTCCTGCCGCTCGCGGCGATGGGCATCCTCGGTCGCCCCCGCCGTCGCTAGGGGGAGCGGGCCCCGGGCAAGCCGATCCCGCGTCCGGCCCAGTCGTCCCATCGGCGCAGGTCCCACGCCGCCGCCTCGCCATGCGAGCCGGAGGCGGCCAGCACCGAACCCGCCTCGTCCACCGCGCAGGCGATGACCTCGCCCTCGGCGAAGGGGGCGAACTCAAAGAGCGATCGGCCATCGCGGGTGTCCCACACCCGCAGCATGCCGTCGAGCGCGGAGGCGATGACCTCTGGCGCTCCGCCCGTGCCGCTCGGGGCGGGAAGCCACGCCACCGAGGTCACCAGGCCGGCAGCGCCGGAGAGCGACCGCCGACGGCTGAGGGTCGAAGTGTCGTAGAGGTCGACCCGCCGCGACCAAGAGCCGACGGCGAGCGACGTCCCGTCGGGCGAGAAGGCGGTGGTCCACGGGGTGTCAAGGCAATCGAGCGTGTGCAGGAGCTCACCCTCCGACGACCAGAGGCGCAGGCGGTTGTCGCGGGCGGTCGTGGCCAGCGTGCGGCCGTCGGGCGACCAGGAGACGGAAAGGGCATCGCGATCGCCGAGCGGCAAGCTGGCCACGCTCGTGAGGTCAGGCACGGCGAGAAGGCGAACGGAACGATCGCGCCACGCCGCGGCGAGCAAGCGGCCGTCCGGCGAGAAGCCGATCGCGCCCCCCGTCTGCGAGGTGACACCCATCACCCGCGCCACCGGGACGCCGCTCGTGGCGAGGGACAGGGTGAGGACGCCGTCGTCGCCCGCGCTCGCCACGAGCGACCCGGTCGGATCGAAGGCCAGCGAACGCACCCGTCCGGCGTGAGGTGGCGGATGGGCCAGGACCGCCCCCGTCGCCACGTCGCTGACCACCACCTCACCCTCGGCGTCCGCCGACGCCATCAGCCGTCCATCACGCGAGACGGCGACCGTGGAGCGACCGGCCAGTCCGCCGACCAGGGCTCCGCCGCCGTTGATGCCTGCGGTCTGTACGAACCAGAGGCGAAGGGAACCGTCCGGGTGGCTCGAGACGGCGAGCCCGAGATCGCTGGCGAAGTCGACCTCGAGCGGACCGGTCGGCGGCGCCGCGAGTTGCCGCCTGGCGACGAGCGTCCGATCCCAGCGATCGAGCGTCCACCAGCCGCTCACGAAGAGGTCGCCCGTGGCCCGGTCGCTGCCCACCGCATGGATGGTGCCATTGCCGCCGTCGAAGGAGCGCACCTCGACCTCGGGGCCGGCGAAGTCGATGACCCGCACCACGCGGTCGGTCGAGCCGCTGAAGCAGCGTCGCCGCTCGCGATCGACGTCGAGCGTCGTGACCGGACCCTCGTGCCGGGCGAGGACGCGGCTCTCGCCGGTGGCGAGGTCGATGCGCACCACCTCGCCGCCGTCGTCCCCGGCGAGAAGGATGTCGCGATCGAGGAGGACGAGGCCGCCGACCGATCGGGGCCGGCGGGCGATGGTGCGCTGAGCTCCGTCCGACGTGCGCACGGTGACCGTCCCGTCGGCGCTACCCCAGGCGAGGAGACCGTCGATGCTGGAGACGGACCGCACCGCCGAGGGGCCTGCGAAGTGCACGGCCTCGACCTCGAGCGTCCAGCCGTCGAGCACGGTGACCCGTCCGTCGGGGAGGCCGACCACCAAGGTGTCGTTGCTGCGATCGATGTCCCCGGCCGTGATCGGTTGGCCCAACTCCTGGCAGGCCAGCGTATGGCCGCCGAGATCGCTCAGGATGGCCCGACCGTCCTCCCCCGCAGAGAGGACCAAGGTGGCATCGGCGAGGAAACCCACCACGCGGACCGGACCGACGTGCGGTTCCCACGCCTCGATGCAGGCGTGCCGAGCGGCGATGTCGCGGAAGACCCAGCGCAGGCGAGCGTCCTCCCGTCGCGACGCTTCCTCCCGCACGATGTCGATCGCCGCCGCGAGGTTCCCGCGGGCGCTCAAGAGGCGAGCCTGCTCGAGCCTGGCCACGGAGAGTTCGCTGGCCAAGGCGGCCCGGGCCACTTCCGCCGCCCGCTCCGCTGCCTGGGCCTCGAGGGCGAGGCCGTTGGCGTGCTCGGCGTCGATCGAGGCTCGGATGCCGAAGGCGAGGATGGCGATGGCGAAGAGGAGTCCGCTCGCGACCGGCACCCGATAGCGCCGGGCCCGCCGCGTCAAGAGGTACCAGGTCGAGGCTCCGCGGGCCGAGACCGGTTCGCCCCGCAGGTGGGCCCGCACGTCCTCGGCGAGGAGGGCGACCGACTGGTAGCGACGCATCGGGTCCTTGGCCAAGGCCTTGAGGACGATGGCATCGAGGTCGCCGCGGAGCGCCGGCCGCATGCCGACCGGAGCGATCGCCGAGGGCGGCGGAGGTTCCTCCTCGCGCACCACGCGCATCGCCTCGCTCGAGCCGCGGCCCTTGAGTTCGAGCGGACGCCGATCGGCGAGTAACTCGCAGAGGATCACCCCGAGGGCGTAGACGTCGGTGCGGGTGTCGATGGCCTCCGGCTCGCCGGCCACCTGCTCCGGGCTCATATAAGGAAGCGTGCCGATGAGTTGCCCCGGTCCGGTGAGCGAGGTCACATGGGCCCACCCGCCGCCGACCACGCGGGCGACGCCGAAGTCGAGGATCTTCACCTGACCGGTCGGCAGGTCCGAGCTCGGCTCGGAGACCAGGATGTTGCCCGGCTTCAGGTCGCGATGGATGACGCCCTTCTGGTGGGCGAAGGTCACCGCGTCGCAGACGTCGAGGAAGAGTTCGAGCCGGGCCCGGAGGTCGAGTCCCCGCTCGCGGGCCGCGGTGGTGAGCGGTTGGCCGCGGACGAGCTCCATGGCGATCCACGCCGGGCCGCCCTCTTCGTTGCCGAAGCCTGCCTCGAAGACCTGGGCGATCGCCGGGTGCTGCAATTGGGCGAGGACGTCGGCCTCGAGGGCGAAGCGCCGCAGGGCCTGTTCGCTGCCCAAGGCGGTGTCGCGCAGCGACTTGAGCGCCACCCGCCGACGCGGCGAGGTTTGCTCGGCCTCGTAGACCGTCCCCATGCCGCCTTCGCCCACCACCCGCAGGATGCGGTAGCGCCCCTTGAGGAGCGGCACGGCGAAGTGGTCGCGGCGCTGCACCAGTTCGACCGCCACGCGGGCCCCGGCCCCGGTGCCGACGTCGCTGTTGGGGCCTCCGTCGGTGCTATCGCGCCCGAGAAGCCGCTCGACCGCCGCCCGCAACTCCCCGTCACCCGCGCAGCGCTCGGCGAGGACACGGTCACGCTCCGCTGTCGGCAGGTCGCAGACCTCGGAGAAGAGGTCGAGCGACGCCTTCAGCCGGGCGTCCCGTGGCGAGCGTTCGGCGGACTCGTCGAGCATGGAATCGCGAGCAGTCCCTTCGGGCAGATCGGCCCCGCTCACTCCTCGCCGCGCAGGGCCCCTTGGAGCCAGGCCCGTGCCGCCCGCCAGTCGGATTCGACCGTTCGCTCCGAGACGTTGAGGACGCGTGCCGTCTCAGCCACGGAAAGTCCGCCCAGGAAGCGCAGCTCGACCACCCGATAGCGGCGAGGATCGGCCCGGGCGAAGCGGTCGAGCGCCTCGTCGAGGGTCAAGAGGTCGTCGTCCGAGGACTCGGGTTCCGACCCCATGACCGACTCGAGCGGCACCCGCTCCTGCCCCCCGCCCCGCTTCAGGCTGGCCCGGGCCCGGGCATGGTCGGTGAGGATCTGCCGCATGGCCCGCGCCGCGATGGCCAGGAGATGCTCCCCGTCCTTCGGACTGATCCCCTGCCCCTCGCCGCCCGAGACCATCTTGAGATAGGCCTCGTGGGCAAGGGCGGTTGCCTGCAGCGTGTGCTCGGGTCGGCCTCGCACGTAGACCGCGGCAAGTCCGCGAAGTCGCGCGTAGACCAGCGGCAACAACTGCGCCGCCGCCGCTTGGTCGCCAGCCGCCGCTCGATGCACGAGTTGGGTGGCCTCGGACTCCGAATCGAACGGCTGGTCGGTGCTGCTCACATCGCCATTCTGCCCCCTCGTCCGATTGGGTGCCATCGCCCAATGCCCAACCGCGGTGAGTCGCGGAACGAAGGTCGCGGATTGCTGCCCGCAGGGAAAGGTTGTGGACGCACGGATTCTCGACTCGGATATGGACGCGCAGCGGTGGTCGACGCGACAATCGGGCCATGTCCGAGACCATTGCGACCGACGAGATCCGTGCCCTGGTTGCCGAGATCGACACGCTCAAGCGAAGGCTCTCCGAGGCCCGTCGCCGCGCCGTCCCCGAGGTCGTCACCGATCTCGCCCTGCGCGTCGCCGATGGGTCGACGTGGCCGCTCGAGGCCTTCTTCGGCCACAAGAACGACCTGCTCGTCGTGCACAACATGGGCCGACGCTGCAACTACTGCACGCTCTGGGCCGACGGCTTCGCCGGCCTCTGGCACCACATCGCCGACCGCACGGCGTTCGTCTTGGCCAGCGAGGATCCGCCCGAGGTGGCCGCCGAGTTCGCCCACCACCGCGGCTGGCCGTTCCCGGTGGTGAGCATCCACGGCACGAGCTTCGCGAAGCAATTGGGTGTCGAGTACCAGCCGGGCCACCAGGAGCCGGGGGTCAGCGCCTTCCATCGCCAGCCCGACGGCACGATCGTGCGGACCGGCCACTCGAGCTTTGGCCCGGGCGATGACTTCTGCGCCGTGTGGCCCTTCTTCGACCTCCTCCAGGGCGGGGCGAGCGGGTGGGAACCAAAGTTCGATTACAAGCCCCGCGGCGGTTGCGGCGCGGGTTGCTGCTGCGGACACTGAGACGTATCGCAGCAGGTCGTCATTCGTTGAGTCGATATCACAGGCGTCGAGTGGGCATCACAAGGGGGCCACGCCATGCCAGCAACGAAGCAGCGCACCGTTTCGAGACAGAGCACCCGCACTCGCCAGACGAAGGCGCCGCCGCGCGAGCTGCGCGACCTGGCCAACGTCGGCCCCGCCACGCTCGATGACTTCGAGCTGCTCGGCATCCGCACCCTGGGCGACCTCGCCCGTTGCGACGCCTTCCACCTCTACCGGGCCCTCTGCGCGAAGACCGGGCAGCGGCAGGATCCCTGCGTGATCGACGTCTTCCTCTCCGCGATCGACCAGGCCCGCGGCGGCCCGCCCGATCCGTGGTGGACCTTCACCGACATCCGCAAGGAACTCTGCGAGCGGGCCGGGATCGCGGTCGACGCGGAGGGCGCGTAGGCGATCGCGACTCGACTTCGCGAGACGCCTGAACCTCGGCCGCTCACCGCTTGGGCTGCTGCTGGTCCTGTTGCTGCTGCTTCTTCTTCTCGTCCTTCTGCTTCTGGATCCCCTCGAAGATCTTGATGCCCTCGCCGATGATCGCCCCGGGGTCCTTGGCGAGGTCCTCGATGGTGGGGAGCGCCGCCTTCATCTCGAGCGGGATGCGCTTGCCTTGGGCGTCGTAGAGCGGGCCGAAGAGCGTCACGCCGATCGAGAGCGCCTTGGCCGCGTCGCTGTCCGCCCCGCCGAGCTTCTCGAAGAAGCGGCGGGCGTCGGCGGAGAAGTTGCCGACCTGGCTGGCCGGCAACGCGAAGGTGATGCCGTTCACGTAGGCCGGCTTCTTGCCGAGGTCGATCTCCCCCTTCATGTCGAGGGCGGTCTTCCAACTGGTGCCGCTCGGGGCGGTGACCTTCCCTAACTTGACCCCGAAGCGGTCGTAGCGGACGACGCCGTTGGTGGCCTTCACCGCCAGCGGCTCGATGAGGCCGTCGAGGCCCATGGCCGCTTTGTCCTTCATCAGGGAGAAGATCATCCCGAGGGTCTGGCCGTTCTTGAAGGAGACCTCGCCCACGTCGAGGGTGAACTCGCCGTTGAAGCGGCTCATGTCGCCATCGAGCGGATAGGCGAGGGCCGGCATGTTCAGCGTGGTCAGCTTCTTGGCCGTGTCGATGTCCGCGAAGAGCGGGTTGATGACGTAGAGGATGTCCTCCTTGAGGCCAGGCGACATGGCCAGGCTGGCGGTGACCGGGGCCTGCGAGGTGACCGTGGCCACGCCGTCCTTCACCACCACCGAGGGGGCGCTGAACTGGGCGAACGGTGCCTTGAGGTTCACCGCGAGTTGCCCGGCCTGCTTGGAGAGGCCTTGGGCCTTGGCGGTGAGATCGACCGTGTCGCCGATCGAGCGGGTGAGCTTGCCGCTCGTCCCGGCGAAGATGTCGACGATCACGGTCGGGAAGGTCTTCACGGTGGCGTCGAGGTCGAGCACCGCCTTCGACGCGTCGACCTGGCCCTTGGGGTCGACCAGCCCGCGGACGGCGCCTTGCAAGGCGACCGACGGGGCCGTGGCGGCGCCCGGGGCGGTGCCGCGATCGTTGACCTGGAGGGTCAGGCCTTGGGCCAGGTCCTTCGATTGCAGCTTGGTGACCAGGGCCGGCACATCGAGGCGCTGGCCTTGGCCGTTTCCGGAGAGGACCTGCACGCCTAACGGCTCGCTCTCGAGACCCAGGTCGAAGCCCGCCCCGGCCAGGCTGAACCCGCCCTTGGCCAGGCCCTTCGGCAGGTTCACCGTGCCAGCGGTGAGCTTGGCGACGAGGTCGCCTTGGAAGGCGTAGCGCGTCGCCCCGGCCGGCGTGCCGGGCTTGGTGACCAAGGTGCCAAGCGTGGCGGCGTCGATCCGCACCGCGACGTTCGTGGCCTGCACATCGATGGCCTCGCCCTTGGCATCGATGGCCAACGATCCGGCGAGCCGCGGGAAGGCCGGCGTCAGGCGGATCTGCTCGGTGCTGCCGCTGGTGCTCAGTACCGCCTGCAGGTTGCCGCTATCGCCGGTCCAGGTGCTGATCCGTCCCTTGGGCTGGCCGATGAGGGCCTCGACCCAGGGCAGCGAGACGCCAGCCAGCTTGATCTCGCCGCTGAGGCCTTGGAGGAGGGTCTCCCCTTGCGGCTTGTGCCAGGCGAGGTCGAAGGTCGCGGCCTCGATGCGATCGGTGGGGCTGGTGATGCCGACCGCGCTGAAGTTCCCTTGGGCCTTCGCCGCGGTGGCGCTCTCGACCACGATCGTGGTGTCGAGGTTCCGCAGGGCGAGGGCGCTATGCAGTCCCGGAGCCTCGCTGACCACCGTCTCGGGCAGCGTGAGGCGGGCGGTGAGGCCGCTCGGCAGTTGGCCCGCCTTGAGGTCCTCGAAGACGAAGGTGGTCGGGGCTCCGAGGGCGAGCGTGAAGGGCACGTCCTTGGCGACGCGGGCCCGTTCGCTGCGGTCGGATTGCAGGTGGGCGACGAGTTCCCTGCCGATCGTCCCTTGCAGCTCGAGGATCTCGACCGCGACCTGCGAGCGCTGCAGCCCGGCCCGGAACGACCCGTGGACGGGCTGGCCGCCGATCTCGCCCGCCAAGCGCTGCCCGGGCTTCCCGGGGAGCGGTTCGTTCTTCACGTTGAGCGACAAGCCCTGAACGCCCGCGGCCTCGATCATCGGCCGCTGCTCGGGAAGCCACGCCGCGAGGGCCGGTCCGTCGAGGCCGGCGATGTCGATCGTGCCGCGCATGTCGAGGGCCAAGGGGTCGATGCCGGCGAAGTCCTTGGGCAGGGAGCGGACCAGCTCGCGCACCGCGATCTGGCCCTTCTCGATGCGGGCCAAGGCGACGATGTTCGCTTCCTTCGCCGCGTCGGCGGCCTGGATCGAAAGCGTGACGTCTCCGAAGCGGACGTCGCGGGAGAGTTCAGGAGCGTAGAGGCCCGACTCGCCGACCATCTCGAGCTTGGCGTCGATCGAGAGCCCTTCGGCCCCGCGCGGCGGCAAGGCGGCGTCGAGGTCGTTCACGGTCAGCGTGATCGGGAGCGCCGCGGTGAAGGTGCGACCGGTCGCCGCGGCCAGGAAGGCGGGCTCGAAGTTACCGGTGAAGCGAGCCGTGCCGTTCTCGAGGCGATCGAAGTTCTCGCTCAGGCTGGCGTGGGCCGTGAGGTTGGGGGCACTCGGGGCGGCGGCCGGAGCGGATGCGCTGCCGAAGCCGAGGGCGAGGGCCACGTCGGCGGCCAGCGGGTCGCCGAGCTTGGCCCGGCTCACGCTGACCTTGCCGCCCTGGCCGAGGGCGATGGCGATGTCCCGGTCCTTGAGCTGCACCGCGACCGGAGAGGTCGGCGCCAGGTCCACGTTGCCCACGAAGGTGGAGAGAGGCGAGGCCCCCGCGGCGGGCTTGGCCCACGCGAGGTGCTTGCCGTGGAGGGCAAGCTTGGCCGGGCCGGTCGAGCTCACCTTGGCTAACCGCTCAAGCGTGGCGGGCGAGGCCTCGAGGGCCCCTTCCAGCGAGCCCTCGCGGATCGCCCCGGCGGGGTCGACCACCGCGCTGGCCATGAGCTGGGCCTTGGGGGCCTTGAGGTCGATGGTGATCGGTTCGCTGCCGCCGCCCGGGGCCTTCACCACGAGGTGTTCGATGGTCGGCCCGAGGTCTTCCGAGAGGACGATGGCGGTGCGAGCGAGGAAGGGCTGGGCCAACGCGGTGGGCAGCCTCGAGGCCTCGACCGTGCCCTTCAGCCCCGCTCCGTCCACGCTGAACGAGCCGTCCGCGCCGATCGGCTTGTCCAAGGAGAGGTTCGCGGCGAGCGTGCTCGCGGTCGAGCCGTCGAGCTTGCCTTCGGCCTTGGCGTCGACGGTGAGCGACTGCCCGAGGCCCGCCGAGCGCACCGCCATGTCGACCGTCGAGAAGTCGGCGGTCTGGTCGCCGGCCGGGATGCGCAGGTCGCTGCCCTTGATGGAAAGGTCGACGCCGAGCTTGGGCAGGTCGATGGTCGCCCCGGAGAGCCCGGTCACCTTCGCAGCGAGGCTCAGGGCACCGGCGCCGCCGAGGAAGTTGGTGCCCGACTTGAGGTCGACGCCGAGCGTGCCGCTCGGTTCGTCGAGGGTGGCGATCCCCTGCAGTCCGTTCAGGGCGTAGGTGCGCTTGCGGGCGACGTCGGTCAGCTCGACGTTGAAAGAGCCCACCGCGAGCGAGGCCCGCAGCCCCGCCGGGATGCCGCCCGAACCGGACCCGGAACCGGAGGGCTGGCTCGGTGGCGTCGCGCCGGCCGGGGCCTGGAGCAGCTTGGCCAGCCCGTTCGAGCCGTCGGCTTCGATCGTCCCCTTCGCCGAGCCGGACACGCTGATGTCGATCGAACTGCCGCCCGAGGCGATGAGGGCAAGGAGGCCAGAATCGAGCGAGACGTCGACCGCCAGGACGTTGGTCCCGCTCTGGTCGGCGATGCGCAAGCCGCTCACCGACTGGCCACTCAGCCAGCCGAGGCTCACGCCCTGCAGGTCGACCGTGCCGCTCACCTTCTTGGCGATCGCGTCGCGGGCCAGCCCGCGGGCCAATCCGAGCGAAAGGAGGGTCGGGGCGAGGGCCACCAAGGCAATCGCGAGAAGAACGAGGACGAGGAAGGCGCGGAGGAGCGGGCGCTTCTTCTTGGCAGGCGTGTCAGCCATGGCGAATCCAACGGGAGAGGAGACCGGGACGGAAGGAGGAGCCCCGCAGGGTATGCGATCCTCCGACAGGCGAGCGATACGAAAGCGGGCAGGCTCAGTCGAGCGGCAGCGCCGGCCGCGAGGAACGCCCCGCGACGGGCTTGGCGTCGGCCCGGGCGTGCTTCACCTTCGTGGCGACGCCCTGCGGGCCGGCTTCGTTCACGGGTGCCGGCGCGGCGACGTTGGCCAGCATCCGGTCGAGGGCGGCCCGGGCCTGGACCCGGGCCTTGGGATGCACCTTGATCTCGTTGACCACCTTGCCCGCGGCCAAGTGGTCGAGGCACCAGAGGAGGTGCTGCTGGTCGATCCGGTACATCGTGGTGCAAAGGCACTGGCAGTCGGAGAGCATGCGAACCGCGACGCCCCGCTCCTTGGCCTCGTTGGCCAGGCGCTGCACCAGGTGCACCTCGGTGCCCACCGCCCAACGGCTGCCGGCCGGCGCCGACCGAATGGTCTGGATGATCATCTCGGTCGAACCGCGGAGGTCGGCCAGGTCGACCACCTGTTGGGCACACTCGGGATGGACCAGGACCGTGCAGCCTTCGGCCCTCGCTTGCAGCACGTGCTCCGGTCGGAAGAGTTTGTGCACGCTGCAGTGGCCGGCCCAGAGGAGCACCTTCGCGTCGCGGATCGTGGCGTGGTCGAGTCCGCCGAAGTCCTTCTTCGGGTTCCAGAGCGCCGTCTCCGCCGGCCCCTTGGCCCGGCCTTCGGCCACGTCGACCTCGGTCACGAACCCCTTGGCCTTGGCCGTATTCCGGCCTAGGTGCTGGTCGGGCAGGAAGAGGATCTTGATCTTCTCGCCTCGCGGCTTGCCCGGCTTCTTGGGTTCGTCGCCGCCGGCCAGGGCCCAGTCGAAGACGAGGTGGGCATTGCTCGAGGTGCAGCACGCGCCGCCGTGCTCGCCGACGAAGGCCTTGATGGCCGCGGTCGAGTTCACGTAGGTGATGGGGATGACCCGCTGCTTGGGGCCCTTGGCTGCGGCGAGAGCCTCGTGGATCTCTTCCCAAGCCTGCACCGTCTCGTCATAGGCCGCCATGTCGGCCATCGAGCAGCCCGCGGAGAGGTCGGGGAGGATCACCTGCACCGACTCCTCGGTGAGGACGTCGGCCGTCTCGGCCATGAAGTGGACGCCGCAGAAGACGATGAAGCGGGCCCCCCGCTTAGGGGCCTCGACCGCTGCCATCTGGGAGAGCTTGAGGCTGTCGCCGACCAGGTCGGCATGCCGCACCACTTCGTCCTGCTGGTAGTGGTGGCCGAGGATGAGGAGCTTCGAGCCGAGCTCGCGGCGCCGCGCGGTGATGGCGGCTCCGAGTTCGTCCTCGGTCATCTCCAGGTACTTCGCTGGGAGCTCGGGTTGCCAGAGCATCGGAAGGCCCATCCGGGCACCGGCGGCAACCTGGCCGCCGAGCGCAGGAGGGGCATCTTACGCTCGTCGCGCCGCCGCCTCGGCCTGGTCCTGCGCCGCTCCGTCGAAGGAAATGGCCACCAAGACCCGGCCCTCGGAGGTCGAGGTGCGGACCACGGTGCCTTCGATCAGGTCGCTGCCGGAGCGGACGATGGCCCCCGCCTGGGCCGGGAGGCCGACGCGGATGCGTTCGCCGGGCTGGAGCGGCAGGCCGCTCCGCAGGGTGACCGATGCTCCGTTCCGGGAAAGATCATGGGTCGTACCCGGCAGGAACCGCATGGCCCGGGGATGCCAGACTTTGCAGGGCACTTCCAGGTCGACACGGGCATCGGAGCGACGATCGAGCATCGGTGACCTCGCGGGGCGGCTCTTGGGGCTAGCGGGCAAACCCGGGGCGCGAGGATGGCGAACAGCGGCCGCCCAAGGAACCCCGGACCGGTCAAGATCGGCTCGTGACGATCGCATCTTCGCTCGGTGCGGCCCCTATGCTGCGGATTCCATGGGTCCCTCCGTCCTCGCCCTCGCCCCGGCCAAGCTCAACCTGGCCCTGTCGGTCGGCCCGCCCGGGGTGGATCGCATGCACCCGATCTGCTCGTGGATGGTGACCGTCGACCTGCACGACGAGCTCCTGGTCCACCGCCTTCCCGAGGAGAGCCTCTCCCGGTACGCGATCCTCTGGCACCCCGACGCCCTGCGTCGCTCGGACATCGACTGGTCGATCACCAAGGACCTCGCGGTCCGGGCCCACCTGGCCCTCGAGCAGCGGGTCGGACGGCCCCTGCCCCTCCAGCTCAAGCTCGAGAAGCGCATCCCGGTGGGCGGCGGCCTGGGCGGCGGCTCGGCCGATGCGGCCGCCATGCTGCACGCCGTCAACGCCCTCTACGAGCTCGGCCTCGGCGACGAGGAGTTGGCCGAGGTGGCCAGCGGACTCGGCTCCGACGTTGCCTTCCTCGTGCATGGCGGCAGCGCCATCGTCGAAGGGTTAGGCGAACGGGTGGAGCGACACCCCGAGCCACCCGACCTGCACGTGGTCCTCGCCTTCCCGGCCGTGGCCTGCCCGACCGGTCCGGTCTACGGGGCGTTCGACGCAGCCTCCGAGAGCCACCCGGCGTCACTCGACCCGCAGCGGGTCCGGGCCCTCGTCCGTGCCCACCGCGGCGCCCGGCTCGCACCCGAGGCGTGCTTCAACGACCTCGCCGCCCCCGCCTTCCGCGTGGCCCCGAGCCTGCGCGACGACCTCGAGGAGCTCAGCGAGTTGGCCGAGCGTCCGGCCCACGTCTCGGGCTCCGGCTCCACCCTCTTCGTCGTCTGCGACGACCCCTTGCACGCCTCGGCCCTGGCCGAGGCCTGCACCCAGCGGCTGCGGCTCCCGGCCGTGGCCGCCAAGGCCGTGGGACGCCCGGCCCTCCTGCGGCCGGACGCCCGCCCCGGCCCGCCCTCCCGCAGCTAACCGAGAACACCCTCCGATGAGCACCGCCACCCTGCCGCTCGGATCCGTGCTGGAGAGCGCCCGCCCCTTCGTCCCCGCCGTCCTCGACGCGACGCGCTGGGAGACGCTCGGGCCGCTCTACCAGAAGCTCCTCGACCGCAAGCTCACCTGCGAGCACTGCCTCGAGAACCTGCTCCTCGACCGGAGCGAGCTCGATGCCGCGGCCGGTGAGGCGGAGGCCGACCTCTACATCGCGACCACCCGGCGGACCGACGACGAGGCGACCCAGCAGGCGTATGCCACCTTCGTCGAGGAGGTCGAGCCGAAGCTGCGGGCCGTCTCCTTCGAGCTCGACCGGAAGATCGTGGGCAGCCCGTTCGCCAAGGACCTCGACCAGGGCCGCTACGGCGTCCTCCTGCGTCGCCTCGCGGTCGACGTCGAGCTCTTCCGGGCGGAGAACATCCCGCTCCAGACCGAGTGCACCAAGCTCGACCAGGAGTACGCCCGCATCAACGGGGCGATGACCGTCGAGTTCGAGGGGAAGACGCAGACCCTCCCACAGATGGCTCGCCACCTCGAGGAGACCGATCGCGGTCTGCGGGAGCGGGCCTGGCGGGCGGTCGCCGAACGGCGGCTGGCCGACGCCGAACGGATCGACGCCATCTACGACCGCCTGGTCGCCCTGCGCCAGGAGATGGCCCGGAACGCGGGCTTCCCGAACTTCCGCGACTTCCAGCACCGGCGGCTCCACCGCTTCGACTACACGCCGGCCGATTGCCTCGCCTTCCACGACTCGATCGCCGCGGCGTGCGTGCCGGCCATGCGCGAGCTGCATCGCGAGCGGGCACGGCATCTCGGGCTCCACGCCCTGAGGCCGTGGGATCTGGCCGTCGACCCCAAGGGGCGGGCCCCGCTCCGGCCCTTCCGTTCGGCGGACGAACTCCTCGACAAGACGAGTGCCATCTTCCATCGCATGGACGGCGAGCTCGGCAGCATGTTCGACTCGCTCCGCCACGGCGACTGCCTCGACCTCGAGAGCCGTCGGGGCAAGGCCCCCGGCGGCTACCAGTACCAGCGGCAGCGCTCGCGGCGGCCCTTCATCTTCATGAACGCCGCCGGCCTCCACCGCGACATCGTGACCGTGGTGCACGAGGCCGGGCACGCCTTCCACTCGATCCTCTCGAAGGGCGATCCGCTGGTCGAGTACCGCTCGAGCCCCATCGAATTCGCCGAGGTGGCAAGCACCTCGATGGAGCTTCTCACCCTGCCCTACCTCGAGGCCTACTACTCGAAGACCGACGCCGACCGGGCCCGCCGCGAGCGGCTCGAGAAGTTCCCCACGCTCATGCCGTGGACGGCCCAGATCGATGCCTTCCAGCACTGGGTCTACACCAATCCGGCCCACAGCCACGCCGACCGCATTCGGGCCTGGCACGACCTCAACCGCCGCTTCGGGCCCGAGGTCGACTGGTCGGGGCTCGAGCCTTTCAACGAGCGCTCCTGGCAGCGACAGCTCCATCTCTTCGGGTTGCCCTTCTACTACGTCGAGTACGGCATCGCCGAGACCGGCGCGATGCAGGTCTGGCTGGCCGCCCGCCGCTCGGAGTCCGCCGCCATCGCCGCCTACAAGCGGGGTCTCGCCCTCGGCGGCACCCGCCCGCTCCCGGAGCTCTTCGCCGCCGCCGGATGCCGCTTCGACTTCGGTCCCGCGGTGATCGGTGAGCTGCAGGCCGAGATTCACAAGGCGTTGGCTGCCTTGCCTTTGTGAGGTGTCGACCGCCCCTGGACCACGCTGCCGATAACCCCGAGAGGGAGGTCGTTTCCCCTCCCAGATCGCACAAAGATCGGGGATTGCACTGCCCTCTCCAGAGTCACGGAGTATGTTTGAAGCAACCTCCTGATGGGGGCGGACGGGAAAAGGGAACCCGCGGACGGCACCATTTGGTCCGTCCGCGTTATTTATTGGCTCATGCCTGAGCCCCGAGCGGACGCCTCCGCCTCCCCCCACATGTCGCCTGAAGAGTTCCGCCGCGCCGGGCGGGCCGTCGTCGACTGGGTCGCCGACTACCTCGCCACGGTCGAGTCGCGGCGCGTGCTGAGCGCTGCCACGCCTGGATCGATCCGGGCCGCGATGCCGCCCGAGCCGCCCGCGACCGGCGACGCGGTCGAGGCCTGGCTGGCCGACGTCGAACGCATCGTGATGCCCGGCATCACGCACTGGCAGAGCCCGAACTTCTTCGCCTTCTTCCCGGCTAACAGTAGCGGCCCGTCGATCCTGGGCGAACTGCTTTCGGCCGGGCTCGGCGTGCAGGGCATGCTGTGGGCGACAAGCCCGGCCTGCACCGAGGTCGAGACCCATCTCCTCGACTGGCTGGTCGGCTTGATGGGGCTGCCGGCCGCGTTCCGTTCCGACGGCCGCGGCGGCGGTGTCCTCCAGGACACCGCCTCGAGCTCGACGCTCTGCGCCGTGGTCGCCGCCCGCGAGCGGGCCACCTCGCTCCGCGCCAACCGCTTCGGGCTCGCCGCCTGCCCGGAACGCCTGGTCGCCTACGCCAGCGACCAGTCGCACTCCTCGCTTCTCAAGGACGTGCGGATCGCCGGCCTCGGCGAGGAGTCGCTCCGCCTCCTGCCGCCTGACGAGCTGTTTGCCCTCGATCCGGCCCGGCTCGCCGCGGCGATCGACGCCGACCTCGCCGCGGGGCGACGGCCCTTCTTCGTGCAGGCCAACCTGGGCACCACCTCGAGCAACGCCATGGATCCCCTGCGCCCGATCGGCGAGCTCTGCCGGCGCCACGGGCTCTGGCTGCACGTCGACGCGGCGATGAGCGGAAGCGCCGCCATCTGCCCCGAGCATCGCGGGATGCTCGACGGCGTCGAGTTCGCCGACAGCTTCACCTTCAACCCGCACAAGTGGCTCTTCACCAACTTCGACTGCAACGTCTTCTGGGTCGCCGATCGGGCCGCCCTCATCCACGCCCTCAGCATCCTGCCGGAATACCTGCGGAACCAGGCCACGGAGAGCGGCGCCGTCCTCGACTACCGCGACTGGCACATCCCGCTCGGGCGTCGCTTTCGGGCCCTCAAGCTTTGGTTCGTGCTGCGGCACTACGGTGTCGAAGGTTTGCGACAGGCCATCCGCGAGCACATCGCCCTCGCCGCCCGGTTCGAGTCCTGGGTCCGCGCCGACCCCCGCTTCGAGCTGGCCGCTCCCCGGCCCCTCAACCTGGTCTGCTTCCGCCGCCGAGGCGACGACGCCACCAACGAACGGCTCCTCCAACAGGTGAACGCGAGCGGCAAGGCCTACCTCTCGCACACCAAGCTGGGGGGGCGCTTCGTCCTCCGCATGTCAATCGGCCAGACCTCGGTCGAGGAACGCCACGTCCGCGCCGCGTGGGAGCTGATCAGCTCCTTGGCCTGAGCGGGTCGCCGCGGCGGACGGTGAGGAGGGCCATCTCCGGCGGGCAGTTGACGCGGAGCGGGAACCACGCCCCGAGCCCGACCGTGACGAAGAGCGTGCTCTCGCCGCGGCGGTAGAGGCCGGCCTTGAGCCGCCGCGAGAAGCGGACCGCGAGCGGGGAACGGGGCCGGAGCGAGAACTGGTTGCCGTGGGTGTGCCCGGACAGCGTGAGCGGCACGCCGAGCCGGGCGGCGCAGACGAAGGCCTTCGGATTGTGGGCGAGGAGGAGGTCGATCCCCCGCCCGGCCCGCCACACCGACTTCACCCGCCGGCTGCACTGGAGGATGGTGCGGCCCCAGTCGATGCCGCCGACGCGAAGCCGCGATCCGGCCGGGCCGACCAGGACGGCCTCGTCGTCGAGGACGATGACGCCCGCCGCCTCGGCGAACTTCCGCAGGGCCCGCGGCGAGTCGAGGTGGTCGTGGTTGCCTAACACGAGGAGCGACCCGAGCGGTGCCCCGCACGCTCCGAGGGCGGCCAGGACGGGCGGGGCGGGACCGGCGTCGAGGTCGACGACATCGCCCGTGCAGACCACGAGATCGGGCTTCAGGGCCTGCACGCCCTCGAGGATGGCCACGGCCCGCTCGGCGCTCATCAGGTGCCCGACGTGGAAGTCGCTCACATGGGCGATGCGCAGCCCGTCGTAGGCCAGCGGCCAGCGCGGCAGGCAAAGCTCGATCTCGCGGGCCTCGACCGACTGCGCCGCGTGGCGGCGGCCGAGGGTGCCTCCGGTGAGGCGATCGGCCACCACCGTCACCAACAGGTGGCGGGCGGCGGCTCGGCGGTACTTGCCGCTCTTCTTCCGCGGCTCGTGCTCGTGGCCCGGGCCGGTCATGGTCAGAACCGGATGGTGGCTCCGGCGAAGAGGCCTTGCAGGCCGATGTTGGCCTGGTCGCCGGAGCTCACGTCGAAGTCCCCGTCGGTGAGGCGATAGCCCAGATGGGCTGCGATGTTCGGGGTGAAGAAGATGCGGCCGCCCGCCTCGAGCATCACGTAGAGGCCGGTGCCGTCGGCGTCGCCGCTCACGCCGAAGCTCGGGCCAGCACTGAAGTCGGCGTAGATGTCGATCGACTGCAGGAAGCCGACCACGTCCTTGGTGTGCAGGGTGGCCACGAACTCGCCGCCGAAGCGGATGGCGGCCCATCCGCCGTCGATCGAGGTGGAGGGGCCGGCTCCGACGCTGTCGACCGAGACCGACGCATCGTCCCACGAGAATCCGAGGGTGGGAGCGATGGCCAGCTCGAAGCGGTAGCCGCCGTCCTTGGCCTCGTTGCCTTCCCAATGCCGCACGCCGCTCCACGGCGTGGGCTGGTCGTTGAAGGGCCGCCACAGGGCGTAGCCGACGTCGACGGAGACATCCCACCACGAGGCCGAGGTGCGGAAGCCCGGCGTGTTTCCATCGGTATCGAAGCTGAACCCGCTCACGTTCACGAAGCAGCGGTCCCAGGTGACGCGGGCGGCGCCGGAGAAGACCACCTCGCTGCCATTCAGGTCGAGGTCGGAGACGTCGGTCTTGACGCCAGCCATGGTCACGTCACCGGTCAGCCGCGGGAACCAAGCATCGACGGAGAAATCGAGCCGGAAGCCGCGTTCCGCGTCGCGGTTGGTGGGGAGGGCGGGTGTGGCGGGCGGCGGGGAGGCCGCCTCCTGGGCCATGGCCAACGAGGCGGGAGCGAGCACCGAAGCGACGACGACGGAACGGAAGGAGCGCTGCATCCCCACAGCCTACCCCCAACCGGCGTCGGCAGTGTCATACTGGAGCCATGCCGACGCCCCCTCCGACGCCTCCTCGACCGCCGGGCGGCGACGTGCGTCCCCCCAAGCCCGCGCCGCCGGCGCCGCCAGTCCGGCCCGCGGACGCGATCGACCTCGGCCGCGGGGCGTGGGTGGCGAAGACCGCAGCGCTCTTCGCCTTCAGCCGCTCCAGCGGTCCGGGCGGGCAGAACGTGAACAAGGTCAACACGCGGGCCGAGCTGACCGTGCCGGTCGACGCCATCCGAAACCTCTCCGCCCAGGCCCGGGCCCGCCTGCTCGCCCTGGCCGGATCGCGGCTCATCACCGACTCGACCTCGCTCCGCTTCGTGGCCGACGAGCACCGCTCGCAGTTCGACAACCGCGAGGCGTGCCTCGACCGCCTGCGGGACCTGGTGACCGAAGCCGCCACCATCCCCAAGAAGCGGAAGAAGACGAAGCCGAGCCGCGGCTCGAAGGAGCGGCGGCTCCAGGCCAAGAAGCGGGACGGCGAGAAGAAGCGGATGCGCGGCGAGCGGTTCTGAACGGACGCGGTCCGCCCGCTCCGAGCCAGAAGTCCGCGGCGAACCGTTGCGGCGGCTCGATTCGCTGTTAGCCTCAAGCCATGGTCCGCCTGCTGGCCCTTCTGCTTGGCGCCCTCCTCTGCCTCGGTGCCGGTCCCCCGCCGCCCATGGCCCCGACGGAGCAGCTCGCAACCTGCGGGCGATTCCTGGCCGAGCGCCGCCTCACCCGCGCCGAACTCGCCGGCGCCGTGCGCGGGCTCGACCGGGCCATCGCCGAGGTCCTCGTCGATACCGTCCTGGCCGGCTATGCGAGGGACTGTGCGGCGGTCGACGCCTTGGTGCAGGAGATGCTCTTCACCGGGACCGGGGCGGGACTCGAGGTCAAACATCTGTCCGAGGCCGAAGTCGTCGAGGTCGCCCGCCGGGTGAGCGAGGCGGCCGAGCGGGCCACTGAATCGGCGGTCCGCGAGTTGGCCCAAGGCGCCGCCGGCGCCGACCGCCCGGCCGCGGCGATCGAGGCCGACCTCTATCGGCGGCTGGCCGCCCGCAGCTACGAGCGGGCGTTCGAAGACAGCCTCGGCGATCCGACCGACGAGCTCCCCTTCGACGTCCTCGAGGACCTCGAGCAGGCCTGCCGCGAGGAGCCGAGCATCGGCGCTGCGCGGGCCAAGGCAGACGACGCAGCCAAGGCCGCCCTGGCCGCGGCGATCGAGGCCTACCGGGCGGAGGGTCGCGCCCTCGGCAAGGCCGTGGTCGAGCGGAGCGGACCGAGCGTCGCCACCGTCCGATCCATCTGGGGCGGCCAGCCAGGACCGCCGGCACTGGCCAAGGTCATGGCCCTTTCCTCCGGCGACGAACGACGCTGGAGAGCGGCCGCCGAGCGGCTTGCCGACGCGGTCGAGGCATTCCTCGTCTCGACCGGCGACGGGCGAGCGGCGGCGACCTGGCAGATACGGGTCCTCGAACGGATGGGCGGACCCGGGGTGCGGACCGTGTCGTGGGGGCGCACGATCGCCGACGCCGCGGCCCTCCTCGGAGCGACCAGCGAGGAGCAGTCGCCGATGCGTGCGGTCCTCGACGCCGCCCTCGCCGAGCGGGCCGCCCGCCTGCGAGCGGTCGACCTCGCCTACCGCCGCTGGCGCGACGGGCTCGTCGCCCAGGGGACCGCCGAATTCGGGGCCCCGGTCAGCGATGCGTTGCGTCGGGCCTTCGACGCCCAGCTCGCCTTCGAGCGCGGACTCCGCGACCAGGTGTTAGCGGCAGCGGCCTCGCCTCGGCTGGCCAGCCAGCTGCGCTCGATCGAGGATCCGCTGGAGGCGTGGCCGCCGCGCTGGCTCCGCTGGGCCCGGGAGCGCGAGGAAAGCGCGAAGCAGGACGCTGTGAAGGAGGAGACGCCATGATCGCGACCGCATCGATCCTGGCCCTGGCTACGGTCCTCGCGGCCCGGCCCCCGCTGGGGACGACGATGGCGGAGGTCGACCCGGCCCAAGTCGAACGCCTGGCCAGCGCCGTGCAGCGAGCCCTCGCCGAAGAGCGACTGGAGGGCGAGGTGCGGGAGAGCAGCTGGCTCTCCGTACCGGACGCCGCACCGCTCGACCCCGCAAAGGACCCGCCGACCCACGTCCTACCCGCCTATGTGCGGCTGCTGGGGCCGACGTACGCCGTGGTCGCCGCCGAGCGATGCAGCACGGTGACGGTCTACCTCGACGGCGACACCTACTCGACCAACCCCTATGGTCGCTCCGGCGTCGTCACCCCTCGCACCGAGACCGCCCTGTTCGGCGGGCTCGCCCTTCTCCTCCAAGCCGATCTGTTCCGGCCCCTCGAACTCCCGGCGCCGCTTGCCGCCACCCTCCGGGAGAGCAAGCCGATCTCGCTCGAGGTCGAGGGGACGGTCGCCACCTATCGCTTCGTCGTTGCGGCCGAGGAGCGGCAGCTTGCCGAGATCGCGGCGACCCGCGGGACGCCTCTCGCCCCGGCGTGGCCCCGCGAGGTGGTGGTCGACTGGGGCGAGCCGCCACGGGTCCTCGCTTGGGCGACCACGATTCCTGCTGGCCAAGGTCCGCCCCGCGTCGACCGCTGGAGCGTGGTGTCCTGGTCGGCGCTCGACGATCGACCGCTGCCCCGCCGCGTCGAGCGCAGCGTGACCGAGGGCGGCGAGGACCTGCGCTACGCCGCTGCCCTCGAGCTCCTCGACGCGGCGTCCGTGCCCGCCGATCCCGCGCCGCCGCCGCCGATCCCGGCCGGCTTCCGGATCGAGGACCGGGCTGGTTTTGCTTTCATCACCGGGTCGCCGGAGTTCACCTACAAGGGCGAGCGATTCCGCGCTCCGGCCCCGCTGTGGAAGCATCCGGGCGACGGGCTGGCCGAGCTCCTTCAGTCAGCTGTGAGATCGGAGGACGGCGCGGGCGGGCCGCCCAAGCCGCGGTGACCGGAGCGAGCCGCGACGGGCGCCGCCGGCCGGCGCACGACGGATGCACCCCCGGCGCCGGCGCGGATTCGGCGTCCGGCCTCGGCATCGAGCGCCGTCGCGGCCTGTACAATCGCCTCCCCGACGCGAACTGGCGGGGCATGGAGACAGGCTCGATGGGCGGACTGGGCAACGATCCGATGATGCTGGAGCTCTTTCGCGCCGAGCTCGACCAGCATCTCCCTGTCCTGAACGAGGGCCTCCTGGCCCTCGAGAAGGGGCGGGCCACCAAGGCAGACATCGAGTCCATGATGCGGGCCGCCCACTCCATCAAGGGAGCGGGCCGGGTCATGGGCCTCGACCAGGTGGTCCGCGTCGCCCACACCCTCGAGGACTGCTTCTCGGCGGCCAAGAACGCCAAGATCACCCTGACCCCCGACGCGGTCGACATCCTCCTCGCGGGCGTCGACTGCCTGCAGCGGATCTGCTCGCCCGAACCCGAGGACGCCCCGGACGAGGACGCCCTCACCCTCCTCCTCGAGCGGATCGCCCGGGTGGGGGAAGGTCGAGCGGTGGCTGCGCCGGCCCCTCTCGCGGCGCCGTCCCCGACCCTGCCCGCCGAACGGCCAGCCGTGGCCGTCGGCGACGACGACCGGATCGCCCTGCCCGCCCTCCTCGATGCCGCTGGCGCCGAGCGGCTGCGTTGCCAACTGTTGGAACGCCTGCCACCGGCCGGCGCCGCCCTTCGCGATCCGTTCGCCCTCCGCCTCGACTTCACCCGCCTCGAGCGGATGGGGCCCGAGGCCCTCGCCCTCCTCCTCTCCCTCGACCCCGAGCGCGGCCTAGCCCCGGCCGGTTCGCGCCTCGTGGCATGCGGCGTCGGCCCGCGGGCCCGGGCCCTCTTCCGCGTGAGCGGCCTCGACACCGTCCTGACCATCGTCGACTGACCCATCGCTCATGGCATCGGAACCACGCCACACCGAGAAGTTCGCGATCGAGGCGCGGGAGCACCTCGCGGCGCTCACCGCCGCCCTGATCGCCCTCGAGCGGGGCACCGACGATCCGAGGCCGCACATCGCGAGCGCCCTGCGGGCCGCCCACTCCATCAAAGGCGGGGCCGGTCTGGTCGGCTTCCGCAACCTCGAGCGGCTGGCCCATGCCGCGGAGTCGACGATCGAGGACCTCCGCGACGGGCGACGTGCCGTGTCGCCGGCGGTGACCGACGTCCTCCTTTCCGCGGTCGACCGGGTGGGGGCGATGCTCGACGATCTCGCCCACAGCGACGAGTCGGACATCGCCTCCCTCCTCCAGGCGTTAGGCGAGCCGCCCGCGGGCAACGAACTGGTGGTCGGGACGCTGGCCGTCCAACCCCGCGAGTTCCCGCTCCCCGCCAAGGTGCGCTCGGTGGTGCCGCCGACCGGCGAATCGCTCTACGGCGTGAAGCTCGACTTCTTCGCCTGCGAGCGACAGCTCGGCCTCGACGCCCTGGCCGTGGCGGAGCGGATCGAGCGGGCCGGAGCCTTGATCGACTCGCGTTGCGACGTGGCCGCCCCCGGCCCGCGACAGGGCCTGGCCTCGCCGCCCCTCTGGTTCCGGGCCATCGTGGCCTCGCCCAACGACCTCGAGACCTTCGTCCGCGCCCTCGACCTGCCCTGCGCCGCGGTCATTCGGCTCGAGATGCCGAAGGGCCCGGCCGCAGCGGCGGCTGCCCCGCCACCTCCGCCCGCCCCCGCCGCAACGCAGCGCCCCGCGGCGGCGGGCTCGCTTCGCGTCTCGATCCCCATCATCGACCGCGTGCTCGAGCTGGCCGGCGAGCTGGCCCTGGTGCGCAACCAGTCGCTCGGGGCGGCCCGCTCCGGAAGCTCGGGCACCGACGTCAACCGCCGCCAGCTCCTGCGGCGGCTCGACGCGGTGACCAACGAATTGCAGGGCGCCGCCCTCCGCATGCGGATGCAGCCGGTCGCCCAATTGTTTGACCGCTTCCCGCGCCTGGTCCGCGACCTGGCCCGCCAACTCTCGAAGGAGATCGAGGTCGAGATCAGCGGAGCCGACGTCGAGCTCGACAAGACGGTGCTCGAACTCCTCTCCGATCCGCTCACCCACCTCGTCCGCAACTGCTGCGACCACGGCATCGAGGCCCCCGACGTGCGCCTTTCCCGGGGCAAGCCCTCGGGCGGGACGATCCGCCTCTCGGCCCGCCAGGAGCGGGGCCAGATCGTGATCGAGGTGCGCGACGACGGGAAGGGCATCGACGCCGCGGCCATCAAGCGGAAGGCGGTGAGCCAAGGGCTCCGCACCCAAGCCGAGCTCGATGCCCTCGAGGAACGGCAGGTCTTCGACCTCATCCTCCTTTCCGGGTTCTCGACCGCCGCCCAGATCACCGACGTCAGCGGCCGCGGCGTGGGCATGGACGTGGTGAAGACCAACGTCGACCAAGCCGGCGGGACGGTCGAGATCGACTCCACACCCGGCCAAGGCTCGGTCTTCTCGCTGCGCCTCCCGCTCACCCTGGCCATCATGCCGGGCCAGCTCGTCCGCTGCCGCGGCCAACAGTTCACCATCCCGCGCCGCGAGCTGTGCGAGGTCGTCCGCTGCAACCCCAATGATCCGGCCATGCGGATCGATGCCGCCCAGGACCAGGAGATCCTCCGGCTCCGCGACGAGCTGCTGCCGGTGGTGCGCCTCGCCGACCTGCTCGAGGCCGGCGGCGACGCCCCGCCCGACCCCGCCGCCTACGTGGCCGTCCTGCGGGTCGGCTCGCATCGCTTCGGCTTGGTGGTCGACGACCTCCTGTGGAGCGAGGAGATCGTGGTCAAGCCGCTCCACCCGCTGCTGCGGCCCTTCGGCATCTACTCCTCGACCACCATCCTGGCCGACGGCCAGGTCGGGCTCATCCTGAGCGCCGAGGGGATCGCCCGCCAGGCCGGCATCCTCCACCGCAAGGCCGTAGCCGCCCTGCCTGCCGCGGCGGCCGAGGAGGAGACCGCTACGCCGCTCCTCCTCTTCCGCTCCGGTCCGCAGGAGCTGTTTGCCATCCCCTTGGCCGACGTGCGGCGGGTGGTGATGGTCCCGGCCGGGCGCTTCGAGCGGGTCGGAGGCCGAGAGCTGGTCCGCATCGACGGCGACGAGACCTGCAACGCCATCCGGCTCGAGCACCTCTTCGACGTCTCCCCCGCCCTGCCCGGCGCCGCGGCCTTCCTCATCCTGCCCCGCGGATCTCGGGCCCCGATCGGCGTCCTCGCCTCGCAGATCGTCGACACCGTCAACGCCCGCTACGAGCTCGACACCAAGGCCTACCGCGTGGACGGCGTGCTGGGCTCGGCCACGGTGCGCGACCAGCTCGCGGTCTTCCTCGACCTCCCCCGCATCGCCGAGCTGTGGTTAGGCGTGCGCGACGCCCACCACCTCCTGCCCGAGGCCAGCGTGCCCGCCCTGCCCGCCGGCGCCACCCGCATCCTGGTGGTCGAGGACACCCAGTTCTTCCAACGGCTCATCGCCGGCCACCTGCAGGCGGCGGGCTTCACCGTCACCGTGGCCGGGAACGGGGCCGAAGGGCTCGACGCCCTCGCGGCGGGCGACTTCGAGCTGGTCGTCTCCGACATCGAGATGCCGGTCCTGAACGGACTCGACTTCGCCAAGCGGGTGCGGGACGACGCCCGCCACGCCGACCTGCCGCTCCTGGCCCTCACCACCCTCGACAACCCGGAGGTCCGGGCCAAGGCCAAGGCCGCCGGCTTCGACGGCTTCGAGCCCAAGCTCGACCGCGACAGCCTGATCGCCCACGTCCGCCAGCTGTTGGACCAGCGGCGGGCCATGCGGCCGGGGGAGGCCAGCCGATGAAGCCGCTCGCTTCCGACGCCCTGGCCAACCGGCCCGACCGCGCCTTCTACGCCTTCCGCGCCGGCGGCCTCCTCTTCGGGGCCGACCTCCTTCAAGTCCAGGAGGTCGCCCCCTGCCCGCCGGTCACCGCCGTGCCGCAGGCCCCGCCCGCCATCCGCGGACTGGTCAACCTCCGCAGCCACATCTACCTCGCCCTCGACATGCGGGCCTTGGTGGGCCAGCCGTGGGCTCCGCTCGATGCGGAGTCGCGCTTGGTGGTACTGAAGCACGCGGTCGCCGCCGACCTCGGCCTCGTGGTCGAACACGGCGGCGATATCGTCCATGTCCGCTCCAGCCAGATCGAGGCGCCGCCGGCAGGCGGCGATCTCGACAGCTCGACGGGACTCTTCCCCCACGTCTGCCGGCTCGACGGCGAGCTGATGACCATCCTCGACCTCTCCGCCGTCGCCTCCTTCGTCCAAACCCGCTTCGCCGCGGCGGCCCGACCCGCTGCCGCCCAGCGCCCACCTGACCACACCGTTCGGGAGACCACCCCGTGAAGAACCTGGGAATCGGCATCAAGATGGCAATCCTCGTCGCCGTGATGCTGGCCACGGCGATCGCCATCGCCATCGTCGGCACGACGCAATTGGCTCGCCTCAACGACACGTTCAGCCGGATCCTGGACGTGGAGAGTCGGGCCTTGACCGTCTCGGACGAACTCCGAGTCGAGTTGCTCGTCGCGATCCGCGCCGAGAAGAACGCCATCCTCGCCGACACGACCGAGGACGCCCTCCCCTTCGCCAACGCAGCCCGCGAGTCGCTGCGGCAAGTCGGCACGCTGCGTAGCCAGTTGACCGAGCTCCTGGCTCTCGCCCCGGACATGAGCAGCGAGAGCAAGTCGCTCGCCGACATCGACCGCGACCTGGAGGAGCTCCGCCGCAACCAAGACGAGGTGCTCAAGCTGGCGATCGCCAAGTCCGAGGCCCAGGCGGACGCGATCCTGTTTGGCGAGCTCACCCAGCGCGAGCAGGACTTCCTGGACTTCGTCGGGACCCTGCCGGCCACCGGCGAGGGGGCCACGGCCGCCGCGGCCCGCGAGCCGCTCCGGTACCTGTACAGCTGGCTCTTCCACCTCGCCGAGCACCTCAAGGCCCAAGACGACAAGGCGATGAACCGACTGGAGGCTGCGGCCCGCCAGGACTTCGCACAGCTCCAGGACGCCCTGCGCCGATTCAGCTCGCAGCTGTCCGAACAGGATCGCTCGCGCGGCCTCGCCGCCATCGCCGGACTCGACGGGGCCAAGGCCCTCTTTGCGAAGGTGCTCGAGTACAGCGCGAAGAACTCGAACGAATCCGCCCGGACCCTCTCCGCGACGCGAAGCGTGGAGATCGGCAGCCGCTGCGACGCCAACCTCGTCGCACTGTCCACCGCCCTGTCCGGCGAGCTCGACAAGGCCCAGGCCACCGTCGAGGCTTCGGTCGCCAGCAGTCGCATCACCATCATCGCCACGGCCATCGTCGGCGCCGTCGTCTCCCTGCTCCTCGCGTTCGGCGTGATCCGTTCGATCACCCGTCCCGTGGCCCGTGGCGTGTCCGTCCTCGAGGCCATCGCCGAGGGCGACCTCACACGGCGCATGGGCTTGGAGCAGGCCGACGAGATCGGACGCCTGGCCGCAGCCACGGACCAGATGTCCACCCGGCTCCAGAAGAGCGTCTCCCGGACCAGGTCGTTGGCGAACACGGTCGACGCATCTGCCCTCGAGCTGTCGAACGTCTCGCATGACTTGCTCTCCCAGAGCCAGGAGATGGCCACCCAGGCCGAGTCGGTTGCCGCGGCCACCGAGCAGATGTCGACCAACGTCTCGGGCATGGCCGCCGCCGCCGAGCAGATGTCGGTGAACATCGCGAGCATCTCGTCGGCCACCGAGGAGCTCTCGGTGAACGTGGGCAGCATCTCCTCGAGTGCCGCGACGACCAGCCGGAACGTGGGCGCCGTGGCCGACGCGATGGAGAAGATCACCACCGCCCTCAAGAGCGTGGCCGACGAGGCCCGCAGCGGGTCGCGCATGGGCCAGGAGGCCCGCGAGCTGGCCACGGTGGCGACCAAGGCCATGCACCAGCTCAACGCCGCCGCCGACGACATCAACAAGGTGACTGACGTCATCAAGTCGATCGCCCTGCAGACCAACCTGCTAGCCATCAACGCCACCATCGAGGCCACCTCGGCGGGCGAGGCGGGCCGCGGATTCGCGGTCGTGGCCGGCGAGATCAAGGAGCTGGCCAACCAGTCGGGCCACTCGGCCGGCGACATCGCCACCAAGATCGAGTCGGTGCAGGCCTCGACCGGCGAGGCGGTGCGGGTGATCGAGAACGTGGCCGAGTTCATCGGCCAGCTCTCGGTGGCCGTGGCCCGCATCTCCGACTCGGTGCAGGCCGAGACGCAGACCGCCAACCACATCTCGAGCGACGTGGCCAGCGCCCGCCGGGGCGTGGAGGACATCGCCCGCTCCATCGCCGAGGTGGCCAAGGGGGCCACCGACGTCTCGTCCAACACCTCGCAGATGTCGCAGGCCGCCATCGACGTCTCCCGCAACGCCTCGGAGGCGGCCGCCGCCGCCCGCAGCATCTCGCCCAACATCCACGGCGTCTCGGAGGCCACCCGGCAGAGCTCGCAGAGCGCGGCCAAGGTGAACGAGTCGGCGCGGCGGCTCCGTGAGATCTCGGGCGATCTCCTCCGCAACGTCTCGCACTTCCGCACCGGCTCGGAGGCCGACCAGGCCCGCAGCGATGCCTGACCGCGTCCGCGTCCTCATCGTCGACGACTCCCGCCTCTTCCGCTCCATGCTGGAGGAGGCCTTGGCCAGCGAGCCCGACATCGAGGTCGTGGGCTCGGTGTACAGCGGCCAGAAGGCCCTCGACTTCATCCGGGCCACGCCGCCCGACGTGGTGACGCTCGACGTCGAGATGCCGGGGATGGACGGGAACCAGGCCCTGCTCGAGATCCAACAGCTGGGTGCCGAGGATCCCCGCTGCGCGGCCATCGGCGTCCTGATGGTGAGCGCCCACACCCGGCAAGGGACAGAGATCTCCATGCGGGCCTTGGCCGCGGGGGCCTTCGACGTGGTGGCCAAGCCTTCGGAAGCGAGTCCCGCCGAGGCCATCGCCCGACTCCGCCAGGAGATCGCTCCGCGGATCCTGGCCTTCGCCCGCCGCGCCCCGCGCCCCGCGGCCCCGCCGCCCGCCGTTCCGCAGCGGCGGCCGGCGCTTCCCGCCCGCGGCACGCGCTGCATCGTGATCGGGGCCTCGACCGGCGGGCCGCGGGCCCTCTGCACGCTCTTGCCGCCGCTCTGCGCCGCCACCCGCTTGCCGATCCTCCTCACCCAGCACATGCCGGTCGGGTTCACCGCCTCGCTGGCCTCGACCCTGGCCCGCGAGGCCAAGGCCCGGGTGATCGAGGCGGGCGACGGCATGACCGGCACGGCGGAAGCTCCGCGCCTCGGGCTCAACGACCAGCCGCCCGAGAACGGCTGCCGACCCTCGGTCGATGTCCTCTTCCGCGCCGCGGCCGCGACCTTCGGCGGCTCGCTCCTCGCCGTGATCCTGACCGGGATGGGCCGCGACGGCGCCGCCGGTGCCGGGGCCATCCGCCGGGCCGGCGGCTACGTGATCGTGCAGGACGAGGCGACCTCGGTGGTCTGGGGCATGCCCGGCAGCGCCGTCGAGGCCGGCGTGGCCGACGAGGTCGTCCCCCTGCCCGCCATGGCCGCCGCCATTCGGGCCGCCATCCGGACCATCTAACCGACGTGCAGCTCTCCCCCGCCACCTTCGCCGCCTTCGCCGATCTCGTGCACGACACGACGGGCATCGCGTTGGGGAGCGACAAGGCCTATCTCCTGCAGCACAAGCTGGAGCCGCTGGCCAAGGCCAACGGGCTGGCCAGCTTCGACGAGCTGCTGCAGCGGCTGCGCGCGACGGGCCCCGCCAGCCCGCTGCGGGTCGACTTCATCGACGCCGTCACCATCCACGAGACGAGCTTCTTCCGCGACCCCGAGGTCTACGCGGCGATCGGCAGCCAGGTGCTGGCCCCGGCCCTCACCGAGCAAGCCATCGCGGCCCGCGGCCGGCCGTTCCGCATCTGGTCGGCGGCCACCTCGACCGGCCAGGAGGCGTGGTCGATCGCCATGCTTGCCGCGGAGTGCCTGCCGCCACGATGGCGCGGCGCCGACGTGGTGTCCGTCCTCGGTACCGACATCTCCGAGCACGCCTTGGCCACGGCCCAGGCCGGGCGATACACGGCCAAGGAGCTGGCTCGCGGCGTCTCGGCCGAGCGATCGGGCCGGCACTTCGCCCGCCCTGCCCCCGGCGGCGAGGCCACGGTCTCCGATGTCCTCCGCTCCCTGGTCCGCTTCCGGCAGCTCAACCTGATCGAGCGCCCCCTCGCCCTCGGCAGCTTCGACCTCGTCCTGTGCCGCAACGTCCTCATCTACTTCGACGATGCGACCCGGGCGACGGTGGTGCGGGCCATGGCCGAGCTGCTTGTCCCCGGCGGCGTCCTCGTGTTAGGAGCCGCGGAGTCGCTCTACGGCCTGCCAGACCAGCCGTCGCCCGGGACCTCCCCGGTGGCCCGCCTGTTCGAGGCGGAGTACTTCCCGCGGGCGATCCTCTACCGGCGGGTGGCCGCTACATCGCAGCCGGTCGCTTGCCCGTGAGCAGGCTGAAGAGCAGGCCAGCCACGAAGAGGACGAGGAAGACGAGGAAGAGGACGCGGGCGATGAACATCGACTCGCCGGCGATGCCCGTGAACCCGAAGAGGGCCGCGATCAGGGCGAAGACGAGGAACGCAAGAGCCCATCGAAGCATGGTGTCCTCCTTGGTTGGCGTCGTGGGACGACGGCGACGGACGCTCCGCGGCGAGGCCCACGCTTCGGAGCCTACGTGGGGTCCCCGGGCCGGATGCGGACAACCGCCCGGTTGGCCCGACACGACTCCTTCCGAGACGCGATCCGGGCGTCCGCAGGATGGCGCTGGCAAACGGTGAGAAGTCCCTCATTCGCCATTCATCATGGACCTGCCAGCGGTTAACCTTGCCGCGTCGAAGGAGGTGCCATGGTCCGCCCGCTGGCCTCGCTGATGGTCGCTTCGTGCCTGCTCTGCACCGCTCCGACCCCGGCTGCGCCGCAGACGGTCCAACAGGAGATCAAGGCCACGGACCGGCCCGGCATGTCCCGGCGGTTCTTCGCCGATTCGCTCCTCACCCGCGACGAGCTGTTGGCGGCGCTCGACGGCCTCGAGCGGCCGCTCACCGAGCCGGTCCTGGCCGCGGTGTTCAGCGCCTACGCCGAGGCTGCGGGCCGGGCCGAGAAGGCCGCCCTCGACGCCATGTACCTCGAGGAGAACGGCGACGTGCGCTACCCGCCGCTCTCGCCGCCCCAACTGGCCGCGATCGCCGCTGCCGCCAGCAAGGCCACCGCCGAAGCGACCGACGCCGCGGTGCGCGAGCTGGCCCAGTCGGGGGCCACGGCCGCCATGACCGAGGAGCAGATCGCCGCCGACCTCTACCGCCGGCTCGCCTCGCGGAAATACATGAGCGCCTTGAGCGGCTACCACCGCGACGGCGACCCGGGATACGACACGCTGGCCGACTATCAGCTCGCCCTCCGCGTCGATCGCGGCATCGCCGACGCGGCGAGCCGGGCGGCCAAGGACACAGCGGCGAAGGCGGCTTTCGACGCCGCGGTGGCCAGCTACCGCGCCACCGGCGAGGTCCTCGGCCGCCGCGTGGTCGAGGCCAGCGGCCGTTCGCTCATCGCCCCCCGCATCCTGTGGGGCGGACCCGATCCCGAGCCGGCCGACTTCGGGGAGTTGACCAAGGTCGTCCGCGCCGACCAGACCATGTGGGCCAAGGCCAACGATTCGCTCGGGGTGGCCATCGCCAGCTATCTCACGGCTGGCATCAGTCCCGACGCCGTGGACCCCTACGCAGCGAGCCGTTGGCGGCTTCGCCACCTCGAGGCCACCGCGTCACGGGCCACGGTGGTCGTCTCCTGGGCCATGGCCATCGCCGATGCGGCAACCGTCCTGGGGGCATCGGAGGCCGAGCTCGCCGCGATGCGAGCCGTCGTCGACCAATCGTTAGCCGACCAGGTCAGCCGCATGGAGGCCACGTTGGCTGCCTATCAAGCGTGGGTCGATGCGGCCCGGGCCAAGGGGGTCCACCCCTACAGCACCGAACCGACCCCCGCCCTGATGCAGGCCCTGGAGCGACAGACGACACTCGATCGAGCCACCCGGGAGCGCGTCCTCGCCACGGTCCAGTCGCCGCTCCTCGCCGAAGCGTTGCGGGCCATCGTGAGCCCCGAAGAGGGCGCCCGCATGCCAGGTTGGGTTCAGAGGGCCCGCAGCTTCGCTGCCGAGGAGGCCCGCCGGGCGAACGAGCAGCCAACTGGCGGAGCGTCCGAGACCGAGGGAGGTGCCAAGTGATGCTGCACGCGATCCTGGTGAGCCTTGCCCTCGCGGCCAACGATCCGCCGGCCGACCCGCCGGCGGTCGAGCGGACGGAGATCGAACAGCTCGCCGCGGTCCTCGAACGGGGCCTGCCGCGCGGACGGGCCCTCGAGGCCCAGGTGCGGATGCGGCTCTGGTCGCAGAAGGAAGGCGAGGCGGCCCCGGTCGTCGAGAAGGACCCGCCGGGCATAGAGGAGTACTTCTTCGTGCGGCTCTGGGGCGAGGACTATGTCGCCATGAGCCAGCGCTTGCAGGGCGGGCTCCAGGTCTACTTCGAAGGCAACACCTACTCGCTGAACCTGTTGGAGCGGGAGTGCTACACCCAGCGCGGCGCCCCGACCAACGCCTACTTCCCGCTCTCGATCGTCTTCCAAGTCGACAACTTCCAACCCCTCGAACAACCCCGCTCGCTGCCCGAGATCCTGCGAGCCAGCCGCCCGATCAGCCTCAACAAGGCGGGAACCGTGGTCACCTACCGGTTCACCTTGGCCGACGAGGAACGGATGCTCGACGAACAGGCCGCCAAGGGCAATCCGCGCGGCAAGGCTTGGCCGCGCGAGGTCGTCGTCGACCTCGCCGATCCGCCGCGCCTGGTGGGATGGTCGCTCGACATGCCGTGGAAGGGAGCCGACCACCATGCCGTGGAAGGGAGCCGACCACCCCTCGGTGCCGATGGGTTGGACGGTCGAGAGCTGGCAAGAAGTGGAGGGCACGCTCCTGCCCAGGCGACTCGCCCGCCGCTGCGACGTCTCGCGCACCGAGACGCCGCAGGCCTACACCATGCTCGTCGATGTCGAGCGCCTGGCCCCGCTCAATGCGGCCGAGAGGCCCAAGCACCCGCTCCCCGTCGGCTATCCGGTCGAGTCCGGCGACCTCCGCTTCGTGGTGGGCAGCCCGGACGTCGTGCACAAGGGCGTCGCCTTGCGGCTCAAGGAACCGCTGTGGGTCGCCCCCTCGGACGAGCGGCTCGCCGAGCTCCTGGGCGAGGCCCGGCCGCGCTAAGGGCCGCCGGGCTCGGGCGCGACGAGCGGCCTGTTGGAGCTGGCCCCGACTGTTTCGCTTCCGGAGGCGGCGGATCGAGCTCTGGTAGGATCCGCGTGTGGCAAGCGAGCAGTCCGACATCGCTGGCGTCGACCGCCGCTCCTTCACCGTGGAGTCGATGGACGACACCGCTAGCGATCAGCGCTACTGGCTCACGAAGTCCATCGCGGAACGCCTCGCAGCGCTCGAACAGCTTCGACGGACCTTCTATGGGAACGATCTCCCTCGCCGAAGACTTCAGAGAGTTCTTGAGGTTGCTGAACTCCACGGGAGTTGAGTACCTGCTCGTCGGCGGCTACGCGATGGCCGTCCATGGTCACCCTCGTTCCACGGGCGACCTCGACCTCTGGATCGCGATCGACGCATCGAACGCCGAGCGGACGGCGGAGGCGGTCCGCCGGTTCGGATTCGACATGCCCGCCGTGAACGCGGATCTCTTCCGCCAACCGGGAAAGGTCGTCCGCATGGGCGTCCCGCCCCTCCGCATCGGGATCATCACCACCGCGACCGGCGTGGACTTCCCCACCTGCTTCGGGCGAGGCCTGCGGTGCGACCTTGACGGCGTCCCGGTGCGCGTGATCGGCCGGGAGGACCTTCTCGCCAACAAGCGAGCCGCCGGCCGGGCCAAGGACCTGGCGGATGTCGAGGCCCTGTCACCACCCAAGCCAGCCTGACCCGATGCGGAACGCGGCCGTCGGCGCTCTCCGCCGCCCGGTCACACCCCCGCCAACTGCACCTCGCCCTTGCCCTTGGCGATCTCGCCGATCACCGTGGGCTTCTCGCCGTACTTGCGGAGCTTCTCGATGACCGCGTCGGCGAAGGTCGGACGGACGATCAGGACGTAGCCGATCCCCATGTTGAAGACGCGGAACATCTCCTGCGTCTCGACCGCTCCGTGCTGTTGGAGGAAGCCGAAGATGGCCGGCGGCTTCCAGCTCGTGGTGTCGATGACCGCGTCGACGTCGTCGGGCAGGGCCCGGCAGACGTTGCCGGGGAGGCCGCCGCCGGTGATGTGGGCCATGCCGGAGACGACCTTCTTCTTGCGATAGCTCGCCAACAGCTTGACGATCGGCTTGGCGTAGATGCGGGTCGGCTCGAGCAGGATGTCGACCAGGCGCCGCTCGGGCAGCGGATCCTTCCGCTTGGTCGTCGCCTGCAGCTCGAGATAGGCCTTGGTGTAGTCGAGCTTGGCCCGCTCGATCACCTTCCGCACCAAGGTGTAGCCGTTCGAGTGCACGCCGCTCGAGGCGAGGCCGATGATGACGTCGCCCTTCTTGACCCGCAGCGGGTCCATGGCCCGGTCGAGCTCGACCACGCCGACCGCGAAGCCGGCGATGTCGAAGTCGCCGGGGGCGTAGATGTCGGGCATCTCGGCGCACTCGCCGCCGATCAAGGCGCAGCCGGCGATCTCGCAGCCCTTGGCCACGCCGTCGATCATGGCCGTCGTCGCCGTCGGCTCGAGCTTCGAGAGTCCGAGGTAGTCGAGGAAGATGAGCGGCTCGGCCCCCTGCACGATGAGGTCGTTGACGTTCATCGCCACGCAGTCGATGCCCACTGTGTCGTAGATCTTGAAGTCGGCGGCGATCTTGACCTTGGTGCCGACCCCGTCGGTGCAGGCGACGAGGACCGGCTCCTTGTAGTTCTTCTTGAAGAGCCGCTCGTTGTAGTCGAGGCGGAACATGCCGGCGAAGGCGCCGTGCTTGCCGATCACCCGCGGCCCGTAGGTCCGGCGGAGGATGGGCTTGATGCGGTCCACGACCTCGTCGCCGGCCTCGATGTCGACGCCCGCTTGGGCGTAGGTGAGCGGGGTCTTCGCCGCGCGGGAGGGCGCGTCCTTGGTCGCTGTCTTCGCTGCCATGGCGGCGATTGTAGGGGTTGGAAGAGGTCCGGAAGCCATGCCAGCGGCCGCCCGGCGGCGGCTGCATCCGCTGCGGCCGACTGCGTGCCGGGCCGGGGCGTTTCCCGTAGACTGTTCCCCTCTATGGCCATTCTCGTCGACGGCAACACCAAGGTCCTTTGCCAGGGCATCACCGGATCCGCGGGCGCGTTCCACACCAAGGGGTGCCTCGACTACGGCACCAAGATGGTGGGCGGGGTCACCCCAGGGAAGGGTGGCCAGAAGGATCCGAACGGCCTGCCGATCTTCGACACGGTCGCCGACGCCGTCGCCAGCACCGGGGCGACCGCAACGATGATCTTCGTCCCCCCGCCCTTCGCCGCCGACTCGATCCTCGAGGCCGCCGCGGCCGGCATCAAGGTCATCTGCGCCATCACCGAAGGCATCGCGGTGCAGGACATGGTCCGCACCCGGGCCGTCCTCCGCGACTATCCGAACTCGACCCTCATCGGACCCAATTGCCCCGGCATCATCACGCCGGGCTGGCGGGTGAGCGGCGAGGGCTCGACCGCCAAGTTCAGCGGCGGATGCAAGATCGGGATCATGCCCGGCTACATCCACACCCATAAGAAGGACGCCGCGACCGGCAAGGCGGTCGGCATCATCAGCCGCTCCGGCACGCTGACCTACGAAGCGGTGTGGCAGTGCTCGGCCCGCGGCATCGGGCAGACCACTTGCGTCGGTATCGGCGGCGATCCGATGAAGGGCCTCAACTTCATCGAGGCCCTCGAACTCTTCAACAACGACCCAGCCACCGACGGCGTGGTGATGATCGGCGAGATTGGCGGCAGCGACGAGACCATGGCCGGCGAGTGGATCAAGGCCCACATGAAGAAGCCGGTGGTCAGCTTCATCGCCGGACGCACCGCCCCGCCGGGCAAGCGGATGGGCCACGCCGGAGCGATCATCGGCGGCGCCGACGATACGGCGCAGGCCAAGATGGACGCCCTTCGCCGCTCTGGCATCACCGTCGCCGAAAGCCCGGCCGACCTTGGCTCGTCGATGGCCAAGGCCCTCGGCCTCGCCCCGGCCATGGCTAGCTCGCACTGACCGCCGGCATGCCCACGCCCTCGGGAGGAACCGGACGCATGGCATGGTTCATCCTCGTCGTGGCCGGGCTGTTCGAATGCGCCTGGGCGGTGGGCCTCAAGTACACCGACGGCTTCACCCGGTTCTGGCCCTCGGTCGGCACCGTGGCGGCGATCGTGGCCAGCATGTTCCTCTTGGGCGTCGCCGCCCGTGACCTGCCGATTGGAACGGCCTACGCGGTCTGGGTGGGGATCGGCACGGTGGGCACGGCCCTCTTCGGCATGCTCGTCCTCGGGGAACCGGCCACCACGCTGCGTCTCCTCTGCCTCCTCCTGATCGTGGCTGGGGCCCTCGGGCTCAAGGTGCTCGCGCCGAAATGATGGCCGGGGCTTCGTCCTCGCGGGGGGCACGGGTACGCTCTCACGCCATGCGACGCCTTGCGATCCTCGGTCTGGCTCTCCTCTTCGGATTCGCTCCGCCGCCAGCGAAGGGACCGGCCCATGGTCCGACCGCGGCCACACCGAACGAGACGGCCACCAAGGCCACGAAGCCAGCGTCGGTCCTCACCCGCGTCGCCTTCATCGGCGCCAGCGCGACCGCCGGCTTCGGCGTCGTCGCCAAGGACCCGGAGGAGAAGCTGCCCCTCGTGCCCGTGCCCCTGGCAGCGTCGTTCGAAGGCGTCGTCGCCAAGCCGATCGCGACCTACGACCTCGGCTCGAGCTTCTTCTTCATGGATCCGGGCGGCACCGGCCGGAAGGAAGTCGACAAGGCCCTCGGCCACGACGCGACGCTTGTGGTCGCCACCGACTTCCTCTTCTGGTACGTCTACGGCGCCGACGACGGCCGCGGCGGTCCGCTGCGAAGCGAGGCGGCCCGCCTCGACAAGCTCGAGCTCGGGCTGGCCGAACTGGACCGCTTCCCCGCCGGCACCCCGATCATCGTGGGCGACATCCCCGACATGCACCGGGCCGTCGGCAAGATGATCTCGAGCACGCAGATGCCGAAGGCCGAGACGCTGGCCAAGGCCAACGAGCGGATCCGGGCCTGGGCCAAGGGCCGCGAGCAGGTCCTCGTCTTCCCTCTCGCCGCGACGGTCGACGACCTCAATGCCGGCAAGACGATCGAAGTCGGCGGCCAGCGCTTCGAGCCAGGCAAGGGGCGACTCATCCAGTCCGACGAGCTACACCCCACCTTCCGCGGCAGCGTCGCGGTCGCCTTCGCCATCGCCCAGGAGCTGAAGGCTGCCTGCGGCGAGCGTTTCGACGCCTCGCTCGCCAAGGACGAGTCCACCGCGGTCGAAGCAGCCCGCAAGGCGGCCCGAGGCATCCTCGATGCCCGGGCCAAGCCGGAGCAGGCTGAGCCGGCGAGGGCGGGCGGCTAGCGGCCGATCAGGCTTCCGCGCACGAGAGTCTCGGCAGCAGCGATTCGCTGGGCTGTCTTCGAACCTCACCGCACTCGGGGCAGCGAGCTTGGGTCGGATGACTCATCTGGCCGCAGGCGAGACAACGGCCCGAGCGGATTCGCCAACGGCGCCGAGCTGCCAGCGTCACCCGCGGTATCGACCAGAGTGCGGACCAAACCGCCGCGAAGAACAACGTGTTCGCTATGAAGCCGGGCCAGAGCGGCGTCAGCGGAAGCACCTGTCGATCGTCGAAGCCGTTGCTCGTCATCACGCCAGGGGAGTCCGCCTGAAGGGGAAACCCGCCTTGGACCGTCAGTTCCGGCCATGCGCCATCGGCGGTCCAGCACATCGCGACGAAGGGCCAGCCGTCGCCACGATAGACAAAGCAGCTCGATGCATCCTGAGCGAGGCCATCCGGGCCGACCTTGACCCGACGGAGCAGCGGTGTCGATCCGAGCAATTCGTCGACAGATCCGTAGTTGGTCCCATGGACCACGGGATAGACGGCGGCAGCGACGGTGCCTCGCCGCACTGCCGTCACCACCTGGAGGTGATCGACGACCTCCGCAACAGGTGCCGCGAGCGCGACCGACGCACTGCCCACGTCGAATCCGGCAGCCTGCAATCCGAGCGGTGAGCCGGGAATGGCGACCATCGCAGCCAAGCACCACGACACTGCGACCGTGGCGATGGCCCCCACACCGGGAGCGATGAGGAGGACCCGGGCCAACGTCACGGACTCGGCCAAACGTCGAACCCTCCTCCCGGTCACGGGACGAGATAGCCGACCGGCACCCACCCCTCGGTCGGATCGAAGGTCGCCATCGACCGGGCGATGCTGGCGGTGTCGTCGCCGAGGTCGCGCTCGTAGACCGTACCGTGGTGGCTCACGAGGAATGACTTGAGGCCGGAGCGGGCGTACTCGGCGGGCCAGGCGATCACCGCGAAGCCGCCGATCATGTGGCCTTGGACGACGAAGTCGAGGGCCCCACCCGGGGCAGCAGGGCCTTGGGCGGTGAGGATCTTGTAGTAGTAGCCGTGGAAGGGCTGCCGTCCTTTGGCGGAGGTGGAGTAGCCCTCGTCGGTGGCGTAGGCGACGAGTTCGCCGAGCGGACTCTCCGGCTGGCCCGGCTCGGCAGGCCACCAGAGGCCGTTCCGCTTGCCGGGGTCGCTACGGAACTTCCGGGCGTACTCCCGCCAGCCGTCGCCGGTGAAGTCGCGGCTTGCGTACTCGCGCTCCGCGTCGGCGATGGCCAGGCAGACCTGGATGGTGTCGAGCTCGTTCCGGCCGATCCGCCGCGAGAGCATCTCGTCGAGGCCGGCGTCGGTGTCGAAGTACCAGCCCTTCTTGCCGTTCACGTCGCCCTCGACGAGCGGGAAGGGCATCGGCCAGCGGGTGGCGCCGACCTCGAGGGTCATCGAGCCGTCGTCGCTCTTGGCGAGGCCATGTTGCTCGTCGTAGAGGCGGAGGAAGTCGGCCCGGCGATTGGCGTCGTCGACCGCATCGCCGGAGTTCAGGGCCTCGGTCGAATCGGAGCCGAGGATCTTCTTGAGCTCGGCGGTGTTGTCGGTGCGGAGGGCGCCGATGAGGGAGTCGACGGCGGCGTCAGGCGTGCTGTAGGTCTGCGGCGGCGTGGAGCAACCAGTGAGGGTCAGCGAGGCGGCGGCCGCGAGGACGATCGCTCCGGCGGCGCAGGCCCGGCCGAGTCGCGTGGAGATCGAGGAGAGGTTCATGGTGCGTGCTCTGGTCTCGTCAGTCAGAAATCGGACGCAAGAGGAGGAGGAAGGACGCGCTCAGCGACGGCCACCGCCGCCACCGCGGGCTCCGCCACCGGAGCGTGCCGCCCCGCCGCCGCTCGAACGGGCCGGCGCTGCCGAGCGCGACGGAGACGCCGTGCGGCTCGACGCTCCGCGGTTGCTCGCCTCGCGCGTCGACTGCCCGCCGCGATTCGATCCTTCGAACGCACTGGCCTTGCCACCGGTCGTCGCCGGGCGATCGCGGGATCCGGCCCCGCCGCCCTCCGTGGCCCGATTGCCAGCGCTCGGCGTCGGCCGCGCCCCCGGGTTGTTCCCCTTGAAGGAGTCGGCCGCACCGCGGTTCAGGTCGCTTCGGCCCGCATCGGCCTTGCCTCGGAAATCCGAACGAGCCTCGGCGGCGCGGTTGTTGGCCGTCCCCGCCCCGACCCGCTGGGCCGACTCGGTGTTGCGGTAGGCGGCCCCTTGCCGGTGGGCCGGGTCGTGCTGCCAGGTCCCGCGGCCTCCTTGGCCACCCTGGACATTCCGCTCGAAGTTGGCCCGGTTGATGTTGGTGTTGCGGTTGATGTTCTGGTTGATGTTGATGTCGACGTTGCTGTGGCCCCAGTTGCAGTGGCCCCAGGCATAGCCCCAGGCCACGCCGCAGGCCACGCCCACGCCGAAGGAGATCACGTTGCTCGCCACGTAGCCCGGCGGGTAGTACGGGTAGGGCGGATAGGCCGGATAGGGCCAGGTGCCGTAGACGACGACCGGGTTGTACTGCGGCACGTAGATCACGTCGGGCGACTTCGACTCGACGACGATGACCTGCGTGCCGCCTGTGGTCTGCGTGGTGACGGTCTGCTCGGGGCCCGACTTCAGGTTGCCCTGGGCCGCGGCCTTCGAGCGCAGCGTCTGCACCGTGGCCATCACCTCGGCCTGCTGGCCGATGAAGGCGTCGCCGATCTTGACCGTGGTGCTGAGGTTCTCGCTCATCATCGAGAGCACCTGCGGGAAGTTGACCAGGGATCGCACGCTCGGATCCCAGCTCTGCTTCTCAAGCTCCTTGGCCAGGGCGTCACCCTTGAGGTCGGGGTGGGCCTTGGCCCAGCGATCGGCTTCGACCACCTCGATCGGATAGGTCGAGGCCATCAGGACCTGGGTGAGGAGGGAGTCGGGGTAGAGGGCGATCGGAGCGAGCATCTGCTCGAGCTCCTCCGGCTTGAAGGCCGGCTTGTCGCTCGCCGGCGGAGGGGCGTCGGCTGGCAGCGGGGCCGCCAGCGTGAATGCCAGCGGGGATGCCAGAGTGGATGCCAGCGGGGTCGCCAGGGCGTCGGCCAGCGCCGGACGGGCATGCGGCAGGAAGACGACGGAAACGGCAGCCGCAAGGAGCGGCGGAGTGACGCGGACGATCCTCATCGCAAGGTTCCTCGCAAGGGCCGGCATCGTCGGCGGGGCGCGCTGGGCGCCAGCGGTTTGCCATCCGGCAATGGGCGACGCGAGTACGATAGCAAGGCGGAACGTCGCGGCAACGACCTTCCCGAGGACTTGAAGGTGGAAGCGATCCTCGACGACCTTGTCACCGCGGTCGCCCTCTTGTGCGGCCTCTTCATCGCCCTCGAGCTCGGCTTCCGCGCCGGGCGCGGCAGCGCAGCCGAGAACGACCCGAAAGCCGCCGGCCAGGTCGGGGCGATCCAAGGCGCCGCCCTCGGACTGCTCGGGCTCCTGCTCGGCTTCAGCTTCGCTGCGGCCGGGGCCCGCTTCCTCGAGCGGCAGGATCTCATCGTCCGCGAGGCCAACGCGATCGGCACCGCCTACCTTCGGGCCGACCTCCTCGACGCCCCGGCTCGCGAGGGGCTCAAGGGCGCGATCGAGACCTACACCAAGGACCGCATCGCCATGACCGCCGAACTGCGCAGCGGAGTGACCGAGGCGTCCGCCGCCAAGATCGCCGCCTTGCATGCCGCGATGTGGAAGGCGACCACCGATGGCGTGACGGCCAAGCCAGCGGCGATGGTCGTGGTGGTGCCAGCGGTCAACGACGTCATCGATCTGCACAGCCTGCGCCTGGCAGC
The DNA here is from genome assembly GCA_044224425.1 of Phycisphaerales bacterium. GTDB lineage: Bacteria > Planctomycetota > Phycisphaerae > Phycisphaerales > SM1A02 > JAEUIT01. The sequence continues at coordinate 75,543 of JBGAKK010000002.1, forward strand.
CGGGCAGAAGCACCTTCCCTACCTCGTCATGGGGCTCCTCGTGGCCTGCTCGCTGGTCGCTATGGCCGTGATCGGATTCGGCTGCGGCCTGAGCGGCAAGCGACGCGGGCCGATGACCATGGCCCTTGGCCTCCTCATCGGGAGCGCCCTTTGGATCACCATCGACCTCGACCATCCGCGGGCCGGGCTGCTTCAACTGAGCGACGCCCCGCTCGAGGCCTTGCGCTTCGAGTCCGCCGTCTCACCGTCGAAGTAGCTCGCTCAATCGGCTGCGGAGCGACTGGTCGGCGCTGAGGTCCATCTCCTCCTGGACGATCCGATCGCTGGCTCGGCGACCTGCCGCCGCGTCGATCCCGGGCAGGAGCCGTCCGAGGTCGATGGCGATGTCGGGCTTGCGCAGATGGCGCCGAAGGTAGCCGAGGGTGTCGATGTCGAGGCTCGCCACGCGCGGCGTGGCAAGGTGCCAGAGCATGTCGACCTCGTCCGAGGTGGGCTGCGGAATGGACTTGAAGGCCCGCATGAACTCGTCGAAGGATCGCGTGCGGAAGAGGGCCGGCAAGGCCTGGCGAGCCACCGCCGCCGCCCCGCCCTTCCCTTCCGCTGCCCGCCAGAGTCCGGCCGCGAGTTCGTCCTCGCCGATGGCGACGAGGTCGGCCATAGCCAACTTCAGGTCTTCGGCGCCGCCCGACTGGGCGAAGGCCTTCATCCGCTGCATGGCTTCGCCGCGCACGTCGGCGCCGCGGGCCTCGGGCAGGCCTGCGACGTGGCGGTCCTTCTTCTGGCTCGGCGACAGCACGAGCATGAGCGGGTCGCCGATCGCGGTCACCCGCCACGGCACGTCGAGGTTGCCTTCGAGCCAGCGCGAGGAGACCAGGAAGGGCCCGAGGCTGGCCACGCGGCGGGCCAATGTCTGGGGCGGGACGAAGGCCATCAGGAGCGGCTCCTGCACCGACCCCACGTAGGCGTAGACGCCGCGGTCGAGGAGGCGGGCCCCGATCGAGCCGGCATCCGTGGGCCGGGTCAGGGACCAGGAGTGGATGAGGTGGAGCGCAGCGGGCGTGGCGAGGAACGGGACGTCCTGGGTGCGCCCGCGGTCGTTGCCGGTGAGGCTGAACCAGTTGGGGTCGCCGGAGGAGTTCATCACGATGATGTCGGCGGAGAATCCGCCCATCAGGAGCCGCAGCCAGTTGGCGAGCGAGGCTTGGGCATCGGTCGAGGTGCGGGTCTGGTAGCCCTCGTTCTTGAGGAGGGCGGCCGCAGGCTCCGGGGCGTAGCGGCTCCACGGCTCGCTCGTCGCGTAGCCCGAGATGAACCACCAGTCGTCGCGGGGGAGGAAGAGCGAGGCCATGGCCATGTACGCGGCGCGGGGGCTCGGGCCGGGGATCCAGCCCACCACGGCGTAGCGCTTGCCGTCGCCATCGCGACCGAGGCAATCGGCGACGGCGAGCGGATCGGTGGCCTTGATCGGGGCGTTCGCCGGCAGCGTGACGCGGGCCTGCGGCGGCAGGTCGGGCGTGGCCTTGGCCGCCACGGTGCGGCAGAGGGCGATGGCGTCGACCGCGTCGCCTAACGATGCGTAGGGCAAGCCGGTCGAGTCGAGGGCCCCGCGCACGGCCTGGTCGAGCTGATGGAAGCGGGCCGCGTCGAGCACGTCGTTGGGGGCGCCGAAGTCGCCGTCCACGAAGCGGATCGGGAGGCCGCGGCCTGCAGCGAGGGCGACCGCAGCGGGCCAGGCCGGGTCGTCGACGCTGGTGACGACCACCGCGGGCGGCACCAGCCCCGCCGCCTTGAGGGCGTCGTCGAGGGAAGGCGTCGGGGCATCGGCCGGAGCCTTCGGGTCGCGCCACGCCCGAGCCGCGGTCGCCGCGAGGAGCTTCTCGCGCTCGCCCTTGTCGGCGGGCAGCGTGCCGACGCTCGGACGCCGCAGGACCCGCTCCGGCTTGAAGCCGCGGATGAAGAGCGGAGCCAGGACGTCGTCTTCGATGAGGACCGGCCAGCGTGCGGTCGCGCTCCAATGCCCCACTTCGTCAAGCCACGTCGCGGCGTCGGGGACGAGGACCACCTGCTTGGCGACCGGCACCGCCAACTCGACCATCGCCACGCGCAGCCCGAGCCGGGCCGGCCATGGCAGCGACTGAGGATCGACCGGCGGCGCGGGCTTCGCGCCATCGGTCGGCGTCGGCTGGGGCGGCGGCGTCAGGCAAGCGACGAGGGCAAGGAGCGCGGGGCACAGCATCGCGGGTATCGTCCCCCGCCGTGCCCCGCCCCGCCACCCCCGAGCACATGGACTCGAGGAGTCGTTCCACTTCATCCGCCGGGTGAACCGCTGGCTGGGCGGGACCTCGACCCTGCTCGCGGTCCTCGAGCGGTGCCGCCCGGACTGGCCGACTGACCGCCCCTTCCGTTGGCTTGACGTGGCCACCGGCGCCGCCGACATCCCGCTCGCCGTCGACCGCTGGGCCCAGGAGCGCGGCCTCGCCATCGAGTGCGTCGGTCTCGACAAGATGCCGGCCTGCCTGGCGGTCGGACGGCAAGCCACCGCCGGGCACCCGCGCGTCCGGGTGGTCGAAGGCGACGCCCTCGCTCCCGGCCTCGGGCTGGCCGCCGAGGTCGCCGCCGGCGGCTTCGACCTCGCCCACACGGCGATGTTCCTCCATCACCTGACCGAGCCGGAGATCGTCACCGTCCTTCGCTCCATGGCCGGGCTGGCCCCGCGCTGCGTGGTCTGGAACGACCTGCTGCGCTCGACTTGGAGCCGGGCCGCGATCCGCGTGGCGACGGTCGGCATGCGGCCCTTCCTTCGCGACGACGCGATCCTCTCGGTCGAGAAGGGCTTCACGTTGGACGAGGCCCGCGTATTGATGGAAGAGGCAGGGCTGGCCGTGACCGCGATGCGGCGCCGCTCGCTCCTGGGGCGCTTCGCGGTCAGTGGCGAGGCAAGCCGGGCACGGTCCGCCGCTCCTCCGGCGTGAGCAGCCGGGCCACCGCGTCGCGGGCCTCTTCCGACCCGGCATCGCGGCGGAACATGACCCACTGCTGTTCGACGCGGAATCGCTCCGCAGACATCGTCGTGCCGTCCGGGGCCGGCTCGGGCTGGATGCCGAGTTCCGCCAAGCGATCCGTCTCGCGATCGAACGCCTTGACCCAGCGCTCCCGGACCTCCGCGAGCCGCGCCGCCCGTTCCGGATCGAGCGGGAACTTCGCGACCCGCTCGAACAAGCGAACCATCTGCTGCCGCTCGCCCTCGATGCCCGGGTAGGTCGACTTCCGGATGGCGAGCCGCAGGGCCTTCCAGGCCGGCGTCGGGAGGGCCGCCTCGAGCTCCGTGGACAGCGCCTTGCTCGCCGTCGGCGCTTCCGTGGCCGCCGCGATGAAGGCCTCGGCTGCCTCTTGTCGGCGGCGAAGGGCAGCCCGAAGTCCGGGATCGGTGTTGGGGTCCGCGTCGCGCTGGCTGGCGAGATCGGACCGGACCTCGGCCATGACCCCTGCCTCGACGTACTCAAGCTCCGCGTCGACGAGCCGATCGCGAGCAGCGAGCAACGCATCGCGGTGGCTGGCGACGATGCGCTCGGCCACGGCCCGATCGCCTGGCTCGAGGTCGCTGGCCAGAAGGCACCACGCCACGTTGATCGCGCAATCGAAGATCGGCGGCTCGATCTCCCAATGGTCTTCGAGGGACCGGATGGTGCTGTTCGGCTCGCCAAGGCGATGGGCGATCCGCCACACGGCCAGGGTGTCCGACTTCTCCGGCGGGACGACGATCGCCGCCCCGGCGAAGAAGGCATCCTCGATCTCCCGGCCCTTGGCCCGCAAGCGGCGATAGGCCTCGAACCGGGCCACCGGCACGGCCTCGTCGAGTTCCCCCTGCTCGTTCTGGACGCCACCCCGTGCGGAGAGCTTCTCGAGGGCCTCGAGGAGCGGCTTCATCTCCGTCTCGCGTCCCGCCTCCTGGTCGGCTTGCAGCGTCTCGAGCGTGGCTCGCTGGTCGAGCGTGAGCCCGAGCCGGCCGACCATCGGGGCCAGGTCGGTCGAGCGAAGGAGCGCCGGCAGCCGGCCGGGGAACTCGCTCGCGACCGTGTCGGGCTGCTCGTCCGTTTCCTCCTCCTCCTCGGCGTTGGCCGCGAGGTCGTCGCCGCTCTCGAAGAGGAGCCCTCCCGCATCGTCGAGCTTGGTGATGTCGCCATCGGGGATCTGCTCGGGGTACTCGTTCGCGCCGACCAGCTTGGCGATCTCCTCCCTGGCCACCTCCTCGAGCTTGCTCTGCCGTTCGGTGATGCGGTTCAGCTCCTCGCGCAGCTCGTAGCTCCGCGGCTGGCCGTTGGCCGGCCACGGCATCCATCGGTCGATCTGCTCCTGGGCCCACCACGCTCGGGCCGCGACCACCGCTTGCTCCATCAGCTTGTCGTTCGCTTCGCGCCACGCCGCGACGCGCGCCAGCGCCGCTTCGCGGGCCTTGGGGTCGAGGGTCGTGCGAGCCAGCCACCGCCGCACCATGGTGCCGAGCGAGGGCTGGGCGAAGCCGATCTGGAACCGGGCCCCGAAGTAGACCTCGGTGGCCAGGCGGCGTGCGACAGGCGAGAGCCGCGGTCGGAGGGCGTCGAACCACTGGTCGACGACCCGGGCCGACTCCCGATCGAGGTCGCGGAGCGGAGTCCAGGTCTGGGCCATCGCCGCCCCCCGCTCGGCATACCACGCCTGGAGGGCCGCCTCGTCCTCTTCCGGCGGGCGGGGCGGCATCGAGCTTCGGAGGCGAACGCCGGCCACCATCACCGTCGGCGTCAGGGTGGCCCGCTTCCGGTCGATCGGGACCAGCAGGCGATCAAGCTCGACCGCGGCCTCGGCAATGATCGCTCGGTCGGCAGCGTCGGCGTGGATGCTCCGCAGTTGCTCCCCGACGGCCCGGAAATCGGGGCCGAAGCGCCAGCCGAAGCGGGAGGCCAGTTGGCCCTCGAGCCAGCGCCGCAAGTTGTCGGCGGCCACCTCCTGGCCCGGGCCGAACGAGGCAATGACCTCTTCGACCATGGCCCGGTCGACCGCCTCCCAGCGCTCGTCGATGGAACGCTGCGTCTTCCAGTAGCGGATGGCGAACTCGGGGTCGTTCCACATCCCTTCCCGGAGCCGGTCCCCCATCGCGGAGAGGTCGGTCGCCTTCCGCTCCGCCTCGGCCCGGTCGAGGTAGGCCTCGTAGATCGACTCGATGCGCCGCCAGCCGGCTTCGTCGAGCGCCGGCGCGTACCAGTGCACGGCGTTGAAGAACGCGTCGCACTCCAAGCCGCGCATCGAGGTCTGGGCACGGGACCACGACGTCGCCAGGAAGGCGACGAGGAAGGCGACGACCGATCGCCAGACCCGGAATCGGTGGTGCGGAAGTCGCATGCCGCTCCCTGCAGCGTATCCGCGCCTCGGCCCGGTTCAACGGCGATCCGCCAAATCGCGGCCGTCAGTCAGGGGCGAAAAACTGCCCCTGTCCCTGCGGCGCGTTCTTCTCGTAGTCGCCGAGGCCGGCGATCCGCTTGGACTGCTCCTCGGTCAGGATCCGCTTGAGCTGGCTGACCGCCCGGGCGCTCCGCTCGTCGCGCTCGAACTGGACCTTCGCGGTCGCGTTCATCCGCTCCATCTGCCGCATCATCTGCTCCTCGGGCTTGGCTCCGGGGGCAGCCGGCTCCTGCTTGGGGACCATGTCCCGGCAATGCTGCATGTAGTCGGTGCGGTAGCTGTCGTGCAGGGCCTGGAGCTGCGTGCGTTGGGCCTCGGTCAGGTCGCCGAAGGTTTGGGCCTTCTCGATGAAGGGCATGGCCGAACGCGGGTCGCGGAAGATCTGCGGATAGGCAGCCTGGTCGTAGGCCCACTGCAGGGCTTCGCGGCGACTCTCGGGCAGGGCGGCCAACAGCTCGTCGAGGGCGGTGCGGAGGGCCGCGGCCTGCTTCTCCGCGAGGCGATCCATCGCCTGCTGCACCTCCATCATCTTGATCCCCACGTCGCGGGCCGCAGCCATGGCGCGCGAGGAGGCATCGGAGTCGCCGCCGTCGTTGCCGCGGTAGGACTCCTGCACCACGAACTGGAAGTCGGTCATCTTCTGCTCGAGCTGGAGTTGCTCGACGGCGCTCTCCGCCAGGGCCTTTTGCATGGCCTCGGCCCGGGCGTCGAGGAGTTCCTCGAGCTTGGCCCGCTCGGCGTCGTCGGCCTGCATCTCGCGCAGCACCTGCGGGAGGTTCACCGTCCGCTCGCGATCGCCGAGGGCGAACATCGTGTAGCTCCCCGGCCGGCCCCCGATCACCTGCAGGGTGCGCTCGAGGCGGGCCAGGCGCAGGTCACGGGCGTGGTCGTCGCCGATCGCCTTCTGGGCGTCGTCGAAGAAGGCCGCGTCATGGGCCGTCGCCATCTGCAGCATCTCACGGCGCTTGTCGAAGTAGAGGTTCGCCTTCGAGCGGTCGGGCTTGCCTTCGCCGCCTTCGAAGTTCCACATCGACTGCTGGGCGGTGCGGGCGGCATCGGCCACCGGCTTGAGTTCCTCGTCCCACTTCTTCACGTAGTCGCTGTGAAGCGTCTCGAGGATCGCCTTCTTGCCGTCGTCGAGGTGCATGCGGCCGGCCAGCGACTGGACGGTGCCGACCCCGATCGCCTGCGGCACTTCGTTGTATTCAAGGGCGATCTCGCCGGGTTCCTCGGCCGGCCCCGCGCGGATCGCGAGTTCCGGCGAGGCCGGGTCGGCCTCCGGATCGCCCTGCATGGCGAAGGGGTCGTCGGCGGCGTGCTGGGCGGCGAAGACGTTGAGCTTCTCGATCCGCTCGTCGCCGGTGATCCCCTTCAGCTCCTCGAGCGACTTCTGGGCCAGCTCGATGCGCTTGGAGCTGACCTCGGTGATCCGCTCTTGGCGCTTCTGGAAGTCCTCGGGGTTGAAGTCGAAGGGGGACATGCCCGCCTTGAAGCTGTCGAGGGCCTTGATCCCGTCGTCGAGGATCGCGTCATCGGCCCGCATCCACGACTCGTAGGAGGCCTTGACCGCCGCCTTCTGCTCCTCGTTCAGGGAGCGCATCTTGAGGGCCGCCTGGCAGACCCGCTCGATGTTGCTGTCGCCGTAGGCCAGCTCGGCGGGCGGCCTGGATGTGCTGATGGCAGCCGCCGCTGGGCCTCGCCGGTCACCGACGCCGAGACGCTGCGGAAGGTCTTGCTGGACAGCTCGACGATCTCCTCCTGGATCTTGCCGGTCTTCTCGAAGACCTTCTTCATGGCCGCCTGCATGGCCTCCATGACCTGCTGCATGCGCTGCGGGTCGGCCATGAGATCCTGCTGCGAGAGCCCGGAGAGCCCGAGCTTGTCGAGCTCCTCGAAGGCCGAGAGGAAACCCTTGATGGTCTGCTGGTGGATGTCGCGGGTGAGGACGGTGAGCCGCTGCTCGTAGCTGCGGAGGGTGGGGTCGATCGCCTCGGCCTCGGCCTTGGGCAGGTCGAGCCGGAGGGCGATGGCGGCGACGTCGACATCGCCGCCGCCGAAGGGCATGCCGGCGGTCATCCCCTGGCGGTAGCGCTTGCGGGCCCGGGCATCGCGGGCCCGATCGACGTCCGGCCGGCGGTCGTCGCCGACGATCGTCGCCACGCCGTCGAAGAGCGTGCCGTCGACGGCCTCGATCCGCTTGTTGAGGGCATCGAACTTCTTCATGAAGGACTCGAGGCGATCCTTGCTCGGGAACTCGCCCTGGAAGGTCCGCATCTCCTTCAGGAAGGCCTCGATCTCGCCTTCGCGGAGCGTCTTGAAGGCCGCCCGGTAGTCGTCGTGCAGGCTCTCGATCGTCTCCCACTGGGCCGCGGTGGGCTTGACGTAGAGTTCGAGCAGCTCGCGCAGCTCGTTGGTCGAGATCGGGTCGGGCATCTGGCCCGACGTGCCTTGGGCCCGCGCCGCCGGGGCGGCGAGGAGGGCGACCAGCAGGGCGAGGAAGGCGACGAGGTGTCTCAGGCGCATGGCGAGCTCCCTTTTCGCGAAGGTCAGGAGGCGAGTCGGGTCACATGACCGAGCCGAGGCCCATGATGCGGCGCCACACCGAGATCTGGCCGAGGTGCGACTGGGTGTGGCCGACGAGGAGGAAGGTGACCAGGGCGCCGATGGTGGGGAACATCTCGCGGGCCCGGCCCTCGACCGGATTCTGGCGGGCGAAGACCTCGTCCGGCACGCTGGGCAGGATGTCGAGGAGAGCCCGATGGCGGCTCACGAAGGTCGAGACGAGGACGTCCTTCGACGGGTACTTACCCGGCTCGTCCACGCAGGGGGCACCGGCCTTGAAGAGGTCCATCGAGAAGGGCAGCGGCTTCACCAGGTCCTCGCGGCCGAGGACGCCGAAGATGCGGAAGTCGGGATAGATCGCCAGGTGCCCGATGTTGAAGGCCGGGCTGTTGACGGTGTGCGGGCCGTCCTTCGAGGGCATGTGGGCGAAGGTCTCGGCGGAGATCCCCTTCACCAGGCCGTCGGCGTACATGAGGGCGAGTTCGGCAGCGGGCTTGATGCAGGCGACGACGTTCGAGCGAGCGGCAACGGCAGTGGACATGGAGATCTCCGGAAGGGAATTCGGGATTGATGGTACCGAGCGTAGCGCGCCGCGCCGCAGGCAGGTGGGGGAAGATCGAAGCCGATTCCATTCCTCTGGAGTTGGCTCGGACCGTTTCGGGTGTACCGTGGACGTTCGAGCGATCGCGGCGAACACGCTGCATTCGGGTCCGGGGGAACTCCAAGCCAGGAGCGTGCCATGCGCCAGAAGAGCCGATCCGCGTCGGAGGCTGTTCTCCTCGCTGCCGTGGCCAGCGCACTCGCGCCGGTCCAGACGGCCTCCGCAGACATCGAGGGCGCCTGGCAAGAGGCCGCGCCCGGGTTGATCAAGTTCACGTACCAGGTCTCGAACCTCCCGGACTTCGACCAGGTTCGGGCCAGCCTCCCCAATTGCGGCCTCAACTACTGCGTCCCCACCACGACCGCCGACCTGCTGGCCTACATCGCCAACCACGGCTTTCCTGAGGTTCCGCCGGGGCCTGGGGCGTGGATGACGCCGGGCAAGTACAACGACGCGAGCAACCTCATCTCCATGCTCGGGCAGAAGATGGACACCGATCCCTTCGACGGGACGGTGAAGAGCAACTGGTACTACGCCCTCGCCGGCGCCCCGCAGATCGGCATCCAAGGCCTCCTGCCGCCGTCCAAGTTCACGGTGTGGACGATGTTCGGCTCGAGCAATGGCACGCCTCGCATGTACAAGGCCGCGGAATCCGCGATCTGGAGCAACGGGCTCCTTGCCCTCTGCCATGGTTGGTACGAGTCGAATGTCTGCTTCGACGAGCGCATGGACACCCGTGACGGAGGGCATTGCCTCGCCGTGGTCGCCATCGACGGTTGGCTACACCAGGAGGCCGGCGTCGGGTATGCCGACTACGGGGCCAAGGTCGTGCTGCACGATCCGGGCTCGGACGAGGGCTCGGACGGATCGGGCCCCTGCGACGGTGCCTTCAAGCCCACCTCCCAGTCGCCGGCCCAGGAGAACGCCTACAAGCTCTGGCTGCGCGATCTCTGGGTCCCCTTCCACTGCTCGAAGGTCCTCATGCTGGACCGGCTCTACACCTGCGAGGGCCCGGGCTGCATCGACACCAACTTCCGTTTGGCCGATGCCTATCTCATGATCGCCACGAAGAGCGCCTACTCGTTCTCGACCGATCCCGATCCCGTCCTCTATCACCTGAAACCGATCCAGTTCGTGAACGCCAGGCAGCAGCCGGCGGTGCAGAACCTCGGTGCCATCCAAGGCGCGGCCAGTGCCTCGCTCGATGCCGATGGCGGCGCGATCTACGTCGTCTCGAATGGCACGATCAGGGTGGTCTGCCCGCTCCGGGCCAGCATCGCGAACCTCCCGGCCGGCGACTACCAGATGCTGGAACCGGTCGCCCTCGTCGTCAGCCGTCGCCGCAGCCTCTACGTCGTCGAGGGCGGCAACCTGGAGTGCATCGACGTGGATTGGCCCGAGCCGTTCGCCACGGCCCTGGTGACGCCGCCCGTGCCGCCCAGCGGCGTGCTGGCCGACGAAGCAGCCGACGAGGTGGTCGTGCTCTCCCAGTCGGCGCACGCGATCGCCCGGTACGCCTGGCACCTCCAGTCGCCGCCGAGCGTGGTCGCCCTCCCCGCCGACGTGCCCCTCGACGCCAACACCACCGCGGCGATCGATCCGACCTCGGGCGCGATCTGGTTGAACAACGGCGGACCGACCATGCATCGCGTCTTCGCCGGTCGCGGGTCGAGCAGCCAAGCGTTCACCTTGCCGGCGGTGCAGCTTCCGGTCCAGGGATTCGACGTCGACGATGCCGGCCACCTGCTGGTCTCGGTCGGCGGTCTGTTGCGGGAGTACCTGGTGGCCGGAGCGACGCTGGTCGAGGTGGGCGACTCGCCCTTCCGGAACCTGCCCGGCGGGCGCATCGTCATGGTGACCCACAGCCGAACCAACTTCGATCCCGCCGTGCACGGGGGTCCCGGCTGGTTCGACTCACCGCCCCATACCTTTGCCCCGGTCGAACCGACCTGCGGCGCCGACCTCGACGGGGACGGGAACGTGGGGCCGAGCGATCTCGCCCTGATGCTCGGATCGTGGGGCGATCTCGGCGGCCCCGCCGACCTTGATGGCGACAGCCTGGTCGGCCCCGCCGATCTGGCCCGCCTCTTGGGGAACTGGGGCCCCTGCCCGCCGCCGCCGGCCGCCGTGCCGATCCTCTCCGACGAGTGCGGCAGCGCGACCCTGGTCGGCGAAGAGGACATCGCCTTCGACACGACCTTCGCCTCGGACAACGATCCGCCGCTCCCGGCGAGCTGCAACGAAGGTTCGGGCCTGAGCATCGGCAAGGACGTCTGGGCCCTCTATCTGCCCGCCCTCTCCGGCACTGCCACCATCAGCACCTGCGGCAGCGCTAATTTCGACACTCGCCTGGCGGTGTACGGAGGATTCTGCGGCGACCTCACGCTCCTAGCGTGCAACGACGACGCCTGCGGCTCGCTCCAGTCCTCAGTGGCGGTGCCGGCCACGGCAGGCGTCCCGCTGTTGGTGCGGCTCGGCGGATTCGCCGGGGCGAGCGGCCAAGGGACGCTGCACATCGGCTTGGCCCCCTACCTCGACGCCGATGCGTGCGGCGACGCGCCGACGGTCGGCGAGGGCAGCTTCGGGTTCGACACGAGCGGAGCGACCGTCGACGGGCCGCCGCTCCCGGCAACCTGCGAAGAGGGAAGCGGTCTCGCCTTCGGCCCGGACGTCTGGACCCGCTACATCCCCTCGGTGAGCGGCATGGCCACCGTGAGCACCTGTGGTGCAGCGGACTACGACACCCGGCTGGCGGCCTACCTCGGAACCTGCGGCGCGCTCGCCATCGTCGGATGCAACGACGACGCCTCCGGCTGCGCTGGGTTCAGCTCGAAGATGTCCTTCCCGGTCACCGCGGGAACCCCGGTCCTGATCCGGATCGGCGGCTTTGGCTCGGCGATCGGGAGCGGGACAGTGACTATTTCCCTGCCCTGAAGGCCACTCGCCCCGCTCAGACCCCGACGTAGCGGGCGACGATCGACCGGCCTCGCTCCGCGTCGGCGGTGCCTCGCACCACGGTGCGGCCGTCGCGGAACACAGTCAGTTCGATGGCCTCGCCAGCGAGCGTGACGCGGACCGCATCGTCGCTCCGCTCCGGCGTCCCGTAGGCCGCGAGCCTCGTCGCCACGACATCGAGGTCGGGCGGCGCGGCGTCTCCCGTCGGCGTCACCTGCACCGTGTTCCGCCCGCAGAGCGAGACGACCCGCGGCCAGCGGTCGCCGCGCAGCCAGGCGAACTCGCGGCGGCCGCAACAGGGGCAATCGGGGTCGCGGGCCGCGGCCAAGTCAATCCGCCGCTCGCGGTTCCGCCAGGGATCGATCGCGAGGAGCCCGGTCTCGCATGCTTCCGCTGCCCCGACCAGGATCTTGATGGTCTCGGTCGCCTCGCGGCTGGCGACGAGGGCGGTGAGCGAGCCGAGGACGCCGGCGCTCTCGCAGGTCGGTAGCGCCCCGGGCGGCGGGACCTCGGGGAAGAGGCAGCGGAGGCAGGCCGTCGCGCCCGGCCGGACCACGGCGAGCATGCCTTCGGTGCCGACCGCGGCGCCGTAGACATAGGGCAGTCCGCGGGCCACGGCGAGGTCGTTGAGGAGGTAGCGCGACTCGAGGTTGTCGAGCCCGTCGACGATGACCTCGGTCCCTTCGGCGTAGCGCTCGGCGTTCCGCGGCGAGAAGTCGTCGTAGAAGGACCGCACCCGGACGCTCGGATTGAGACGGGCGACGCGGGCCTTGGCGGCCTCGGCCTTGGGCGTCCCGCGGCGAGCGTCCTCTTCGTCGAAGAGGAACTGGCGATGCAGGTTGCCGACGTCGACCACGTCGCGATCGACCACGGTGATCGTGCCCACGCCGGCCCGCGCCAACAGCTCGACCACCACGCTCCCGAGGGCCCCGCAGCCGACGACGAGGACGTGACCCTCGCCGAGGCGGCGCTGACCGGCGTCGCCGATCTCCGGCAAGCGAACCTGTCGTCGATAGCGATCGCTCGTCAGGCATCGAGGGCATTGTCGCGAAGTCCTTCGGCAAAACGAAACGAGGCGCGAGCCGGACGGCTCGCCTTCGTGGAATCGGTCAGTCAAAACGAACGTCACCAAGCGCGAAGTGCGCGAAAACCTTGTTGGCGTCGGCCATGCGGTGCGTGTTCTCCTTCGTCGTCACGGCCTTCGCCATGGGCCGCGTCCCACAGTTCCTTGGCGAGACGATCGCTATCGACGACTTCTTCACGCAGGGCTTCGATGATCCAGCGGAACGCGAGCGACTGCTGCCGGTGCCGATTGAGCCGGGTATCGGCACCTGGTAGTTGGCACCGCCGACAGCTGGAACCGCACCTCGACCATCGGGCGGACGTTCTCGCTGCCTGGTGGAAGAAGCTTCGATCGAGGTCTTCGAGCAGAACTCCGACTTCTCCTTGTCGAGCTTGGTCTGGATCGGTCGAGGGCGCCGTAGACGACGCGCATCGCGGTCGCCTTCTCGCCGCCTCGCATCACGCAGTTGATGAACTCGAAAGGACCCGGATCCTGGAAACGAGGATCGGGCTTCAACTGCTCTTCGGACTTGGTGAACGTACCGGCCATGGTCGACTCCTGGGCTGAGGATCGCATGCGGTGTTCCGCGCTTCAGTCGAGTTTCACCGCGGCGGGGAGCGGGGCGAACTGCTCGTTCAGTTGCAATCCCGGTCGGACGCGCCGCGATTACTGCCTCGTTCGGGGACATGCCGAGCCGAACGTTCGGCGATTGGTCAGAACGCTCGTCGCTTACTTCTTCCCCGCGGCCGGCTTGGCGCCCTTGCCGCCAGCGGCAGCCTTCTTCTTCACGCCATAGAGCGAACGGCCCTTCTTGCGGCCTTCGACGCCGAGGCAGTCGAGGGCTCCGCGGACGACGTGGTAGCGCACACCGGGAAGGTCGCGCACACGGCCGCCGCGCACGAGCACGATCGAGTGCTCCTGCAGGTTGTGGCCTTCGCCGCCGATGTAGGCGGTCACTTCGCGGCCGTTCGAGAGACGCACACGGCAAACCTTCCGCAGCGCCGAGTTCGGCTTCTTGGGGGTGACGGTGCGGACTTGGAGGCACACGCCGCGCCGCTGCGGGCAGGCGCCGAGGTCCTTGACCTTCGACTTCGCGGGCTGGACGGCGCGGGGCTTTCGAACGAGCTGATTGATCGTTGGCATCGTGAGGCGTTCGCTGAGGTGAGAACGGGGCAATGTACGGGAGCGCCGCGAAGGTGGCAAGAGACGAGGCGATGGGCGACCCAGCCGGTCGCCCCGCAAGCTCGCGCCGAGTCCCCTCCAAGTTGTCCTATAACCGCGACCGCTCGCCGAGCCGCTTGATCTCGCCCACCGCCATGCGATCGCATCGCTCGTTGTAGGGGTGCCCGATGTGGCCGCGGATCCACTCCGGCTCGAGACGATGGATGGCCCGCAGCCGGTCGAGCTCTTCCCACAGCTCCCGGTTCAGCACCGGAGCCTTGTCCGCCTTCCGCCAGCCGCGGCGCTTCCAGCCGTCGATCCATTCGTTCAGCCCCTTGATGACGTACTGGCTGTCCGACACCAGCCGGACGCGCGAGGGCTTGCTGAGGGCGAGGAGCCCCTCGATCGCCGAGCGGAGTTCCATCCGGTTGTTGGTGGTGGCCCGTTCCCCGCCTGCGCCGACCAGTTCCTTGCCGCTCCCCGGTTCGACCAGGATGAACGCCCAACCTCCCGGTCCGGGGTTGCCGGAGCAGGCCCCATCCGAATAGAGCTCGACGAAGGGAAGGTCGACCGAAGGTGCGGACTTGGACATGGCCGGTTTATACGCGCTTCGGGGTGCGGCCAGACACGGCGCAGGCATCCAACCCTTTGACAATCGCGACCCTCCCCGTACACTCCCCGGTTCGCCTCTGAGAGCCTGTCAGCGGGAAAGCCGCCGCGAGTCCCTCGCCGGAACCTGCCCAGCGGAGCTTGCACCCATGGTCCCAGCATTTCGCCAATCCCCCGGTCGGACTCGTCGTCGTCGCGCCCATCAGGCCCTGAAGAGCGTCCACACGACGCTTTGCCCCAACTGCGGTGCCGCCAAGCGCCCCCACGCTGCCTGCGCGGCCTGCGGTTACGTGCGGCCGGGTCTCCAGGTGAAGCCGACCAAGTCGGAACAGGCCTGACCCCCTGCCCGGCCCGCGGCGGCACCGTCCGTTCTCCCGCCAGCTACCCACCGCGACACCCAGGAACCGCTAGGCATGCGCATCGGTGTGGATGTGATGGGGGGCGACAACGCTCCTGACGAGATCCTGAAGGGCTCGATCGCTGCGCTTGCGCACATCCCGCCCGAGGATCGCCTCGTCCTGATCGGCGACCGTGCCGTGATCGAGGACACCCTCCGCGAGCGCGGAGTCAACGATCCTCGCATCGAGGTGGTCCACGCTCCCGAAGCGATCGGCATGGACGAGTCGCCGGTCGAGGCCGTGCGCCAGAAGCGGGACTCGTCGATCAACATCTGCGCCCGCATGTCGGGACCGAAGGAAGAGGACAACGTCCGGTTGGACGGCTGGATCTCGGCCGGCAACACCGGGGCCTGCGTGACCGCCGCCCAGATGTTCATGCGCCGCCTGCCCCACGTGCATCGCCCGGGCATCGCGGTCACCGTGCCGACCTTCAGCGGCCCGATCGTCCTGATCGACGTCGGGGCCAACATCGAACCCAAGCCCCACCACCTCGCCCAGTACGGCGTGATGGGCGAGATCTACGCCCGCCAGGTGCTCGGCATCGCCGCCCCTCGCGTGGCCATCATGAACGTCGGCGGCGAGGAGCAGAAGGGCACCGGCGAGATGCGCGAGGCCCGCGACCTCTTGCGGCGGGCTGAAGGCGTCCAGTTCATCGGCTTCGTCGAAGGCCGCGGCGTCTTCGACGGCGAGGCCGACGTGGTGATCACCGACGGTGTCCTCGGCAACGTCATGCTGAAGCTCGCGGAAGGCCTTTCCTCGGGCATTTTCAAGGCCTTGGCCCGCGAGGTCTTCGACATCGACCCCGAGCTCGCGGTGCGGCTCGAGCCGGTGGTGAAGAGCCTCTACGCCAAGCACGACTATCACGAGTACGGCGGCGCCCCGCTCCTTGGCGTGAACGGCGTCTGCCTCATCTCCCACGGCTCGAGCGTGGCCCGAACCATGACCAACGCGGTGATCCGCAGCCGGCAGTTCGTGCTGAGCCGCGTGAACGACGCGATGGTCACCCGCCTCGCGGCGATGGAACAGATCCCGGCATGAACCCTGCGGCCAGCCCCGCCTCCGCCCAGGCCCCCGCCCACGTCCCGGCTTTCGGGGTCCGGATGGTCGGGACCGGTAGCGCCGTGCCCCCGCGGGTCGTCACCAACCAGCAGCTCGAGAAGATCCTCGACACCAGCGACGAGTGGATCCAGCAGCGGACCGGGATCCGCGAGCGGCACCTCTGCAACCCCGAGACCGAGAGCACCTTCACCCTTTCCCGCGACGCCCTCCAGCGGGCGCTCGAAGCGGCGGGGATGAAGGGGAGCGACCTCGACCTGGTGATAGTCGCCACCTGCACCTCGGAGATGAGCTGTCCTTCGGTCGCTTGCCGCGTCGCTGCTGCGGTCAAGGCGATCCCCGCCGGGGCCTTCGACCTCACCGCGGCCTGCAGCGGGTTCGTGTATGCCCTCAATGTCGGGGAGAGCCTGATCCGGGCCGGCCGCTACAAGGCGGTCGGCGTGATCGGCTGCGACGTCATGTCGAACGTCACGGACTTCACCGACCGTGGCGTCTCGATTCTCTTCGGCGACGCAGCGGGAGCGGCAATCCTCGTTCGCGATCCCGACCCGGGCCGCGGCAGCCTCTACCAGCTCACCGGCGCCGACGGCGAGAACTGGCACTCGCTCTACATCCCGCGCCGCCCGCAGGAACTCCATCCGGACGAAGACCCCGCTGGCATCCGCTTGGGATGCCTGCGAATGAACGGCCGCGAGGTCTTCAAGTTCGCGGTGAACAAGTTCCGCGAGGTGATCGAGGACTCCATGGCCGCCACGCACCTCGCGGTGGACGACATCAGCCAGGTGATCTGCCACCAGTCGAACGCCCGGATCGTCGAGGCGGCCCGCGAGCGGATCGGGTTCCGCCACGACCAGGTCTACGTCAACATCGACCGGATCGGGAATACCTCGGCCGGCTCGGTGGGACTCTGCCTTGACGAGCTGTGGAGGGCCGGCAAGGTCCCCAGCCCGAAGCCGGTCATCTTCGTCGCCTTCGGCGGCGGGTTGACCTGGGCCAGCAACGTCTGGCGCTTCTGAGCGAGCGCCACCAGCCGCCTCCTCTTCCGCTACCCTCCCCGCCCATGCCTCTCGACGCTGTCCTCCTCTGTCCGGGCCAAGGAGCCCAAGCGGTCGGCATGGGGAAGTCGTGGTTTGACGCCTTCCCCGTCGCCGCCCAGACCTTCGCCGCCGCCGACGAGATCCTGCGCCACGACATGCCCGGCGGGGCACGGCTGAGCGACCTCTGCTTCGCCGGTCCGCAGGAAACCCTCAACCGGACCGACGTTTGCCAGCCTGCCCTCTATGCCTGTGGCGTGGCGTGCTATCAGTCGCTCGTCGAGCGGCATGGGGGCATCGCCATCGCCGCCGCCGCGGGCCTCTCCCTCGGGGAATACACCGCCCTCCACCTGGCGGGCGTCCTCACCTTCGCTGACGGCCTGCGGCTGGTCGCGATCCGCGGCCGGCTAATGCAGGAAGCGGCCGACGCCTCGAAGGGTTCGATGGTTGCCTTGACCGGGGCCGACGAGGCCCAGGCCCAGGCGGTCTGCGAGCAGGCAGCCCAGGGCGAGGTCCTCGTCGGCGCGAATTTCAATGCCCCGGGACAGATCGTCCTCTCGGGCCATGCGACCGCGTGCCAGCGGGTCCCCGACATCGCCAGCGCCATGGGCTTCCGAGCCACCCCCCTGAAGGTGGCCGGAGCGTTCCACAGCCCGCTCATGGCCCCGGCGGCGGAAGGGTTGGCCAAGGCCCTCGAACAGGTCGAATTCCGGCCGGCCACCGCCGAGGTCTGGTCCAACGTGACCGCCCGCCCCCACCTGCGGGCCGCCGAGGGGCAGGGAAGTTCCCCCGATCCGGCCGACGTCTCGGCCGGAATCAAGAAGTTGTTGGTGGAGCAACTGGTCAAGCCGGTACGATGGGATCAGTCCTGCGCGGATTTGATCGCGGCGATGAAGTCGCGAGCCAACCCGCCGAAGTACCTGGAGATGGCCCCGGGCAGCGTGCTCAAGGGGCTAATGCGGCGCATCGACCGCGCCTGCGAGGTGACGACGCATGATCAAGCGAACTAAGCGATCCGACCTCTCCTTCCGCCTCCGTTCCTTCGGCGCCATCGCGAGCGCCTTGGCCCTGGGCATGGCGACGCTGTCGATGTCTGGCTGCGGTGAAGAGCCCCCGCCACCTCCGCCGCCGCCGCCACCAGCTCCCCCGCCACCCCCGCCGCCACCGCCGCTCACCTCGATCGAGCAGCTCATGTCGAAGCTCGGCATCGACGAGCGGGTCCGGCTCCCCGAGGACAAGGCTCCTGACAACGACGCGGGGCGCATCGCGGTCCTCACCTTCTTCGACGCGTTCGCCCGCGGCGACAGCTCGAAGGCCCAGCCGATGCTCTCCCCGATGGACCAGTTCGAGCTCGAGAAGCTGGTCAAGAACGGCCAGTGGACGAGCGCGACCGGCCAGCTCACGCGGATCGACGTCCGGGCCGGCAAGTCGCCCGACGGCCAGCCGGCGGTCCTCGCCGTGATGCACGTCGGCGAGCGTTTCGAGCCGCAGCTCTGGATCTACAAGATCAACGGCCCCACCTCGGAGTTCGAGGCGGTCGCCACGCCCCAGGGCATCCTCGACCAGCTCTCCGGCGAGAACTGGGTCGACGCTTGGTTCGCAGCCTTGGCCAAGGAGTTCGAGTTGGCTTCGAAGCCCGACGAGAGCCCGGCCCTGCCCAAGAGCGACTTCACCCCGTCCGAGGACACCACCCCCGAGGCGGATCCGGGCAACGGCCCCGCCATCCAGCCGGGCGGCCCGGGTGGCCGCACCAACAAGCGCACCCCGGGCGCTCCGATCCGGGCCCCGAAGCCGGGCTTCAATTGACCGGGCAGCCAGGGGGCTGCCGAGGTCCTGAAGACCTCCGCTGAGCGATCGCTACAATCCCGCCCGCCCGAGTTCGCTCGGGCGGGTTTCTTTTCAGCGTGCCTTGATGGGTGGCCGGTCGGCTGCCTGCGGGGACGTCCTTCCACGAGGACCTTGCCATCGATCGTCGACTCGCCATCGTCACCGGCGCGAGCCGCGGCATCGGCCGCGGGATCGCCGAGCGCCTTGCCCGCGACGGGCGCTTCGTCGTCGGCGTGGCCCGCAACGCCGAATCCCTGGATACGGTCCGAGCCGCGATCGAATCGGCCGGCGGTCAGTTCGAGGCCCGGCCCTGCGACATCGGCGACGGAGCCGCCCTCACCGCCTTGCTCGAGGCGGTGATCGAGAAGCACGGCCGCCTCGACATCCTGGTCAACAACGCCGGCATCACCCGGGATGGCCTCCTACTCCGCATGTCGGACGAGGATTTCGACGCCGTCCTGAACGTGAACCTCCGCTCGGTCTTCATCGCCTGCCGGACCGCCTGCCGGCAGATGATGCGGCAGAAGTTCGGCCGGATCGTCAACATCGGCAGCGTCTCCGGCATCACCGGGAACGCCGGCCAGGCCAACTACTCGGCCGCCAAAGCCGGGTTGGTGGGGCTGACCAAGTCGATCGCCAAGGAGTTGGGGCCCAAGGGCGTGACCGCCAACGTGGTCGCCCCCGGCTTCATCGAGACCGACATGACGGCGAGCCTGGCCACCATGATCAAGGACCAGGTGCTCCCCCAGATCCCCGCCCGGCGTATCGGGCAGGCTGCCGACATCGCGTCCGCGGTGAGTTACGTCTCCTCGGACGACGCCGGATATCTGACCGGACAGGTGATCACCGTCGATGGTGGCCTGTCCATGTGACGCTTCCTGTCCTACCCTCGAGCCGCCAAAAACGCGGATCGAGTGGTCGGAGGTCGGCTCGGCCCGCGGGGCCGGGCTTCGCTCAGGGAAGAGACGTGAAGTTCACGGCGATTTTCCGCTATGATCGCCGCCTTACCTTGCACCAATGGGGCCCCAGAGGCACCCGCCTGGAGATTCAACCGTGACCGAAGCCGAGATCGAAGCCAAGGTGATCGACATCGTTGCCGAGCAGATGGGCGTCGACCGGGGTGAGATCACTCGCGAGACGAGCTTCACCAACGACCTCAACGCCGACAGCCTCGACACCGTCGAGCTGGTCATGGAGTTCGAGGACGAGTTCGACACCTCGATCCCCGATGACCAAGCCGAAAAGATCCATACGGTCGGCCAGGCCATCGACTTCATCAAGGCCAACCTGAACAAGGCCCCCAGCTGACCCCCAGCTGAGGCCTGAGGCTCGGGCCTCCCGCCTCGTGCCGATCTCCCGGCTCCGGACGCTCCTGACGCAGTGCCGGCAGGTCGCCCCCGGTGCGGCGACCGCCCGGCGGCGGGCGCCATTGTCCTTCCCGACAAACGACCCTTCCGACTCACGCTGACATGAGGACCCTGCAGCTTCGCCGCGTGGTGGTGACCGGCCTCGGCGCCGTCTCCGACATTGGACACACCGCGAAGGCGATGTGGGAATCCATGAAGGCCGGCAAGTCCGGCATCGGTCCCATCAAGGCCTTCGATGCAGGTGCGGACTGGACCGTCCGATTCGCGGGCGAAGTCCGCGACTGGGAGTGCACCTGCGTCGACGGGCGTGAGCAGAAGCGGATGGACCGCTACTGCCTGCTCGGCATGCAGGCCGCCGAGAACGCCGTCCTCGACTGCGGGATCGACTTCCAGAAGGGCGATCCCTACCGCCACGGCGTGGTGATCGGCAGCGGCATCGGCGGCATCCTCACCATCGAGGAAGGCCACTCGAAGCTCATCCGGACCGGCCCCGGCCGGATCTCCCCGTTCACCGTGCCGCGCCTGATGGTCAACGCCTGCGCCGGCAACGTCTCGATTCGCCACAACCTGAAGGGCGCCAACAGCGCGACCGCGACGGCCTGCGCCACCTCCGGCCACGCCATCGGGCACGCCTACCACTTCATTCAGCGGGGCGACGCCGACGTCATGCTGGCTGGCGGCAGCGAAGCGGCGGTCGGTCCCCTCTGCATCGGCAGCTTTGCCGCGATGAAGGCCCTCTCGACCAGGAACGACGAGCCCAGCCGGGCCTCCCGTCCCTTCGACAAGGACCGCGACGGCTTCGTCCTCGCCGAAGGTGCTGCCGTGGTCGTCCTCGAGGAGCTCGAGCACGCCAAGGCTCGCGGGGCCAACATATACGCCGAGCTGGTCGGCTTCGGCTGCTCCGGCGACGCCTTCCACATCGCCGCCCCCGACGAACACGGGGCGGGTGCGTTCAAGGCAATGCAGTTCGCGATGCGGGACGCCGAGATCAGCCACGAACAGGTCGGCTACATCAACGCCCACGGCACCTCGACCCCCCTCGGGGACGCCGCCGAGGTGGCCGCCATCAAGCGGCTCTTCGGGGACCGGGCCTCGGCCCAGGCGGGCGTCCTGAGCGTGAGCAGCACCAAGTCGATGACCGGGCACTGCCTCGGTGCTGCCGGCGGCATCGAGAGCGTGGCCACCATCATGGCCCTCCGGGACGGCATCCTGCCCCCGACCATCAACCTCGACCACCCCGACGAGGGGTTCGACCTCGACTTCGTCCCCCACCACGCCAAGGAACGGCAGGTCGAGTACGCCGCCAACAACACCTTCGGGTTCGGCGGCCACAACGTCTCCCTGATCTTCAAGCGGTTCCGCTGAGTCTTCCGACGGAAGGACGGCAATCCCACCGAGCGACGCCTCCCGTCGCCGGGTTGTCTCCGTTCCCCAAGCGACTTTTGTCGGACTTGTCGCCGAGCTTGGGGCGAGCGATGAAGGGCCCCCCGTCCCCTTGCCGATAACGCGATCCATGCCCGCAGACTTGACTTCGATCCTCCGGCTGGAAGTGCCGGTCATCGTTCAGATTGCGGAGCGACCGATGCCGGTGAGCGAGGTCGTGGGCTTGGCCCACGGGGCGATCATCGAGTTGCCCAAGCGGGTCCACGACCACCTCGAGATCCTGGTGAACGACAAGGTCATCGGAACGGGCAGGGCGGTCAAGGTGGGCGAACACTTCGGCGTGCGGATCGAGTCGGTCGGTCCGATGCGCGATCGCGTCAACGCCCTCGGAAACGGCTGACGGAAGGGACTGCCGGATGCCCCGCAACCTCCCTGTCGGCAACGGTGAGATGCTCGTCGCCTTCGACGACCTCTACCGCATGCGCGACATCTACTGGCCGCGGATCGGGATGCCCAACCACACCTGCGGCCATCCGCAGCGCTTCGGGGTCTGGGTCGACGGCCAGTTCTCCTGGGTCGATGGCGAGGGCTGGACCCGCGACCTCCGCTACCGCGCCGACACCCTGGTGACCGACGTCCGCCTCCGCCACGAGCAGTTGGGCGTCGAACTGGCCTGCGAGGACGCCGTCGACTACTGGAGCCCGGTCTACTTCCGGCGCGTGACGGTGACCGATCTGGTCGGCCGCCCCCGCGACATCCGGCTCTTCTTCCACCAGGACATCTCGGTGCAGGAGTCCCCGGTCGGCGACACGGTCAACTACGACCCGGCCACCGGCGGGCTGATCCACTACAAGGACAACACCTACTTCCTGATCAACGGCTGCGACACGCGCCGCTTCGGGATCGAGCACTGGGCCACCGGCCAGAAGCGGATCGGCGACGCCGAGGGCACTTGGCGGGACGCCGAGGACGGACTCCTCTCGCGGAACGCGATCGCCCAGGGTTCGGTCGACTCGACGGTCGGCCTGAACGTGGCGGTCGCCCCGTGGGGCAGCGCGACCTGCCACTACTGGATCGCCGCCGGCCACGACTACAACTCGGTCCGCGACCTCAACGAGAAGGTCCGCGAGAAGACGCCGCAGCGGATGATGGACCGGAGCGAGGCGTACTGGCGGCTCTGGGCCTGCAAGGAGCCGGTCGACTTCTCGCCGCTGCCGGAGCGGATCCGCGACCTCTACGTGCGGAGCCAGCTCGTCCTCCGCACCCAGATCGACAACGGCGGGGCGATCATCGCGGCCAACGACCACGATATCACCCACTTCGCCGGCGACACCTACTCCTACATGTGGCCGCGCGACGGGGCCCTCGTCTCCTACGCCCTGATCCTGGCCGGACACAGCGAGTTGTCGCGGAACTTCTTCCGCTTCTGCGAGCGGGTGATCGGGAAGGACGGCTACTTCCTGCACAAGTACCACGCCACCGGGACGCTGGCCTCGAGCTGGCACCCGTGGATGCTCGACGGCCAGAAGGTCCTGCCGATCCAGGAGGACGAGACGGCCCTCGTGGTGTGGGCCCTGCGGAAGCACTTCCAGGTCTTCCGCGACGTCGAGTTCGTCAAGAACCTCTACAACACGCTGATCGTCGCCCCCGCCCAGTGGATGCTCCGCTACCGCGACCACAACGGGCTTCCGCTCCCCTCCTGGGACCTCTGGGAAGAGCGGCGCGGCGTCCATCTCTTCACCGTGGCCTCGACCATCGGGGCCCTGAAGTCCGCCGCCGCCTTCGCCCACGACATGGGGGCGTTCGATCGCTCCGCCGAGTTCAACGAAGGCGCCGAGCGGATGCGCGGCTCCCTCCTCCGCCACCTCTGGGACCCCGACCGCAAGCGCTTCGCCCGCATGGCGACGCTCCAGCCGGACGGGAGCTACAAGCTCGACCTCACGCTCGACGCGAGCGCCTTCAGCCTGTTCGCCTTCGGGGCCCTCGCCGCCAGCGACCCCAAGGTGACGAGCCACATGGAGCAGGTCCGCGAGCGGCTCTGGGTGCGGACCGGCGTAGGCGGCATCGCCCGCTACGAAGAGGACTACTACCACCAGGTCGAGAAGCGGAACACGACCGACGTCCCCGGCAACCCGTGGGCCATCTGCACGCTGTGGTACGCCCAGTGGCTGATCGAGAAGGCCCAGAGCGAGGCGGAGCTCCGCGAAGCGCTCCCCTACCTCGACTGGGTGCTGGCCCGGGCCTTCCCCTCCGGGATCTTGGCCGAGCAGTTCGATCCCTACAACGGCACGCCCATTTCAGTGAGCCCGCTCACCTGGTCCCACGCCACGGTCATGATCGTGGTGATGAAGTACCTCCTCCGGCACGCCCGCATCACGGGCAAGCCGTCGGGCTGCCTGGCCGAACTCTCGCTCGCTGCCGTGGCCTGAACGGGCTCAGTGGCGGAGGACGTTCAGGACCTTGTGCCGCGACTTCCAGAGGTCGTCGAGCAAACCGTCGATCGCCCCGCCGTTCACGTGCATCACGCACACCGGCTTGCCATCCTGCTGGGTGGTGATCAGGGACACCACGCGCGACTTCCGCGCCGCGACCAGGCCGCCGACGAACTTGAAGAGATCCTCGCCCTCGGTCGCCTCGAAGGTCACCCGGGCACCGCCGCGGCTGAGCGAGAAGATCGAGACGAAGGCCCGGAAGATGTCCGACTCGGTGATGATCCCGACCAAGAGCTCGCCGCGGAGGACCGGGAGGGCTCCGACCTTCGTGTCCCGCATGATCCGGGCGGCCTCCTCGATCGGGGCCTCGGGGGTCGTGGTGGTCGGCGCCCTGGTCATGATGTCGGCCACCTTGAGGGTGGAACCAGGGACGTCCTGGGCCGTCGCCGCGAACGGATTCATGTTCGGCGGGTACGCCCGGTAGAGGTCGGACGCGGTGATCAACCCGAGCAGCCGATCGCCCTGCAGGGAGGTGTCGACCACCGGAAGGCGGCGGATCTTCTTCTCGGTCATGGTCGCCGCCGCCCGGCTAATCGTGGTGGTGGCCGAGATGGTCACCAGGTTCCGAGCCATCCACATGCTGACGATCATCGCAGCGGGGCCTCCGGGCCGAAGGGGCGCCGCTGACAGCCACCTGGGAGGGTCGGAGTCGGCGGCTGCAGCAGATTCCTGAGGCTTCTTCGTCGTTCTGTCCGCACCTCCTGCACCGGGAGGCACCGATTCGCGGGCACAATGCCCGCCATGACCCGACTGACCTCCCTCGCCATCGGACTCCTCGCCCTCCTTGCAGCTCCGGTCTGGGCAGCCGCCGGCGACCAAGCCGCGCCGGCCGCGCCCAAGGTGTCCGCCCCAGCTATCCCGCCCGATGGCGACCACGCGACCAAGGCTCTGGTCGACTCGCCGCGGCACGGCGAGTGGGTCGACATCGCCCTCGACCCGAAGGACCCGAAGGCCCCCAAGCTCAAGACGTGGGTCGCCTACCCGGAACGGAAGGACAAGGCTCCGGTCGTCCTCGTGGTCCACGAGATCTTCGGCATGACCGATTGGGTCCGCGCCGTCGCCGACCAGCTTGCGGCCGAGGGATACATCGCCGTTGCTCCGGACCTTCTCTCCGGGAAGGGTCCGAACGGCGGGAACAGCGACTCTTTCACCGGCGACTCGGTCCGTGACGCAATCCGCAAGCTCGAGCCGGCCGAGGTCAACGCTCGCCTCGATGCGGCCCGGGCCTATGCCATCGCCCTGCCCGCCGCGACCGATCGGGTGGCGTGCATGGGCTTCTGCTGGGGCGGCACGACGGCCTTCGCCTACGCCACGGCCCAGCCCAAGCTCCAGGCCGCGGTCGTCTGGTACGGCACCGGCCCCACCGATCGCGACACCTTCGCCAAGCTGGCCTGCCCGGTCCTCGGGCAGTACGGCGGCGACGATGCCCGGGTGACCTCGACCGTCGAGCCGACGGAGAAGCTGGCCAAGGAACTCTCCAAGTCCTTCACCCCGAAGGTCTACGCCGGGGCCGGCCACGGCTTCCTCCGCCAGCAGACAGGTCGCGATAACGCCAATCTGAAGGCGGCCACCGAGGCGTGGGCGACGACCATCGCCTTTCTCCGCGATCATCTCGCCAGCCCCAAGTGATCGCGGCCTGATCGTCGGTGATCCCTCTGCGAGAGCGGCCTGAATCCACCCACGAGGACGAACCGAAAAGTGTCTGACATGAAGCCCGAGCATCGCCAGCACGCAGCGGCGATCGACCTCGTCTCGAAGGCCATCTCGGAGTGGACGACCGACCTCCACTTCGATCGCGATCCGTCGATGACGGAGCGCTACGGCCCCGACGGTCGACGGCTGTGGGCCGCCGAGGCCCGGTCCCGCCTCCAACACCTGGCCGAGGCCCTGGCCGCCGATCGCTCGGCGCTCTTCGTGCAGAATGCCCTGTGGTCGCAGGCCGCCTTCATCGCCCGCGAGATCGGCGACGGCGACCTCCGCCTCAGCCTGGCCTGCATGCGCGAGACGGTCGCCGCCGAGCTGCCCGCGCCGGTCGCCAACCGCGCCTTGGTGGCGATCGACGAGGCCATCGCGACCCTCGACGCGACGCAGGGCAAGCCCGACGTCTGCCTGCCGCCGAGCTGCATCGCCCCCGACCAGCCCAACGGCCAGCTGGCCCGCGTCTACCTCCTCCACCTCCTGCAACGCAACCAACAGGAGGCGGCCAACACCATCTTCGAGGCGGCTCGCGAAGGCCGCTCCCTGCCCGAGCTCTACGAGACCGTCATCCGGCCCGCCCTCACCGAGGTCGGCCGCATGTGGCATCTCCAGGAGGCCTCGGTCGCCGACGAGCACTACTGCACCGCAGCCACCCAGATGATCATGGCCCAGCTCCGCTCGAGCATGCCGCGGCGCCCGAGCAACGGGCATCGCATGCTGGCCATGGCCGTGGGCGGCGAGCTGCACGACCTCGGCATCCGCATGGTGGCCGACCTCTTCGAGATGGAAGGCTGGGAGGCGGAGTACCTCGGGGCCAACATGCCGGCCAGCGAATTGCCGTCGATCCTGGTCGACGAGGACGGCCGGCTGGGCTTCGATCTCTTGGCCTTGAGCGGCACCACGACCTTGGCGGTGCGCCCGACCGCCGACCTCATCGACACCATCCGAGCCCACCCCGTGGCTAGCGCGGTGCGGGTCTTGGTCGGCGGCGGCCCCTTCCGCCAGGTGCCCGACCTTTGGCGGATCGTCGGCGCCGACGGCTACGCCCCGGACGGAGCCAGCGCCCTTGGCGTGGCCGCCGATCTGGTGCGGGCCGCGCCGCTCCGAAGCTAACCGCTGGTGCCGGCCTGGTAGGCCATGCGGGCCCCGACCACGATGATGGCAACGGCCAGCCCGCGGACGATATGGTGGCCCGCCAGCCGCGTCGAGGCATGGGCCCCGATCTGGGCCCCGGCCACGGCGCCGATCGCCATGCAAGCGGCCTCGACCAGATGGTCGTCGAGGAGCCCGCGCGAGGCGAGGACCGCCACTCCCACTCCGGAGGTGATGGCCAGTACGAAGTGCGAGGTCGCGGTCGCCACGTGGACCGGGAAGCCGAGGATCTTGACCAGAGCCGGCACATGGATGATCCCGCCGCCGATCCCGAGGATGCTCGACAGGATGCCGACCCCGGCGCTGATCGCCGCCCCCAGCCCGAGGCGGTCGTGCGGGCCTTCGTGCCCCTCGCCCGTCCCGCTCGCCCGCGGCTCCGCTCCATGGGTGAGGAGCCATAGGCCCATCCCGATGAGTGCCGCGGCCAACACGCCGTCAAACAGGTGGCGCGGCACCCAGTGGACGAGGATCGCCCCGGCGATCGAGCCAGGCACCGCGGCCAGGGCGAAGACCTTGCCGGCCCGGTAGTCGATGCGCCCGAGCCTCGCGTACCCGATCGAGCCGGAGAGGGCGTTGAAGAAGACGACGGCGAGCGAAATCGCCGCCACGTGTTCCGGCTCCGCCCGCGGATAGGCGATGGCCAAGAGCGGCGCCAAGAGGAAGCCGCCGCCAGCGCCGATCAGCGTGCCGAGAAAGCCGACCACGAGCCCGAGGAGGAGGAGCAGGGCGACCGTCACCACCATGGCCGCACGGTAGTGGCCCGGGGCGCCGCGTGCCGAGCCCGTCCAACGTTGGCTGCCAACCCTGCGGCCGCCCCGAGAAAACCGACGCCCAGGCCGAAGCCCGGGCGTCGTCTCTCCTCCGAAAGTGCCATGTGTTCGATCCGTCCTACCGCGTCATGGGCACGGTCCCCAAGCCCCGAGCAGGAGGGCCAGGTCGGCGGCGTTCACCGTCCCGTCGCCGTTCAGGTCGGCGGAGCCGTTGGTGCCCCACTGCCCGAGCAGGATCGAGAGGTCGCCGGCAGTGACCATGCCGTCCCCGCCCGGCGGCACGATGTCGCCGAGGCACGAGCCCGCCGGCACGCTGGCCGGGTCGGCCGGGTCGCTGCCCGCGTCGACCTCGTCGCGGTCGAAGTAGCCGTCCTGGTCGCGGTCCACGCCGATCCGCTGCTGCGAGCCCTGCGGCACGAGCGTATAGGTGAGTTCGCTCCCCGCCGCGGCTTGGGACAGGAGCGCGGACGGCGTGATCGTCTCCATGGCCCGATCAGACTGGAAGACGCCGCCCGCGAACATCCAGCCACGATCGAGTCCGCCGAGGCGTCCCTTCACCACGAGCCCGGCCTGGCCGGAACCGGCGAGGGCCAGCATCTGGTTGATGAGGGTCGTGTTGTCGCCGGCGCCGCCGCCATTGGTGGCGGTGGTCTGGGCCCCGACGCCGGCGAAGGTGTCGGTGGCGAAGCTCAGCATGAAGGCCTCGACGTCGCGCCGCTGCTGCTGCCCTTGGGCCCCCGGAGCGAAGTTGAAGCCGACGTTCAGGAGTTCGGGCAAGGTGAAGTGCTCGCCGTCGTGGTTGAAGCCGAAGCCGCGGTTGGCTTGCGTGCTGTTATGGCTGGCCCCGGTCTTCTCGTGCATGTTCCGGAGCTGCGAGACCTTCCGATCCTGCGGCTCGGGCCCGACGGGGAAGTCGATCTGGTTGTTGGTGCCGGCCGGCAACGCGTGGCAACCGACGCAGGTCAGGCCGCCCGGCAGGACCGGCTGGTTGAGGAAGATGTTCCGTCCGGTGACCGGGTTGCCGGTGCCGTTGGTCACCGCCAGCGAGGTCTTCAGCGAGCCGTCGAGGTTCCGGTTCGGGTTAGGCGGATAGGTGATCGCCGCCACGTAGCCGACGAGTCGGTTCATCTCGGTCGTGGTGAGCTGGGCGTCGGCCCCTTGGAGGTTGGTGTAGGCGACGTTGAAGTCGCTCAGGCCGCCCTTCTCGCCTCGCCAGTGGAAGGGTTCGTTGCCGATGATCCCCTGCAAGGTCTGGGTCACCATCGGACCCTTCATGGGGTGCCAGGAGATGCAGTTGTCCGGCGGCGGACCGAGGCACTCGCCCTGGAAGGCCATCATGATGCCCGACGGGTCGCCGAGGTCCCAGGCCAGGTGGTCGGTGCGCCCGTCGATGTGGCACGAGGCGCACGATGCTTGTCCGAGGCCGGAGGTGATGTGGGTGTCGAAGAGGAAGGGCCGGCCGAGCTTGATGGCGTTCGGCGTCGGATCGAAGAAGGCGACCCGGCTCGTCTCGGCGAGGCCCGAAGCGCTCACCGTCGAGATCGCCCCCTCGAAGCGGTCGAGGACGTAGAGCGTCGATCCGTCAGGCGAGAGGGCGAGGCCGGTCGGCCCTTCGCCGACATCGACCAAGCCGACGCGGCCGCCGGCGGCGTTCACCGCCACCACGTTGTTCGAGCCCATGCCGGCGATGTAGGCCACGCTGCCGTCCGGGCTCCAGACCGCCCCGCGCGGGTCGCCCACCGAGAGGTCGCGCTCCGCCACCGGGATGTTGTGGGTCGTGTAGTCCAGATGCGGATTGAGGTCGAAGACGCTCGCGCTGCCGCCGCCCGGCGGGAGGATCGCCCCTTCCACGCGGATGAAGATGCCGTTGACGTTGGGCTCGAAGCGGATCTCGTTCTTGGCCTCGGTGCCGATCGCCAGCACGCTGCCGTTAGGGGCGACGGCCAGGCCCATGAGGGTGGTCATCACGCCGCTGGTGTAGGTCACGGCCAGGGTCGCGGCGTCGATGGTCGCCATGTCATGGTCGTGCAGGTCCCAGTTCACAAAGGTCGACCAGTTGGCGCCGTTCCCGTCGCGCCACAGGTTGTCGCTCCCCTTGCGGACGATCTGGGAGACGACCGGCGGCGACGGCAGGCCTGGCGTCATGGCCGGCGAGAAGGTCGCCCCGGCGTTGGGCGGCGGGTTCTGCCCGCCGTAGGGACCGTTCGCGGCACTGACCGCGCCGCGCTGGACGAGCGTCGAATGGTTGCCCGATTCGAAGATCGCCGCATAGACCTTGGTGCCGTCCGGGCTCGCCGCGAGCGATCGCGGGTCCTCGCCCTGGATCGCCACGTTGGTGCCGGGGAGGACCGGGTTCGCCGCATCGAGGACGACCACGCGGTTCAGCTGGCTGAGGGTGACGAAGGCCTTCTGCGGCCGACCGGCGAAGACCACATCGGCCGGCTCGTCGCCCACGGTGATGGTGCGAACGACTCGGCCGCTCGGGAGGTCGACCACGCTGATCGAGTCGGAGACATGGTTGACCACCCACGCCTCGGTCTCGCTGCGGGCCCGGACGCTGACCGGATCGAGTCCCACGGCGATCGAGCGTTGATGGACCGGCGTGCCGCTCGAGACATCAAAGACCTCGAGGCGGTTGTCGGCGGTGTTCACCGCAAGGAGGAGATTCCCCGATGGGGTGAGGGCCAGCGGGTGGACGTGGGGCGACTCCCAATGCACGTACGACTGTCCCAGCGCGGCGGTCGCGAGGGCCTGGCTCATGATGACGGCCGCGATGACCCCGCGGGCCGATGGACGTGGACGACGCATGTTCGCTGCTCTCCTAGCCTGACTCATCGCCGATAGCCCATGCGGCAAGCGGCGTTCCGACCCGTGATAGGGTGATGCGGGTGGGGACCATCCCCGCGGACTCGCAACAACCTCCGTCTTTCCCCGTTCCGATTCCCGTGACACCCTCGCCTCCCCATCGCGAGATCGATCTCGCCCGCTGCATCGCGGGCGATCAGGCCGCGTGGAGGCACTTCGTGCAAGCCACCGCCGGCATCGTGCACGCCGCGGTCCGCCGGGCGATCGCTGCCCGGAGCGGGAACCAGAGCGAAGTCGACGACCGCGTGCAGGAGGTCTACCTGCGGCTTCTGCAGCGCGACGCGAGGCTGCTCCGGACCTTCGATCCGGGAAAGGCATCGCTTCCGACCTGGCTCACCATCATTGCCCGGACCATGGTGCACGAGGCCGCCAAGCGACGCCGTTTGCCGATCGCGGGCCACGTCGACGGGTCCGAGATCTGCGCCCCCGAGCAGAACCAGGGCAGCGACCTCCCCGATCTCCCCTGGAACATCCTCAGCGAGCAGCAGCGGACGATTCTCCGGCTCCTCTACGACGAGGGGCTCGAGGTCGAAGCCGTCGCAGCGCGTCTGGGAATCGCTGCCCAGACCGTCCGCAGCGCGAAGCACAAGGCCTTGGAGCGGCTGCGGGCGGAACTTCGCACACCGAGCGGGGATGCCGAACCGCCCAGCCGCCTATACCCGGAGGAAGACCGCCATGCAGCGACCTGAATCCAACTTCGAACCCGAGCCCGAGCCCTCTGAGGGCGGGGCGACCCACCGGACGGGCCACTGCCCGACGGCGATCGAGTTGGCGAGCTGGGTGGACGGTCGCCTCCCGCTCGAGGAAATGGTCCGCATCGAGCTCCATGTGGCCCGATGCGCCGACTGCTACGCCTTGGTGGGAGGCGTCGACTTCGAGGCCCCCGCCGACCTGGCCCCCCATCGGCTGGTCGAGGCGGCCAGCCGGCTGATGCCGGCCGAGGGCGCCGAGCCCGCCCCGTCCTTCGCCTTCTCGACGCTCCTTCGCCGCGGCCTGGCCGTCGCGGCGGCGCTCGGGATCGCCTGGGCCGGCTACGCGATCGGCACCTCGCTCTGCAGTTCCTACAGCTCCTCGTGGTGGACGAGTCCTTCGGGCGGATCGAATCAACTGGCGAACTCGACCCCCGAGCCGGACAGCCAAGCAACCGAGACGCAGCTTGCCTCCGGCGACTCGCCCACCTCCAACTCGACGGACGTCGACGCGGCCACCACTGCCAGCTACTTCAGCTTCGGCTTGCTGGGCTCCGACACCGCGGATTCCGACACCGTCGAACTCGCCAGTCGTCTCCTGCTTCTTGAGGTGACACCATGAGACCGAACCTGACCACCGCAGCCTTGAGCGTGTCGCTCCTCTTCAACGGCGCGGTCCTCACTGGATTCATGCTGGGCGGCGGCCCGCCGCGCGACGGCGGGAATCCCCGCCAGCCGATGGGCGCCCAAGGCCAGCGCGGCCCCGACGGGGCTCGCGACGGCCGGCGCAACGGACGCCCCGGGGCGAACCGACCTGATGCTCCCGCTGACGGCGAGCGGCCTGGTCCGGGCGCCGGCCCGGGTCCCGGCCCGGGTCCCGGCCCTGAAGGCCGACCGATGGACCTGCACCGCGCCGCCCGCATGCTCGACCTCACCGACGAGCAGCGCGGCATGCTCGAGCAGCTCCAGGCCGAGCACCGCGAGACGATGAAGACCTTCGACGAAGAAGGCGCCGTCCTCGGACAGATGCTCGACAGCGAGCTGGCCAAGGAGACGATCTCGGGCCAGGTGATCCGCGACACGCTCGAGCGCCGGGCCGAACTCGGCCGCGAGCGTCGCCGGGCCCAAGCCGATCTCTTCGAGCGCTTCGTCGAGGTGCTCAAGCCCGAACAGCGCCGCCGACTGCGCGAACAGCTCGGCGGCCCCGGCCGGCCGGAAGGCCCGCCACCCGAACTGATGCAGCGCTTCGACCGCGACGGCAACGGCGAGCTGAACGCCGACGAATTGGGTGCCGCCCGCGACGCCTTCGAGGCCCGCCGGGCCGAGATCCGGCCCCGCGGCCCGCAAGGCCGGCCCGGCCGCGATGGCGGTCCGAACGGGAGTCCAGACGGTGAGGCCCGCCCGCCGCGCGGTCCGGATGGACGCGGCGAGGCGGGTCCCCCGCCCCGCGATGGCGGACCGGACGGTCGGCCAGCGGGCCGACCCGAGGGACGCGGCGAAGGCCGCCGCGGTCCTGGACAGGAGGACGCCGGTCCCGACGGAAGGCCGCCGCGGCCGCATCCCCCGCTGTGGGCCTTCTTCGACCGTAACGGCGACGGCCAGCTCGACGAGGCGGAGACCCGCGAGCGTGACGAGTTCATCCAGTCGCACCCAGTGAGCAAGGCGTGGCGCCCGGCTGGCCCGCCTCCGGAGCGTGAGCCCGAGTAAGCAGACAACGCCGCGTCAGCGGTGATCCACGAGACATCCTGTTGAAGAAGGGTTGCCGAGCGCCAGGCGGCAACCCTTCTTTCTTTTGCTCGTCGCGACGGCTTGTCTCGCCCCGCGCTCCTGACAAGAATCGACCATGAAACGCCAACCGGGGATTCCTCGCCTCGCGGGGGCAATGCTCGTCGTCATCTGTTCGGAACTCGTGTCGGCCAACCCGCCCATCGCTTCGAGCTTCGACGATGGCGCCGAGGGCTGGACGATCGCCGATCTGAACTGCAGCAACTACGCCCAGATCGTGGGTGGAGGCAGCATCGCCTGGCTCGCCACCGGCGGCGCGCCGAGCGGCTTCATCCGCTCCACCGATCCGACCGGCAACTGCTACAGCTTCGAGTCGCCGCCCATCTTCGAGGGCGACCGAAGCTCCTACACCGGCGGTTCGCTCCGCTGGTGGATCCGCACCAACGCGAACGATTGGCCGCCGGGATCGCTTCTCATCCTCGTCGGCGGCGGCCTGGTCTTGGTGGCCGACGTACCGCATCCAACCACCGGTGCCTGGCTCCGCTACGAGGTGCCGCTCGCCGCGTCGGAGTTCCACGTCAGCACCGCCTCCGGTCCCATCGCGACGCAAGCCCAGTTCGACGCCTTGCTCGCCAACCTCGCCTCGATCCGGATCAGCGCCGAGTTCGCCAGCGAGGCCGGCGAGGAGACGGTCGACCTCGACAGCGTGGTCCTCCGGGGCTCGTGCCTGGCCGATCTCAACGGCGATGGTGTCGTCGACGCCACCGACCTGGCCATCCTCCTCGGAGCATGGGGCTCGGGCGCTCCCGCCGCCGATCTCGACGGCGACGCGGCCGTCAACGCAAGCGACCTGGCGATCCTGCTCGGGGCGTGGGGGCCCTGCCCCTAGCGCAGCCTGAAGTTAGTAGGGACCCGCTCCGACCGTCCGGTGCATGATCAAGACATCGACCTCCCCCAGCCGCGCGTGGCGATAGCTCCCCGGCGAGCGGCCAATGATGGCAAAGCCCATCCGCTGCCAGAGCTCGACCGCTCGGGTGTTCGAACTCACCACGCAGTTGAACTGGATGGCCCGGAAGCCGCAGGCCGGGGCCCGCTCGATGCTGTGGCGGCACATGGCGCTCGCCACGCCCTTGCCCCAAGCCCCGGGGTCGACCATGTAACCCGCGTTTCCCACGTGCCCGCCGGGGCCGAGGAACGCGGGTCGCAGGAAGTACGTGCCGACCACCTTTCCCGCGTCGTTCGCCACCCAGACCTCATGGCCGGGCGCGAACCAGTAGGCCAGAGCCTCCTCGCGCGTCCAGTCGACCGGGAGCGCCCACGTCTCGCCGGCCCGGATGGTCGGCTCGACGATGGACCAGACCGCGTCGCGGTCGCGTGCCTCGGCTGGGCGGATCGAGACGGTCGTGGGAGCCATCACGTCGCACACAGCGCCGTGCCCCGATCGATCGTCACGCCGCCCCTACTCACAACACCTCCGCCGCCAGGCTCGCCAGGTCGCTGCGCTCGGTCTTCGAGAGGGTGACGTGGCCGGCGATCCGCTGGCCCTTCATCCGCTCGATCAAGTGCGAGAGACCGTTCGAGGCGCTGTCGAGGTAGGGGTTGTCGATCTGCAGGATGTCGCCGCAGAGGACGATCTTGGTGCCGTCGCCGACGCGGGAGACGATCGTCTTCACCTCGTGGGGCGAGAGGTTCTGGGCCTCGTCGACCACGAAGAACTGGTGCGGCAGGCTACGGCCGCGGATGTAGGTGAGCGGCTCGAGGACCACCTTGCCGCTGGCCATGAGCTGGTCCATGCGCTGCTCGGCGGTGCGGCTCTCGGCATCGTTCATGTGCGAGCCGCGGGTCGAGAGGAGGTAGGCCAGGTTGTCGAAGACCGGCTGCATCCACTGCGAGAGCTTCTCGTCCTTGTCGCCCGGGAGGTAGCCGATGTCGCGGCCGAGCGGCATGATCGGCCGGGCCGTGAGCAGCTTGTCGTAGCGTTCTTCCTTGAGCGTCTTCTGCAGGCCGGCGGCGAGGGCGATGAGCGTCTTGCCGGTGCCGGCCGGGCCGATGAGCGAGACCAGCTTGATCTCGTCGTCGAGGAGGAGGTCCATGGCCATGGTCTGCTGCAGGTTGCGGGCCATGATCCCGTAGACCGGCTTGCGCGGGCCGGTGACCGGGATGAGGTGCCCGGTGTCGGCGAGGATGCGGGCCAGGCCGGTGTGCGACTCGTCGTCCTCGTTCTGCAGCACCACAAACTGGTTGGGGATCGGGTCGAGATGGGCGACCTCGACGCCGTTCGGCCCGCTGGCGGCGCGATCGGCGATCAGGGCGAGGTCGAGCTGCCGCTCGTTGTAGAGGTCGTCGATGACCCCGCCCGGCACCTTCATCATCACGAAGCCCTGGTAGAGCCAGTCGGTGTCGACGTGGTCATGCTCGAAGTCCTCGCTGGGGATGCCGAGGGCGTCGCCCTTCACCCGGGCGTTGATGTCCTTCGAGATGAAGACCGTGTTCGCCCCCCGCTTCTGGAGGGCGTGGGCCACGGCCAGGATGCGGTTGTCGGCCTTGTCGAAGTCGAGGCCGAAGGGCAGCGTGGTGTCGGCCCGGTCGATGCGGATCTTGCCGCCCGGCTCGTTCCACACCACGCCCTCGAAGAGCGGGCCTTTCTCCCGCAACTTGTCGAGGGCCCGGATGACGGCCCGGGCGTTGCGGCCGGTCTCGTCGTTGTTTTTCTTGAACTGATCGAGTTCCTCGATGACCGTCAGGGGGATGACGACCTCGTGCTCCTCGAACTTGAAGATCGCGTTCGGGTTGTGGAGGAGGACGTTGGTGTCGAGGACGAACTGCTTCCGCTGCCCGGTGTCGGCGCCTCCCCGCGGCCCGCGCCGGGTGAGGCTCTTCGCCCCGAGCAGGTCGCTCGTCGCCCCCCGCTGCCCGGACTTGTCCTGATGTTGGACCTGTTGTTGGTCCTTGACCCTGACGACCTTCGCTTTTCCCGTCGACCCTGCGGCCTCCGGGACCGACTCGCGCTTCGATCGTGGTGACACTCGCTCCTCCTGAGCAGCTTCGGATCGGGGCTCCGCCCCCGTCGCGCCGCATCATACGACGCACGGTGGCGGATCCAAGAGGTCACCCCGGAGATCGGCAGGAATCGCGGGAAGCGTCGACGAAAGCGCGAAGCTCACGCGAAGAGAAGGTCGCCTGAACTGGAAGCGGGCGACGAGAGGCGAGCTGGCCCCGCCCCTTCGCGTTCTTCGCGGCTTCGCGTGAAACCCCTTCCGGAATTGCTCACACGAAGACGCGAAGGACGCGAAGGGAAGGCAGACGGGCCCCGAGCGGATTCAGCCAAACACGGCCAAAGGCACCGATGCAGCTGATAGGCTGCGCCGACCGCGACCACCGAGGCTTCCTGTCCTTCTCCGATCCCCCTTCGCGCGCTTCGCGGCTTCGCGTGCAACGCTCGATGCCGACCGCGCGAAGCACACGCCCCTACCGCGCCGCGAACGGATCGCGATCCGCCTTCGAGACCACGAACTGCACGCCGCGGAGGATGTCGCCGAGGCGCTCGGCGAGGACCGGGAGGTAGCCGCGCTCGGTGTTGGTGTGGCCGGCCACGAGGACGCCGCAGCCTTGGGCCAGCGCTGCGAGGACATCGTGGTGGCGGCATTCGCCGGTCACGAAGAGGGAGCAGCCCTGGGCGATCGCCGCGTCGAGGTGTTCGCCGCCCGAGCCGGCGGAGATGCCGATCGTGCGGTGGGAGAGCGGGGCCCCGTCCGGCAGGGCGATGCCCACCGAGGAGACGCCGAAGCGGCGCTTGAGGCGGTCGGCGATGTCGTCGGCGCTGAGCGCCGCGTCGAGCGTGATGCGGCGCCCGCCGCCGATCCCGCGCTCGGGCCGAGGTGCCAGCGGATAGATCTCGACCACCGGCTCCTCGTAGGGATGGAACTGGCGGATGGTCTCGACGGCCAGGGCCAAGGCCCGCTTGGGGCAGACCATCTCGAGCCGCGATTCCTCGACCCGCTCGAGCCGCCCCGGCTGGCCGACCTTGGGCTCGGTGCCGGCCCCGCCGAAGAAGGTCCCGTTGCCCTTGATCTCGAACGAGCAGCGCTCGTAGCCGCCGATGACCCCGGCTCCGATCGCCGCCAAGGCGTCGCGCAGCCGGTCGATCGCCTCCTGCGGGCAGATGGTGACGATCTTCGTCTCCTCCGTCGCCGGCAGCGCCGCGTGCGGCACCAGGGCCCGCACGTCGCCGGTGCCGAGCCCCGCCGCGATCCAGTCGTTGAGCCCGCCTTGGGCCGCGTCGAGGGCGGTGTGCGGGCAGATCACGGCGATCCCCCGCTCGAGGAGCCGCATGGCCATGCGTTCGGCCGGCGTCCCCTCGGCTAACCGCTTGAAGGGCTTGAAGAGGGTCGGGTGGTAGGAGACGATCGCCTCGGCCCGCTCCGCCACCGCCTCGTCCATCACCGCCGGGGTGAGGTCGATGGTGCACAGGACGCGCTGCACGGGATTGTCCGGCCGCCCGACGAGCAGCCCGACGTTGTCCCAATCCTCGGCAAAGGCAAACGGCGCGATCGAGTCGATCGCGCCGACCAAGTCACGTACGCAAGCCATGGGGCAGGTCTCCGGCCCCGAGGCGGGGTTCGCCCCGGGTGCGGGCAGCGCCGACCTCCACGCCGAACTGCCTGGCGTGTCCTCCCGAGCAGTGGCCGGTGAGGAGCCTCGCGCCGCCCATGCCCACAGTGTACAGGCTCTTCCCGCCGCGGTCAGTGCTCCTGGCCGTCGAGCCCCAGCCGGGCGTGGCGAGCCTCTCGCGATTCGCCGTGCCAGAGGTGGTGCAGGAACCGCCGCAGGTCGTCGATGATCATGATGTTGGCCGGCAGGACGAGGAGCGTCAGGGCCGTCGAGCTGAGGAGCCCGCCGCCGATCGAGATGCCCATCGGGATCAGGAAGCGGGCCTGGAACGACCGCTCGGCGAGGAGGGGAACCAGCCCCACCACGGTGGTGAGCGTGGTGAGGAAGATCGGACGGAGCCGCTGCGAGCCGGCCTTGAGGAGGGCCTGCTCGAGGTCGAGTCCCTCGTCGCGCATGGCCTCGTTGGTGAATTCGACCAGGATCAGCGAGTTGTTGACCACGATGCCGGCCAGGGCCACGAAGCCGACCAAGGAGAGGAACGTCAGCTGATAGCCCA
Organism: Phycisphaerales bacterium; assembly: GCA_044224425.1. GTDB lineage: Bacteria > Planctomycetota > Phycisphaerae > Phycisphaerales > SM1A02 > JAEUIT01. The sequence goes on from JBGAKK010000002.1 coordinate 113,553, forward strand.
TCAGCTTGTGGCCCCAGATCACGCCGATCACGCCGAAGGGGATGGCCAGCATCACGGCGAACGGTTGGGTGTAGTTGCCGAAGAGCCAGGCCAGGACCACGTAGATCCCGGCCACCGCAGCGAGGAAGGCGATGGGCAGCGTGGCGAAGGCGTCGGCCAGGTCCTTCTGGCGGCCGGCCTCGCGGACCTCGATGCTCGGGTGGTCGCGTCGGATCTCCGCGAGGGCCGGGGCCAGGGCCGCGGTCACCATCTCGGGGTTGGTGTCGCCCACGCAATCGGCGGTCACCGTGATGGTCCGCAGGCGGTCCACGCGGCGCACCGCCGCGTAGGCGTTGCTCTCCTCGACCACGGCCACCTCGGAGAGCGGCAGCAACCGACCGTCGGGCCCCGCGATCCACAGTTCGCTGATCGAGTCGATCCGCCGCCGCGACTCCTCGTCGATCCGCACCCGCACCTTGATGTCCTCGCGGTCGGCGCTATAGGTATGGGCCTCGAGCCCGTACAGGATGCCGCGGATCTGGCGGGCCACGTCGGCCACGGTGAGTCCCATCGCCGCCGCCGAAGGCCGCAGCGAGATGCGGAGCTCGCGCTGCGTCGAGTAGTCGTCGTCGACGATGCTCTCCACGCCGGCGAAGCGGGTCAGCGCCGCCTTCAGGGCGTCGGCCGCGGCCCGCGCCGCCGGCTTGTCCTCGCCCCGCACCTGATAGGTGATGTCGGCCCCGCTCGGGCCGCCGTTGATCTCGGTGATGCGGAGCGACTCCACCTCGCTCATGTCGCCGGCCGCTTCGCGGATCGCCGCCATCACGTGGCTCGAGTCGCGGCTGCGGGTCTCGACCGGCACCAGTTCGACGTAGAGCTGGGCCACGTTCGAGGCCGAATCGCTGGCCTGCCCGGTCTCGAAGTTGGCGGCTTGCCCGAGGATCGAGCTCACCGCCCGCACCTCGGGCTGGAGGGCCGCGGCCCGCTCGAAGCGCTCGGCGCAGGCCTTGGTGGCCTCGAGCGTGGCTCCGATCGGGAGGCGGAGGTCGACGACCGCCGTCTCGCTGTCGTCGCTCGGCAGGAAGGTGAAGGGCACGCGGCCGCCGGCCACCATGCCGAGCGAGGCGACCAGGACCGCCGTGGTTGCCGCCGAGGTGACGTAGCGATTGTCCATGCACAGCGTGGCGAAGCGGCTGTAGAGCTCGATCACCCGCGGCATGAAGCGCGTCTCGCGCCAATCCTCGAACCGCTTCCAGATCTTCGAGATCGGCCCCGGCCGGAATCGCCGCATGGCGTGCACGGCGTGGGCCATGTGGGCCGGCAGGATGAGCATGGTCTCGACCACGCTCGAGCCGAGGGCCACCGCCGCCACCAGCGGCAGGTTGGCGAGGAGGTCGCCGATCCGCCCGCCCACGAAGGCCAGCGGCAGGAAGGCAAGGACCACCGTCGTGGCGTTAGCCACGATGGGCCAGAAGACCGAGTAGGTCCCCTCGATCGCCGCGTCCTCGGCCTTCTCCCCGCGGGCCGCCCGCTGCAGGATGATGTCGCTCACCACGATCGCGTCGTCGGCCAGCATGCCGACCACGATGAGGAGACCGAACATGGTCACCAGGTTGAGGGTGACGTCGAGGGCCCACATCAGGAGGACGGTGCAGCCGATCGAGACGAAGATGCCGCTCATCACCCACCAGGCGCTGCGGGCGTTCATGAAGAGGAGCATCACGACGAGGACGAGGAGGGAGCCCTGCCACGCATCGTTGGTGAGGAGGTCGAGGCGGCCCTCGATGATGCGGGCCAGGTCGCTGTGGGTCTGGATCTGGCAGGGCAGCGGATCGCGGGCCTGGGCCGCGACCCCGAGCTCGTAGCCGCGGCGCCGATCCGATCCGGTGACCACCGACTTGATCTCGCTCCACATGGAGGGCGAGGTGTAGGCCTCGCCGCGCCGCCCGGCGACGTAGCCGCGAACCAGCTCGGCGATGCGGACGGCGTCCTCCTCGCCCTTCTTGAAGACGATGATCGAGGCCGCGGGCAGGCCGTTGAAGCGGCGGTTGACCTCCTGGTCGACGAAGTCCTCGCGGACCGTGGCTACATCGCCGAGGCGGACGACTTGGCCGTCGCTGGTCGCCTTGATCGGGATCTGCCGGATGGTCTCGGCCCGCTCCGCGACGCCCACGGTGCGCACGCCGACGTTGGCGCCGGCGGTGCGCATGGTGCCACCCGGGACCTCGGCCATCCAGGCCCGCACGATGTCGGTCACCGCCCCTAACCGCAGCCCGTGCCGCTCGAGGGCCAGCGGGTCGACGTCGACGCGGATCTCGTAGTCGCGGGTCCCGGTGAGGACCACGGAACCCATCTCGGGCAGGCTCTTCAGTTCGTCCGAGACGCGGCGAGCGGCCTGCTTGAGGGCCGTCTCGCTGGTGTCGCCGAAGAGGGTGAGCATGATCACCGGGAAGTTCGGCTGGAGCTCGGTGACCCGGATCCGATCGGCCTCGTCGGGCAGGTCCTCGAGCCCGTCGATTGCCACCCGCGTGTCGTCGAGGGCGTCCTGGATGTCGCGGCCGTCGTTGAACTCGACGTTGATGCCGCCGCCGCCCTCGGCAATGATCGAGGTGATCCGCTTGACGCCGTCGAGGTCGGCGACGGCGTCCTCGATCTTCCGGGCCATCGACTCCTCGACCTCTTCCGGCGAGGCCCCGGGGTAGACGATCGAGATGGCCGCCGCGTCGGGATCGACCTTGGGGAAGAACTCGCGGCGCAGCGTGAGCAGGCAGTAGACGCCGCCGATCACGAGGAACCACATCAAGAGGCTGCCGACGATGGGACGGCGGACGCCGAACTCGACGAGTCCTCTCATCGCCCGCCCTCGGGGCTCGGGCGGAGGGCAGGCTCGCCGACCCGGGCGCTGGCCGGGGCCGAACGCTCAGGGGCGATGGCGGTGCCGTCCGGGATGCGCCGCGAGGCGTCGAGGACGAGTAGCGCGTTAGCCGGCAAGGAATCGCGGAGGACGACCCACTCGGAGTCCGGCAATCCAGTCTGCGGCTGGAGCCCGCTGAGGCCGAACTCGACCTCGACCGGCGTGATCCTCACTCGCCCGTCGACCACCTGCATGGCCCGGCCGTCCGAGACCGCCCGGCGCGGCACGACGGTGCGCGGCTCCGGGCTCGGGCATTCGATCTGGGCCTCGACGAAGGTGCCGGGGGCGATGGACGCGCCTTCGACGATCTCGGCGATCTCGGCGTAGACGGCGAAGGTGCGGGTCGCGGGATCGTCCTCCGGGGCGATGCGGACGATCGAACTGCGGACCGCCGCTGCGTGGTCGCGTTCGGCGCGGAGATCGACCGGATCACCGACCTTGATGAAGGGTCGGGCCGAGGCCGGCAGCAGGATGGGGACTTCGAGCTTGGCCGGGCTCACCACGCGGGCCACGCGGCCGCCGGGCATGACCATCTCCCCCACTTCCTTGTCGGCGACCTGGAGGATGCCGTCGAGCGGGCTCTCGATCCGGCAGCGGGCCAGCGAATCCGCGGCCACCTTCAGGCTCGCTTCCTGCCGGGCCCGATCGGCTTCGAGGGCGGCCCGCCGGGCGGGGATCTTGGAGCACGCTTCCTGGGCCCCGACGCGGGCCCGCTCGGCGAGGATCGCCGCTTGCCGCACGCGATCGACCTCTCGTTCCTTGGCCGCACCGTCGCGGGCGGCCTGCTCGGCCCGCTCCACGTCGTTGCGGGCGAGGCGGGCGTCTTCCTCGGCCAGCTTCAGGGCCTGGGCGCTGCTCGCCTCGTCGACCTTGAGCATGGCGAGCTGGGCGTCGAGGGCGTCGATCGCCTGCTTGGCCATCTCAAGTTGGCGCTCGAAGTCGGTCTCGTCGAGGACCAAGAGCAGCTCGCCCTTCTTCACCGTGCCCCCCGGGTGGTAGGCCGAGCCGAGCTTGGCCACCGTCGCCCCCACGCGGGCCGGCACGTCGGCGCTCTCGAGCGGTCGGGCCGAGCCGTAGGCCCGGAAGCGGCGGCCGACCGGGGCTTGGATGGTCTCGACCACGGCGACCTTGCGGAGATCGTCCGCCTTGGGGTTCGACGCGGCGGTCGGCTTGGTGGCGACGAGCGCGGCGTAGATGCCCGCGCCACCCGCGAGGAGGGCGAGGCAGGCCGTGGTCCGGACCACGAGGACGAGGGCGAGGTTCCGAGCCTTGGGTGCAGCGGGGTTGGACATGAGGGTGGGCGTGTGCAGGCGAGCGATACCGAGGCCAGCGCTCCCCCGAACGCCCCCCGACGGCCGCCCCCCGAGAACCCCCGAGGACCGACAGGGGTCGAGATTGTAGGAAACGCAATCGACGGGCGGCCAGCGCAGGACGACCTGCTCGTTGGCCGGGCCGATTGTCCGCAGCGATTCGGCGACAAGGGCCGCCCGGATGCATCCCGCGCCTCGGCAGTGGCCTGCTAGTCTTTGGCACGTCCCCGCCCGCTTCGAGCGAGGCGGCCCTCGACCCGGAGCCTGCCCGCCATGACCAACGCCCAACCGCTCGAACTGCGGGCCGTCCACCACGTCGCCAAGCTGGCCCGCCTGCGGCTTGCCGAGGACGAGGCGGAGCGCTATCGCGACCAATTGGCCTCGATTCTCGGACACATCTCGAAGCTCAACGCTGTCGACGTCTCCGGCGTCGAGCCCATGGCCCACCCCCTGCCGCTCACCAACCGCCTGGCCGACGACGAGCCGACCCCGCCCATGCCGCTCGAAGCCCTGCTCCGGAACGCCCCGGCGGTCGAAGGTCGCTACCTCGCCGTGCCCAAGGTGCTCGGCGAAGGCGAGGCCTGAGTCGACTTCCCCCGATCGCCGTTCCGGTACGCCGCCTGACTGGACCCACCATGCCTGACAGCCTCCTCGTCGCCGCCGACATCAAGGCCGGCCGCACCACCGCCCGGGCCAGCGTCGAGTCGACGCTCGGCCGCGTGAAGGCCCGGAACGCAGGCCTCAACGCCTACCGCGAGGTCTTCGAGCCCGAAGCGATCGCCGCCGCCGACGCCGTCGACCGTTCGAGGCAAGGGCTCCTCGCCGGCCTCACCGTGGCCATCAAGGACAACCTGGCCACCGTCGAGGGCAAGACCACCTGCTCGTCGAAGATCCTCGAGCACTATCGCTCGCCCTTCGACGCCACCGTCGTCGAACGCCTGCGAGCGGCCGGGGCGGTCATCCTCGGCAAGACCAACCTCGACGAATTCGCCATGGGTTCGTCGACGGAGAACTGCGCGTTCGGCGTGGTGAAGAACCCCTGGGACACATCGCGCGTGCCGGGCGGCAGCTCGGGCGGCAGCGCCGCGGCGGTGGCGAGCGGGATGTGCGACGTGGCCCTCGGCTCCGACACCGGCGGCTCGATCCGCCAACCCGCCGCCCTCTGCGGCATCGTGGGCATGAAGCCGACCTATGGGCGAGTCAGCCGCTATGGACTGGTCGCCTTCGGCTCGAGTCTCGACCAGATCGGCCCGCTCACCCGCTCGGTGCGCGACGCCGCGGCGGTCCTCCAGGTGATCGCCGGGCACGACCCGCGCGACTCGACCAGCGCCGACCGCCCGGTCGACGACTACCTCGGATCGCTCGACCAGCCCATCAAGGGGCTTCGGGTCGGCGTGCCGCGGGAATACCTGAGCGCCGACAACGACGCGGCGGTGAACGACGCGGTGCGGGCGGCGATCGAGGTCTACCGCTCGCTCGGGGCCAGCATCGTCGACGTCGAGCTGCCGCTCACCGACCTCGGCATCTCGACCTACTACGTGATCGCCCCCGCCGAGGCCTCGAGCAACCTCGCCCGCTTCGACGGGATCCGCTACGGCCACCGGGCCAAGCTCGCCGCGGGCGAGGATCTCTTCGACCTCTACGCCAAGAGCCGGGCCGAGGGCTTCGGCCCCGAGGTCAAGCGGCGGATCATGATCGGCACCTACGTCCTCTCGAGCGGCTACTACGACGCCTACTACAAGCGGGCCCTCCAGGTCCGCCGCCTGATCAGCGCCGAGTTCGAGCGGGCCTTCGAGCGGTGCGATGTCCTGCTCGGGCCGACCTCGCCGACGCCCGCCTTCCCGATCGGCGGGAAGAAGGATCCGCTGGCCATGTACCTCTGCGATGTCTACACGGTGAACGCGAACATCGCGGGGATCTGCGGCATGTCGATCCCGGGCGGCATGGCCACCGTGGACGGGAAGCAGTTGCCGATCGGCCTCCAGCTCCAGGCCCCGGCCTTCGCCGAGAGCCGCCTCTTCCGGGCGGCCCGGATGTTCGAGGCGGCGACGACGTGGCACGATCTGGCTCCGCGGCTCTGAAAGGCATTCGACAGCGGGCCGCCGCGAGGCCGAGACGCCGGGGCTCGCTGCTGGCGGTTAGCCCGACGGGAGCGGCGTCTCGAAGCCGGGCTTCTTGCCGAAGGCCCGCATGAAGCGGCCGAACTCCTTGACCAGGCGTTCGGCGTCCTTGGGGCGCTGGCCGAAGCTGCCGACCGTGGCCGAGGCGGTGAAGATCGTCGGCGGCTCGGCGCGGCGCACGATGAGCTCGGCCGGCTCGTCGCGCACGGTGAGGAGCTCGATGCGGTAGCCGTCGGCGGTCTCCTCGCGGCGGAGGATCGCCATGTCGCACTCGCTCGCCGCCCAGATCGCCGCTTGGTGCACGTCGCTCCACCGCACGCCGTAGCGGGCGGGCGTCGGGATCTCGGGATCGCCGACCCGCGTCCCCTCCCGCATCGCGTCGAGGACGGCGGTCTCTTGCGTCGGCGTGAGTTGCTGCACCGCCCCGCCGTCACCCGGGCCGAGCACCTGGTTGGCGGTGACTGGATCGCGATCCTTGGCGCAGGCGGCGAGGAGAAGGAGCGACGCCACGCACAGCGTTAGCGGACGAGGTTGGCGAGCAGCCATCGGCATGGGGGACGCCCGCGGGGGGAGGCAAGCCCGGGGAGACCACAGAGTCCGTGGGATTGGCGTTCCTGTCTAGGCACTTGAGACGCCCGTCGGTGAGTTTCCCCGCTTCCCCTGTGGGAGGGCGGGGCGATTGGCCCGGGAAGCTCGCTGTTGACGCCGCGCAGTTGTGCGGACCGTAGGCCGCCGGGTATGTTCGGCAGAGCGATCGACGGCATACGTGCGCCGGGGCTTGCCGAGACCATGCCTCACGCGGAACACAACGACCACTGCGCGGGACGAGGGGAGCCGGCCGACGGGGGCGGCCTCCACACCATGTTCCCGATGGCCTACGACCGGCTGCGGGCGCTGGCGGCCCATTTCCTCCGCGACGAGCGGCGGCAGCGGCTTCTGCAGCCCACTGCCCTCGTCCACGAGGCGTTCGTGCGCCTCCGCGAGAGCGATCGCCCCTACGCCACGCAAGGCGAATTCCTGGCCGTCGCCGGGGCCCAGATGCGGCACGTGCTGGTCGACTACGCCCGCCGCGCCTCGGCAGCCAAGCGTGGTGGCGGGGCCACGCCGCTCACGCTCGACTCAGGCGTGCTCGGCGTGCCGGCCCGCCCGCCCTTCGGGCTCGTCGAGGTCGACGACGCCCTGCGACGGCTCGCCAAGCTCGATCCCCGCCAAGGCAAGCTCGCCGAGATGCACCTCTTCGGCTCGCTCAGCGTCGAGGAGGCGGCCGATCTCCTTTCCATCTCGCCGCGCACCGCCTTCAACGACTGGCGGGCCGCCCGGGCCTGGCTCTTGGCGGAGCTCGCCCCGTGACCGATGCGGCGCGACGGCATCGACGGGCCTGCGAGCTGTTCGCCGAATTGCTGGCCGCCGACCATGCGACGCGCGAGGCGAGGCTGGCCGAGGTCGCCAGCGCCGACGCCGCGCTCGGGGCCAAGGTCGCGGCCATGCTGGCCGCCGATGCCGGGGAGTTCGGCACGGTGGGACGGCTGCGCCGAGCCATCGACGAGGCCGCCGCGCCGCTGGTGGGGCCGCCCTCCGCCGAGGAGGACCACGGCGGCGGCGATCCTCTGATCGGGGCGACCATCGGTGGCTTCCGCATCGAGCGCCTGATCGCCAAGGGCGGCATGGGCCGGGTCTACGAGGCAAGCCAGGGATCGCCGCAGCGGCGGGTCGCCATGAAGCTGCTCGATGCTCGGATCCTGTCGGAGGCGGCCCTGGTCCGGTTTCGCCACGAAGCCGACGTCATGGCCCGTCTGCTGCATCCCGGCATCGCCCACATCTACGAGTGGGGGTCCCAGGGCGACGAACCAGGCAAGCCGCCATGGTTCGCCATGGAGCTGGTGCCGAACGCAACCTCGATCACCGAGGCCGCCCGCGAGCGCCGGCTCGAGCGGCGGGAGCGGATCGATCTCTTCCTCCATGTGTGCGACGCGGTCCAGTTCGGGCACGGACGCGGGGTCATCCACCGCGACATCAAGCCCAGCAACGTCCTCGTCGACACCTCGTCACCGTCCCTGGTCCCGAAGCTCATCGACTTCGGCATCGCCCGCTCGACCGACTCCGACCTGACGCTGGCGGCCCAGCGGACCGAGCTCGGGCAACTGGTCGGGACGCTGCAGTACATGAGCCCCGAGCAGTTGGCCGGCGACCCCCGAGCCATCGACGTGCGCTGCGACGTGTACGCCCTCGGCCTCCTGCTGCACGAGTTGCTGACCGACCGGCCGGCCCGGGACGTGTCGGGGCTCTCGATCTGGGAGGCGATGCGGACGCTCGCCTCGTCGAGTCCGCCGCGGCTTCGCGAGGTGGATCCGGGGTTCGCGAGCGGCATGGCGGTCGACCTCGAGACCATCGTCGCCAAGGCGACGGAGCGCGATCCCGCCCGCCGCTACTCATCGGTGCTCGAACTCGCCCAGGACCTGCGCCGCTACCTGGCCCACGAGCCGATCTCGGCCCGTCCGCCCAGCGCGGTCTACTCGGTGCGGCTGTTCGCCCGCCGCCACGGGGCGATCGTGTGGGGCGCCACCGCGACGTTCGTGGCCCTCGTGGCTGGCGTCATCGGAACGACGATCGGACTTCTCGAGGCCCAGCACGGCGAGGCCGCGGCGGCGACAGCGCTCGGCGTCGCGGACGCCGCCCGCCAGGACGCCGAGTTCGAGGCCTACGTCGCCGACGTCATCGCCGCCGAGGCCGCCTTGCGGACCCATGATGTGCGGCTGGCCCGCGAACGGCTGGCCGCCGCCCCCGCGGCCCACCGCGGCTGGGAATGGCGACATCTGGTGGCCCGGCTCGATCGAAGCGCTGCCCAAGCCCGCTACGAAGGCGTGGCCGATGCGCGCCTGGCGTACACCGTCGACGGGCAGTCCATCGTGTACGCCGACGATCGTGGAAACACCAGGCTCCTCGACGCCAGGACGCTCGCTGAGCGCTGGAAGATGACGGGCCCGCCCCGCTCGCCATGCGGGCTCGCGATCAGCCAGGACGGTCGCCGCGCCGCGGTCGCCTACGACAAGGTCGGCGTCGCGGTCGTCGACCTCGCCACGGGAACCGTCGTCGCCACCTGTGACATCCCGACGGTCCGCTGCGTCGCGTTCATCGGCTCGGAGCAGGCCATCCTCGTCGCCGGGCGCGAAGGCAGCATCGCCCGCTGGGATCCAGCGACGCCCGCACCCACCAGCGTGTGCCCGGACGGCGAGCTCGGCGAACGGCTAAAGGGCTGCGAGGCGTTCGCCGTGTCGCGAGACGGACGGGCAGTGCTCATGGCCGGCGACAGCGGCGCCTGGATCATCGACGTCGGAGCGGGCGTTGCCGAGCAGTGCTTCGCAGCGTCTGACGGCCGCCCGCACCGCCGCTGGAGCGCCGCCTTCAGCAGCGACGGGAAGTCGATCGCCCTGGTCGTCGACCGCGAGCGGCTCGTCGTCCGCAGCCTGGCCGGTGGAGACGAGCGATCGACGGCCCTGGCCGAGGCGCCACAGACCTCTGTGGCGTGGAGCCCCGACGACAGGGCCGTGCTCGTGGGCGAATCGAACGGCGAACTGACGTCCCGCGATGCCCGAACCCTCCGGGCCGACCGGGCCTTCGTGGGCCACGAGTTCCCCATCGCCGCGCTCGCCGCGTCCACCGCCGGCTCCGACGGACCGAGCGTCGCCAGCGTCGATTGGACCGGCGTGGTGCGGGCCTGGCCAGCGGAGACAAACGACGTGCTCCGCCACCAGGCGAGCACGGCGTGGGTCTACGACGTCGCCTTCGGACCGGACAACGCCTGGTTTGCCGTGGTCACCGGCGAGGCGCCGGGAGGCGAGCCGATGGCGATGTCCTTCGAGACGAGGACCGGCCGGCGTCGATGGGCGTGCGAGCCCGGGGCGAAGCCGACGCTCATCTATTCGCTCGGCGTGACCCGCGACGGGAAGCATCTGGTCCACAGGAGCGACACCGACGACGGAATCGACATGCGCGATGCCGACACCGGCGCCATCGCCCATGCCATGCGCGTCGGTGGCCCGGGAGGCATCCGGAAGGTGCGGATGCGGCCAGGCCACGATGAGTTCATCGAGTCCGACTCCGGCGAACCGGCCCATCATCGTGCCCTTCCCGACGGTCGGCTGATCCGGCAGTTCGACCTTTCCCCCCTGAACGAGCTCCAGGTCAGCGCGGATGGCGAGATGCTCGCCCTCTCGACGCGACCGGAGACCGGCATCGTGGTGCATTCGCTGGTCGACGGAAGCGTCCGCGTGCGGCTACCGACCAAGGCATGGGTCAGCTCGATGAGCTTCAGCTCCGACGGAAGTCGCCTCGCAGCCCGCTGCGCCGACGGCAAGATCATCGTGTGGCGCACCGCGACCTGGGAAGTGGAGCGTAGCTGGGACGCCGAGGGGCCCTGGGGCTACGAGATCCGCTTCGAGCCCGGCGGCAACCGCTTGCTGGGGCGGGTCTACCGGGGCCTTCGGGTGTGGGACGTCGAGCGCGGTCGCGAACTCGTCACGCTCGACGTCCCGGCCGAACCGTCGCATGGATTCTCCTTCAGCCAGGATGGCACCTGGGTCGGCATAGGCTGCACCGACGGGTCGGTCGTCCTCTTCGACGCCCCGCCCATCAACCAGGTCTCGCTCGGGTTGCCACCAGGCTCCTGATGATCGCCAGCGCGTCGCAGTCCGGGCATTCGCCGCCCAGGACGGCGATGAGGTCGGCGACGTCGACCACCCCGTCGCCGTTGACGTCCTGCCCCGTGGGTGCCTCCCCGGCCGGCGCTGCAGCGTCGGCCCCATCGAGCACGATGCTGACCGCCTCGGCGGCGTAGTCGACCTCCACGAGGTGGAGGGGATCGAGATCGGTGACCACCGATGCGAACCGGCCCGAGATTCGCTTGGCCACGATGATCGGCAGGTCCAGCGGCTGCTGGTCGAACCGATCGCCCGAGGCGTCCCCGAACACGAGTTCGAGCGTCCCATCCAAGGTGGCGGTGCCCTCGACCACGATCAGGTCGCAACCCGTGATCGGCTCCCCCGAGCGCACGAAGAGGACGACGCGGTCGCTCGGTGCGAGGACGAGATCGCCGTCGATCACGATGATCCCGTCCGCCGGATCCACGACCAGGAGTCTGTCTTCTGCGGCCGGCGCGGCGGCGTCGGTGCCCGGATCGGAACCGTCGGCGTTGCCGCCCGCGGTCCTATCTCCTGCCGGCTTCCCGGCGCCCTGCGAGGCTGCCGCCGCGACGGTCGGTGTGTCGACCGAGGTCGGGGCGCCGGCGGGGCTGCCGTCACTCGCGTCTGGAGCACCGGACGGACACTGGCCCCAAGCCCCGAGCAGGATGGCCAGGTCGACAGCGTTGACCTCACCGCTTCGGTCGAGGTCGGCGCAGCACCCGGCGCACGGCCCCCACGCTCCGAGCAGGATGGCCAGGTCGTCGGCGGCGACGGTGGCGTCGTGCGTCAAGTCGCCCGGGCATGCCGCCGCCGTCACGGTGTACGTCGACTGGCAGGTCGCGACGTTGCCGCACGCATCATGGACGGTGAAGGTGACGAGGTGCTTGCCCACCTCGAGCCGCGTGCCGGCCGGCGGGGATTGCTCGATGGAGGTGGGACCGCATTCCCCTCCCACGACGAGCGTCGCGGCGAGGTCGGGCAGCAGCGTCGTGTCGCATCCCTGCTCGATGCTGGCATCGGCCGGGCAGGACAGGATCGTCGGAGGACTATCGTCGAGCACCGTGATGACCTGGATGGCGTCGATGACGTTGCCGCAGGCATCGGCCGCTCGATAGGTGCGGGCGATCACGAGCGGACTCGCCCCGCAGCCGGTCCCGCCGTTGTCGACATCGCCTTGGTGGGTGATGGTCACCACGCCATTGCAGTTGTCGGTCGCGGCCACCCGCTGGTCCTCCGGAGCCGGGACCTCGCTTGCGCACTGCAGAGCCAGGTCGATCGGGAACTCGGCGAAGACCGGGGCCGTGGTATCGACCACGGTGAAGGTCTGGGAGCGCGAGGTCATGTTGCCGCACGAATCGGTTGCGGTGTAGGTGCGGGTGACGACCAGCGGGCTCTCGGCGCAGCCGCTCCCGCCGTTGTCGGTGTCGTCAGCGACCGTGATGCCCACGGTGCCCCCGCAATGGCCAGTCGCTGCGACGAGGGCCACGTCGGAGGCGGGGATCTCGGCGGCGCACTGGTAGACAGCGTCGCTCGGGAAGGCAGTGATGATGGGCGGAACGTCGTTGACGATGGTGAAGGTCTGGACCTGCTCGGCCGTGTTGCCGCAGGTGTCGGTTGCCCGGTAGGTGCGGCTGATGACGAGCGGACTCTCGGGACACCCGGCGCCGCCGTTGTTCGTGTCGCCGACGTGGGTGATGGTGGGCACCCCGCCGCAGTTCTCGGTGGCGGACACGAGCCCGACGTCGGCCGGCGGCAGCTCGGCGAGGCACTGCAGGGCCTCGTCGCGGGGGAAGGCCACGATCGCCGGAGCCGTCGAGTCGACCACGGTGATGGTCTGGGCCAGCTCCGAGTGGTTGCCGCTGCCGTCGGTGGCTCGATAGGTGCGAGTGACGACCAACGGACTAGCCGGGCATCCGGCGCCGCCGTTGGATGCGTCGCCCTGCCAAGTGACCGTGATCGGCCCGCATGCGTCGGTGGCCACGACCTCGGCCGTGTTGGGGCCCGGCACCAGCGACGGGCACTGGAGGTTCAGGTTGGGCGGCATCTGGGCGATGACCGGCGCCGTGACGTCGTGCACGTTGACGATCGCCTGGCAGGTCGCCACGTTCCCCACCAAGTCGGTGGCGGTGAGAGTAACGATGTTCGTGCCGAGCTGGGAGCAGGTGAAGGTGTTCGGCGCCACAGTCAGCGACTGGAGCTGGCAGTTGTCGAAACTACCGGCGTCGATCTGCGCAGCGGTGATCGAGGCGGCGCCGGCCGCGCTCAGGTTCACGTCGAGGTCATGGCAGAGGGCGACCGGCGGGGTCGTCTCGATCTGCACGATGGCTGCGTTCGACGTGTAGTTCACGACCGCCACGCAGTCCGGGAAGTTGGTGACGTCAACCGTGCCGAACGTCCCGGAGCGGGACCCGGCGCTGACCACCGTGAAGGTGTCGCCATGGTGCGGCACGTAGCCGTCGGTGAAGGTGAGGCGAAGCGTTCCGGCCAGGGTCGCCGATCCGGAGACGATGAGCTGGTCGTGCTGCGATCCCGGGATGGGGCCGCCGATCTCGATGTCGAGCACGCTGGAGGCGTTCTGGGTCAGCGAGCTGCCCACGGTGATCAGTCCAGGCGAGAACCCAGGCGAGATGGTCCCCCCGGTCTGGGCCATCAATCCGCCGGATGTGCCGTTCCCCTTCAGCAGTCCCCCCTGGAGGGCGAGCGCCGATACGTTCGTGATGGTGCCGCCATTCAGGATGGTGGCTCCGGCGGTCTGGGTGTATCCAGCCGCCATCGACAGCGTCCCGGCGTCGACCGACACGGTGCCGGTGTTGTTCAGCGGGACAGTGTGGGTGAAGGTCCCCGGGCCGGGCTTGGTCAGCGTCCCGGCGTTGTTGACGCCGCAGCCCGGGCTCACGTTGTACGACTGGCTGATGGGGGGTAGCGTGAACGAGCCGCCGGCCAGGATCTCGAGGAAGCTCCCCGTCGCCGACCCCGAGTTGGTCAGCGTGAACGTCCCCGAGCCGTCCCACGCGGCGGCCCCGCCGATCTCGAGCGTCTTGCGGTCGAGGACCTTGTTCCCGGCGCCCGTCATCGTCGTCGCCCCGTCGATCCGGAGCGCCCCGTTCCCGGTCAGCACGCCGCCCAGCCACGTGACGGTGCCGCCGATGGTCACCGGCACCGCGTTGGCGACCGTCGCCCCGTCGATGGTGAGGTTGTTGATCGTCGCCCCTGGCACGAGCGTCTGCGTGCCGCCGCTGAAGCGGTTGTTGCCGCTGAGGACCGCCGTCGCCCCGTGCGTCTGGTTGGACAGGAACCGGCACTGGCCCGACAACACCTGGTAGGTCCCGTCGTTCGCGCCGCCGGCGACGAGGTCGAGCGACCCGCCGTCGACCACCACGAGGCCGGTGTTGTTCAGCGGGACGACGTGGGTGAACGTGCCGCCGCCCGGCTTGGTCAGCGTCCCTGCGTTGTTGACGCCGCAGCCGGGGCTCACGTTGAAGGTCTGGCTGATCGAGGGCAGCGTGAACGAGCCGCCGGCCAGGATCTCGAGGAAGCTCCCCGTCGCCGACCCCGAGTTGCTCAGCGTGAACGTCCCCGAGCCGTCCCACGAGCCGCTGCCGCCGATTTGCAGCGTCTTGCGGTCGAGGGCCTTGTTCCCCCCGCCCGTCAGCGAGACCGCGCCGTCGATGCGGAGCGCGCCGGCTCCGGTGAGCGTGCCCCCCGTCCAGGTCAGCGCGCCGGTGAGGGTGACGACGTCGCTATTGGTGACGATGCCGCCCTCGATGGTGAGGCTCTGGGCGAGCGCCCCAGGACTGAGGGTCTGGGTGCCGCCCGTGAATCGGGTGTTGCCGAGGAGGAACGAGTGGCTCGTGTGGTTGAACGAACTCAGGAAGCGGCACTGCCCGCCGGTGACGTTGACCAGCCCGTCGTTGGTGCCGCCGCCGGTGAGGTCGAGGCTCCCGCCTTCCACGACCACGTTCCCGGTATCGATGTTGTTGAGTGCGATGTTCTGGCTGAAGGTGCCAGCCCCAGGCTTGGTGAGGAGGCCGTAGTTGTTGACGCCGCAGCCGGCGGTAGAGCTGAATGTCTGGTTCACCGCCGGCAGCGTGAACGAGCCGCCGGCCAGGATCTCGAGGAAGCTCTTCGTAGAGGTGCCCGAGTCGGTCAGGGTGAAGGTGCCCCCGCCGCTCCATGATCCGCTGCCGCCGATCCGCAGCGTCTTGCGGTCGAGCGCCTTGTTGCCAGCGTTTCCGAGCGTGATCGTCGACCCCGCGTCGAGCGTCAACGGGGCGCCGAAGAGCGTGCCCGTGTTCCACGTGATGTCGCAGTCGACAAGGGTCACCGGCACGGCGTTGACCACGGTCGCTCCTTCGATCAGGAGCGACGAAATGGCCACGCCCGGCTCGAGGGTCTGGGTTCCGCCGGTGAAGCGGATGTCGCCCGAGAGATCCGCATTGGCGGTGTGGAGCGTGCTCGAGGAATACCGCGCCGCGCCGCCCGACGCTTCGACCGTACCGTCGTTGGTGCCGCCGGCGACGATGTCGAGCAAGCCTCCTTCGACCACCACGAGGCCGGTGTTGTTCAGCGGGACGACGTGGGTGAACGTGCCGCCGCCCGGCTTGGTCAGCGTCCCGGCGTTGTTGACGCCGCAGCCCGGGCTCACGTTGTACGACTGGCTGATGGGGGGCAGCGTGAACGAGCCGCCGGCCAGGATCTCGAGGAAGCTCCCCGTCGCCGACCCCGAGTTGGTCAGCGTGAACGTCCCCGAGCCGTCCCACGCGGCGGCCCCGCCGATCTCGAGCGTCTTGCGGTCGAGGACCTTGTTCCCGGCGTTCGTCATCGTCGTCGCCCCGTCGATCCGGAGCGCTTCGTTCCCGGTCAGCACGCCGCCCAGCCACGTGACGGTGCCGCCGATGGTCACCGGCACCGCGTTGGCGACCGTCGCCCCGTCGATGGTGAGGTTGTTGATCGTCGCCCCTGGCACGAGCGTCTGCGTGCCGCCGCTGAAGCGGTTGTTGCCGCTGAGGACCGCCGTCGCCCCGTGCGTCTGGTTGGACAGGAACCGGCACTGGCCCGACAGCACCTGGTAGGTCCCGTCGTTGGCCCCGCCGGCGACGAGGTCGAGCGACCCGCCGTCGACCACCACGAGGCCGGTGTTGTTCAGCGGGACGACGTGGTTGAACGTGCCGCCGCCCGGCTTGGTCAGCGTCCCGGCGTTGTTGACGCCGCACCCCGGGCTCACGTTGTACGACTGGCTGATGGGGGGCAGCGTGAACGAGCCGCCGGCCAGGATCTCGAGGAAGCTCCCCGTCGCCGTACCCGAGTTGGTCAGCGTGAACACCCCCGAGCCGTCCCACGAGCCGCTGCCGCCGATTTGCAGCGTCATGCGGTCGAGGACCTTGTTCCCGCCGCTCCCAAGCGTCGCGGTTCCGCCGGGCGCGATCGTCAGCTTGGCCGTGCCGGCGATGCTGCCGGAGTTCCACGTCAGCGTGCCGGATATCGTCGAGGGCTGGCCGATGGTCAGGTTGCTGTTGAGGACCAGGGTCTCGGCGCAGGTCAGGCTCGATACCGAGACCGGTGCGTTGATGGTGACCGTGATCGATCCCGCGACATCGATGACCGCGTCGTCCCCCGCTCCCGGCACACCGTCCGGCGACCAGTTGGCGGCGTCCGACCAGAGCTGGGTTCCCGCCCCGCCGTCCCACGTCTTCACAGCGCCGTATGCAGCACTCGAGCCGAGCCCGACGAGGAGCGAAGCGATGGCGATGGGAGCCCTGGGGAACGTAGAAGCGGCCGGCATGTCGGTTCTCCTGTGACACAGGGCGCACCCTGCAGGAGCCGGAAGCGCAGGACCCCACCTCGCTCTGCAACGGAATTCGCCGGGCGAGTCCCGAGCTCGGAACCGCTGCTGCCGAGCCTCCGCGATGAAATCGCCCCACGGGACGAGCCACGTGGTGCTCACCCTCCCCCCTCCCCCACTGCAGCCAGCAATAAACACCCCCGGACCTAGCAGTCGTTGCCCGACATGCAGCGGTCTTCACCGGCCCGGCTCTAGGAGCCGCACGCAACGCTCGATAGAGTTTCGACTTCCGCCTCGCGAGCCGGTGTGCCGAGGCTGGTGCGAGTCTCCCTCCCGATGTTCGGCTTCGGCCGCCAGAATCGATCCACGACCAGTGCGCGACGCCGCGAGGAGTTGCGGCGCACGGTTCCGCGCCCCGACCCCGAGTTCGTGGCCTGGGTGCGGCGGCCCGAGTTCATGGCCACGGTCCTCATGGCCATCGCCTTCGGGATCGGGTTCGGCATCCTGATCGCGACGTCCCGGGAGGTCCCGCGGGCCTTCATCGGGCAGTTGGCCATCGAGCCGGCGGTCAACGAGCACGACTTCGCCGTCGAGGACAAGAACGCGACGATGGAGGAGCGCGAGAACGCCCGCCGGGCGGCTCCCCGCTACTACGTCGCCAACGCCAACTACCTCTCGTCGCTCAAGGCGGCGATCGATGGCCTTCCGGTGGCCACCTTCGAGAAGACCGACCTGAGCGCCATCGGCCAGGAGCTGGTCAACCGCTTCGACCTCACCTCGGACGCCCTCCGCGAACTCCAGCGCTATGGCGGGCCCAAGACCGCCAGCGAGCAGTGGCGCGAGTGGTCCGACCGCTTCATCGGCCTCCTCTGGTCCGAGGAGCCGATCATCGCGAGCCAGGAATACCAGGTCTTCGCGACCACCCTCTCGCGCTACGTGCTGCCGCCGCAGGCCGAGCGCCCGGCGAACGCGACCGACGAGACGGGCGAGGCCAAGGCGACGCCGCCGGTGGCCCAGCCCACGCCACGGCAGGTCGACCTGGCCCATGAGCTTCCGGCCAACGTCGGTCCGCTCCAGGACGACTTCCGCCGGGCTATTGTCCGCATGGCCGGCGAGGCCGGGTTCCCCCGCGAACTCGCCACCGTCGTGGCCGCCGCGGTCAACAACGACCCGCGCCCGACCGTCTCCTTCGACGACCCGCGGACCAAGAAGGCCGCCGACGCGGCCGCCGCGAGCGTGCAGCCCGTCCTCGAGAAGCACCCCCGGGGCGAACTGATCTTCGCCGAGGGCGACCTCCTCACCCGCGACGCGATCGAGCGGCTCGAGACCGCCCGCTCCAACGCCCGCGAGTCCCGGCCGCTCCTCCAACTCCTCTCCGTCCTTCTCGGCAGCCTCGGCCTCGGGCTCGCCCTCTCGACCCTCGTCCTCTTCTACTCGGTGGGCCACGAGCCACGGGTCGGCCGCCGCCCGCAGCGTCTGGCCGGCGTCTTCGTCCTCATGATCGTCCCGGCCGCGATCGCCGCCGTGGCCAGCGCCGCCGTCCCCATCGTGACCCTGGCCTCGGCCGCTGCCGCGACGCTCGCCGTCGCCATGGTCGCGGCCCTCGCCTATGGCCAGCGCTTCGGCCTCTTCGTCGCGGCGATCGAGTCCCTCCTCGTCACCCTGACCATCGACGCCGAGCCGACCCTTTGCCTCGTCCTCTTCCTCGGCGCCGGCACGCTCATCGCCCCGCTCCGCGAGATCCGCCACCGGGCGGCGATCGTCCGGGCCAGCTTCTGGTCGGCGATCGTCCTCGGGATCGGCTTCATCGCCTACGGCGTCTTCGAGACGCGGCTCGCCCCGGGCGGCCTCTGGCACAGCGTCCGCGACGCGATGCTGGCCGCGATCGGGGCCTACGGCGTCGGCTTCCTTGTCCTCGGCGTGCTGCCCACGGTGGAGCGCGTCTTCGGCATGACCACGGGCCTGACCCTGGCCGAGCTCCGCGATCCGCGTCACCCGCTCCTCCGCCAGATGCAGGAGCGAGCTCCCGGCACCTACAGCCACTCGCTCCAGGTCGCGAACCTCGCCGAGGCCTGCGCCGAGGCGATCGGCGCCGACGGCCTTCTCACCTACGCCGGCGCCCTCTACCACGACATCGGGAAGATCAACAAGCCCGAGTACTTCGTGGAGAACCAGCTCGGGACCGCCAACAAGCACGAGCGGCTGTCGCCCGCGATGAGCCTGCTCGTGATCGTGGGCCACGTGAAGGACGGCCTCGAGCTGGCCAAGGAGTATGGGCTGCCGCGATCCCTCCACCACTTCGTCGAAAGCCACCACGGCACGACGCTCGTCGAGTACTTCTTCCACCGGGCCCGCAGCGAGGCCGAGCGGAAGGGCGAGGACGAGGACTCGGTCGAGGAGTTCGACTTCCGCTACCCCGGCCCCAAGCCGCGGACCAAGGAAGCGGCGATCCTCATGCTCGCCGACTGCTCCGAGTCGGCCACGCGAGCCCTGCCCGAGGCCTCGATCGGCCGCATCGAGTCGCTGGTGCGCGGGCTGGCCCGCAAGCGGCTCGACGATGGCCAGTTCGACGAGTGCCCGCTGACCTTCGCCGATCTCAAGGTGGTCGAGGACACCCTGATCAAGAACCTCGCCGCGATCCACCACGGCCGGATCGCCTACCCGAGCCCGCTGACGGCGACGCAGAACCTGCCGCCCGTGGCCCGGGCCTGACCGCGTCGCCCCCGCCGAGCCACTCGCCCACCATCGAACGCATGGGGTTCGAGAGGGGATAGCCGTCGAGTTCGTCGGGCCGCACCCAGACCCGTCCCGGACCGGCGTCGCCGCTCGGAAGCGTGCCCTCGTGGACGACGAAGACGACTTCGCGATGCGAGGTCGGATGCACGAACTCGCCGATCGCCCGCAAGCGCCGTGGGCGCGGCGCGAGCCTCGCGCGGATCGCTTCGGCGTCGAGCCGCTCGTCCCCTTCGAGGGTCGGGGCCTGCCACATAGCCGCCCACAGCCCGCGCTCCGGCCGGCGCTCGAGAAGGATCGCCCCCTCGCGGCGCACGAGGACGACGTGGTGGTAGATCCGCCGACGGGTGACCGACTTCGAGGCCGAGGGGATCGACGCGGGGTTGCCCGCGGCCCGGGCCGCGCACCGCGCCGCCACGGGACAGGCATCGCAGTTCGGCCGGCCGTTGGCGGGACAGAGCAAGGCCCCGAGTTCCATCAGCCCCTCGTTGAAGGCGGCGGGGTCGCCGGCGGCAGCGACCAAGGCCGCCGCTCGCTCCCAAGCCCAGGCCACGTTGGCCCGGTCGTCGGCCGGGCCGGGCCGACCGGCCACCCGCATCAGGACCCGCACCACGTTGGTGTCGACGATCGGCTCGCGGCGCCCGAAGCCGACCGAGGCGATGGCCCCGGCGGTGTAGCGACCGATCCCCGGCAGGGAGCGGAGCACCTCGGGATCGGCGGGCACCTCGCCCCCGAAGCGTTCGACGATGGCCTTCGCCGCGGCGTGCAGGCGGCGGGCCCGACCGTAGTACCCAAGCCCCTGCCAGGCGGCGAGGACGGCCTGCTCGTCGGCCGTGGCCAAGGCCGCGACGGTCGGGAAGCGGCGCAGAAACGACTCGAACCGCTCGACCACCCGGCTGACCTGGGTCTGCTGGAGCATGGCCTCGCTGACGAGCGATGTGTAGCCGGTCCGGTTCCGCCGCCACGGCAAGTCGCGGGCGGCGGCTCGGAACCAGCGTTCGATGGCCGCAGCGAGAGCGGCTTCCAGCGCTTCGAGGCCGGGACGCGGGGCGAGTGGCTGGGGATCGGGAGCGCGGCACGGTCGGCCGGAGCGTACCAACCGGTTTCGCTTCGGCGGCGGTGGGAATCGACGGCTTGCGGCTTCGAGCGACCCCGATACGGTACGGGGTCCGTACTGTGCCGCCGCGGAGGTTCAAGACCATGGCCGGCAAGATGTTCTACTCGGCGGAAGAAGCCGCCCAGAAGCTCGGAAAGTCCGTTCCCGACGTCCTGGAGATGGCCAAGAAGGGCGAGATCCAGGAGTTCCGTGACCGCGACAAGGTCATGTTCAAGGCCGAGCAGATCAACCTGCTCGCCGGGGACGAGGCCGAAGGCGGCGAGATCCCCCTCGCCCTCGAGGACTCGCGCTCGATCGACTCGGCCATCGACCTCGCCGACAGCGGCCCGGCCAAGCCGGCTCCGAAGAAGCGCGCCCCGAAGAAGGACCTCCTCGCCGACTCGAGCGACGAGACCGGGATCGCGCGCCTTCGACGCCAGCAAGTACGGGCAGGACAAGGCTGGCGGCGGCTCGAAGGGCGGATCGGGCGAGCTCGCTCGAGACCGTCGGCTCGGGCAGCGGCCTGCTCGACCTGACCCGCGAGAACGACGACAGCCTCTCTGGCGCGGCCCTCATCGAGGACGCCTTCCAGAACGAGGACGATGTCCAGCTTCCCGGCCAACGCCAGCGGCCTCTTCGAGGCGGCCGGCGGCGTCGAGCGGCGGCAACGCCGTGGCGGCGACCGGCACCATGGCCATGATGCCCATGGTGGTCGAGGCCTACGAAGGTTCGTGGTCCGGCCTCGGCGTCGGCCTGATGATCGGCGCCTTCGCCGCCCTCACCTGCACCCTGATGATCGTCTTGGTCGCCGTGACGGGGCCGTCCCCGCCGTGGCCACCATGTTCGCCGAGTCGCTCCCCATCTGGGGCGGCGGCCTCCTCGGCGTCACCATCATCCTCGGACTGGTCGGCTTCTTCATCGGCCGGGCCACCGAGTGACCCGATCCTGATTTCACCGGGGACCTCACCGGGAACTCCACCGTGGGCCTGACCCGGTACGGCAAACGCGAATGGCTGACGATCACGATCGTCAGCCTTTTGCTTGCGCTGGGGACGGCTTGGGTCCACCTCTGGTGGGCCTTGGGCCTGGTGCTCGTGGTCTGGTTCGCCTTGGCCTCCTTCTTCCGCGACCCCTACGGCCGGCGGCCGGCGACGAACGACCCGCGCGATCTGGTCTCCCCGGCCGACGGCGTCGTCTCCGCCGTCTTCGAGACGGTCTCCCACGAGGCGACCGGCGGCCGGCCGGCCCTCGTCATCCGCATCTTCCTGAGCGTCCTCAACGTCCACATCAACCGCGCCCCCTGCGAGGGCGAGGTGGTGACCATCACCCACCGGCCCGGCAAGTACCTCGATGCCCGCACCGAGGAGAGCGCCGAGGTCAACGAGTCGAACCTCGTCGTCCTCCGCTTAGCCAACGGCGAGCCGATCGGTATCCGCCAGGTGGCCGGCAGGATCGCCCGGCGGATCGTCTGCCCCCTCGCCATCGGAGCCCGCCTCGGCCGCGGCGAGCAGTACGGCATGATCAAGTTCGGCTCGACGACCGAACTGATCGTCCCCAACCCCGGCAAGACGTTGGCCCGGGTGAAGAAGGGCGACAAGGTGGTGGGCGGGGTGACCATCCTTGCCCACTGCCAGTGGCTGTGACCGCCCGCCACCGAGCCTAGACGGGAGAGCACCCATGCCCCATCGACCGTTCCAGCAGTCCCGCGACGACCGCGCCGTCGGCAACGCCAGGATCTTCGACAGTAAGCACCTCGGCATCAACCGCTTCATGCGGCTCGACACCATGTGCTACGAGGACGGCCCGCTGCCGGCGAAGACGAAGGAGCTGCTCGGCCTCGTGGCCAGCGCCGTCCTCCGCTGCAACGACTGCATCGACTACCACCTCGAGCAATGCGTGAAGGCCGGCTTCACCCGCGAGGAGATCGAGGACGCCCTCAACGTCGCCCTGATCGTCGGCGGCTCGATCTTCATTCCCCACCTGCGGCACGCCTTGCTGTCGCTCGATGAGCTGCTTGGGGAGACGGGGAGGAGCGGCGGAGGCGGCTGAGGTCTGTCGAGCCCGGATTGCCGCAGAGACGCAGAGAGCGCAGAGTCCTCGCAGAGCAGAGCGGAAAATTGGGGCTTCGGGTCAGGCCTCAGTGAACGCTCGATCCCAGGCTAACGCTCGCCCGCGCGGACGGCCACCCTGCATCCCTGCCTTCCTCTGCGAGGACTCTGCGCTCTCTGCGTCTCTGCGGCTATCCGCCCGCTCCGCGGCCTCCGTCACCTCCCGCCCTCGACCTCCGCGAGGAGCGCCTTCGCCCCCGGGTCGTCGGGCAGGAGGGCCACCAGTTGTTTGGCGGCGGCGATGGCCTGCTGCCTCTCCCCCGCGTCGCGGGCGATGGTGGCCAGGGCAATGAGGAGTTGCCGCGAGCCCGGCCGTTTGGCCGACGCCTTGGCCAGGACCTCGATCGCCGCCTTGGATTGGCCCACGCTGTTCAAGGCCACGCCATAGGCGTACTGGAGATCCTCCCGCTCGCTCCCCGCCTCGGCCGCGGCCTTCAGTTCGGCGATGGCCTCGTCGCGCTTGCCGATCCGCACCAAGGCGAGGCCGAGGGCGTGGTGCAGGTCGGGGTTGGCGGGCACCAGCCGCAGACCATCGCGGAGGAGCGGCTCGACGTTCGACTCCTGGTTCGACTGGCGATAGGCCTCCGCCAACTGGATGCGGGCCGGCACGAACGAAGGGTTCAGCATCAAGGCCTTGTGAAGGTGCTCGATAGCGAGCGGCAGGTCGCCGAGGGTCGCGGCCAACGTGCCGAGCGTGGTCTGGGCCTCGGCCCGGTCCTGGTTGATGAGGACGCTCGCCCGCAGCTCCTCGACCGCCCGTTGGAGCCGCGGGGCATCCTCGGGCCGGAAGGACTGGGCCGGGATCTCGAGGATGGCGAACTCGGCCTGGAGCCGCACCGACTTGTCGCCATCGTCGAGAAGGCGCCAGGAGAGGGCGATCGCCTCGGGCGTCCCGATCCCGGGCAGGAGCCGGGCCGCTGCGCCGCGGACAAGGGGATCGCGGTCGCCGGCCGCGGCGATGACCGCGTCGGCGGAGCGCGGGGAGAGATAGGCGCCGAGGAGCGAGAGGGCCGTGGCCCGGGCCATGGCCGGGACGGTCGCGTCGCGGACCACGCCGACTAACCGCTGCTCGGCGTCGACGGCGCCGATCCGTCCGGCGTGGATCGCCTCGCCAAAGTGCGGCGGCGGCGGCTTGCCGGGACCGCGCCAGCGGGCGACTTCCTCCGCGGCCCACGCCGCCGGCTTGTCGGCATGGCAGGGCTGGCAGGCGTTCGGCACGCCGATCGACATGGTGAGGTCGGGCCGCGGCACGCGGAAGCTGTGGTCCCGCCGCACGTCGACGCCCATGTAGGTGCGGGTCGGCATGTGGCACGCCACGCAGCTCGCCCCGGGCGAATCCGGCTTGTGGTGGTGGTGCGATTCGACGGCGAAGACGCCCGGCTTGTGGCACTGGGCGCAGAGGCTGTCAGGCGGCTGTACGCGGCGCACGCTGTGAGGCTCGTGGCAATCGGTGCAGGTCACACCGGCGTGGTACATCTTGCTCTGCAGGAACGAGCCGTACTCGTAGACCTCGTCGCGCTGCTGGCCGTCCGCCTCGTAGAGCCCCTCGTCGAGGAGCGACACTTGGTGCGTGGCGGTGATCGGATAGCCGTGCAGGTAGGGATCGGCGATCACGTCGCGGCGGGCGTGGCAGCGGGCGCAGGTGTCGAGTTCGGCGTGGTCGCTCCGCGGCGGCACGCGGCGGGCGGTCGGCTTGTCCTCGTCGAAGACCCACGGCCACGGTCCGCGCCGAAGCTGGACCACGAGCCCCTTGGTCGGATCGTCGGCCGGCTTGCCCGTGGCCGGCGTGGCCCACGCCACGTGCCGCGAGCCCGGGCCGTGGCACGCCTCGCAGGCCACGTCGATGTCGGTCCAGGTCGTGGCGTAGCGCGTGGATTCGGGGTCGTAGCGCTTCTCGAGGTTGGTCGAGTGGCACTCCGCGCACATGTAGTTCCAGTTGAGGGCGGGGCCCGTCCAGTGCAGCACGTCGCCCGCCGGCACCGCGTCGTCGGGGTGGAGGTGGTACCAACGCTGCCCGCCCTGCCCCGCCGGCCGCGTGTCCCAGGCGATGTCGAGGGCCTGGATGTGCCCGCCCGGCAGCTCGATCAGGTACTGCTGGAGCGGGGTGAGGCCGAAGACGTAGCGCACCTCGAAGTCGGCCAGCTTCCCGTCGGGGCCGTCGGTGCGGACGATGTACTTCCCATCCCGCTGCGAGAAGGTCGAGGTGACCCCGAACTGGGTGAAGGTGGCCCCGTCGAAACGGCCGAGCACCGTCTTCTCGTTGGCCACCTGCATGGCTAACGCATGGTGGGAGTCCTGCCACGCCTTGGTCGCCTCCGCGTGGCAAGTCGCGCAACGCTCGGCACCCACGAAGGAGGGCTGGCCAACAGCGACGGCGGCACCCGCATCGGCGTGCGGCGCGGAGGCAGGAGTCGCCGGCGGCGTGGCGACCTTGGGGCCGAACATGCTGAAGGCGACCACCAAGGTGGCCACCGTCCCCACCACGAAGAGGATGAGAAGGGCGATCACGATCGGCCAGCGGAGAGTCGCGGGACGAGCCGAGCCAGCGGCCTTCGATCGATGCGTCGACATGGGTGGGTCCGAGTCCGGTCGCGGATCGGAAGCCTACCAACGTCGGCGGCCATCCGACCTACGGCAAGACGTCCCGCCCCAGGATCCCGTCCCCGGTGAGGTAGAAGTAGCTCGTGTCGACGAAGAAGTCCGCCGATTGGAGCCCGCCGATCCCGCTCGCGCCAAACGGGGTGCCGCGCAGCCACAGCCCTTTCTCGACGTACCCCGCCGGCGTCGTGGCCTTGGCCCGCAGGTCGGACTCCATCGCCTCGCGCGGCGAGACGATGCGCACCGAGCCGTCGTACATCAGGCCGAGCGGTCGGCCTTCATAGACCTGGTTGAAGCGGAACGGGACGCAGCCCACGTAGTTCGGGTTGCACGGACCGAAGGTGTTCTCGATCGTGTTGTGCTCGAGCATCTGGAGCTTGAGCTCGGGGTACGCCGCAGCGCCGAGCGGCGGGCTGGTGTAGCCATCCGCCAAGGAGTTCGGGTTCTTGTAGCCGGTCTGGCGAGCCAACACCTTCGAGCTGTACATCGAGGCCGGAGACCGCACATAGCTTGCGAAGATCGGGCTGGCGGCGGGAGGCGCGGCGTACTCGCAATCGACGTCGAAGTAGGGCTCGGCCTGGTCGTAGACCCCGACGTCGTCGGGCGCGTAGAAGGTCGGCGAGTAGAAACGGCCGTCGACATAGGCCTGGAAGCCGACCGCGTTGGGGAGCCGGTAGGCACCGAAGTCCCCCGACCCACTGAAGGCGAGGGGGACCGCAGCCGGGAAGTTCTGGCACGCGGCGCCGGCTTGGCAACCGAGCGGATACCCGACGCTGGTGCCGTCGCAGGCCTGACCGAGGAGGACGTCGGGCAAACAGTTGCCAGCCGCGACGAAGCCGGCGCAGCCGCCGAAGGCCCCGACGTCGTCCGAGACGAGCGTGAATTGCCGTCCGCTCCAGTCGCCGGCATAGGCGACATGGGCTTGGGCCAGGGTGGCGAGGTTACTCCGCGAGACGACTCGCTTCGAGGAGCATCCCACGGTCGATAGCGGCGGGGCGACCACCGCGATGGCCACCGCCAGGAGCCCAGCGGTGACGCAGCATTCGGTGATGGTGAAGCCGCGGGGCGACGTGGTGTTCACCGGGCACCTCCTCGGCGGGCGGCGTGGGGCGTTCGCGCCGACTGAGCTGCATCCTGTTGGGGCGAGCGATGCAGGAAGTCGCGGCCGAGGATGCCGTCGGTGGTCAGGATATGGAACGAGTTGCGGGTGTCGTCGTAGGCCTGGGCCCCGAAGTACCCGTCCGCCCCGATCGGCGTGTCGCGGCTCCACAGCCCGTCGATGCCGCCGCTTGCGAGCAGGGCCGCTGCGTCGTCGTCCACCGCCTGCTGCATAGTCATTTCGTCGACCGAGCCGTCGAAGAAGAGGACCCCGGGCTTGGAGTCGATGCCGTGGTTGAAGTAGTACGGCTCGCTGCCCGCGAACGCCGGGTTGGCGAGAGCCGGCGGATCGACCAGCCAATTGTGCTCGATCATCCGCGACTTGAGGTCGGGATAGGAGCACATCGACTGAGCCGGGACGTCGTAGGCGTTCGAGAACCCCGCGTTCGGGTTCTGGAAGCCGCCGGCCGAGGGACGACGGAGGACGCCGGGATGGAACATCGCGGCCGGCGAGAAGACGTACGACGAGTATCGGAAATCCGCGACGGCGACAGATCCGGGGAATTGCGACTCCACGGAGAAGAACGGCTTGGCCGCCTCCCAGGCCTGGGAGTCGAGCGTGCTGAAGTAGGTCGGCCGGTAGAAGGCGCCCGCCACGTACTCCTGCATGCCGCGGACGTTGGGCAGCCGGAAGGCTCCGAAGAAGGCATCGCTGCCGCTGAAGCTCAGGGGTTTGTACGCGGCGAGGTTGCCACAGAACCCCGGAAAGCCGGTGCCGGCACAGAGCCCCGACGAGCCCACGTAGTAGCCCCACGCGCTGCCGCTCGGATCCCAGCCGATGAGGACGGGATTCGGGCAGCCGACCGTCGAGACGTAGGTGTTGCAATTGCCGTTCACCGTCCCCAGCAGCTTCGGCGAGGTCGAGAATTGCCTTTCCGACCAGTCCGCCGCGTAGCACGCTTGGGCCTCGCCGAGAAGGACGAGATTCTTGAGGCTCACCGTCCGGCCGTTGGTGGCGATGCCCTGGCTCAGGATCGGGGTGAGGGCGGCGGTGAGGACACCGAGCATGCTGACGACGGCGACGGTCTCGACCAGCGTGAGGCCTCGGCGAGGCCCGCCCCCGGCGATGGCGAGCGGGGTGCGATGCCCGTGCTGCGTGGATTGGGTCAACATGCGATCACCTCGGTTGAAGCGAGCTTGCCGCCTGGGCGAGCCGACGCCAAGGAGTACGGAAGTCCCGCGCCGATCATCCTGGCATTGGCCCAAGTTTGTCCGATCGAGAGAACGTAGCCCGACGGCACTCGGTCCCAAGGCGACCGCCCATTACACTGGCGGCATGGCCTCCGCCCCGATCATCCTCCTCGGCGGCTTCCTCGGGGCCGGCAAGACCACCCTGCTCCGGGCGGCGGCCCTCCACCTCCAGGGGCGCGGCACGCCGGTCGGACTCATCACCAACGACCAGGCCCCCGAGCTGGTCGACTCGGCGATCCTGGCCGCGACCGGGGCCCCGGTCCGCGAGGTGGCCGGTTCCTGCTTCTGCTGCAACTTCGGGGCCTTCCTCGAGGCCGCGACCTCCCTCGCCGCCCTGGCCGAGGGCTCGGTGATCCTGGCCGAGCCGGTCGGGAGCTGCACCGATCTCGCCGCCACCATCATCCAACCGCTGAAGCGCTACCACGCCGACCGCTTCCGACCGGCCCCGCTCACCGCCCTCGTCGACCGCGAGCGGCTCGAATCCCTCGCCACCGGCACCTCCGGCCTCGATGAGGACGCCGCGTACATCATCCGGACCCAACTGGCCGAAGCCGACCTGATAGCCGTCTCGAAGGCCGACCAGCTCGATGCGGCGGCGCGGATGTCGATCAGGAACCAGCTCGCCGGGCTGATGCCTGGCCGACCCGTCACCTTCCTCTCGGCCCGTAGCGGCGAGGGCGTCGGCGAGTGGTTAGCGTGGGCCCTCGAGTCGAACGACGGCGGCCGGCGCCTCGCCGACGTCGACTACGACCGCTACGCCCGAGGCGAAGCCGTGCTGGGCTGGCTGAACGCCGTGGTCCGCATGCGCTCGGCGGCCAGCGCGGCGGGAGGCCGGCGGCCGAACTGGGCCCACCAGGCGGCGAGCCTCCTGAGCGAGGTGCAGCGCGATTGCCGCGAGCGCGGGGCGGCGATCGGCCACGTCAAGACCTCGACCACCTCGGAGGGCGGTGCCGTCCGGGCCAGCGTGGTGTCGATCGCCCATCCGCCGCAGACCTCCACCGAAGGCCAGCCGGTAGGCGACGCGGCCACGGTCACCATCAACGCCCGGGTCCAAACATCCCCGGAGGAGTTGGAGGCGATGGTCCGGCGGGCCCTCGAGCGGAGCGACGTCGAGCACGAGGTGATCGCCATGCACACCTTGGTGCCGGGACGGCCCGTGCCGACGTTCCGCGAGTCGGATGCGAGCTGAGGCGCTGCGGGGCTCGTTCGCCTAACGGAGCCCCCATCCCGCTAACACCGCGTGCATCTCCGCCAGGTAGTAGTCGTCGTGCTCGGCAATGAAGAAGGCGAGGTCGACGACCCGCATCGGCTTCCCGATCCGGTGGTGCATGGCGGACCGCCCGAGCTGGGCGGGGTCCCAGCACTCGAGCCGGCCTACGAGGGCCTGGCGCGAAGCGAGGAAGGCCGCCCACACCTCGCCGTAGGGCCGGGCGTTGTAGTCGGCCTCCCAGGTCGCCGTGTTCTTCATGTCGTGCGGCGAGAGGCTTGGGGCCGCGGCTTCGATCTCGCCGAGCCGCCTGAGGTGCAGGAGATCGAGGTCCTTGAAGTGGCCCACGTGCTCCTGGAGCGACCACGCCCCACCGGCGGTCGGCCCGGCGGGCCTTGGCCTCCATCCGGTGAGGCGTGCCGCGGATCCGGTCCAGGATGACCGGGAACCGCTCGATCGGGAAGTTGAACTCGAAGCTCCGGCTTGACCAAGGCTCGCCCATGGGCGGCAGGTTAGCGGATTGCCGCTGCCTGCTTCGTCGCCGGGCGGCCGCCTGCATCAGGCGGCGTCACGCTTGTCCCACTCGTCCTCGTCGTGCTCGGCCTGCTCCTTGGGCCAGCCGCCGACCGCTCGATGGTGGATCCGGAGGATGGTCGCGACCTGCTCGGCGAAGATGCCGCGGAGCGAGTCGATCACCCCGGCCAGCCCGTCGGCGAAGCCGGTGTCGCGATCCCGGAAGAGGACGAAGACGGCCAGGCACTCGCCGCCGGCCCGGCAGGGCCAGGCCACGATCTCGGCCTTCTCGAGCGGCTCGTGGCCGAGCTCGAGGCTCTTGGTGAACTCGGCCGAGTCCTCGAAGCGCATCAGCTCGTCGGTCTTGGCCAGTTCCGGGCAGAGGTCGGCGGCGAAGCGGTCGAGCATGGGCTGCACGACGGTCCGCGGGCAATCGCAGTTGACGTAGGCCCCGAGGCTCCATTCGCCGTCGCCGCCCGGCAGGAAGACCGCGGCGTTGGTGGGACCGGTCTTGCCGACCAGGTACTCCACGCCGACGCGCAGAAGATCTTCGAGGTCAAGCTCTTGGCGAAGCAGGGTGCGGTATTCGGCGACCATGGCCACCTCATCGAGACGGGACTGGAGGTCCTCGCGAGCCTCGCGCAGATCCTCGGAGAGGTTTTTCGCCTCCTCCGAAGCCTCGGTTCGCGAATCGCTCAGCCGCTTGCACATCCCCTTGAGCCGCGTGACGCGATCCTCGCGCTGGCGATCGTCGCGGCTTCGCTCGACCGCGGCGAGGAGCCGCGAGCGGAAGTCCGACTGTTCGAAGGGCAATTGCACGTAGTCGATCACCCCACGCCGCATGGCGTCGAGGACGGCGGTGACCGAGACGGTCTCGCTGAGGAGCATCGTCTTCGAGGTCGGGGCCAGCCTTGCCACCAGTTGGGCAAAGCCGGTCGCCGAGCCATCGCTGGCTTGGTCAGCCACGAGGACGACGTCGTAGCGCCGCTCGAGCAATGCCGATCGGGCCTCTTCGCCGGCCGGAGCCGCGAAGATCTCGACCTTGCAGCGTCGGGCGGCCCGCCGGATGGCGGTCACCACCGACTTGTCGGCGCCGACCACCAAGGCAGTCGCCAGGGTGCTCGGCTCGGCTTCAGGGCCCGGTGCTGGGCCCCGTTCCGGCATGGAATTGTCCGATCCGTGGGTGCTGTTCGAAGCGTCCACTCGTTCTCCCCTTCCCCCTTCAGACGCGGGCGGGACTTCAGGCTGCCTTGGGCAGGCGAGCCGTGGTGCCGCGGGAATCTCCGCGTCCGTCGGCTCTCCCCAAAGTCCCTCCCGGAAGCGCGATCCTCACGATCGCGCCGCCGGCCGCACCATTCCCCAACTCAAGCGTCCCCCCAGACGCTTCCACGAGAGCCCGTGCCTTGGTCAGCCCGAGTCCCTCGCTGCGACCCGCTGGTCGCTCGCTGAAGAACGGGTCGAGGGCATGCTCCATGGCCAAGGCACTGAATCCCGGCCCGCAGTCCCTCACCGCAAACATGCATCGGCCGTCCCCCGGCTCGATGTGAGCGCTCAGTTCGATGCGCTTGCCCGGCGCGGCGTCCAATGCGTTCTGCAACACCTCGGCAAGGGCATCTGAGGCCTGCGCCGGATCGGCCACGCAGGTCGTCGCTGCGGCCTGGGAAAGGCCGGGGCGCAGGTCGATGCGCTGGGCATCGCTGGCCTTGGCGACGAGGGCGATGGCGCCGCTGATGATCTCGGACGCACTGCAGATCCGGACATCGGCGGACGGCGGTCGCACGGCGCGGAGCAGGTCCGAGACAAGTGCGCTGGCTCGCGCCGCGGCGTCTGCGATCGTGCCGAGATCCTCGCTCCATGCCGGCGGCGCGCTGCTGCGGAGGAGCTCCGCGCGGGCCACCACGACGCACAGCGGGTTGTTCAGTTCGTGGGCCAGGCCAGCCGCGATCTCCCCCACGCTCGCCGCGAGGCGATGGCGATGGAGATGCGAGCGGAGGGCGTCGATGGTCCGGATGCCGTCGGCGAGCCGCTGCGACTGGCGCCGAGCTCGCTCGCGATCCTGGCTCGCGGCGATGGCGAAGGACCAGACCGAGGTCGGGGCCGAGGCCAGGGCCGAGGTCGGCAGGAGGTCGCCCTCGGCCCGATGAAAGGTGGCGACGGTCGCTCCGCGGACGGCGAGGACGAGCTTGCCCGGTGTGCCGTGGCTCGACCGCAGTTGGCACCAGCGCCGCCCGGCCAGCGCACCGTCGGGGTCGCCCTCGCCGGCGGAGCGGAAGGCGATGAGGGATCCGTCGGCGGCGAACTCGCGAAGTTCGGCTCGCTGCCCCTCGATGGGCGCCGAGACGACCAGCACGCGGTCCTGCCGCCCGGAGAGCCGGGTGACCTGGGCCACGATCGCGGCGAGGAGGGAGCCGACGTCGCCCGCGGCGTCGAGGGCATCGAGCGGGTCGCCGGCCGGGCGCTGCGACGTCTCGGCCTGGCCGCGCGATTCGAGCCGGGGGTTGGCTCGCTCGATGGCCTCGGCGGCGAGGCCGGCCGGCGTCGGTGTCGAGAGCCCGATGGCCTCGGCTCGCGCTGCGACCTCCTCGTAGATCCCGTCGCTCGCCGCCGTTGCCTTGGGGCCATCGAGGCCGAGGCCGCGGGCCGCAGCGGCGATGTCGCTATCGGCGGGACCGAAGCCGGCGCCACCGAGGTGGCGACGGCGGACCAGCCGGTCGGCGAGCTCGGCCACCAAGATCATGGTTCGGTGCGGGCCGTCGGCAGCAAGGGCCGCCGGGCCGCGGCAGGCGAGCGCCGCCTGCAGCTCATCCGGAAGTTGCCAGCGGGCAGCGACCCGCAGCGCCGCCGCGGTGGCGGTCATCCCGATCGAGGCGCTGCACGCCTCGTCGAGCGACACCTGCCGCTCCTCGGCCTCGTCGCAGGCTCGATCGAAGGCGGCCGGCACCGCTCGGCTCAGGGCCAGGGCCCCGAGGTCATGGAGGAGGCCCACGGTGAAGGCCCGTCCGCCGCTCGGTCCCCCGTGCATGGCCCGGGCCAGCGACTCGGCGACGATCGCCTTGCCCAGGCAGTGCCGCCAGAAGCGGGTCGGGTCGAAGCCCGCGCTCGAGCTTCCGCCCCCGCCCATCGACCCCACGAATTCGACGGCCAGGGCGGCGCCGCGCACCGCGGCGAAGCCTAACAGGACCACGGCCCGGTCCAGCGAGGCGACCTCGAGGGCCCGGCCGCGCGGCCCGCGCCGACACAGGCCGAGCACCTTGGCCACCAAGGCCGCGTCCTCGCGAATGATGGCGACGAGGTCGCGGGCCGCCGACGTGTCGTCGGTGGCGGCGGCGAGGAGCCGCATGGCGAGCGGGCTCGGCGTCGGCAGGGCGTCGAGGCGCTCGAGGATGCCGGTCAGGCCATCGTGGGCTGGCACGTGGGCCTCAAGCCTCGAGGAGCTGGTTGACCGTGCGGAGCAGCTCGTCCGGCCGGAACGGCTTGCGGACGAACGCGTCGGCCCCGCGGGAAAGCAGCCGCTGGATCTCGGTGTCGTCGGCGACCCCCGAGACGAAGACGATGCGGGTGCCCGCGTACTCCGGGTTGCTCCGGATCCGCTCGCAGACCACCGAGCCGTTGATGTCCGGCAGCATGTAGTCGAGGAGGATCAGGTTGGGCCGGAACTGCTCGGTCAGGATGCCGGCGTCGTAGCCGTTGGAGGCCGTGCGGAGCTCGAACCGCTCGTGCTTGAGCGTCTCCTGCACGATGGCCAGGATCTGGGGGTCGTCGTCCACGATCAGGACGCGACGGCGGTCGTCGCCCAGGGCGTCGACCGGGATGTCGTTGGCCCGCATGAAGCGGATGAGTTCGCCGCGCGGGATGCGCCGGAAGCGCGAGCCGGGGACGCGAAACCCGCTCAAGCGCCCGCTGTCGAAGCAGCGGATGATCGTCTGCTGCGAGACCTTGCACACCTCGGCCGCCTCGCCGGTCGTGAAGACTTGCTTCTCGGCCCACTTGGCCCGCTCGAGGCTCTTACTGTCCCTTGCACCATCACCGGACATAGCTTCCCCTCCCTCGCCCAACGGGGGTCCCCTGGCATGCACGTCCGCTTTGTCGAATTGGGTCCCCTTGCGGGGCACGGAGGGGAAACGGGTGACTGGCGTTTGCCCAGTCGCTTCAGGCGGATGTCCTGGCCCGCCCGGCCGATCCCCTCAGGCTGCTCTTGCCCGACCATCATCGGCCCGCAAGGCTGCCCGCTTCGCCTACCTTCACCCCAACGTTCGCAGCCTCGGGGGGTTCGGTTCCGCCCAACGCGATCACCCGACCTTCGCGGATCGATCAAGTCCTTCTGGCTGTGCGGGCGGTCCGGATGGGAGGAGCGAGGCCGCCGCTCAGGCCGGACGATCGCCGTGCCGCTCCCGCCACAAGGTGACCGCCTCGGGCTCCCGCGGATAGAGCGGGGCGAGGTGCAGCGGATCGCACGTTTCGCGGCGGGAAACGCGCAGCGCACCGAGCAGCCAACACTCGCGGGCGCTCGGCTCAAGCGGGTGGATGGCCAGCCCGGCGGCACGAGCCCGGTCGATCAGTGCGGGTGGCGCGTGCTCGTCCGCGAACAGTTCGCGGGCCGCGCCAGGCTCGAACGCGGACGCTGCGACGATGCCCGGTTCGCCGTCCACGTCGCAGTGGGCACCGGTTCCGCGGACCTTGGTGAGCCAGCAGGTATCGCGCTTCGCGGCCAGGGCGACCAGCTTGGGGGCAGTCGAGGTGCTGCGGGCCGCGATCACGAGCGAACTGGGGATCGCCACGCAGGGGATGGCCAGCACTTCGGCCAGGAGCTTGGCGGTGGTGGTGGCCACCCGGAGCCCGGTGAACCCGCCGGGGCCGACCGAGACGGCGACGGCACCGAGATCGCCCGGCGTGGCCCCCGCGTCGCGGACCAGGCGATCGATCGAGGGCATCAAGCCGTCGTCGTGGTGGGCCCCGCCGACCGGGAACGTTCCGACGGTCGGCTCGCCGCCGTCGAGCGACCCGAGTGCGATCGACCCGCTGCGCTGCGAGAGCTCGATCGCCAGAAGGAGCCGCATCAGGCCACGTCCATCGAGGCCAAGGGCAGCGTCGACTCGACGAGATCGACCGCCGACGGCACCTCGGCCGCGAGATCGAACTCGGCGACGCGGCCACGCTCGTGGTCGCTGTTGAGGACCACCATGCGCGGCGTGACCACGTGGGCTCCGTGGTCGCTGTGGGCGTGGCCGAGGCAGAAGAGCTTGACCTGCCAAGCCTCGGCGAGCTGCTCGACCTGCTCGTCGCGCTGCCCGCGGCCCCAGACCATGAGGTAGGCGGCGCCGATCGGCGGGCGATAGTCATCGTCCTCGAGCGGGCGCTCGAAGACAGCGGGGTTGAAGCGGCTGGTCGTCTCGGGCGAGGGGATCGAATGCGAGCACCACAGGCCGTTGGCGGCCCGGACGGCGAGCGGCATGGCCCGGAAGAACGCCTCGAGCGACTCGGCGACCAGTTCGGCGTCGTCGCCGAAGATGAAGTCGAGCCCGTCGCGGAAGAGCGAGGTGCCGTCGCCGTGGCCCTTGCTCACGCCGATCCCGAGCATCTGGCAAAGCTCGTGGTTGGCGAGGAGGGGATGGACCTGCCCGGGATGGTCGACCACCAGCTCGGCCACCTTCGACACCACGCGGTAGGAAAGGTCGACCCCGTTGATGAGGCGGTCGCCGTGGATCAGCTCCTGCACCACGAGATGGTTGGAGGGCGACTCGCCGAGATGGGCGAAGGCCCGGATCTTCTCGAGGTGGATCGGGTTGTCGTGCAGGTCCCCCGCCACCACCAGCCGCCCTTCGGCGGGGAGCATCTCGACGCACCCCGTCCGGCGCTCCGAGGAGCGCAACGTCGCTGCGGCGAGCTCAAGCAGCTCGCAGACCGATTCGGCGTCGCGGAGGTCGATCCGGCTCAAGGGTTGACGAATCCAAGCAGCGGGATCTCGGCGCTTCCGGTGGCGGTCGAGATGACCACGGCCGACTCGAGCGGCCCCTTGGTGCCGGCCTTGGGCGTAGCCCGGACCTTCACCTCGTAGAAGTCTCCGGCCGTCGGCTTGGCTTCGATGAGTTCAACCAGAACGTCCGGCGACTTGCTGGCCACGGCGATCCCGGTGGCCCAGTTGTCCTTCTTCTGGTTGCGGTTGAGCGGGTTGTAGTACTCGAGTTCGAAGGTCATCTCCTTCGCCTCGCCTGCCTTCATCGCCCCGCCGATCACCACGCTGTCCGGCACCATCCACTGCCGGTCGAAGCGGGCCATGTCCCACTTCGAGCCGGTGTTCTCGTTCCGCACGCGAAGCGGGACGAGCGGGCAGTCGGGGCGGTCGGTGAAGACCGTCCACCAGATGGGCATGGCGGCGTCGCGACCGGCGAGGTTCCAGCCGATCACGTACGAGGCCCGCGGCTCGTCCTTAGCCGGGTCGAATCCCTCGAAGGCGGGGGCGGCGCCGCCGGCCTGCAGGATGCGGAAGGGCTTGCCGTCGCTCGAGCGGACGGTCAGCTTGCCGGTCCGCACGTCGCGCAGGGCGTCGATGAAGGAGGGCTCGGCCCGCACGCCCATCACCACCTCGCCCTCGAGCTTGGCTTGGATCGGGGACCAGTTGCCTTCGAAGCGGATGGTGACCGTGGCGTCCTTGGGGCCGGGGTAGGGCGGGGCCTTGAGCGACGCGCTCAGCTCGATCGAGCCGCCGGGCGGGATGGTCTGCCCCACGATGTTCGAGATGCCAGTGCACTTGCAGCTCGGCTGGGCCGCGATCACCTTGAGGGGCGTCGGGCCGGTGTTGGCGATGGTGAACTTCGCCGGGTTGGTCGAGAGCGGGGCGACGTCGCCGAAGCGGACCACCGGCGGTGCGATCGTCACCGGCGGGGCCGGCAGCTTCTGCTGCTGGGGAGCCCCTGCCCCGGCTGGCCGCGCCGGCTGGTTCTGCCTGGGGGCGGCCGGCGACTGGGCGCCGGCGAAGGCGGCGAGCACCACGGCCATGGCCGACGACCATCCGAGGAGTCTGCTAGCGTGCATAGGCAGGAGTGTAGCTCCACGCGTAACGATGCGCGTTCTTGCCGAGCAGCGTGACATGGAAGGCATCTTCACAGCCGAGAACCTCCTCGCCCTCCTGACCCTCACCGGGCTTGAGATCGTCCTCGGGATCGACAACATCGTCTTCCTCGCCATCCTGTCGGCCAAGCTGCCGCCGGAGCAGCAGGAGCGGGCCCGCCGCCTCGGCCTGGTGGCGGCGATGCTCATGCGGATCGTGCTCCTCCTCGGCGTGGGCTGGGTGGCCCGGCTCAAGGAGCCCTTCGCCACCATCCCCCTCCTCGTCACCCACGTCGACCTCTCCGGGCGGAACCTGATCCTGATCGTTGGCGGCCTCGTCCTGATGGCCAAGTCGGTCCGCGAGATCCACCACAAGACCGTGCATGACGAGCCGGCGGCGACCGCCACCCGAGCCGCCGCCACCTTCGGCTCGGTGATCGCCCAGATCATGGTGATGGACATCGTCTTCTCGCTCGACTCGGTCATCACCGCGGTCGGCATGGCCCAGGCCATCTGGGTGATGGTGGTGGCGGTGATCCTGTCCGTGGCCATCATGATGGTCTTCGCCGGCCCCATCGCCCGCTTCGTCGACCGCCGCCCGAGCCTCAAGATGCTGGCCCTCGCCTTCCTCCTCCTGATCGGCTTCATGCTGGTCGCCGAGGGCTTCCACTACGAAGTGCCGAAGGGCTACATCTACTTCGCCATGGCCTTTGCCCTGGGCGTCGAGATGCTCAACATGCGGGCCGAGAAGGCCACGGCGAAGGGACGCTGAGCCGGAACGAAAACGGGCCCGACCGATCGGTCGGGCCCGCGTGGCGTTGTCAATCAAGCTGCTCGATCAGCCCCAGGCGCCGAGCAGGATGGCCAGGTCGGCGGCGTCCACCGTGCCGTTGCCGTCGAGGTCGGCCGAGCCGCCCTTCCCGCCCCACTGGCCGAGGAGGATGGCGAGGTCGGCGGCGTCCACCGTGCCGTTGCCGTCGAGGTCCGCGGGGTTCGGCTCGGGGCAGGTCACTTCGCCGGTGGCCGGGATGATCTTGAAGATCTGGCCGCCGGTGGTCGAGCCGTGGTCGACGATGTAGACCTCGCCGTTGGCGTCCTCGCCGAAGCTCGCGATCTGGTTGACCACGAAGCCGTCGATCGAGGGGGTGATCTGCGAGTTGCGCACGGTGAAGTCGCTGATCACCGAGCCGTTGTACTTGAACGACCAGACGTTGTTCAGCGAGTAGTCGGCGTAGAAGTAGGTGCCCTGGAGCTCGGGGTACGCGCAGCCGCGGTAGACGTAGCCGCCGGTGATGCAGAACGCGCCGTTGGTGCCCGAGGCGTGGTTGTGGGTCTTGATCGGCGGGGTCAGCGTGCCGGAGCCGCAGGTGCATCCGGTGAGCCCGGTGCAGTTGGTGCCTTCGGTGCACCGCCAGCCGTAGTTGCGGCCGCCCGGGGCGCCGGCGGGCTGGAAGTCGATCTCCTCGACCGCGTCCTGGCCGACGTCGCCGATCCAGAGGTCGCCGGTCTCGCGATCGAACGAGCAGCGCCACGGGTTGCGCACGCCGTAGGCCCAGATCTCGTCGTCACCGGTGATCCCGACGAAGGGGTTGTCGCTTGGCACGGTGTAGTGCGGGGCGACGCTGTCGACCACGTCGGGGATGATCCGGTGGATCTTCCCGAGCTTCATGTTGACGATGGTCTGAGCCCGGTTGCCGGGGTCGTTGGCGCTGCCGCCGTCGCCGACCGCGATGTACAGGTAGCCGTCAGGACCGAAGTCCATCCAGCCGCCGTTGTGGTTCGAGAACGGATCGCTCCAACTCATGATCACGAGGCCGCTGCCGCCATCGGCGACGTTGGGGTCGGCGCTGACCTTGTAGCGGGCGACGGTGTTGGCACCGGTGCCGTTCGCGGTGTAGTAGACGAAGAAGCAACCGTTGTTGGCGTAGTCGGGGTGAAAGGCGAGGCCGAGGAGCCCCTGCTCGTCGCTGACGCTCGACCCGCCGACGACGATCGAGTCGATGTTGAGGAACGGCGTGGCCAGCACGGTGTTGGTGGCCAGGTCGATGATCTTGATGACGCCACGCTTCTCGAGGACGAAGAGCCGGCTGGTGTCGCCGGGGGCATGGGTCACGAAGGTCGGGTAGTTCAGGCCGGTCGCGATCCGCTTGGTCTTGACGGCCGGGACCTGGGCGACGGCGGCGCCGGCGACGAAGAGGGCGATGGCAGAGGTGACGACAGCGGCGAGGCGGCTACGTGGCATGGAGTCGCGTTCCTGGATCGAGGGAGCCCGGATTGGGCGGCACGGAGATTGGATCGACGCATCCGACAGCGGGCCATACCGGCGGCAGGGTCCCGACCCGTCCGACGCCGATGCGACGAAAGGAATGGCAACGCGGGCATCAGGAACCCCCTGACGCCCGCGTGACCCCCAAAGGTACGACCTCCGGGGCCAGAGTCCAACGGGATTTCGGACGTTCTGTCCGGCCTTTTGCAGGACCGGACGCCGCGGGTCGGGCGTTTGGCGTCCATTCGGTTCGCTTACCGCTTGGCGAGCTCCACCCCGAGCCCATCCAGCGTGCCCCCCATCGACACCGCGACTGCCTCATAGGCTGCGATCGCCCGGTCGAGGGCCGCGAGGTCACCGTCCTCGATCGCCTCGGCGACGAGCGGCAGCATGGCTGGGGCGTACCCCGAGTAGCGGTCGGTGGCCGCGTAGAGGTTCCTGAACCACGGCCGGCCCGGGAGCCCCTGGGGAGCTAGCCATGCCTCGCGGAGGGCCAGCAGAAGCTTGTTGACCTCTTGGCCCGCGCCGCTCGGCGACTGGCGGGCGTCGGCCAAGGCCTTTGAGACCCGCTCCGCCTGCGGCATCAACCGCTCGAAGCGATCGATGGCCCGGTCGAGCGCCGCCTCGGCTGCCGGCCGGATCGCCTCCGGGGCCGAGCGTTTCGCCGCCCGCAGGAGTCGGAGGGAGTCGGCCACCACCGGGAGCGGGTCATCGGGCCAGAGCTCGCCCGTCGCAAGTTCGGCCACCACGGCGTTCGTGGCTCGGGTGACGAGGAGGGCCGAGCGGTAGTCGTCCCCGACCGTTGCTCGGTACCAAGCGACGGTGTCGTAGTTCGAGTGGTAGGAGTTCCCTGCCGACCCGCCCGCCCCAAGCGAGCACGACGGCACCAGGGCGTGGCACCAGAATCCGACGTGGTCCGAACCGCCACCGAGGTCGCCGAAGGAGGGCTCGGGCTGGGTGGGCGCCGGCTGCGCCGTGCCCGGTTGGGCCGGTGCTCTCCCGGCCGTCCACGCCTCGTAGATCGACCCGCCAGTGAACGGGTCGGTGGCTCGCCTGGTCGCTGCCGCGATCGCCGTCTTGATCGCGGGCGACGACCCCGAGCCGAAATGCGAACCCATGGAGGCCATGTCGAGGTTGATGTAGGCGACCGCGTGCCGCTCGAGGTCGGCGCGGCGACCCTCGACCCACTCCGTACTGCCGATGATGCCGAACTCCTCGGCCCCCCACGCGGCGAAGACGATGCTGCGGTCCGGCCGCACGCCATTCCGCGTCGCCTCGGCGAAGGAGCGGGCCGATTCGAGGAGCACCATCGTCCCCGCCAGCGGATCGGCGGCTCCGAAGCACCACGCATCGTGATGGCAGCCGACGACAACGTACTCCTCGGGATGCGTCGCCCCGCGAAGCGTGGCCACCACGTTTGCCGTGTCGCCCACGAACCGCTCTTGGCGAACGAGGAGATGGACTTGGAGCTCGTTTCCGCCCTCCAGCCGGTAGGTCTGGCGGACTCCGCCGCGCCACGCTGGCTCGGTGACCTCGCGGCCGCTCATGCGGGCCATGATCCGCTCCGCGGCGGCGTAGCCGATCGGTTGGACCGGAATGTGCGGCAGGTCGATCCAGGCCGGATCGAGCCGCTTCGCGTCGGCCGTCGCTTCGACCCCCGGGGTGAGCGGATCGCCCGGCCAGTCGAGGGTGACCAGGCTGCCGCGCTGGATGCAGGTGTCGTTGGCCCAACCGCCCTCAGGCCAGACCGGCCCCTTGACGAAGCCGGTGTCGGCGGGATCGGTGTAGATGAGGAGCCCGGCGGCGCCCGCTTCCTCCGCGAACTTCGCCTTGTAGCCGCGGAAGTTCCCGCCATAGCGAGCAAGGACGATCTTGCCGCGGACGTCGACCCCCCACTCCTTCAGCTTGGCGAAGTCGGCTCGCGTGCCGTAGTTCGCGTAGACCACGCCCGCCGTCACCTCGCCCGAGCCGCTGTAGGCATTCCAGCCGTAGGTGAGGTCGGCGTGGGCCGTGGCCGGGTCCTCGAGCAGGTTCTTCTCCCGCAGGTCGAGGGAGAGGACCCCGCGACGCTGCACCGGTCCGTCGCTCGCCGGAGGCGCCGGCTCGCCGACGATCTCGAGGCGGGCCTCGATCGGCTTGCATAGGTAGGGCCGGAAGCGATGGACCTCGACCTCGAGGCCCATCTCGGCGAAGGCCCGCCGCAGACGCTCGATCTCGCGTGCGTCGCCCGGCGTGCCAGCCACGTGCGGCTCGCTCGCCAGCAGGGCGTGCGTCGAGCCGAGCGAACGGGCCTCGGCGACCGCGTTGGCCGCGTCGGCCAGGGCCAGGGCGTCGACCTTGGGCGCGGTGCAGGCGAAGGCAAGTGCGAGGGCGAGGAGGTCCATGGGCTCAGGTCTCGAAGTAGTCGAGGTCGCGGTCGAACGTCTCGTGCATCGAAAGGAGGGCGACGAAGCCGATCGCGATGCAGGTCAGGCCGATGGCGAGGGTGGCCGGGACGACGCCCATCGGGCCCTTCACCAAGACCCAGATCTGGGTGATCACGACCGCGCTCCCGCGGACGAAGTTGGGGGCGCTGGTGGTGACCGTGGCCCGCAGATTGGTCCCGAACTGCTCGCTGGCGATGGTCACGAAGAGGACCCAATACCCCGTGGTGGCCCCGAGGACGCACATCAGTCCGTAGAAGGTCGGGAGCGACCGTCCGCCCAGGAGAAGGAGAGCCGTCGTCGAGGCGGCGAAAAGGAGGAGGAACGCGGCGACCACCCGCTTCCGGCTGCGGAGCCGCTGGCTGAGGAGGCCGCTCACCAGGTCCCCCACCACCACGCCGAGGTAGGCCCAGAAGATGGTCTTCCCGCCGGTCGGTGGCGGATCGAGACCCATGGCGAGCCCGACTTCCTTGGCGAAGACGAAGAGGATCCCACCGGCGAACCAGATGGGCATCCCGATGAGGATGACCCGCAGGAACCGGAGGACGCGCTCCCACGATGAAAGGAGCATGAGCAGGCTGCCGCGGGCCACATCGTGGCGGAGCGAGGCTCGGAAGAGGCCGCTCTCGAGGACACCGACGCGCAGGGCGAGCAGGACGATCCCCATGCCCCCGCCGATGCCGTAGGCGACGCGCCAGCCCTTGTCCGCGTTCCAGCCCACCAGCTTCTCGCCGACCAGGCCGGCGAACACCGCGCCGGCGAGTCCGACGGTGGCGACGATGGTGGTGCCCACGCCGCGCACCCGCCGACCGAGGAGTTCGCTCACCAGCGTGATGCCCGCCCCGAGTTCGCCAGCCAGGCCGAAGCCGGCGAGGAATCGCAACGCCGCGTACTGCGGAACGCTGGTGACGAAGGCGTTGAGAAGGTTGGCGAGCGAGTAGAGGACGATCGACCCGAAGAGGACGGTCAACCGGCCGCGGCGATCGCCAAGCACGCCCCACGCGATGCCGCCGAGGATCATCCCGGTGAGCTGGATGTTGAGGAGGAACGCCCCCTGCGTGGTGATCGCGGCGTCGTCGAGCCCGAGGCCCTTCAAGCTCGGCACG
Organism: Phycisphaerales bacterium; assembly: GCA_044224425.1. Lineage (GTDB taxonomy): Bacteria > Planctomycetota > Phycisphaerae > Phycisphaerales > SM1A02 > JAEUIT01. The sequence continues at coordinate 155,783 of JBGAKK010000002.1, forward strand.
CGGAGGATCGAGAAGAGGACGAGGTCGTAGATGTCGACGAAGTAGCCAAGGGCCGCCACGAGGACGGCCAAGGTGGTCGCCGAGCGCCAGACGTGCCTGGACGGCGCCGTATCCGACGGGCGGACCGACGAAGGGGCGGGGTCGCCCTCGGGGGTGGTGGCGTCGCTCACGCCCCCGAATTTACCGATTGCCGATGGGGACCGCTTCGAAACCGGCCGGCAGGCGGTCCAGCCCACCGTCGAGGTGCAGTTCCGGCTCGAACCAGCCCTCGGTCACCGGCCGCTTCTCGGCGAGGACCGTCTCGACCTCGGTGACCTTGGCGATGGAGCCGGCCGCGGGCGTCCAGATCCAGCGCACGCCGCGGATCCGAGCGGTCTGGGTGTTGTAGCGAATGAACACCTCGTCAGCGAGGTTGCGATCGACCGCCGCGATCTTGGGATCGAGGACGCCGTGGTAGATCAGCGACTGGTCCTTGGGGTCGATCGACCAATCGACCTTGTACTTCCGCTCGAACTGGGCGAGCGTCTCGTCGACCGAGGGGATCGGCACGTCGCCGGCATGCTGGTGGACCCAGGTGTCGACGACCGTCCGATCGAGCGAGCGGGCGATCGAACCGTCGCCCTGCAGGCACCACCATCCCTCGCTCGAGTGGCCCCAGAGGACCCGGCGCTGCGGAGATCCGGCGGGCAGGTCGATGGAGACAATCGAGTTGCCGGTGCCGTCGAGGTCGACGATGCCGGTGAGTTGCGGCAGGAACGGGTCGTCGCGGCGGATGGTGAGCTGATAGCGGCGAAGGCCTTGCCGCGAATAGGCGAGGGCGAGGTCGGCCACCGCGCGGTGCGTCGAGCTCTCGAACCACCAGGCGGCGAGGAAGGAGACCATTAAGAGCGCGGCGATCGCCGTCGGCAGGAGGCGCCGCAGGTAGCGGGGCCGAGCGAGTTCCACGATGCGGTCGATCGACTGGCAGAGGACTCGCTCGCCGCGCTCGACCTCCTCTTCCTGGAGCCGGGCCATCAGAGCGTGCACGACGAGGAGATCGGCCACCCGGTGGCGGTCCGCGCACCGGCGGATCGCGTCACGACCGGCGGGGTCGCCGCTGAGCCACGCGTCGGCGGCGTGATCTGCTTCGCGTCGCTCGGTCATCGGTTGGCCCCCAGGACCTCGTGCCGGCGGAGGCACTCCAGAAGATCGGCCCGGGCTCGCTGCAGACGCTTGCGCATGGCGTCATGGCTGACATGGGCAAGGCTCGCCGCGATCGTCGCGGGAAGCGACCGGACATAGCAGAGGTCAAGAGCCTCCTGCTGCTCGGGCGCCAGCCGCTGCATGCAATGCTGAAGAGTCGCCGTCCTCTCGGCGAAGGTGTCGCCGTTGAGTTCGTCGATGTGGTTCATCTGCTGCTCGATCCGGGCGAGCACGATCTCGTCGTCGATCAACGACCGCTTCCGGTAGCGGGCGGCGGACATGATGCAGTTGCGAGCGATGCCCCGCAGCCACGGCCCGATGGGTCGCGTCCGGTCGAAGGAATCGATCTGCCGCCACGCAGCGACGACGGTGTCTTGGAACACGTCGTCCACCAGCTCACGGTCGAACGCGATGCTCCGGATGAAGGTCCGAAGCATCTCGCTGTGCTGGCGGATGATGATCTCGAAGAGGTCGAGTTTTTCCATCAGACGCTTCCGCTACCGGGGCATTGTGTTGGTTCCTTGTCGACCGAACCAGTCACCGGGACCCGAAACTCCGACATTGGGGCATGATTCGGAGGAAATCGCCCCCAGTCCGAACCCTTACCACCCAAGCCCGCTCCGAGAAGCTGGGGGATTCACGGGTGGGACCGGCGGCGGGCACGCGGTTCCCGATTCCAGCGAGGAAGGCAAGGCATGGCTCCCAAGCAACGCCCCCCAACGCGAAACGGCAAGGGCCATGCCTTGCCGTTCCGAGCAAACCGTGCCACGGTATTTGAACCCGCGGCGCAGCCGCGGGTCAAAGCCCGCGGACGTGCCGCGTAGCGGCACGGACGCTCGGACGTGGAGCGCAGCGACACGGACGGCGGGCTCCGTCTCGGGACCCGGCGTCGGCCGAAGAAGGGAGCGGCAGGCTGGATCGGTAGGAGCCA
>JBGAKK010000149.1:0-3408 GCA_044224425.1 Phycisphaerales bacterium
GCCATGCTGTCGGTGTGGTCGTTCCAGATGTTGATGGGGGCCCCGATGGCCCGGTTGCCGACGGTCATCACGATGGGCAGCCCGAGGCCGGAGGCGTTGTAGACCGCTTCGGCCATGAAGAGGATGCCTTGGCTCGCGGTCGCCGTGTAGGCCCGGGCCCCGCAGGCCGAGGCCCCGATGGCGACCGACATGGCCGCGAACTCGCTCTCCACGTTGATGTACTCGCAGTTCTTGAGCTGGCCGCTCTTCACGAGTTGGCCGAGCCCTTCCACGATGTGGGTCTGCGGGGTGATCGGGTAGGCGCAGATCACCTGCGGGCGGCAGAAGCCGACTGCTTCGGCGATGGCTTGGGATCCTTCACACTGCTTGAGCATGGCGAGTGGCCTTTCCTTCCGCAGGCGAATCGGGCCGGGTCGAGGTCAGGAGGGCGAAGGCCTCGCGGGCCGCGGCGATGTTCCGCTCGGCGACCGGTCCCGGGAACTTGTGCTTGATGGCAGCCTCGACGCTGGCCAGCTTGAGCCGGCCGGTGACGGCGCAGAAGCCGGCGAGGAGCACCGCGTTAGGGACCGGCCGCCCGATGTGCTTCAGGGCGATCTCGGTGGCCGGCAAGGCGGCGACGTGCGAAGCAGGCAGCTTGGCGAGGTACTCGGCGATGCCGAGCTCCTCGAGGCTGCGCTTGGAGTTGATGAGGAGGAAGCCCTGCGGCGAGAAGCCCTCGAAGACCCGCACCTGATGGAGCAGGGTCGGGTCTTGGATGATCAGGGCGTCGGGCGTGGTGACCGGCTCGCGGGAGCGGATCTCGCGATCGTCGAACCGGCAGAACGCGGTGACCGGGGCGCCCATCCGCTCCGAGCCGAAGCTCGGGAAGGCCTGGGCGTGGAGCCCCTCGATGAAACCGGCCACGGAGAGCATCTCGGCGGCGGTGACGACGCCTTGCCCTCCTCGACCGTGAATGCGTACCTCAAACACCCGTGCCTCCTTGGTGAGGGAGTGCGGAAACGCCCGGGCAGGCGGCGAGGGCTTGAACGAACGCAGCCGCGCACGAGCGCGGCTGCGGCGAGTCGTCCTCTTGCCGAAACCGGGATGGTTCTTGACAGTCGCCGCAGGGAACCCCCGCGGCACCCGCGAGCGACCAGACGGTCGCCTCCGCGGCGTTCGGATCGACAGCGATGGAAGCGCTACCGAAGTCCATGAACGGGATGGTATCACGGATACGCGGGTCCAGATTCAGCCAGCGGCATTTCGGCGCTGGAAAGTTCGCTGGACACTCATGTTCAGGCCGCGAAACAGCAATTCGCTGCAATGGCAGCGGCCCATTCCATTCGCTGAGAACAACGAATCACGGACGCAATGTCCGTGATTCGTGGTTCCCCCGGTGGCGGCCGCCGCGGCTCAGAAGAGCCCGACCACGCGACCGGTACGGGAGTCGATGTCGATGTCGCAGAAGGCGGGCCTGGCGGCGAGGCCAGGCATGGTCCGCATGGTGCCGACGAGCGGATAGACGAAGCCGGCCCCGACCGAGGCCCGCATGTCGCGGACGGTGAGGCGGAAGCCGCTGGGGGCTCCCTTCAGTTCAGGCTGGTCGGAGAAGGAGAGGTGCGTCTTGGCCATGCAGATCGGGAAGCGGTCGTAGCCGAGCTCGGTGAAGCGTTCCATGCGGGCCCGGGCTTCCGGCGTGAAGTCGACCCCGGACGCCCCGTAGGTCGAGGCGATGGCGGTGATCTTCGACTCGATCGAGGCTTCGAGCGGGTAGAGGAATTGGAAGCGGCTGGGCTGCTCGCAGGCGGCGACGACCGCCTCGGCCAGTTCGACCGCCCCTGCCCCGCCGTCCGACCAGACCATGGCGGGCACGGCAGCGCTGGCTCCCGCCTTGAGCGCCGCTTGCTGCACCACGCGGAGCTCGGCGTCGGTGTCGGTGGCGAAGCGGTTGATGGCCACGACGACGGGCACGCCGTAGCGCAGCGTGTTCGTGATGTGCCGCTCGAGGTTGGCGACGCCGGCCTCGAGGAGGGCGAGGTTCTCCGTCTTGTAGGCCTCGTCGACGGGCTTTCCGGCCACCACCTTGGGCCCGCCGCCATGCATCTTGAGGGCCCGCACGGTGGCCACCAGCACCGCGCAGCTCGGCACGGCCCCGCTCGAGCGGCACTTGATGTTGGCGAACTTCTCGAAGCCGATGTCGGAGCCGAAGCCGGCCTCGGTCACCACGTAATCGGCGAGCTTGAGGGCGATCCGGTCGGCGATGATCGAGGAGTTGCCGTGGGCGATGTTGGCGAAGGGACCGGCGTGCACGAAGACCGGCGTGCCCTCGATCGTCTGCAGCAGGTTCGGCATCAGGGCGTCCTTCATCAGGACGGTCAGGGCCCCGGCCACGCCGAGGTCGTCGGCGGTGACCGGCTTGCCGGTGCTGCTGTAGGCGACCACCATGCGGCGGAATCGCTCCCGCATGTCCTCGAGGTCGGTGGCCAGGGCGAGGATGGCCATGATCTCGCTGGCCACGGCGATATCGAAGCCGGTCGTCCGCGGGTACTTCTCCTCGGCCCCCAAGCCGATCTCGATCTGCCGCAGCATGCGGTCGTTGATGTCGACCACGCGGTTCCAGGTGATGGCCTTAGGGTCGATGTCGAGGCGGAAGAGGGCCCGAGCCTGTTCGGGGGTGAGGTCCTTGGGCAGCTTGGCCTGGATCCCCAGCCGGGAAAGGCGCCGCGTCTGGTGGCCGCCGAACTCGAGTTCGCCGCTCGAACCCTTCCGGCAGAGGGCGCCGGCGAGGACCTTGTCGTCGGGATGGGTGTGCTCCCAGAGGAGCCGGGCGTCGATCGCGGCGGCGACCAGGTTGTTCGACGCGGCGACGGCGTGGATGTCGCCGGTCAGGTGGAGGTTGAATTCCTCCATGGGGATGACCTGGCTGTAGCCGCCGCCCGCGGCCCCGCCCTTGATGCCGAAGGTCGGTCCCATCGAGGGTTGGCGGATGTTGGCGAAGACCCGCTTCTTGAGGTGGGCGCCGAGGGCTTGGGCCAGGCCGATCGTGGTGGTCGTCTTGCCTTCGCCGAGCGGGGTCGGCGTGATGGCGGTGACCACCACCATCTTGCCATCCGGCACCGTGGCCAGCCGGTCGCGGACCGAGAGATGGACCTTGGCCTTGGTGCGGCCGTAGGGCTCGAGTTCGTCGGTGGTGAGGCCGATCTCGCTGGCCAGCTCAGTGATCGGCTTGAGGCTCGCCGCTTGGGCGATGTCGATGTCCGACGGAACCGGACGCTTCTTCTCGAGGGGGATCAGCCGGTACGGGGCGCGTTGGGCGGAAGGACGGTCCATCACCGGGGACTGCTGCGACGAAGGCATCGTTGGGTCTGCTCACGAATGCCGCCCGAGGCTTGGCTGGGCGGACGAGGGCGAAAAAAAGCCGGCGACGGG
>JBGAKK010000058.1:0-28937 GCA_044224425.1 Phycisphaerales bacterium
TGGGCGAACAGCTTCGGCGCACGGCGTTTTCGACCAACGTCAAGGAACGACTCGACTACTCCTGCGCCGTCCTCGACGCCCACGGGACGCTCGCCGCCAACGCCCCGCACCTCCCGGTTCACCTCGGTGCGATGGGGATGTGCGTTCGAGCCGTGGCCGGCGAGCTCGTCCTCCGACCGGGCGATGTCGCGGTCACCAACCATCCCGCGTACGGCGGCTCCCACCTGCCCGATGTGACCGTGATCACACCGGTGTTCGGCAGTGCTCGGGACGGCGAGCCCCCGCTCCTCGGCTACGTGGCGAGCCGGGCCCATCACGCCGAGATCGGCGGGACGCGGCCCGGTTCCTTCCCGCCCAATGCGACGAGCCTGGCCGAGGAGGGCGTGGTGATACCGCCCCTCCTCCTCGTCGAGGGCGGCGTGGCCCGCTTCGATCGGATCGCCACGCTGCTCTCCGGTCCGCCGCATCCGTCGCGGGCTCCGCTTGAGAACCTCGCCGACCTCGAGGCCGCGGTCGCGGCCAACGCCTACGGGGCCCGCGAGGTGCGGGCCTTGGCCGAGCGATACGGCGTGGCAGGGCTCGCCGCACGCTTCGAACGCATCCTCGATCGGGCGGAGAGCGCCCTGCGCGGCGTCCTCGCCGAGCGGCCCGCCGGGCGCTGTGCCGCCTGCGAACGTCTCGACGACGGGGCTCCGATCGAGGTGTCGATCGAGTTCGGGGTGGCCGGTCCGGGGACGGCGCGGATCGACTTCACCGGTTCGGCGGCCGTCCATCGCCGGAACTTCAACGCCCCGCTCGCGGTGGCCCGGGCCGCGACGCTCTACTCGCTCCGGCTCCTGGTCGGCGAGGAGATCCCCCTCAACGAAGGACTGCTCCGACCGATCGATCTGGTCGTTCCGCCAGGCATGCTCCACCCGCCGTTCACCGCCGACCCCGAGGGTTGTCCGCCGGTCGTTGCGGGCAACACCGAGACGAGCCAGCGGGTCACCGATGCTCTGCTTCGCGCCTTCGGGTTGGTGGCCGGCGGACAGGGCACGATGAACAACCTGCTCTTCGGGAACGATCGCTACGGCATGTACGAGACGATCGCCGGCGGGGCCGGCGCCACGGCCCGAGCCGACGGCGCCGACGCCACGCACGTCCACATGACGAACACGCGGATCACCGATCCCGAGGTGCTCGAGCGACGCTGCCCCGTGCTCGTGCGATGCTTCGCTATCCGTCGCGGCTCGGGCGGGCGAGGTCGACACCGGGGTGGCGACGGTGTGGTGCGGGAGATCGAGTTCCTCGAAGGAGTGGCCCTCTCGCTCCTCTCGCAGCATCGCATCGAACGGCCCTACGGGCTCGAGGGCGGAGAGCCGGGCCAAGTCGGTCGCCAGTGGATCGTGCGACGGGACGGCCGACGCGAGCCGATCGAGGGTGTCGCCGCGGTCGACCTCGAGGCGGGCGAGGCGATCCGCATCGAGACGCCCGGCGGCGGCGCCTACGGCGGGCCCTGACTCCCGAGCGGCGCCGCGAAGGAAAAAGACAACCGCCCGGCAGGTGCCGGGCGGTTGCAGAGATCACGCGCAGCCGTTCGCGATCAGGCGCGACGACGACGAGCGGTCAGGCCGGCGAGGCCGAGGAGAGCCACGGCGCCGGGGGCCGGAACGACGCTGAAGTCGAGGACCCAGTCGGTGAAGGAGCCGGTGTCGCCAGCGGCGTTGTCCGAAACCGTGAGCGTCCAGGTGCCGGTGACCGAGTGGCCAGCGATGAGGGCGTTCAGGTCGATCGGGGTCGACGAGAGGGCGCCGGTGGCGCGGTAGGCGCCGGCCGGAACCGGGCCGGTGGTGGCCGCAGCGGCGGCCCAGATGTCGCCACCCGCGTCGGTGAAGGTGTAGTTGCCGGCGAAGTCGGACGAATCGCCGAAGCCCGAGCTCGCGCTCGTCTTGCCGATCCGGTCGACGATCGAGATCACGGTCGAGTCGGGGAGAGTGAGGGTGATCTTGATGTCGCCGCACCAGGTGTGGTTGAGGCCGTTGAGGGTGACGCCGTTGAAGACGCCGACCACGCCAGCATCGGCGACGTTGATCTGGAAGATCGCGCCGGCCGGAGCGTTGTCCGGGATAGCGCCACCGGCGCCGTTGTAGGTGTTGGCGGCAGCGACGCTGGCGACGGTCGCAGCGATCGACGTGGCGAGAACAGTGCGAATCATGCGGGACTCCTCTTTTCTTTCTCCGACCTCTGGTCGGTCCTGAATGCGCCGACGCCCCAGCGACGTCGGAGAAACGACGAATGCAACGGGACCGCCCAGAACGACATGTGGCGTGTTCCCTTCTCTCCTCGACAGCCGCCCAAGGCGCAACGCCCCAAGCGAGCCGTCTCGCCCGCCTCCTGCCGCGGGCTCGAATCGAGTGTAACCCCTGAATCCTCGCTGGCAAAATGAGTTTGTGGGGAAGGTCCGAGAGCCTGAGTGCCGGGTCCCCCAGACCCGACTCCGTCGGGGCCGGGCCGGAGGCCAACGCCGTTAGGAGACCGTCGGTGCCCTGGAGTCCATGCGGAAGGGGGGCAGGCCCCGGTCAGCCCGCAGTTCGATCCGCTCGATGGCCTTGGCCCGGCCGGTCGCATCCTCTATGTCGAGGAACGCCCCGCAGAGAGCCTCGCCCCCCTGCCCCATCTCGTAAGGAACGTGGACCGAGGTCGTCATCGCCCGAAGCACCTGCTCCGCGTCCCGGCCGATCACGGTGTCGTAGGGCCCGCACATGCCGAGGTCGGCCTGAAAAGCGGTCCCGCCCCGCAGGATCCTCGCATCCGCTGTGGGCACGTGGGTGTGTGTTCCGAGGACAGCCGCGACCCGGCCGTCGAGGTACCGGGCGAGAGCCGTCTTTTCGCTGGTCGTCTCCATGTGGGCCTCGACGATCACGATCGGATTGCGTTCCGGGAGCGTCTCGAGGAACGCATCCACCGCGGCGAAGGGGTCGTCCGCCGGAAGCGGCATGAAGATCCGCCCGAGGACGGTGATCACCCATACGTCGCGGGCTCGCTTGCCGTCGGCCGGCAGGCGGAGGAACCGCTTTCCGTGGGCCTTCCGCGAGAGGTTGGCGGGCCGAGCAACGGGCTCGCTCGGGTCTTCGAGAAGGGGCACGATCTTCTGGTCGCGATAGACGTGGTCGCCCAGGGTGCAGGCATCGATGCCCAGTCCGCGGAATTGGCGGAAGAGATCCGGCGTGAGCCCGGATCCGGCCTTCGCGTTCTCGGCGTTGGCCACGATGAGGTCGGGGCGCCAGCGCTCGCGAAGGACGGGGAGCTGTTGGGTCACCACCTGCCGACCGGGGCCGCCGTTGATGTCACCCAAGAACGCGATGCGCATCCGTTGTTCCTTGACCCGAGCGACGATCGAGGCCGAAGTTCGGTGTTCGATTGGAGATCGCCATCGACGCGTGGTACACTCCGCCCGTGGTCGTCGGCGACGACGGCCTCGCCAACAGGGAAGGCCGACCGAGGCCAGTCGAGCAGACCCGTTCGACCAGAATACTCCTGTTGCCGCCTGCAAGCGGGAGCCCGTGGGAGCTGAGAAGGCGATCGTTCGCCTGTCTGCCCCCGACCTCCCGATCTCGGCAGGATCCTCCCCCGCTCCCCGCTGACGCTGCCGGCTCATGCCGCACGCGATGGCCCGGAGCGGACCGCTCTCGCGACTCCCGCGGATCCGGAAGCAGCCGCGGCCGAACAAGAGGGCACCGAGGCGTCGTCCGCGCAAGCCTTTCGCTTGCCGAGCATCCCAGGCCCGCTCGCCCTGCGTGCGCCGAGCCTCTGGTCCAGCGATCGAGATCGCTTCCCCGTCCCGCCTCTCCGCGCGAATGGTGTCCACCTGTCTGGCCCTTTTCTGGGCCGGGCGAGTCCACTGCCTTCCCGAGCCGGTGCATCGCCCCACGCCCTTGGGCGTCGGGCCTGAACGAACCGGCGACCTCCCCACACTCAGGTATGAACCCGCTGAGCACCCCCGTCGCGTCGCGCCCCATGCCCTCTCCTGGTGACAAGGTCCGGCATCGTCAACGCCCCGAATGGGGGGCGGGCACGGTCACCAAGATCGAGGTGGTCACCCTCCGCGGGCAGCGCGACCAGCGCATCTGGATCCGCTTCCCGAACGCGGGGATGAAGACCGTCCTCGGCAGCATGGCCGAACTCGAATCGGCCAGCGAGTCGCCCTCCGCGGTCGACTCGGTCGGTGCCGAGACACTCGTCGCACGCGAGGCTCGCCACGAGAGCGGCTGGCTCGGGGAGATCGCCAAGCGCAAGCCCGAGGAGGCGATGACCTCCCTCCCAGCCAACGCCAACGACCCCTTCGTCTCCCTCGGCCGCAGGCTCGAGTTCGTCCTCTCCCTCTATCGCTTCGAGCCGGTGGGCGGCAAGCTCATCGACTGGGCCGTGGCCCAGAGCGGGCTCGACGATCCGCTGAGCCGCTTCAATCGCCACGAGCTCGAAGCCTTCTTCGAGCGCTGGGCCTTCGATCGCGATGGGACCTTGGCCCGACTCGTCACCGAGGCGCGACGAACCTCCCTGAACGTCGACCCGTACCTGCAGGCCGCACCGGCTGCCGCACAACGAGCGTTGCGGAAACTCATCGTCGCCCGTTGACGCGACGCAACGCCCCTCGCAAACGGCCGCCCCGGACCCGGGCTCTCCCGAGCCCCCGCCGATAAGAACCGCACCTTCGGCGTGTCGCCTCGAGCCCAGCCTGGCTGGCACGCCGATCCGACCCTCCCCATCGCTCCCCCGGCGCAGCCGTTGATCTTCCAGTCGCTCGGAGGCACGACACGACAACCGGAGAGAAGGACATGGACGAGATGAGCTTCCAGCAGAAGATGACCGAGATCCTCAACCGCATCCGCGATCTTCCCGAGACCGAGCGGGCCAAGGCCGAAGCGGCCACCGAAGGCGTGACCGAGCGCCGGGAGCGGATCGCCCGTTCCGTCGGCGAGCTACAGGAGTCGCTCGACTACCTTCGACTCAGCGTCAAGTACCTGATCTTCGACCTTGAGGCGACCCGCCGCGAGAACGCCTATCTCCGGAAGATGATCGAACAGACCAACCGCGAGGCCGAGCGCCGCCGCCAGAAGGAAGAAGGCGAGGACGAGCTCGACTGACCGCTCCGACCGCGACCCGGCAACGCATCGAACGGGCCGATCCAGCCCGCGTGCCTCGAACCGACGATCCAAGGACAACGGCCCGGCAATCGCCGGGCCGTTGTCGTGGCATGTCCGTGCGGCCGACCCGCGCTCACCCCGCGTCGTCGGAGACCTTGTAGCGCCCGGCCAGTTCACGCAGCGAGGCGGCCTGGGAGGCGGTCTCCTCCGCTGCCGCCGCCATCTCCTCGGTCTGGCCCGCGGTGCGGTTGATCACCTCGTTGAGCGAGGCGACGTGGGCATTGATCTCGCCGATCCCTTGGGCCGCCACGCCGCTCGCCTCGCGGATGCCGCCGAGGAGTTCGCGGACCTCCTTGGTCGAACCGTCGATCTCCTCGAGGGCGCTGGCCACCCGGCCGGCGGCCTCCGACGAGCGGCGGGTGCGCTCGACGTTCGAGGCGATCAGCTCGGTCGTGCTGTGGGCGGCGTCGGCGCAGCGCTGGGCGAGGCTGCGCACCTCGTCGGCCACCACGGCGAAGCCCCGGCCGGCATCGCCCGCCCGGGCCGCCTCGACGGCCGCGTTGAGGGCGAGCAGGTTGGTCTGGAAGGCGATCTCGTCAATGACCTTGATGATCCGCGAGACCTCGTGCGAACCGTCGAGGAGTTCGTTCATGGCGGCCGAGAGGCGGCCCATTTCCTCCTGGCCCCGCGAGCTCGCCACGCTGTTGGCGTCGCCGAGGTCGGTGGCCCGGCGGACCTGCTCCGCGGTCTGCTCGGTCGTCCCGGCCACGTCCCGGAGCCGGCCCGTGATCTGCTCGAGGTTCGAGGCCTGGGTCGTCGCGTCGCTGGCGACCGATTGGGTCGAGCTGGCCACGAGGGCCGCCCCGGCGTCGATCTGCTGGGCCCCGGCCCGAACCTCGGCCACGGTCCGCTCCACGCGCTCGATGAACTTGTCAAACCAGCGGGCGAGGTCGCCGGCCTCATCGCTCCGTCCGTCGAACGCCCGGCGGGTCAGGTCGGCCTCGCCTTCGGCGATCTCGCGCAGGCGCTGGGCGAGGGTGGTGATGGGTCGGACCAGGGCCTTGGCCATGACGAGGGCCGCCCCGAGGACGCCGACCGCGGCGATGGCGAGGAACGCTTCCAACTGGGAGCGAGTCGAGCCGATCACGGCCATGGCTTGGTTCTCGTCGACGCCGACCAAGGCCGACCAACCGAGTCCTGCGTAGCCGTTCGCCCCCCGTTCGTGGGCGTAGCCGGCAGCCTGGCTCGCCGTGCCGTTCACTTCGGCGAACGATCCGAAGCCGGCACCGCCGTCGCTCGCGGCCATGGCGGCGGGATGGCCGGCTTGCTTCAGGTTGCCCTTCAAGAGGAAGTTCATGTCGCGGGCCGGGCGACCGGTCGTTCCGTCGGGAGCCCAGTCGAGGATGGCGGTGCCGCTCCGGTCGACGAGGGTGATGTGGGCGCTGTCGAGGCCTTCGGCCTGGAACGCCGCGTAGGTCGCCGCGGCGAGGTCTTCGAGGGCGTCCCATCGCATCCAGTTGCGCCACACGCCGATCGTCTTGCCCGCGGCGTCCTTGACCGGGGCGGCGAAGCCGACGCTCATGCCGTCGTTTCGGTAGACCCCGGCGAGCAGCGGATCCGCCTCCACTTCGCTGACCACGGACCCGGTGAGGGTAGGGCTGGCCAGGAAGCGGCCGGCCATGGCGTCCTTGAACCACGTGGCGTCGGCGAAGTTCTGCTCGTAGAGGCGATCGGTGTCGAGGGGCTTGCCCGCCGCGTCGCAACTGTTGACCGCGACCACCTTGCCGTCGGTGTCGACCAAGACCATCAAGCCGTAGATCCCGTAGCAGGACATGTACGAGTCCATGGCCCGGACGACGGGGCTTTCCTTGCCGCGGTACCACTCGGAGCGGTCTTGGACCACCGAGTTCAGGCCGAAGGCCTGCACGTCGCCGTAACGCTCGAAGAGGAAGCGGTCGACCTTGTCGAGGAGGTCGGTCGCGGTCTGCTGGAATCGCCCGCCGATCGTGTCGGCGACGTTGTTGGTGGCGCGCCAGGCAATGGTGGCGCAGACGCCGGCGGGAATGAGCCCGGCGGCGAGGAACGAGACTGCAAGCTTGGTGCGGATCTGCACAGAGGCCTCCCCTGCGGGCGCGATATCCGTCGCGATCGCAGATCGAGGCAGCATCGGCACGGTGGGCGAGCGCCTTGATCCCGACGGGCGTAGTCCCCGCCGATGGGGGCACCTCCGCCCCGGGAGGATCCCGCCCCGATGGCTACCGGGGGGCGCCCGGAGCCTGGAGCAGGAGGTGGTGGACGTGCCAGTACTTGGGACGCCCCAGGGCGGTATGGCCGTGCTTGGCCACTTCCTCCCACTCAAGGACGGCGTAGCCGGCGACCAAGGCCTCGATCGCCGGGCGATCGTGGAAGTTCATGGCCCCGGCGGGGCGCTCGGCGAGGAACTGGTCCTGCGGCCCGAACAACTGGCAGCAGATCACGCCGCCCGGCCCCAGGCAGTGGCGGATCGCCTCCCAGAGGCCCGGGAACTCCCGGGCCGGCACGAACGGCAGAGCAAAGCGGGCATGCACCAGGTCGAAGGGACCAGCGACGTCGGGCAGTACGTGCTCCATCCGGCCCTGGCGAACCTCGAGGCGAGAGGCGAGCCCCGCCTCCGTCGCCGCAGCGGTCGTCGCAGCGATCGCTCCGTCGTAGCGATCGACGGCCACCACGTCGAGCCCGGCTCGGAGCATGGCCAAGGCCTCGTTGCCCGCACCGCAGCCGAGGTCGATCGCCCGCCGACCGCCCCGGGCTGCCGCGGCGAACGCGATGGCCCGCTCGGTGATCGGCTGCGGAGCCCGTCCACGCGTGGCGGCGATGCACTCTTCGCACTCGTCCTCGCCGAAGGAGGTTGCCGCTTGCTCCACCATGCACGCAGGGTAACGACACCATCCGGTATATTCGCCCGCTCATGGTCGAGGACCGGCCAAGCGAAGGATCGACTGTTCCGCCTGCCCTCGCTGTCAGGGGGCTTCGCTTCCGCTACGGCGGCGACCAGGGGAGCTCGTTCCGGCTGGTCCTCCCCGAACTGACCCTCGCCCGTGGCGAGCAGGTCCTCCTGACGGGCGGGAGCGGCACCGGGAAAAGCACGCTGCTCCAACTGATCGCCGGGCTCCTCGAGCCGGAAGCCGGCGAGGTCCGCATCGCGGGCATCGACATCCACGCCCTGCGCGGCGCCGCCCGCGACCACTTCCGGGGCCGTTCCGTGGGGATGGTCTTCCAGACCTTCCACCTCGTCCTCGGCTTCTCGGCGCGGGAGAACGTGGAGCTTGCCCTCCTCTTCGGCGCCCCCGGCACACCGCGGAGCAGGGCCGAGGAACTCCTTCGCCACCTGCACATGGATCGCCCGGACGCCCCGGTCGACCGACTCTCGATCGGGCAGCAGCAGCGGGTCGCGGTGGCCCGCGCCTTGGCCTGCAAGCCGGCCCTCGTCCTCGCCGACGAGCCGACTGCGAGCCTCGATCCAGCCAACGCCGATCGGGCCGTCACCCTGCTCCAGGATTCCTGCCGCGAGGAAGGCGCCGCTCTCCTCGTGGTCAGCCACGATCCCGCCCTCGTGGGGCGCTTTCCCCGGACCGTGGCCCTTGAGCACCTGATCGAGGCCGGAACGACGGGAGGCGTGCGATGAGCGACTTCGCCATCGTCCTCCGCTCCCTGCGGGCCCGGCTCTTTTCGACGATCGTCACTTCGCTGACCGTGGCCATCGCCGTCGCCCTTCTCTTGACCCTGCAGTCGATCCAAGTGGCGGGTACCAGCGCCTTCCTGCGAGGCAGCGGCAACGCCCACCTCCTGGTCAGCGCCGATGCGGGGCCGCTCGTCTCGGTCCTCAACGCGATCTTCTACGCGAACCCGCCGCAACGAGCCCTCACCAAGGCCAAGGTCGACGAGGTCGTGTCGAGCTTCCCCTGGGCCTGGGCCATCCCCATGCAGCAGGGCGATTCGTATCGCGGCTTCCCCACCCTCGCCACGACGCCGCGATTCCTGAGCGACTTCCAGCCGGTCGACGGCGAGCCCTGGCAGATGGCGGAAGGCCGCGCGTTCCAAGGCGACTTCGAACTCGTCCTCGGGGCGACCGTGGCTGGCGAGACCGGCCTCACCATCGGTTCGAGCGTCCACCTCACCCACGGGAGCGACGCAGCCCACGGCCACGAGCACGCCATCTATCCCTTCACCGTGGTCGGGATCCTCGCCCCCAGCGGCTCGCCGCACGACCGAGCACTCCTCACCAGCCTCGAGAGCTCGTGGATCCTGCACGCCCACGATCGACGCGAGGCAGCCGAGCACCACGGCGCCGAGACGGACGAGGACCACGAGCACGGCGAGGAAGCCGAGAAGCCCCTCACCGCCGCCGACCTCACCGACGAGGATCGCATGGTCACCGGGCTCCTCCTCCGGCTGCCGACCCGCGAAGGGTTCGGCGTCTCCGCCGCCATGCAGTCGCAGTTCGACCGACTGCGGCGCGACCCAGGCCTCACCGTCGCGAACCCTGCCGACCAGATCGGCAAGCTGCTGGCGATCGTTTCTCGCGTCGACTTCCTCTTCGTGGCCATGGCCGGGGCGATCCTGGTCGGGAGCGCCATCTCGATCCTCCTCGCCCTCTACAACTCGATGCACGAGCGACGGCGGCAGGTGGCCATCTTCCGAGTCCTCGGCTGCACCAAGGCCCGAGTCATGGGCTTCGTCCTCACCGAGTCGGCGTGCATCGGCCTGGTCGGCGCCGTGGCTGGCATCCTCTTCAGCCTGCTCGGTTCGCTGGCCGCGGCCCTCTACCTGAAGCACGAGGTCGGGCTGTCGCTCGGGATCGGAGTCGATCCACGTTCGGCCGTCGCCGTCGCTGCCGCCACCATCCTCCTCGCCTGCCTGGCCGGGCTCCTGCCCGCCGTGCTTGCGTATCGCACGCCGGTCGCGGAGCATCTGCGTCCTGCGGCGTGAGCGCCGTCCACTCGCTATCTGCTCGCCCTCGACTCGATGAAGGCATTCTGGACCATCCTCGCCCTGCTCGTCGTTGCCGGCGCGGTGGCCCTCCTCGTCCCCCGGTCGAACCAGAAGCCAGCCAGCGAGCCAACGGTCGGGCCGGCGCCGGCTTCCGTCCCCGCCTCGGCGCCGGCTTCGTCTCCGGCCAACGAGGCTGCCAAGGACTTGGCCAAAGACCTTCTCACCGAGCGAGCGGCCAACGCGGGCAAGGATGCCGCACCCGCCGCGAGCGACGGACGGGCCCCGCCGCCCGGCGAATCGCTCCCCCTCGGACTCGACAAGGCGATCAAGCACGCCAAGGTGCAGCCCTCGCAACTCGTCCGCCAGCCGGACGGCTCGCTCCTCGCGGACGGGAAATACCTCATCAAGGGAAGCGGCACGGCGAGCGACCCCTACGTCGTCCGCTGGGAGTTGCTCAAGACGGCGATGGACACCTTCCAGCCCCGCGAGCAGCTCGACGGCATCCCGCAGGCAGTCGCCCTCCTCGACGGAGCCCACGTGCGGATCGAGGGCTACGTTGCCTTCCCCCTCATCGCCACGCAGTCCAAGCAACTCATCGCCATGATGAACCAGTGGGATGGCTGCTGCATCGGCGTGCCGCCCACCGCGTTCGATGCGGTCGAAGTGAACCTCGCCAAGGAGGTTGCCGTCAACCGACGGCACGTCTTCCTGTACGGCACCCTCGAAGGCACCTTCCATGTCGAGCCCAACGTGGTGGACAGTTGGCTGGTCGGCCTCTACATCCTCGACGATGCCACGCTGACCATCGACCTCTGAGCCCTTTCGCCACAGAGCCCCATCCCGATCGCTAGCAAGCGGAGCAGCATGATCCCTCTTCTCACCCTCGCGGCCATCCTCGGCGCCCCGACCTCGCTTCCCGCCCAAGCCACCGGCGCCCCGGCCGCTCCGCCCGCCCCGACCGGCCCGATGGCAGTGGCCAAGCTGCTCGAGGGCTATCGAGACAGCGCCGCGATCGCGGCCGAAGCTCGGGCCATCGCCGCCGCCCATCCCGACCTCGTCAAGGTCGAGGCCTACGGCACCTCGGCCGAGGGACGCGAACTCCTTCTCCTCTCGATCGGCAAGGCCTCGGGCGGGCGGCCCGGCATCCTGATCGCGGGCGGGCTCGACGGCACCCACGCCCTCGGGCCGGAGCTCGCCCTCCGCGTCGCCAAGGCCATCGCCGCGGAGCACGCCGATCTCCTCGATCGCGTCACCTTCTACGTGGTGCCGCTCGCCAACCCCGACGCCCTCGAGGCCACGCGGCACGGGCCGCTCGAGCGATCCACCACCGGCCGCCCGGTCGACGACGACCGCGACGGCACGCTCGACGAGGATGCTCCGCGCGACATCGATGGCGACGGGCTGGTCCTCCAGATGCGGGTCAAGGACCCGCCGCCTCCCTGGCAGGCGACGCTCATGGTCGACGAGAAGGACCCGCGACTCCTTCGCAAGCCAGACGCGGCGAAGGGCGAACTCGCCAACTACCTCCTGCTCACCGAGTCGCTCGACTCCGACGGCGACGGGCGTCTCGGCGAGGACGGCCCCGGCGGCGTCGACCTCGACCACAACTTCCCCCACCGCTGGCCCGAGTTCACCAAGGACGCTGGCCCGATCCAACTCAGCGAGCGGGAGTCGAAGGCCCTGGCCGATCTCGTGATCGCCAAGCCCGACCTCGTCGCCGCCATCGTCTTCGGTCGCCACGACAGCCTGGTCTCGGTGCCCGAGACGCGGGACATGGACACCACCGGCCGCACGCCGCTCGTCTATCTGCCGGCCGACCTCCCCATCTACCAAGAGTTAGGCAAGGCCTACCGCGAGGCGACCGGGCAATCGCGCACCTCGACCATGGATCCGGCCGGTTCCTTCTGGCTCTGGCTGGCCGACCACCGCGGACTGGTCGCCGTCGCTGCGACCGGCTGGGGCCGACCGGATGCACCGAAGGCGGAGCCGGCCAAGGGCGAGGAGGGCGCCGCGTCGAAGCCCGCCGATGGCCAACCAAGTGCTGCGCCGGGCCAAGGTGCCCCGCCGAGCGACGGCCCTCCTGGCGGCGGTCGGCGAGGCGGCCGCAACCGACCCCAGCAGCGCGACGGCGGCCCCTCGGGGACGCCACCAGCGAGCGGCGCTCCCGCTCCGGCTGCTGCCCCGAGTGGTCCCGCTCCGACGCCCGCCCAAGGCGCCCCTGCGGGCGCGCCCCCGCAAGGCCCGCTCGAGACCGGGGCCCCCGACTCTTCGGCCCGTGAGCGGGCCCGCCAACAGATGATGCGAGGCGGCGGACGGCGCGGCGGTGGCGGCGGCGACGGTCCGACCCAGCCGCGCCAAGAGGGCGTGGCGGCGGACCAGGACGCAGCCGACTGGATCGCCTATCTCGAACGGGAGCGCGGCGGCCTCGGCCTCGTCGCCTGGCACGAGGTCGACCATCCGGTCTTCGGCATGGTCGAGGTTGGCGGCATCGATCCCCTCGTCAAGCTGAATCCGCCGGCCAGCGCCCTCGACGAGCTCGGCACCAAGCAGACGGCGTTCGTGCTGGGACTCGTCGATCGCCTGCCCAAGCTCGCCTGGAGCGAGCCCCACGTCACCAAGCTCGCCGACAACCTCTGGCGGATCGAGATGAGCGTGGCCAACGTCGGCAAGCTGCCGACGGCGACTCGGATGGGGCGCACCGCGCGAACCATCGATCCCCTCGTGGTGCGCGTCCTCCTGCCTCTCGAGCAGATCCTCGGCGGCGAGCGGGTCCGGAAGATCGAGGGCCTCGATCCCGGCGAACGCGTGAACCTCGAATGGCTGGTCCGCTGCGAGCCCGATGCCCCGATCGAGATCCACGGCGGCAACCCCAGCTTCGGTCCCACCACCTTTGTCATCCGGAACGGCGCCGTCCAGCCGCGCTGACTCCCCCGCCACCCATCGCGAGCCACGCCATGCCGACCATCCGGACCACCCTCCTTCGTCTCGCCAGCGGGCTGCTGGCAGCCGCCGCTCCCTTCGTTCTCGCCGCTCCGGCCATCGCCCAGCAGCAGCTCGAGTCGAAGATGCCGATCGCCTTCAACCGCTTCTACGACTACGACGAGCTCGTCGACCTCGGCAAGAAGCTCTGCGCCGCCTACCCCGAGCTCCTCAGCGTGCAGGAGATCGGGAAGAGCTTCCAGGGCCGGCCGATGTACGTCTTCGTCCTCAACAACCAGAAGACGGGGAGCGACCTCTCGAAGCCGGCGATGTGGATCGACGGCAACGTGCACGGGAACGAGATCCAGGCCGGCGAGGTGGTCCTCTACTCGATGTGGTACCTCGCCTCGGCCTACGGCAAAGTGCCGGCCCTGACCGAGCTCGTCGACCAGAGTGCCTTCTATTTCCTGCCGAGCGTCAATCCCGACGGCCGTGCCTTCTGGTTCGCCACGGTGAACAACTCGAGTTCGAGCCGCGGCGGCCAGAAGCCGGTCGACAACGACCGCGACGGGCAGGCCGACGAGGACGGGCCGGAGGACCTCGACGGCGACGGTTCGATCGGGACCATGTGGCGCTACGACCCGATCACCGGTACGCACAAGCGAAGCGAACTCGATCCCAACCGGATGGAGCTGGTGACGCCCGAGCCGCTCCCCGATGGCTCGCTCCGCCACGGCGACTGGTCCTACGCCGGCTCGGAGGGGATCGACAACGATGGCGACGGCCAGGTGAACGAGGACGGCCCCGGCGGCTACGACCCGAACCGCAACTGGCCCGCCGACTGGCAGCCGAACCACGTGCAGGACGGAGCGGGCGACTACCCCTGCTCGCTGCCTGAGACGCAGGGCATCGTGCAGTTCATCCTGAAGCACCCGAACATCGCCGCCGGGCAGTCCTACCACAACGCCGGCGGCATGATCCTCCGCGGCCCCGGGGCCCAGGAGCGGGAGGCGACCTACGGCCAGCGCGATCGGGCCACCTACGACGCCATCGCCACGGCGGGCGAGGAGATGCTCCCCTTCTACCGCTCGATGGTGATCTGGCAGGACCTCTACACCGTCCACGGCGGCTTCGTGAACTGGCTGGCCGAGAGCTTGGGCGTCGTCTCCTTCACCAACGAGCTCTGGAACGACAAGCAGATCCTGCAGAACAACAACAACCCTGACGAAGAGCAGTCGCGACGTTGGCGGGAACGCGTCCTCTTCAACCAGACCGCGACACCGCTCACCGAGATCCAGCATCCGACCTACGGCAAGGTCCTGGTCGGCGGCGGCACCAAGTACTCGTCGCGCATCCCGCCGCCCTTCATGCTCGAGGAGGAGTGCCACCGGAACTTCGCCTTCACCGTCTTCCACGCGGGGAACATGCCGAAGCTCCGGTTCGGTGCGGTGACCGCCAAGGAACTCCCGGGCGGGCTCTGGCAGGTCGACGTCCAGGTCGCCAACGACCACCTCATCCCGACCCGCACCGAGCGCTCGGCGGGGAGCAAGATCGGCCAGCCCGATCGGCTTGCCTACCACGGCGATGCGACGCTGGTGACCGCCGGCTACATCAGCGATCCCTTCGACCGGACCGTCCGCGAGGTCCGGCATCGACCGGAACTCATGGAGAACGAGGAAGGCGTCGCCGGCCGCTCCAGCCGCTTCTTCCGCTACCTGGTGAAGGGGAAGGCGGGCGACCAACTCACCTTCCGCTACAGCGCGGAGAAGTTCCCGGCCGGCATCGAGACCACTGTCCGCCTGGGCGCCGACAGCAAGCCGTGAGCACCCCGTGAGCGAGCGCTCGAGCTCTGACCTCGCCATCGTCGGGGCCGGTGCCGCTGGCTTGATGGCGGCGATCTGGGCCGGGCGCACCAGGCCCGGGGCCTCGATCGTCGCCTTGGACGGGGCCCGCACGCTCGGGGCCAAGATCCTGGTGGCGGGCGGCGGACGCTGCAACGTGACCCACGACGTGGTCGACGAGCGGGCCTACGCGGGCTCGACGCCGCCGGCGATCCGCAAGGTCCTCCGCCGCTACGGCGTGGAAGAGACCGTCGCCTTCTTCAGCGAGCTCGGCGTGACGCTGAAGCGCGAAGAGACCGGCAAGCTCTTCCCCACCACCGACCAGGCCCGCACCGTGCTCGACGCCCTCCTGCGGGCGGCTCGCGAAGCCGAAGTCGCTTTGCGCTTCCCGCAGCGCGTCGAGAGCGTGCGCCGCGTGGACGACGGCTTCGTCCTCGCCGGCGCCTGGGGCGAACTCGCCGCTCGCCGCGTCGTCCTCGCGACCGGCGGGAAGAGCCTGCCCAAGTCTGGCTCGGATGGCGGCGGCTACGCCCTCGCCCAAGCCCTCGGCCACACCATCAGGCCGCGGGTCTTCCCCGCCCTCGTCCCCCTCACGCTGCCGAGCGAGCATCCGCTCTGCGCATTGTCCGGCCTCACCTTCCCCGCCGAGGTGCGGCTCGTCGCCGCGAGCGGCAAGCTCCGGATCGCCTTCACCGACTCCACCCTCTGCACGCACCTCGGCCTCTCCGGGCCGAGCATCCTCGACATCAGCCGCCATCTCACGGCCGCCCGCTTCGACGATCCCGGCGCCAGGCTCGAACTCTCCTTCCTGCCAGGCACGCATCCCGAGAGTCTCGAGGCGGAGCTCCTCGAACGAAGCGCCGCCACGCCGCTCGCTTGGCTGCGGGGCCGCCTTCCCGAGCGCTTGGTGCGGACCATCTGCGCCGCGTGCGACCTCGATCCCGGCGCCAATCTCCGCCAGTTGGGGAAGGACGCCCGCAAGCGACTGGTGCGAGCTATCACCGCCTACGAGGTGCGTCCCACCGGCGACCGCGGCTGGACCCACGCCGAAGTCACCGCCGGCGGCGTGCCCTTAGGGGAACTCCACCTCGAGACGATGGAGAGCCGCATCACGCCCGGTCTCCACATCGTCGGCGAGCTGTGCGACGTCGACGGCCGCATCGGCGGCTACAACTTCCAGTGGGCCTGGGCCAGCGGCTATGTGGCGGGATGTGCAGCTCGGACACGTGCGACGAGCCGCTGAGCGTCAACCGGCCACGCTCACGAACACGGTCCCCACGCCCCCAACAGGAGGGCGAGATCGCTGGCATCGGTCAGGCCGTTCCCGTTGACGTCGCCGACCCCGGTCGAACCCCAGCCGCCGAGGAGGACCGCCAAGTCCGCGGCGCCGGTCGTTCCGTCGTGATCGAGGTCGGTCGGACAGGGAGTCGGGGCCCACGCAAATTCGCCGCCCGAGATGCTCGTCGGCAAGCCAGGGACGGCGAAGGACTGGAGCAGCGTTCCAGAGGTCGAGTACTGCTCGAGGATGTTGGTCCCGAAGCGGACCAGCCACAGCGTGTGGTCGGCGGGATCGAGGGCCAACGCGAGGTCGTCGTTCGAGGTGGTCGGGAAGGAACCGAGGAGGACGCCTCCTGCCGAGTAGTGGTCGATCTGGGCCAGCAGCCAACCGCAGGTCCAGAAGGTCCCGTCGGGGTCGTACGCCACACCGGTGCGTCCGCTGGCCGGAATGGTCGAGAAGAGCGGCGTCGGGTTCGACCAGTCGAGATCGAAGCGCACCAACTCCTGCGTCGAGTAGTCCCACCCGTAGGCGAAACGCCCGTCGGTGGTGGAATCGTCGACGTGCCGTCCGTTCGTCCCCGGACTGGGGAAGGTCACCCCGGTCGGCGTCCCGGCCAGCGTGAACTCCTCGCCGCCGCCGCCGGTGTTGCCGGCAGTGCGAACGGTGTCGATGACGAAGAGCGTCCCGGCCACGTCGGGCCCGTTCCACTGCCGGGTGATGGCCCCGTTCTGGACGACGAAGATCGTGCCCGGACCGTTGCCGTGCATGGTGAGGAAGTACTCGCTGGCCTGGGCCAGGGCGGCCTCGCTGGCGGCGCCGATCGCTAGGGCGACGAGGACGGCTCGCAGGCTCGGCCTCGAGAAGACGGAATCGACGGTGCGCGCCCCTGCGCCCGTCGACGCACGGCTGCTCTCGTTCGACATGGCTCGCTCCTCCGATACCGCTGGAAGGAATCCAACGGGTTCCTCCATCCTATGCGCCACGAGCCACGGTCGAGGCGAATCGGAGCGTTCGGGCCTGTCGAGAACTCGAGTCGAACCGATCCTTCGCGAGCGTCTCGCGCGAATGCCGCAGGAGGAGGGATCTCCCGGCGCAATCCGCCGTATGCTTCGGTAGCGGCGCCTGCCGCCTCGTTCAGGGGTACCGGACATGTCGAGCGCAATCGGGCGGCGATCGGGCGGGGCGATTGGGGCGCTGACGGTGGTGCTGGTGGCGTCAACCGCCGGAAGCCAGGACCTCGGGCTCCCGGCAGCCCAAGATCTTGCTGCCGGCCTCCTTGCTCCGACTTGGTGCCCGGTGCCGAACGGGAAGCAGGTCCGCACGCAATTCGGTGACGCCGTGCTGCTGCTCCCCGACCAAGCCGTGATCGGAGGCGGACCGGCCGCAAGCACCGCATCCAGTTCGGTCAGCGTGTGGCGTGCGCCGCTGGCGAGCGATCCCCTCGCTCCCTTCGGATGGCGCAAGGTGCAGGACCTCCTCCCGCTCGACCCCCTCCCCGGCTGGGGTCCTGCTGGCGACTTTGGCCAGGCCGTGGCGGGCGACTCCAACTGGATCTTCGTGGGAGCGCCGACCACCAGCTACGGCGTGTACCAACACAAAGGTGCGGTCCATGTGTTCCGCCGCGATCCAAGCGGCCCGTGGATCCCGGTCGCCATCCTCACCGACCCGCTCGCAGAGCCCGGCGACTTTGGTGCGGCGCTCGCCTTCGACGGGACCACCCTGGTGGTGGGCGTGCCCGGCCGCTTCGCCGACGGAACGGATGACCCGGTCGGAGGTTTCGTCCGCTACCCGGTCACCGCCGACGCAATCGGAGCCGGCATCTCGTTCGCTTCCCCGCTCGGCGGCAACTGGCATTCCCATCTCGGCCGATCGGTCGCTGTGGATGGAAACACGATCGTCCTCGCCGACCCGAGCGCAGCGATCCCTGGCGTGCCGGGAGGCGGAGCCGTCGTGGTCACCGTGGTGGATGGGGACGGGGGCCCGGTCGTCGTCGAGGCTGTCCTCGGCCCACCCGACGGCCAGACCGCCACCGAGTTCGGATCGTCCATCGCCTTGCACGGCGATCGACTTGCGATCGGCGCTGCCCAGGAGGACGCCAACGGACTCGCCGATGCCGGCGTGGTTCGGGTCTACCAGCGAAACAAGGGAATCTGGCTCGCTTCGACGACCTTGGTCGGCGAGAGCCAGGGCTCCCACCTTGGCCGCGTCGCGCTCCACGGGTCGCTGCTTGCGACAGGCGCGACGGGAACCCCAGGCAACGCGGGGCTTGTCGGCGAGGCTTCGCTCTATGAGTTGGGTGAAGCGGGTCCGATGCTGCTCGCCCGAGCTTCCGCCACGGCCACGGCCGGCTTCACGCATGACGACGTCGGCCGGGCGGTAGCCGTGGCGAACGGCCGCTGGTGCTTCGCGGAGACGGTCGGATTCGGGGCAGCGCAAGCGCTTGCCACACGGATCTACGACGTCGCAGGGGCCCTTGCGGACTGCGACGGGAACGGCGTGAGCGATCTCGCCGAGGTGCTCGCGGGAGCCGCGGATTGCGACGGCAACGGCGTCCCCGACACCTGCCCGAACCAGACCGACTGCAACGCAAACGGCCAGCCCGACGCCTGCGATGTCCTCTGGGAGCCAGCCTTCGACGGCGGACTTCCCGACGACGGCATGTGGTGGGGCTGGACCATTTTCAATCCCGCCAACCCGAACCTCTTTGCCGGATTGTGGATCATTCCCGCCCAGGTTCCAGCCGGTACCGATGGATGGCTCCGCGGCGTACAGGGCGATTGGATCGTCCCAGGCGGGGAGCAAGGCATCGCTCAGCCGACGATCGTGGCGATCTACGAGGATCCTGACCAGGACGGCGATCCGCACGATGCCTCGCTCCTCGGCGCCTACGTCGCGAGTCCGTCCATCGCCCCAGGCCCCGATCGGATCATCTTCGACCCTCAGCACATCGGTCGCCCTGGGACACGGTACTTCATCGGTGTCGGTGTCGTCCGTTGTCCGAATGCGACAGCGTCGCTTTATCTGCGATCGGTTCCGCTCTCCGCGGGCCCGCCAAAGGTCTGGGAGGCTGCGGGAGCTGATGCGTACTACTCCCAGCTCGACCTCACGCACCCTGCGAACAACACCTGGTTCGAACTCAATACCCAGGTGTCGTCCTTCGTGTGCGAGGGCCTCTTCGCAAGCCCAGTCGACGCCAACCTGGACGGAGTTCCTGATGCGTGCGAATGCCCGGGCGACCTGGATGGGAACGGAGCCGTTGGTGGCAGCGACCTGGCGATCCTCCTCGCTGCGTGGAGTGCAGACGGCCCTGCGGATCTCGACGGCGACGGCGTCGTCGGGCCTGTTGACCTCGCCCTTCTGTTGGGGAATTGGGGCGGCTGCTAGCGAGCGGTGTCTCGTTCTCCTGCCGGCGCGGAGTCATTGGGCTGGGTGGGATTCGAACCCACGTCTTGGCGATTATGAGTCGCTGGCTCTGGGCCGCTGAGCTACCAGCCCGGCGCGGCGGGGGGCCGCGGCGGATCGCCAGAAAGTAGCACAGTCGATTGGGGCCCGGACCCGAGGCGCTGGCCGGGCCGCTATCTTCTTCGCCCGATGCGTGCGACTTCGGGTGATGCGAGCGAAGGCAAGGACCGGAGCGCCAACGGGGGTGTTCTCGGCGGCGCCTCCGCCCCCGTCGCCTTGGCCGTGCGCGGCGTCTCCAAGGCCTTCCCCGCGGTGCAGGCCTTGAGCAACGTCTCGCTCGACTTCCGCCGGGGCGATGTGCACGGCCTGGTCGGCGAGAACGGGGCCGGCAAGAGCACGCTGATGAAGATCCTGGCCGGGCTCCAACCACCCGACTCTGGGTGCATCGAGGTCGACGGACAAGCCGTTCGCTTCCATTCCGTGCGCGACGCCATGGCCGCCGGGATCGCCATGATCCACCAGGAGTTGAACCTGGTCGGCGACCTCACCGCGGCGGAGAACATCGTCCTCGGCCGCGAGCCCAAGCGCTTCGGCCTCGTCGACCGCCGGCGGATGGAGTCCGAGGCCCGTCGCCTCCTCGCCGAGGTCGGCACGGCCATCGACCCGCGTCGAAGGGTCAGCGAGCTCTCGGTCGCCGAGCAGCAACTCGTCGAGATCGCCAAGGCCCTCTCCTGCGACGCCCGCTTCCTGATCATGGACGAGCCGACCGCGGTCCTCTCCGAGCGCGAGACCTCGGCCCTCTTCGCCCTCATTCGCCGCCTCGCCGGGCGCGGGGTGACCATCGTCTACATCTCGCACCTCCTCCCCGAAGTGCTGGCCCTCTGCGACCGGATCTCCGTCCTCCGCGACGGCGCCCTCGTGACCACCATCGAGCCAAGGGCGGTCGACGAACGCTCCCTCGCCAGCCTCATGGTCGGCCGCGAGCTGCAGGACGTCTTCCCGCCCCGCCGCCCGGCCGCTGCGGACAAGGCCGTCCTCGCCGTCCGCTCCCTCGCCAGCGGGTCGCTCGTCCGCGATGCCTCCTTCGAGGTGATGCCCGGCGAGATCCTCGGCCTCGCCGGACTCGTCGGCAGCGGACGGACGGAGTGCGCCGAAGCGATCGTCGGCCTCCGCCGCCGCGACGCCGGCACCGTCCTCGTCGACGGCGTCCCCCGCTCCTTCCGCGGCCCGCGGGCCGCCCTCGCCGCTGGCGTCGCCTATGTCAGCGAAGACCGCAAGGGGCGCGGGGTGCACCTGGCCATGAGTTGCGTCTCGAACACGACGCTCGCCCACCTCGGCGACTACGGCCGACTCTTCCCCAGCGTGGCCCGCGAGCGTGCCGCGGCCCGGAGCTGGATCGAGCGGCTCGACATCCGCTGTCCCGATCCGAACGCCCCCATCAAAGCCCTCTCGGGCGGCAACCAGCAGAAGTTCGCGGTGGCCAAGTGGCTCGACGCCTTGCCCGAATCGGGCACGCGGATCCTCCTCCTCGACGAACCGACCCGCGGCATCGACCTCGGGGCCAAGCGCGAGATGTACCGGCTCATCGCCGACCTCGCCGCCCGCGGGCTGGCCTGCGTGGTGATCTCGAGCGAGTTGCCCGAACTCATCGGACTTTGCCACCGGATCGCCGTGATGCGGCTCGGCGAAGTGGTAGCCGTCGTGCCGGCCGCGGAAGCCACCGAGGAGTCGATCATGCACCACGCGGCAGGCGTCGCCGCCAGCGCCCGGAGGTCGGCATGAGCGATCCGGCGCCCCGCCGCCCGGAGCGTGCCCCGGCTCCCGGCCTGAACTGGACCGGCCACCTCGCCACCTTCTTCGAGCGGTACGGGGCCCTCGTCGCCCTCCTCCTCCTCTTCGGATGGAACGCCCTCTTCGCCGAGAACGCCGCCGTCTTCCGCAAGCCGGAGAACCTCCGCAACATCCTCAACCAGAACGCGGCGACCGGCATCGTGGCCGTGGGCATGACCCTCGTCATCGTGGCCGGCGGCATCGACCTCGCCGTCGGCAGCGTGATGGCGCTCGCCGCCGCGGTCGCCCTCCTCGCCATCAACGCCGGGATCGCGGCTGGGCTCTCGGAAGGCGTCGCCGTCGCCGGCGGGCTCGGCATCGGCCTTCTCACCGGCCTCGCCTGCGGCATCGTCAACGGACTCCTCGTGACCGTCGGCCGCCTGCCCGCCTTCATCGCCACCTTGGGCGGGCTCGTCGCCTACCGCTCGATCACCCTGGCCCTCGCCGACGCCGGCGAGATCCGCTCCGACTCGCAGGAAGTCCTCTCCTCGATCGGCCGCGGCGGCGTGCCGGTGATCCCCGGGACGTGGCTCGAGAGCGGGCGGACGTTGACCTTCACCTGGAACATCGTCCTCTTCTTCCTGGTCGCCGCCCTCGGCTCGATCCTCCTGGCCCGCACCCGCTACGGCCGCCACCTCGTCGCGGTCGGCGGGAACGAGACGGCGGCCCGCTATTCGGCGATTCCCGTCGACCTCGTCCGCCTCGGGGCCTTCACCCTGATGGGCCTCTGCGCCGCCGTGGCCGGGCTGATGCAGGCGGCCCGCATGAACTCGGTGAGCTCCTCCCAGCTCGGGCTCCAGATGGAGCTCGACGCCATCGCCGCGGTGGTCATCGGCGGCACCAGCATGGCCGGCGGCAAGGGCCGGGTGTGGGGCACGGTGATCGGCGTGCTGATCCTCGCCATCATCAATAACATGCTCGTCGTGGCCGGTGTCAGCGTGCACTGGCAAGGCTTCGTCAAGGGCGTGATCATCATCCTCGCGGTCCTCATCCAGCGCGGCCGCCGCAGCTAACACCTCTCACCGAGCACCATCGCCATGACCCTCTCCCGCCGCCAATCGATCGGACTCCTCGCCGCCACCGCCGTGACCGCCCCGGCCCTCGCCAGCCAGTCGAAGGCTGGCGGCGGCAAGAAGGTCTCGATCGGAGTCAGCGTCCCCGCCGCCGACCACGGCTGGACCGCCGGCGTGATCTGGTGGGCCAAGCAGGCCATGGCCCTCTACCCCGACATCGAGTGGACCTTCGCCCCGGCCCAGACCCCCGAGAAGCAGATCGCCGACGTCGAGACCATGCTGGCCAAGGGCGTGCAGGGCCTCGTCATCCTCTGCACCGAGAGCGCCCCGCTGACGCCCGTGGCCAAGCAGGCCGCCGAGCGCGGCACGCTCGTCGTCAACGTCGACCGCGGCTTCCTCGAGCCCTGCGCCGACATCTTCATCGAAGGCGACAACAAGGCCTTCGGCCGCAAGTCCGCGCAGTTCATCGTCGACCGCGTCAAGCAGACCTCGGGCGGCAAGGCCAAGGTGGTGGTGCTCGAAGGGATCCCCTGCACGGTGAACACCGACCGCGTCAACGCCGCGATGGAGGTCTTCAAGGCCAACGGCATCGAGGTCGTCGGCCAAGCGAGCGGCATGTGGAACCGCCAGAAGGCCCTCGAGGTGATGGAGACCCTCCTCGTCAAGAACCCGAAGATCGACGTGGTTTGGGCCTCGGACGACGACATGGCCCTCGGCGCCGAGCAGGCCATCAAGGAGGCGGGCCGCGACAAGGAGATGTGGATCCTCGGCGGGGCCGGCATGAAGGACATCATCAAGCGGGTCAAGGACAAGGATCCGATGTACCCGGCCGACATCACCTACCCGCCATCGATGATCGCCACCGGCATCCAGCTCGCGGTGGGCGTCCTCCGTGACGGCAACCGCGACAAGATCATGCCCTTCATGCCCAAGCACCTCATGATCGACGTCGAGTTGATCACGCCGGCCAACGCGGCGAAGTACTACTTCGGTGAGAGCGTGTACTGAACGCCTGGCCCGGCCGGGACGGATGCCGGACCGCCGAGGAACCCGACGGTCCCGGCCCGCGGCGGACCTTCCCGCCGGATTCGGCGCGGACCACCGTTATAGGATGTGGGAGCGCCACACTCAGCCGACTCACTAGGAAGGAAGCTCCGAAATTCGCCCTCGACAGCGCACTCTCTGTTTGCTTCCCCAAGGCAATGTGTTAACTGTTGTCCCTCTGTGACTTGCCGAGCCGGGCTTGGTGTCGTCGGTCTGCACGGAGGGGAGATAACGCATGAGACTTGATACCCCGGTTCGAGCGGTTGGCCTGTCTGCCATCGTCATCGCCTCTGCGATCGCGACCAGCGCCAGCGCGGCGACCATGAGCATCAACGCCAGCGCGGCGAGCGGGAACTACGGGGCCAATGCCACGTTCCTGTTCGACGACGCGGCGAACACGCTGAAGGTGACCCTGCAGAACACCGGCTCGACCGCCGCCGCCCAGCCTTGGCTCGACGCCCTGTTCTTCAACCTGACCAGGAACGGCAACGCGGTCACCAGCGCCCTGACGATCGGCGCCTCCGACGTCGCGATCGCCGCCGGCTCCACTGCCGTGTGGAAGGCCGGGGTGGCCAACGGCTCCCTCGTGAACTACGGCGGCTCTGCGACCCCGGCAGGCCTCTGGGGCTACAAGTCGAATGTGTTCGGCTACGCCCAAGGCCTGTCCTGCACGGGCGGCAGCGGCGTGTTCGGCAGCAACACCAAGATCAATGGCGCGTCGGGTTCGCTCGGCGGTGACGACGGCGGTCTCCTGACCTCCGCGCAGACGAGCGTGCCCGGCCACCAGAACGACGTCTTCTATCGCGACGCGCTCTGCTTCACCTTCCATCTTGCTGACTTCGACCTCGACGTGGACCAGTTCGCCGTCACCGACGGCAAGTTCGCGTGGGGATCGGCCTTCCAGGAACAGCTGACCTTCACCATCGTGCCGCTCCCCGCTCCCGCTCTGATGGCGAGTATCGGCTTGCTGGCGGTGGCGGCACTGCGGCAGCGCCAGAAGGCGTGAGAGCTCCGGCGCCCCTCGCCACGGCTCGCTGACGCGCAACCCTCCTAGCCCCCGCGCTGGCGTCGTCGCTCACGCGCCAGCTTCGCCCTCAGGCGAAGGGCGTTGCCCACGACGCACAGGTCGCTCATCCCCATCGCCGCCGCCGCGATGAGCGGCCCGCGGGCCCCGAGCAGGCCGAAGGCGGCCAAGGGGATGGCCAGGCCGTTGTAGACGAAGGCGAAGAAGAGGCTCTGGCGGATGGCCCGGAGCGTGGCGGTGGCGAGGCCGAGGAAGCCGGGCACGCCGCGCGGATCGTCGGAGAGGAGGACGACCGGCGCCGATTCGATGGCGATCGCCGTCCCGCGGCCCATGGCGATGCCGACCTCGGCGGTGGCCAAGGCCGCGGCGTCGTTGATCCCGTCGCCGACCATCACCGTGCCTGAGCCGAGGCCGGCCATGGTCGCCGCCTTCGACTCGGGCGTGGCGTCGGCGTAGACGTGCTCGTCGCCGATCCCGACCGCCCGGGCGATCGCGAGGGCCGGGGCGGAGCGATCGCCGGTGAGGAGACGGACCGCGTATCCCTCGGCCCGGAGCGCCGCGACCGCGTC
This sequence comes from Phycisphaerales bacterium, assembly GCA_044224425.1. GTDB lineage: Bacteria > Planctomycetota > Phycisphaerae > Phycisphaerales > SM1A02 > JAEUIT01. Next base: position 25,016 of record JBGAKK010000058.1, read on the forward strand.
CTTGGCTCCCGGTCGCGGCTGGTCGGCCACGTCGATCCGGCCGATCACCTCGCCGTTTCGCTCGACACGGCACGAAGCCTGCACGTCGCGCACCACCGCGACTCGGTCGTCACCGACGCGGGCCTCGACGCCGCGGCCGGCGGTGGCCCGGAAGTCGCCCGCTTCCTTGAGGGCCAGCCCTTCGCTCGCCGCCCGTCGGAGGATCGCCTTGGCGATCGGGTGCTCGCTCGAACGCTCCACGCTCGCCGCGAGCAGGAGCACGTCGTACGGAAGGGCAGCCCCTTCGGCCCGCACCTCGACCACCTCGGGGCGCCCGAGGGTCAACGTCCCCGTCTTGTCGAAAACCACGGTGCGGGCCCGCGCCGCCTGCTCGAGGGTCGCTGCGTCCTTCACCAGGATCCCGCGATGGCTGGCCTCGCCGGTGCCGACCATGACCGCCATCGGCGTGGCGATTCCCAAGGCACAGGGGCAAGAGATCACGAGCACCGTGGTGGCGAAGAGGATCCCGTCGATGGGACGGCCGAGGATGCTCCACCCCACCAGGGTGATCAGGGCGACCAAGAGGACGGCCGGCACGAAGATGGCCGAGACGCGATCGGCGAGCCGCTGCACCGGGGCTTGGCCCGATTGGGCCCGGGCCACGATGGCGGCGATGCGAGCCAAGCTGGTCGCGGTGCCCGGGCTCGTCGCCCGCACCTCGATGGCCCCGTCGGTGGCCACCGCCCCCGCTCGAACCAGGTCGCCTTCGGCTCGGGTCACCGGGAGCGGCTCGCCAGTGAGGGCGCTCTCGTCCATACTCGCCGTGCCCCGCTCGATCGAGCCATCGACCGGCACCCGACCGCCGGGCCGCACCAGGATGCGATCTCCTTGGCGGACGGCGCGGCTGGGGATCGACTCCGTCGCTCCGTCGACGCCCAGACGCTCCGCCGTCTCCGGCTGGAGGGCTAGGAGTTCGCGCGTCGCGCTCCCTGCCTTGGCGCTGGCTCGAGCCTCGAGCCAATGCCCGAGCGAGATGATCCCGAGGAGGGCCGCTGCTTCGGCAAACCACAGCGGCTGCCCGAGCAGGCGATCGAAGCGCTGGGCGATGAAGGTGGCGAGCGACAACCCGTAGGCGGCCAGGACGCCGAGCGAGACCAGGGTGTCCATGTTGGTCTGCCCGCGACGGGCAGCCCGCAGGGCGCTGGCGAAGAAACCGCTGCCGGCGACGAGGACGGCAAGCGTGGCTCCCGCGAGGAGGATCACGTCCATGGCGATCGCCGGCAGCACGCCATGCAGGAACCGATGCCCCAGCCAATGGAGGAGTTCGAGCGGGATCCATACCCCGAGGCCAACCAAAGCCCGCACCCGCCAAGCCCGCTCGCGAGCCTGCTGGGCTTCCTCGATCGCGCTCGTCGGGCCCGAGCTGGCGGCGAGATCGCTGTCAGCGACGGCCTCCCCTGCGCCGCTCGCTTCCGCCTCGCCCTCGAAGCCACGCCCGCGAATCGCCTCGATCACCGCCGCGGGGCCGACCGCTCCGCGGACCGCCGCGATCCCCGACTGGAAGTCGACCGACGCCTCGGCCACGCCGGGCAACTTGGCGAGCGAGCGCTGCAGACCGCTGGCGCAGCCCGCGCACTCCATGCCGCGGACGCGGTAGCGGCGTTCGCTCGGCGGCGATGCAGTTGACGTGTCGGGCGGACTCGGCATGGGCCTGCCATCGTATGCGGGCAGGCCGCAGAACTAATCGAGACCGACCTTCCTCTGCCTCAACACGGCCCCCATGCGGCAAGGAGGAGCCCCAGGTCGAGCGGCCCGATCGTTCCGTCGCCATCGAGGTCGCCGCCATTCGCCGTGCCCCAATGGGCCAGGAGCGTCACCAAGTCGCTCGCCCCGACGGTCCGGTCGCCATCGAGGTCGCCGATGCATTGGCAGTCATCGGGTCTGCCATCTCCATCCACATCGAGCGGCGAAGCGAAGAGCGCGGCACACCAGATGTTCGGGTTCGACGAGTCGACCGTGGCCAGCAGGATCGCCCCGTTCGGGAAGGGGTGGCGCGGGTCGAAGCCACCGAGCGAGTAGGCCGCAGTCCAAGTCGCGTTGGGCTGCGGGCCTCCGGCGGCAGCCCGAATCACGTTGCCGTTGCCCGAGAAGCCCGGCAGCCGGCGGGCCGCGAGGCCGACGAAGAAGCTGGTGCCCGGGCCACCGACGACCGTCGGCGGAATACTCACCTCCTCGGGCCCGGCCGGAGCGGTCACCTCCGTCCCCCAAGCGCCCAAGAGCGCTGCATCGGCGGGATCCCCATCCTGATCAGGGTCGGCGTACACGAGGACCATGGCATTCCACGGCCCGCTGTACTGCGTCGACCAATCGAACCTCGCCCCGCGCACCACGCCATCGACGCCGGGCGGAACGACGGCTCGGATCACGTAGAGCCGCTCGGGAGAGGTCGTCCAGTAGGCGATGCCGGGCTCGAGCGGAGCCGCCGAGGCCGCGACCTGCACGGTCGCGCACGGATCGGCGACACCGTCGCCATCGCAGTCCTGCTCGCAGCCGTCGGGAAGGAGGTCGTCGTCGCAGTCAGGGACAGCGCCGGCCAGGACCGCGCCCGCGTCCAACGCTCCATCGCCATCGCAATCGGTCGTCGCGCTTGCAAGCGGCAGGGCCCGCACCACCCATCGCCCGGTGGTGAAGCTCTCGGCCTTGCGGGTGAAGGCGAAGCGGCCGCCTCCCACGGTGACCCGCTCCCCGGTCGAGGGTGTAGTAGAAGCCGAACTCCTCCGTCGCCTGGGCCCGAGCCAGCAGTTCGATGGCCGGAGCGGGTTCCTCGACGATGCGGTAGATCGACGCCGTTCCTTCCACGCCGCTCGGGTCAGAATTGGATTGCCCGCAGACGATGCGATCGCCCTCGATGGCCACCGATCCGAGACCACCTCCGAAACTCCCCGGGATGCCCGGCCGCCCCAGGATCGTTCCGACGGCGACCCAATCGGCTCCCTCGTGACGAATCACCGTCGCGGTGCCGCGTGAATAGGTGCCGTCGGGAAGCGGCACGAACTCCTGTGGAGCCGCCCCGACCAGAAGCGGTCCAGACATGGCAATCGAAGCCCCGAAGTGGCCGTAGTCATGGGGCTGGCTCGAGCTGACGAATCGCTCGAAGACCCAGGTGCCGTCCGGGTGTCGCTCGAAGATCGCCACCAGCCCGAGTTGGACATAGCCCCAGGCGCTCGCGGTCGAGCCAGCCAGCGCCAAGGTATCCCCCGCTATTCCGACGGCTCCGAAGGGGCCGGTCACGCCGGGTAAGGGCCAGAAGAACGGCATCCACATGCTCTCCGGGCCGACGATGACCCCGTCCACGATGGTGTATGCGTCCGCCCCGCCTTGCACGGAGTCACCGACGACCGGGTCCCGCGCCACGCCGACCGCCAAGCGTGTGCCGTCGAAGGCGAGCGAGCCACCGTAGCCGTAGTCGCCTGCCATCGGCGCATCGAGGCGACCGGCATAGCACCAGTCGCCTTCGATGCCGCGGCGGAAGACCGCGACGGCCCCCACCCCGACCGGACCTTGCGTGTATGCGGCTCCGACGAAGAGCCAGTCCCCACTCGCCGAGGTGCCGCCGGCGATCGCTGCCCCAAGCCCGACCAGCCCCTCGATCGACGGAATCGCGGCCGAGAGCCGCTGCCGGAAGATCCAGCCTTCGGGCTCCATCCAGCGCCAGACCCCGACCTCGCCAGGATGCGTCGACCCTAGAGGAGGCGAGGCCACCAACAGGTCGTCACCGATCAGGGGCAGTAAGCCCCTTCGCCGAAGTCGCCGGTGATGGCCCCCTCGCTGCACCAGGCCCCGACTTCATGCGGCTGCGAGAAGAGGACCGGCGTCCAGGGATCGTCTGCGGCGCTCCGCGAGGAGAAACCATCGCCATCGACGTCCGCACCACCGACAACGC
>JBGAKK010000150.1:0-3370 GCA_044224425.1 Phycisphaerales bacterium
CGGGCCCCCGGCCGCCGCCGCGAGCAATGGCGGGTCTGCGTCCTGGTCACCGAGTCGCTCTGCCGGCGTCCGTGGCAGGACGTGGTCCGGGCCGCGATCGATGGCGGCGCCGATTGCCTTCAACTGCGCGAGAAGTCGCTCGATGCTGGCGAACTCCTGGCCCGCGCCGCGTGGATCGTGTCCCAGGCCCGCCCGCGCGGCGTGCGCACCATCGTCAACGACCGGCCCGACATCGCCCTCCTCGCCAACGCCGACGGCGTGCACGTGGGGCAAGAGGATCTCCCGCCCTCCGCGGTCCGCCAGCTCGCCGGCACCCGCCTCACCATCGGGATGAGCACGCACGATCTCGCCGAGGCCGAGCGGGCCGTGGCCGAAGGCGCCGACTACTGCGGCGTCGGCGCGATGTTCGCGACCAGCGTGAAGCCCGAGGTCCGCCCAGCGGGCCCGGAGTCGCTCCGCCGCTTCGTGGCCAGCCATCCGTCGATGCCGCACCTGGCGATCGGCGGCATCACGCCTTCGACGCTGCCGGCCCTCCTCGAGGTCGGCTGCCGCGGCGTCGCCGTCTCGGGCTGCGTGTGCGGGGCCGAGCATCCCGATCGCGTCGTGGCCAGCCTTCGCGGCATGCTGGCGGCTTCGGTCGCCGAGGCTTCGCCATGAGCGGCACGCCGGGCGCCGTCGAGTTCACCTTCCTCGGCACCGGCACATCGGCCGGGGTCCCGGTCATCGGCTGCGAATGCGCGGTCTGCTCCTCGGAGGATCCCCGCGACCGGCGGCTCCGCTGCGGGGCGTGCCTCCGCTTCAGCGATCCCAAGGGCCAGGCCCGCCTCGTCCTGATCGACACGCCCCCCGACCACCGCGAGCAGTCGCTCCGCCACAAGATCGCCCGCTGCGACGCCATCGTCTACACCCACAACCACGTCGACCACACCTTCGGCCTCGACGACGTGCGGCGCTACAACGCCATCATGCGGCAGCCGATCGACGTGTGGGGCGATGTCATGACCCTCGACCACCTGAAGCGGGTCTACGCCCACATCTTCGAGCGGCACAAGAACGTCAACGACTCCTTCGTGGCCGACCTCATCCCGCGGATCATCGAGCCCCCGCACGCCTTCGACGTGCACGGGGTCCGCTTCACGCCGCTCGAACTGCTGCACGGCCGGCTGCCCGTCCTCGGCTTCCGCATCGAGGCCCTTGACGCCAGCGGCGCCAGCGGCGCTGTGGCCCGCGAGCAGCCGGGGCCCTTGCCGCTCGCCTACTGCACCGACGTCAGCGCCATCCCCCCCGCCACCTGGCCGCGGCTGCGGGGCCTGCGCACCCTCGTCCTCGACATGCTGCGCTACCGGGCCCACGCTACGCACTTCACCGTCGACGAGGCGATCGACGCCGCGGAGCGGATCGGGGCCGCGCAGAGCTACTTCATCCACATGACGCACGACATCCGCCACGCCGAGCTCGATCCGCGGCTGCCGGAGGGGATGTCGCTCGCCTACGACGGCCTCGTCCTGCGTTAGCGCCGCCCTCGGCGGATTGGCCGAAGCCGGAGCCCCACCTCGGAAGGGGCCGCGCCATACACTCCCCCTCTCACCTTAGGAGCACCCCATGGCCTTCACGCTGCCCGAACTTCCCTACGCCGAGAACGCCCTCGAGCCGCACGTCGATGCGATGACCATGAGCATCCATCGCACCAAGCACCACCAGGCCTACGTGACCAACCTCAACAAGGCCCTCGAGGCCCACGCCGACTGGGCCGGCAAGTCGGTCGAAGAGATCTGCACGTCGATCACCAAGGTCCCCGAGGCGGTCCGCACCGCGGTCCGCAACAACGGCGGCGGCCACTACAACCACTCGCTCTTCTGGACCCTGATGGCCCCCGCCGGCAAGGGCGGAGCGCCGAGCGCGGCCCTCGCCGCCGCGATCACCAAGGCCTTCGGCTCGATGGACGAGATGAAGGCCAAGTTCGCCGCCGCCGCCGCCGGCCGCTTCGGCTCGGGCTGGGCCTGGCTCATCAAGAAGGCCGACGGCTCGCTGGCCATCACCAGCACGCCAAACCAGGACAACCCGCTGATGGAAGGCGTGGCCGACATGACCGGCACCCCCATCCTCGGCCTCGACGTCTGGGAGCACGCCTACTACCTGCACTACCAGAACCGCCGCCCCGACTACGTCACGGCGTGGTGGAACGTCGTCAACTGGAACGAGGCGAACAAGCGGTTTGGGTGAGGGCGCCGCCTCGCTCCCGACGCGACTCGCGTTGGGGGAGATGGTGAGCGCAGCGAAGCAGACGGTGCCGTTGCCGGGGATGCCCTTGCGTCGTCCACGACCCCCTCAGCCTCGCCCCAATAGAGGGGCGCTCGGCCGCTCCCGCCGTTCCGCGAGAGATCGAGGCGTCACGTCGCGCTCGGCCGTTGGGGCGGCTTCCTCTCGCCGCCACTGCTCCCCTTCGGCGGCTCGCTCGGGCTGTCCGCCGGCGGCGGCGTCCACGCACCAAGCACCTCAGCGAGGTCGCGCGGACCCACCACTCCATCGCCATCCACGTCGGCCCGCGTCACCGGCGACTGGGCCGTCGGACCCCAGCACTCGAGCACCAGCGTGAGGTCCTTCATGTCGACGCGGCAGTCGATGGTGATGTCGGCCGGGGAGGAGCCGACGGGCTTGAAGATGTACATCTTCGCCTGGGATTGGTAGGGCCCCCTCGCTGCGATGACGCCGCTGTCGTTGATGGCCCACGCGTCGACGACCTTGCCAGGCCAGTTCTGCGGCAGGAAGCTGTTCAGTGAGTAGTACGTGCCGTTCATCCAGAGCTGCACGAAGTGCAGTGGGTCCGGGTCGCAGGGGCTCGTGTATTGGCAGTAGGCGAATCCGACCACCTGCGCCACCTCGTTCATGCCGTAGAACTGCGCCGCGTTGTACTGTGGAGGCGTTCCGAGGTCGGTCGGGACGCCGTCGTGCCAGATCGTCGGACGATAGACGGAGAAGTTGGTGCCGTTCCCGATCAGGACGGTCCCCTTCCCGCCGACCTCCCGCCGGGCGTTCACCGCCGTCGGCCAGCAGGACCAGCCGTCATCGGGGTACGGCTGCATGTACTGCACGCCCTCGGGGGTCCAGAGAAAGCCGACCCGGTAGGCGCCGAGCGGCGCCACGTCCGAATAGAAGCCGGCGACAAGGCCTGCTCTCGTCGCTGTGAACTGCCCGTCGAACCCAAGCAATTCCTGCGGGATCGGCAAGAACGCGCCGTCCTTCCACGCCATCGGCGGCCCGCCGGTGAAGTCGTCGAAGAGCTGGCCGTACACGGTCCCGTCCTCGCCGACCGCGTAGCCGCGCGTCGACGGGTACGGGGCGGGCGGCTCGATGATCTGGTACACCCCAT
>JBGAKK010000059.1:0-28601 GCA_044224425.1 Phycisphaerales bacterium
TGTGGTAGTCGTGCCGGGCCTTGCGGTTCTCGATGGTCGGCTCGCGTGGCCCCTCGCCGTCACGGTGGGCCTTCGCCTTCCTCTGGGACTTGCCTGCGTCCTTGGCCATGCCTGTCCAGTGTCCCCCAAAGGGCTCGGGGCGGGGGCGCGGGGCGGGGGTCGAAGAGAAGTCCGACCAACGACGCTGCGTGACATTCGCGGATCGCGCCGGGGAGGACTTCCACCCCGGTCCGTGAATCCCCAGAATCGACTTGCGATTGTTCCAGATTCGTGAAGAATCGGAGGGTGGCCCTGTCGCCTCTTTTGAGGCGTTGGGGCGTCGTCGGTGTGGGCGCTTCCGAATCCCCTTCGGTGGACGACCATTCCGGTCCGAGAACGGTGCCCATCGACTTCGCCGGTCGATGGGCGGTGTGGGCGGCGACCGGCGAGCCTCATCTCCATGCCTCTCTCAGGCGGCGCTCTGGCGCGCGTCGCCTCTCGTTTTTCTCCCCCCCCACCTCTCACATCTTTCTATCGGGAGTCGTGCCAGTGAAGATCTCGTTGCACTCCGCCGCCCTTCTGGCGGCCGTTCTGTCGGCTTCGTCGGCTCTCGCCGCCGATGTCGGTGGCCCCGCCCCGTTCAGCTTCTCCCCCACCGCCCAGACCGCGGTGGACGGCTTCATCGCCCAGCACCCGGGCACCTTCCTGTCGATCCGTGAAGCGGGCATCACCCGCGTCTACGGCAAGGCCTTCTCGACCGGCGCATCGCCCGTCGAGAGCGCCGACGCCTTCGTCGGCCAGCACGCCGGCATGTTCGGCGTGGCCGGCGCCGACCTCCTCCCGCTCGGCCCCTTCGCCGACGGCGCCCGCCTCGTGCCGCTCATGTACGACGCGGCGAGCGACAGCTACAAGTTCACGCTGGTCACCTACACCCAACACCTGAACGGCATCCCCGTCTTCCGCTCGGACCTCCGCGTCCTGGTGCGGAACGAGGCCGGCTTCCCGGCCGTCATGGCCACTGCCGCCCTGAAGGACATGTCGGCGTTCTCCGCGACCTTCACCGGCAAGGCCGTCTCGCCGAGCTCGATCGACACCAAGAAGCTCGCCCGCTGGGCCAAGCCGACCTTCGGCCAACTGCCCGCGATCAGCGGCCAGGAGATGGTGATCTGGGCCGGCGTGGATGACGCCCTCGAAGCCCCGACCCTCGCCTACAAGTTCGTGGCGACCGTGGGCAGCGTGGCCAACCCGCTGACCTACCAGAAGCTCCTCATGGTCGTGGATGCCGCGAACGGGCACATCCTCTACACCGAGAGCGAGATCCGCGACGTCGTCCTCACCGGCTCCGTCACCGGCCTCGCGACCCAAGGCAGCGGCGCCGACCTGTGCGGCGACGAGGTCGCCACCGGTCTCCCCTACGCGGCGATTACCGGCGGCACGACCACCGGCTACACCGACGTCAACGGCAACTTCTCCTACGAGGGCGGCAGCCCGGTCAGCCTCACTTCGACGCTGAACGGCCTCTACTTCAAGGTCGCCGATTCGAGCGGCGCCGCGGTGTCCTCGCAGACCATCTTCTTCGTCGGCAACCCGACCAACTTCGTCCACAACAGCGCCAACACCGATGCCAAGGTGCGGGCCCAGGTCAACTGCTACCTGCAGGCCAACGTCATCCGCGACGTGGTCGTGGCCGCCAACCCCTCCTACCCGGTCATCTCGGGCCAGGTCGGAGCCAGCAGCTTCCAGATCAACGCCAATCTCTCCTCGACCTGCAACGCTTTCTACGACGGCGGCTCGATCAACTTCTACCAGTCGGGCGGCGGCTGCGCCAACACCGGCTACTCGACCGTCGTGCACCATGAGTTCGGCCACCACGTCGTCCAGTCGGGCGGCAGCGGCCAGGGCGCCTACGGCGAAGGCCTCGGCGACATCATGGGCATCCTCACCGTCGACCAGTCGGTCACTGGCTACGGCTTCAACAACAACTGCGCCTCGGGCATCCGGAACGCAGACAACACCTGCCAGTACAGCGCCGGCTCCTGCTCGTCGTGCGGCAGCGAGATCCACGCCTGCGGCCAGCTCATCTCGGGCTGCGTGTGGGATCTGCGGAACAATTGGCTGGCCCAGTACCCGGCTGACTACCGCACCCGTCTCCGCGACATCGTGGTGAACTCGGTGCCGCTGCACGGCCCGGTCTCGACCATCGCCTCCGACATCGTCATCGACTACCTCACCCTCGACGACGACAACGGCGACATCAACGACGGCTCGCCGAACTACACCTCGATCGCCGATGCATTCGGCCAGCACGGCCTCAACGCCCCGGCCATCCAGCCGCTCAAGTTCGTCTATCCGAACGGCATTCCGGCCATGGCCACCCCAAGCGGCACGACGCTCCTCACCGTCGAGGTGCAGGGCCTCGGCGGGTCGCCGCAGTCGAACACCGGCAAGTTCTTCTACCGGGTCGGCACGGCGGGCGCGTTCACCGCGGTGAACATGACCGAGACCTCGGCTAACCACTACCAGGTCGCCCTGCCGGCGTCGGCCTGCCTCAGCACGCTCCAGTTCTACGTGCAGGCCAACACCACGACCGGCGTCGCGGTGGTGAACCCCACCGGTGCCCCGTCGACCTTCTATGCCGCGATCTCGGCAGCCGGAAGCGCGACTCCCTTCAGCGACACCATGGAGACCGCGACCGCTGGCTGGCAGGCTGGCGTGGCGGGTGACAACGCGACCACCGGCGTGTGGGTCCGCGTCGATCCCAACGGCACCTCCGCCCAGCCGGAGAACGACCACACCGATCCAGGCTCGATGTGCTGGGTCACCGGCCAAGGCTCGAGCGGCGGCGCTGTCGGCGAGAACGACATCGACGGCGGCACGACCACCCTGGTCAGCCCGACCTTCGACGCGACCGGTTGGGACGCTGCGTACGTCAGCTACTGGCGTTGGTACTCGAACGACCAAGGGGCGAGCCCGAACGCCGACTCGATGCCGGTCCAGATCTCGAACAACAACGGCACGAGCTGGGTCACCCTCGAGACCGTGAGCGAGAACGCCAACGCCTGGGTCTTCAAGTCGTTCAAGATCTCCGACTACGTCACCCCGACCGCGACCATGAAGGTCCGGTGGCAGGCCAGCGACCTCGGCTCCGGCTCGGTGGTCGAGGCTGGCGTGGATGACTTCGCCATCACCGGCTACGACTGCACCGCCGCCAACCCGGCCGACCTGAACGGCGACGGGACCGTCGATGCCGCCGACCTGAGCCTCCTCCTCGGGGCGTGGGGCACCTCCGGCCCGACGGGCGACATCAACAACGATGGCACCGTCGACGCGGCCGACCTGAGCCTCCTCCTCGGCGCCTGGGGCTGAATGCCCTGACGCTTGTTCTCTGACCTCTCGGGGGGCCGCCCACCCGGCGCCCCGCCTTTCTTTTTGGGGAGGCGTACATCCGCCGAGCCGCTCCCGCCGGCCAAACCACTTCCCTTCCGGCCTCCTATCGGGTATGGTTTCTCCCCTTCGCCCTTTGAAGGGCCCCGGCTGACGGGGCGCCATGCCGAAGTCCACTTGCCCAGGTGGCGAAATTGGCAGACGCGCCAGCTTGAGGTGCTGGTGGGAGTAAAATCCCTTGGAGGTTCGAGTCCTCTCCTGGGCATTCTGAAGACGCTCGCCACCCGCGGGCGTCTTCTGCTTTTTGCCCCGCGCGAATCCACGTCGAGCCCATCGCTACGATCACCGAGCCCATGCCAGCGAGTAGCGATCGAACTCCTCCCGCCCCACGCAGCGCGTTCGACGCCGAGCTGCCCCTCAAGGTCAACGAGGTCTTCCATTCGATCCAAGGCGAGTCGACCTGGGCCGGCTGCCCCTGTGTCTTCCTCCGCCTCACCGGCTGCCCCCTCCGCTGCCGCTACTGCGACACCGAGTACGCCTTCCGCGAAGGGACGCAGCGCCGCCTCGGCGAGCTGCTCGAGGCGATCCTTGCCTACGGCTGCCCCTTGGTCGAGATCACCGGAGGCGAGCCGCTCGCCCAGCGGAACATCCACCCGTTGGTCACGGCCCTCTGCGACCGGGGGCTGACGGTCCTCATCGAGACCTCGGGGGCGGTCGACATCCGCCCCTGCGACCCGCGCTCGATCCGCATCCTCGACCTCAAGACGCCCGGCTCGGGCGAGTGCGAGCGGAACCTCTGGTCGAACCTCGACGACCTGCGACCGCGCGACGAGGTCAAGTTCGTCATCGTCGACCGCGCCGACTACGACTGGGCCAAGTCGGTCATCCTGGAACGCGACCTCGCCCGCCGCGTGGGATCGATCCTGATGTCGGCCGTGTTCGAGCAACGGCCGGGGCTCGAGATCCTCGGCTGCCCGGGGCTCCATCCACGCCGCCTCGCGGAGTGGATCCTCGCCGACCGCTTGCCGGTCCGCATGCAGACCCAACTGCACAAGCTGATCTGGGATCCCGCCACGCGGGGCGTCTGACAGGCGGCCCGGCTACGCTACCGGCATGCATCAGGCACCCCAATATCCCGCCGGCGCCCACGAAGCCCCCACCCAGCGCGACATGGCACGGATCGCCAAGGAGATCGAGCTCCTGGCCGCCCAGCCAGCCCAGCTCCGCCATTGCATCCGCGGCCTGACGCACGACCAGCTCGAGACCCGCTACCGGAACTGGACGCTCCGCCAGATCGTCCACCACCTCGCCGACAGCACGAGCAACTTCTTCATCCGTTGGAAGCTGGCCCTCACCGAAGACCATCCCACCATCAAGCCCTACGACGAGGGCCATTGGGTCCGCTTGCCCGACAGCTCGGTCGCCGACCCCATGCTCGGCGTCCAGCTCTTCGAGGCCACCGTCGCCCGCTGGGTCTTCACCGCCAAGGCGATGCGACCCGAGGACTTCGACCGGACCTTCTACCACCCGCAGTACCAGAAGGACGTCGCCCTCTGGCAAGCGATCTCGGTCTACGCCTGGCACGGCGAGCACCACATGGGCCAGATCAACTGGCTCCGCGTGCACTATCACTGGTGAGCGGGCGTGCCCGCCGGGACACGGCGCAACGTCGCGGCCTGGGTCCCGAGCGGTCGGTAGCTCTTGACGACCGTCGGCTTCTTCGGATCGCCGACCGAACTGCTGCGAGGCTCGGCGGCAGCGAAGGTGTCGATCCGGTAAGCGATGGTGTCGCCGGCGAGGGCCTCGCGGCTCACGAGGAGCGAGCCTTCGACCTCGAAGGCGGAGACGAGGGCCCCCTGCTCGAACGCCATGTCGAGGAGGATCCCGTTCCGCTCATCCATCACGTAGCGCCCGGGCCGATCGCCGGGCAGCAAGACGTACGCGCGGACCTGCCGAGACTCCCCTTCGCCATAGATGATCGTCCACTCCCAGCCGGAGCCGTCGGCAAGCGGCGCGATCACGAGTTCCATGTTCACCGTCGGCGGGCGATCCTTCACCTGCACCGCGAGTTCGCCCTTCCAGTGCCCGAGCCAGCCGGGATCGAGCCCGATGGCCGGCTTGGGCGGCGCCGCTGGCCCGAGGGCGATCGAACTGGCGAGGACGAGACACGACCACATGGGGGGTTCCTTTCACGATTCGCCGACCACGCCGGGGCGTCAAGTCAGTAGACCCACGCCTCGACCAAGGCATCGGCGGGGACGACCGTCTGGGTCGGCGGCGTGAGGAGGAGGAGGGCATCGAGAAGATCGCCTTCGGTGTCCCGCACCGCTTCGGTCGCCATGGCTGGCGGCACGATCACGCCGACCTTGCCCAGGCGGCCCACGATCTCCTCGCGCACGCGGGCCGGCGGATCGCCGCCGCCCTTGTAACCCTTCGCAGGCCAGCCATAGCGCTCGAGGACGCTGGCCGGGCAGCTCTCGCAGAGGACCACCGTGCCGGCGCTCGCCGTGTTGACCACGGGCTCGACCCGCACGCCGGCCTTGGCCAGCGGCAAGGCGAGTTCGCAGATCGCCGTCCAGGTCTGCTTGAAGACGCGGAGGTTCATCGGGGCGAGCGGCGTCCGCTCCGAACGGTCGCACCACCGCTTGGGTTCCTTGCGGTCCACCTCGCGCACGTCATGCCGCCAGCCGCGCGGCGAGCCGAAGTCGGCCATCCAACTGGCCATCGCGGTCCAGTCCCGCGGGACGTCGAACGCGGCGAGCGTCTCGAGCGGAAGCCCGAGCGGAGCGTCGATCCGCCACAGGTGGTCGCGGCCGTCCGACAAGCTGGCCTCGATCTGCCGAAGCAGTCCGCGGCGATCGGCCCGGCCGCGCGACACCACGGGGTCCTTGGGAGCCCGCAGGTTCCGTTCGCAGATCCGGATCTTGGCGGCGCCGCCCGAATCGGCGCCCGAGAAGTCAACCCCATGCAGGATCACGAGCCGCACCCACCCCCGTCAGGACGGCAGCAGCAGCACCCGGGACCGGAGTGGACATGGCCACCGGTCCCGGCCCCCGGCGTGCCGCCCACGACCCCGAAGGTCGAGTGCTTGCGGACGAAGGTGCGGCCAAGGCCCTTGGGATCATCGACCGGGGCGTCAGCGTCGCGCATGGGGCGAAGCAGGGTGAGGACCTCGCCGTCCTTCTCGCAGACGTATTCGTACTGGGGCATGTTGGGTCAATCCTCGCCGTCGGAGAAGTCCGAGGCGACCGGCGGCCGGCGCCGCTTGGGCCTCGAGTTCCGACCATAGGCTGCATCGCGGAGCGACTTCAATTCGTACGCCGTGAGCTCCCGCCATTCGCCGACGGCGAGCCCCTTGAGCTGGAGCGGTCCCATCCGCACCCGGCGGAGCTTCTTCACCGGGTGGCCGACCCGCTGCAGCATGCGACGGATCTGGCGGTTGCGGCCCTCGCGGAGCTCCATGTAGAGAAGCGTGCGAGTCCGGTCCCGCTTGAGGAGGGTGAGCTGGCTCTCGCTGGTCCGCTTGCCGACGCCGTCGCGGTCGTGGAGGAAGATGCCCTCCTCGAGATAGGCCACGTCCTCGTCGGTCAGGGTCCCTCCCACCGTCACCTCGTAGCCCTTGTGGACCTCGTAGCGCGGGTGGGTCAGGCGATTGGCGAGTTCGCCGTCGTTCGTGAGGAGGAGGAGCCCGCTCGAGTCGAGGTCGAGCCGGCCCACCGGATAGAGCCGCGGGTTGGCCGGGTGCTTGACGAGGTCGACGGCCCGCACGCGACCCTCGGGATCGCTGTTGGTGCTCACCACGCCGCGGGGCTTGAAGAGCATGAGGTAGACGTGCCGCTCCTTGGGCCGGAGCCGTTTGCCGTTGACGCGGATCTCGTCGCCGGCTGGGTCGACCCAGGCGGGCAGGGCATCGACCAGTTCGCCGTTCACCGTCACCGCCCCCGCCTCGATCAACTCTTCGCACGCCCGGCGCGAACCGTAGCCGGCCTCGCAGAGGATCTTCTGGAGGCGCGGTCCTCGCGTGTCCAAGGTGAAGGAGTGGGTCCGGCGGCGGGCCATGGGCGGGCATTGTAGGAGAAGCGAGCGGCACGCCGTACCATGCCCGCGTGCACGCCGCCCTCCTCGGATTCCTCGTGGCGCTCGCCGCGCCGATCGATCCACCTCCGGCCCACGGGACGGAGGCACCGCCGCGGGCCTTCCTCGGCCTCGCCACGCGCGACGTCCCGAAGGTCGGTTGCGTGGTGAGCTGGATCGATCCCGGCCCGCTCGAGGGGGCCGGCATCGAGAGCCCGACCCTGGCCCGCCCCGACCTGATCGAGTCGATCGACGGCCAGCCGGCGAGCGGCGCGGCCATCGCCGCCTGCCTCGCCGCGAAGAAGCCGGGCGACTCGATCGCCCTCGTCTGGCGGAGGTCAAACCGCCGCGGCGGGAGCTTCCCCGACCAGCCCGACTTCGAGGCCACCTCGCACACCATGACGGTGGTCCTCTCCGACCAGGAGACCTGGCGCGGCACGATCGGCCAGCCCCGCCTCGGACCGCCCCACGCCCCCGAGGCCCCGCCGACCTTCCTCGCCCCGACCGGCGACGGCCCCTTCGCCCGGGCCCTCGCCCAACTCGCCCTCCAGCCGGCGCTCGACGGCCTCGTTGCCGCGCAGCAGGCGGTCCTCGCCGCGGCTCCCGACGCCCGCCGCCTCGGCCGCGTGGAAGAGGCCCTCGGGCATCCCCTGTCGCTGCCCGACCTCGCCGAGCGGATGGCGGCCCCGACCGCGTCGATCAAGGACCGACCGTGGCGGGTGGCCGCGGAACTCGCCGCCGCCAACCTGGACGCCACGCTCGCCCCGGGCGAGAGCCACGGCTCGGTCCCCATCAACGATCCGCAAGGCGGGATCTTCGCCCTCGACTTCTTCCTGAACGAGGCCCGGCTCAAGATGCAGGACGCCCTTGGCGACCGCTACGCGAACCCGGCCTTCGCCAGGCTGGCGATCCAAGCCGCCCGCGACATGGGTGAGGACATTCTCGTGCATGGCCCGCACGCCAAGGACACGCTCGCCGTGGTGCGCGCGGGCGCCACCATCGACATGGACGCCATGGTCGCCGCCATCGCCCACCTCGACGCCGAGCTCGGCATCGGTCCCGAACTTGCGAAGGGCGAGGTCGAGCCGCCGCGCGACGAGCTCAAGGGGCTGGTCGAAGGCGACGTCCTCTCGAGCGAGGAGATCCCCGGGATCGGATGGGCCGTGGTCGGCGGGCTAGGCCCGAACCGCTACGACCTGAGCAAGATCGCGGCGGTGCTCGATGTGGGCGGCGACGACACCTACTTCATGAGCGATCTCGCCCTCGGCATGCGGGGGATCATCGACCTCGCCGGCAACGACCGCTACGAAGGCGGACCCGAGCAAGGGATCGGCTGCGGGGTGTGCGGGCTCTTCCTCGTCAACGACCGCGGCGGCAACGACACCTACGTCGGCCGCTCGCTGCACGCCGGCTGCGGCGTCTTCGGCGTGGGCATCCTGGTCGACGCGGGCGGCAACGACCGCTACGACGGCACGGTGTGGACGCAAGGCACGGCCCTGTGGGGGACCGGACTCCTCGTCGACCTCGGCGGCAGCGACCTCTACCGCGCCGACTTCCTGAGCCAAGGCTGCGGCGGTCCGCGCGGGTTCGGGGCGGTGATCGACGTCGATGGCAACGACCGCTACGACGCGATCGGAGCCCAGCCGAGCGCCTACGACACGCCGGCGGTGGCCTCGAGCTTCAGCCAAGGGATGGGGATCGGGCTTCGACGCTTCGCAGCGGGCGGCATCGGCCTCCTCGCCGACCTCGCCGGGAACGATCGCTACGAAGGCGGCGAGTTCGCCCAGGGCGGCGGCTACTACTTCGGCCTCGGCGTCCTCGCCGACCGCAGCGGCAACGACTGGTACTACGGCAATCGCTACGCCCAAGGGTTCGCCGCCCACCAAGCGGCGGGGTGCCTCGTCGACGGCGGCGGCAACGACACCTACCTCGGGATGACCGCCGCGAGCCAAGGCGTGGCCTGGGACCAGTCGGTGGCCTGCCTCCTCGATCGCTCGGGCGACGACTCCTACCAAGCCGATGGACTGAGCCAAGGCAGTGCTGCCCAGCAGGCCTTGGGGTTCCTGATCGACCTCGCGGGCAGCGATCGTTATGTCGCGGTCGGCGACAGCGTGCAGGGCGCTTCCGGAACAAACGAGTACCACTTCGCCGAGCCACCGCCCAGCGGAGGCATCTTCAGCTTCAGCGTCCTCCTCGATCTCGGGTCCGGTGTCGACCATTTCTCGTCGGGTCGACCCAGCGGGACGCCGATCAAGACGGGCACCGCCAACGCGGAGCGTCCGGCCTACGGGACCCTCCAGGGACTCTTCTTCGATGCCCGAGCCGACACCCCAGCCGACCCCCGACCCGAAGCCAGTGGCCAGCCCCAGCGGTGACGCCCTGCGCGACAGGCGGACCTATGCCCGCGAGCTGCGGCTGCGGCACGGGGCGGACGCTTGGATCATGGAGTGGCTGGCCCCGCTTCGCGACGTTCGCTTCGGCCGGGTCTCGGTCGGGGACGCCGCCGACGTGGCCACCTTCTGCTGGCGGCACCTTCGCGAAGACCGCGCCGCCCAGATCGCCGCCGCTCTCGCCTTCCGCACCCTTTTCGGCCTCCTGCCGGTCCTGGTCGTGGTCACCCTGATCGCCAAGGCCGCCCTCGGAGCGGACTTCCTGCCCTGGGTCGAACGGTTCCTCGGCGGCATCGGCGCCGCCTCAGTGCACCTCACGATGACCTCGGCCGACGGCACGGCGACCAGCAGCGTGAGCCTGTCCGAGTGGCTCATGCAACTCGTCCGCTACGCCAACACGGTGAACATCACGGCCATCGGCTGGGGCGGCTTCATCCTGCTCGCCTTCTCCGCGATCTGGGTCCTGGTCACCATCGAGGAAGCCTTCAACGTCATCTACCGCTGCGAGACCGGCCGGTCGTGGCTGCGGCGGACGCTCGTCTACTGGTTCGTCCTGACCCTCGGGCCGGTGGTCATCGTCGTCGCCTTCATCCTCTTCCAGCGGATCGATCAGTTGGCCAGCCACATCGAGGGCTGGGAGTGGGTGACCTCGATCCTCCGCTTCCTCGTCTCGCTGGCGGCGATGTGGGTGCCGCTTGCGATCGGCTACCTGACCATCCCCGCCACCCGGGTCGCCTGGCGGCCGGCCATGATCGGGGCCATCGTGGGGGCCGTCCTCCTTGAGATCGGGAAGCGGACCTTTGGCCTCTACCTCGCCAACGCCATGAGCGTCAGCGCCCTCTACGGGTCGCTCGGCCTCGTCCCCCTCTTCATGTTCTGGGTGTACCTGATGTGGCTGGTGATCCTGTTCGGGGCCGAGATCGCCGCCCTGCTGCAGGCGATCCGGGGCCGCGACCGAGCCTCCGAGTCGGCCATGGAAGCCGACGGCGAAGCCGCCCTCCGGGCCACCCAAGCCGTCGCCGACGCCTTCGCCCGAGGGGCCACCCTGCCCTTGGCGGTGATCGCCTCGGCGGCCCGCCTTCCCGTCCACTCGGCGTCGCTTCTCCTTGTCCGGCTGGAGGATGCGGGCTTCGTCCGCAAGCTCGGCGAAGAGGACGCGTACTCCTTGGCCCGGCCTGCCGACTCGATCCGCCTGGCTGAGGTCCTGACTCTCGCCTGGCGCTCCCGGGACGCCTCGGCGACTCCGAACCCGCTCGAGGCCAAGCTCCGTTCGGCTCAGCTACGGGCCTTGGGCGAGGCGACCTTGGCAGCGCCCTCCCTCACCAGCTGACCGACGGCCGCCCCGGCCTCGCCGCGGGACGCATCTCGGGCTAGGTCGAATGGACCGGGGTCTCTGCCCCCTTCCATTCCCTTTTCCTCGATTCGGTCCCATGATGCTGCCGAAAACTCTTCTCGGACCCCACGCTTGTCTACGGGGTCACGCTTGCATCCGCGCAGCGATCCACACGTCCGAGAGGCGCCATGACGTACCCAGTCGAGCACGGCTTTCCGTCCAACGGACACCACGCTGAACCGTCGGGGGACCCCAGCACGCTCAGCGTGTCGGCGCACCGCAGCGTGACCACGGTCGCACCGGTCTGGCCGCCCGTCGCCAACGGGACGAGCACGCCGAAGGAGGCCCGGCTCGGCGACCTGGTCGGCCGTGCCGAGAGCGCGGTGGGCGAACTGGAGCGGCTGGCCCGCACCACGCTCGACGCCACCGCGGCCGCGACGCAAGCCGCCGGCGACCTGCAGGAGCGCCTTCGCCTCGGCGTCCGCATGCTGCAGGCCTTCGACGTGCAGATTGGCCGCAGCCAGCAGTCGGGCCAGGAACTGGTCAGCCAGATCCTTCCCCACCTCCAGGGCCAGATCGCGGCGTACGTCCAGAACCAACTCCAAGCCCAGCACGCGGCAATCGCCCAGCAATCGGAGCTTCGCGTGCGGGCTGCGGTCGAGGCGATCGAGCATCGCGTCGCCGAGCTCCTGCCCTTCCTCGACGAGCGGATCCGCCACGCCAACGACCAGTTCGCCCGGCTGATGGACGAACGCCTCGCCGCCGCCGAGCGCCGCATCGACGAGCGCTACGCCCCGGTCAAGGATGACTTCCGGGCCTTCGCCGACGAGACCGTCGCCGCCTTCACCGCCAAGCTCGACGCCATCGTCCGGGAGCGGATGACGAACGTCGGCACCGCCGCCGACCCGAACCAACTCGCCAGCCTCGAGGAGCGGATCCGCAACCTGCTCGCCGAGTCGGAGCACCGCGCCCGCTCGGTCGAGACGATCCTCGCCCGGGCCGAGGAACGGGCCCGCCTGCTGAACCAGCAGAGCGTCGAAGCCGCCGATTCCCTCCTCGGGACGATCGGCACGGCGACCACGCTCAAGGACCTCGTCGCCGAGGAAGCCCAGAGCGCCCGCCGGCACGCCGACGAAGCCCAGGCCGCCACTCGCGAACTGGCTCGCGACCTCCACACGCTCATCGAACGCTGCGCCACGGTGCGCGGCGGCATCGGCCAGGACCTCGCCAGCTACACCAACGCGACTCGCATCGCGGAGGAGAAGGCCTCGGCGGTGCGCAGCCTGACCAGCGAGCTCGACACCATGCTGGCCCGCCTCGCCCCGTGGGAATCGCTCCTGCGGAACGAGAACGGCCCGAGCCACGGCGTGGTCGAGACCGTCGCCAACGTCGTCCGCCAAGGCATGGCCGACGACATGCGGAACTTCTCCTACGCCCTGCGGCAGCTTGCCAACCGCGCCGACCACGCCTTCACCAACGGGCGCTTCGACGAGTTCTCCGCCCTCGGCGATCCTGGCCGCGTCGCGGCGACGCCGCCGGTCGCTCCCGGTCCAGCCTCGCCCGCCACCTCCCCGACCACCACGCCGCACCACGGCACCACCGCCGCGGCGCCGAGCATCGCCACCAACGCCCTCCCCATCGACACCCGCCGCCTCACCGCGGAGATCCTGGCCCTCGACGCTTCCGGACTGCTCGGCTCGCCGAGCTCGCTCCGCAGCGAAGCGTAACCCGTCTTTCCCCCCTTCCAACGCCGCGGCGGCCCGTTCTCCCTCGGGCCGCCGCGACGTTTTTGCCACCTCACGCGCCGCGCCGAATCCACGCATGCCAGGCCCGGGCGGTCTCCTCGAGGGGGCCGATCGTCCGCTCGAAGATGGCGAGGGAGGCACGCGGCGTGAGATGCCCGGCCGAGGTCCGCAACGCGGCGAGGTAGGCCGCGAGTCGGTCGCGACGCTCGAGGGCGAGGTAGCGGGCGAGGGACCACGATTGGGCGTAGAAGGCCTCGATCGAGGCTCGATCCTCCTCCGGGATGGCTGGCATCGAGACGAGCGCGGCGAGCGGAAGGAGCGTGCCTTCCGCCAGCTCCTCGTTCACCAAGGCCTGCCGCGCCTCCTGCCGGGCGAAGGGCTCGATCGAGGTGCCGTCGCCACCGATCACCTCGAAGCCCATGGCGAGTCCCTCGCTGATCCAGAGCGGGTGGTTCGGCGAGCGTCGTTGGACGCCGAGGCGATGCAGCAGTTGGTGCGACGCCTCGTGGGCGATGGTCGATGCTGTGCGGCCGTTCCGGCTGGCGAGAGCCCGTCCCCGGCGAGCGTGGCGCGACGGATCGACGTCGCCGCTCCGAGCCACGAAGCGCTCCGAGCCTGGCAGCCAGTATCCGGTCAGCCATCGGGCATCGACGCGATCAGACTCCCGGGCGAAGCGCTCGAAGCTCCCCCGATCGGAGAAGACGAGCCCGA
The DNA here is from genome assembly GCA_044224425.1 of Phycisphaerales bacterium. Classification (GTDB taxonomy): domain Bacteria; phylum Planctomycetota; class Phycisphaerae; order Phycisphaerales; family SM1A02; genus JAEUIT01. Next base: position 13,617 of record JBGAKK010000059.1, read on the forward strand.
CGATCGGACGATCCGGTTCGCTGGCCTCGACGCCGAGCGAGCGGGCAAACCGCTCGACCGCCGATGCCGTCGCCTCGAGGATGGCGAAGTCGCCCTCGACCTCGCTGGCCGGAGCATCGGTCAGGAGGACAAACCCCGAGCAATCCGAGGGCGAGCGCGGTGGCGACCATTCCAGGCACGAAAGGCACGGTGCGGGGCTCGCTAGGGGCGTCACGGCACGAGGCGACGGGGAGGCACGGGACCGAGGTCGACGCTCGAACGAGGCATCGCGTGGAGGACAGGCTCCCGGACCTGCCGTCACCGCCGCGCCAACCCGCACGAGTGCACCGATTCTGCTCTATCGGCGGGCTGAAACAACCGATTTCCACGCTGTGCGATGTTCTCGGCCCACGCTCCTGGCGACCCTCGCCCTCGCTGTCCTCGGCGGCAACGCGGCCCTCGACGCAGCAGGCGTCCGAGTCGGCGATCCGCCGTTCGGATTGGCCTACTGGGAGGCCATGCCAGGACCCATGCCGCTCCCGGTCTTCGACGCAGTGGCCACCGAGAGCCGGAACCACCTGATCGTGATGGGCGGGTGCACCGCGGAAATGGCCGCCACCCGGGCCGTTCAGGTGCGGCATCCGATCCACGGCTGGCTGCCGATCGGTACGAGCCTCCTCGAACCGCGGGCCAAGCCGAGCCTCACGCCGCTGGTCACGGGACGCGTACTCGTCCTCGGCGGCTGGGACGGGCGATGGGGCGAGGCGATTCGCCAGCACGCCGACGGGGAGACCCTCGATCCCCTGGTGGCTGGTTCCGGACGCCGCGTCGAAGCGTGGCCCGAGCCGCTCGAAGGCCATAGCGCGACCCCGCTGCCCGACGGCACGGTGGCCGTCGTCTCCGGCTGCGAGATCCGCCTCTTTGATCCCTCCACCGAGCGATGGTCCGAACCGCAGTCGCTCGAGCGCGAGCGACATGGGCACGCGGCGATCCTGGTCGGCTGGACGCTCGTCCTCGCCGGCGGCGACGAGGAAGGCTCGATCGAATCGCTCGACCTCGGGGCCTGGCCACCGCAGCCCTATCTTTGGGCCGCCCGCCTTGACGGGGAGCCGCGCGAGATGGCGGGCATCGCCGTGGACGACACCACCGCCTTACTCGCCGGTGGATTCCGCCAGCGCGACCAGACAACGAGTGACCGGACCTATGTGGTCGACGCCATCCGCCACGTGATCCGTCCCGGACCGGACCTCGGGCTCGAACGCGGAGCGTGCAACCTCACCTTGGCCACGCATCCCAGAGGGATCCTCGTCCTCGACGGCGAGTGGCGGTCCGAGGGGCGCCGCGGCAACGCGGATGCCTCGCTCCTCCTCCGGCCCCGAGCCGGCTTCGGCGAACGCGACCGCTGGGCCTTGCCCCGCCTCGGGCCGCGCCTCGATCTGGCCCGCCGCACTCTCCTCGTCCGCCGCGACGGGAGCATCGAGGCCTTGGGCGGCTACCGCTTCGTGGCCCCGGGCGAGGCCCGAGAAGGCGTCGAAGCCGGGGTCGGGGTGGACGGAAGCGACCAACGGCTGGTGGTCGACGCCGCTGGCGTGGCCGACTAACCGCTCCAAGCCCTACGACCCGCAGACTGGAGCCGGACGCCGCGCACGTTTTGCCCGACCCGGTTCGCATGGCGGGATTCGAAATCGACGGTGTGGGGCATGAGCACCGCACCGCACTCACTGGACAACGCGTTCGCCGCGGCCGAGGCGCTCTCGTCGCTGACCGCCAAGTTCGTCGAGACCGAGCAGGAACACAGCTCGGTGATCGTTCGCGCCCTCGGCCCCAATCTGGGCCAGCGCGAATGCCCCGCGATCCTGGAGGCCGCGGTCGAGGCCCTTCGCCAACGCCCGAAGAACGCCCGTTTCTTCGTGTTCGACCTGTCGAACGTCCGCACCTTCAGCGCCCTGGGCCTCGGCCTCTGCCAGGACCTGGCCAAGCGGGTGAGCGAGCAGAAGATGAAGCCCATCCTGTTCGGGCTGAACGGACCGCTCCTCGACCAGCTGCGCATGTTCAAGACCGACCGCCTCTACACGGTGGCCCGCTCGAGAGGCGATCTCATCGCCCTCACGGGGAGCTGACCGCCGTCTGGAAGCGCCTTCCCGGGGACGACGCACGGCCCGCGCGAACCACGTTCGCGCGGGCCTTGTCGTTGCGGCGCAGGGCTCGAGCCGCACGTCCGGCGCGGCCCGCGCATCTCGAACCCATCCCCAAAGAAGCTGCGGCATCGGCTGGCCCGTGCCCCGAACGAATCGGAGTCTGGTCGCATGTTCTGGCTCTTCCGGACTCCTCGATCGGCAGTCGGGCAGTGCGTGCTGCCGGAGAGCGACACCTACGTGCGGTTCATCACGCGCGGCCAGCTCCTGGTCGTGCAGCCGCTGGACACCAAGCTCCATGCCCACCAATGCAAGGTCATCCTGCACGACATCGAGCGGATGTACTCCTCCCCGCACCCAGCTGCCAAGCACCTCGTGCTGCACCTGAAACGGGTCCGGAGCCTCTGCGCGATGACCCTGCCCTTCCTCGAGCGCGTCGCGACGCTGGCCCAGTCCCACTCCATGGCTCCCGCCATGTACGGGCTGTCACCCTCGATCCGCGACCAGCTGCGGGCCTTCGGCCTCGAGCGGCGCTACCGGTTCATCTACTCTCGCCGGGACTTCCACCGCCTGAGCGGAGGCTGACCAGGGACCGCGACATCGCCGCCTCGGCCCGCACCGCAGCCAGCGGTTTGGCCAGGGAGAGGATGGTGAAGGCGATCCCCATCAGGCCGAAGTAGATCACCACCCGCTCGCCGCTCGAGGCCGCCGCGGTCAGCGTCGTCCACAGGTTGGTGCCGCTGAATCCCTTCCAGGCCGACAGGAGGGGGATCACCGCCACCACGAAGACGGCGATCACGATCACGTTGAGCCACGCGCCGGATCCGGCTTTCTTGGCGGCCTCGCCGTCGGAGCTCGCGCAGCGGGCCATCAGGTCGCGCACCACGTCGCCGAGGCGCCGCAGGGCGCCGAAACCGATGATGCAGGCGGCGCTACTGACGGCGATGGCCGGGATCGGGGTGAGCCACGGCGCCGCGGCGGCCCGCACCAAGGCCAGGGTGAAGGCGGCCAGGAGTCCGATACGGAAGAACAACCGCCGCCGCGCCGCCTTCTCGTCCACGGCGTCGTCGAGCAGCGGATCGGGCGAGGCGAGGAGCCAGGCCCCGAGCACGGCGAGCCCGAGGCAACCGAACTCGAGGAATCGCACCACGCCGCGTGGAGCTCCCGCGGGGGAGAACCCGAGGTTGCGCAGGGTGCCGACGGCGAACTCCGGGCTGAAGTGGAAGACGAGGGCCGCGATCGCTCCGCCTCGCATCAGCGTGGCGGCCACGCCGAGCATGCGGACCCAGGCCGGGTCGGCGTAGCGGAGGAGCGTCGACCCGTCGGTCGGACACCCGCACTCCGGGCAGGTCGGAGAGGTCAACCCGGCGAGGGCGTAGCCGCACCGAGCGCAGCGGCCGGCTGCTGCGGGGCCGACCTCGGACGAGGGACTGCCGGCGGGGGAGGGCGTCGTGCTCACGGCCCGTAGTTTGGCCTTTCCACGGCCGGATTGCCTCGGTCCCGAGGCCGAAGTCCCCTGCTACACTCCGTCGCTCCCGGGTCCAGCCCCGGATTTCCCCCTCGGATCACCACGCCAATGGGCATCGAAAGCGCCCTTCCCGTCGACAGCGTCCTCACCACCCAGCTCCAGCGGGTCATCAACTGGGCCCGGCGTTCGAGCGTCTGGCCCATGCCCTTCGCCACCGCCTGCTGCGGCATCGAACTCATGGCCACCGCCTGCAGCCGCTTCGACCTGGCCCGTTTCGGGGCCGAGGTCATGCGCTTCAGCCCCCGCCAGTCGGACGTCATGATCGTGGCCGGCCGGGTGAGCGTGAAGATGCTCCCCGTCCTGCAGCGGGTCTACATGCAGATGGCCGAGCCCAAGTGGTGCATCTCGATGGGCGCCTGCGCCTCGACGGGCGGCGTCTTCGACACCTACGCCGTGGTCCAGGGCGTCGACCAGTTCATCCCGGTCGACGTCTACATCCCCGGCTGCCCCCCGCGGCCCGAGATGCTCATCGAGGGGATCATGGCCATCCAGCGGGTCATCGACAGCGACAACATCCCCCGCGACCCGAACGGGAAGCGGATCCCGCTCGAGATCGCCCTCCAGCCGAACTACGAGCCGCGGCCGCAGCCGGTCCCCATCACGGTCGGCCTGACCTGACCGGCCGCGCTAGAGACGTCGGGCGACGTCGGGCGACGCTTCCGTGGCCATCTACCAGCACACCGCCCTCTACCGCGCGTTCTTCGCTCCGAGCGAGGAGATGCGGGCCTCGATCGATTCGTTGGTCCGCGTCCACAAGCCAGGCGGCCGGACCAAGGCCCGCCGGGTGATCGACCCGGCCTGCGGAGCCGGGCTCTGGCTCGACCACTTCCTCGACCGAGGGGCGACGGTGGCCGGCGTCGAACTGGATGCCGACGTGGCCGTGGCGACCGCGGCGAGGCTTGGCGGACGCCAGGCAACCGTCGTGGCCGGCGACATGCGCTCGCCGCCCGAGAAGGCCGGCGCCGACTTCGACCTCGCCATCAACCTCGACAACTCGGTCGGCCACCTCGGCGGCGGCGCCGACCTCGCCACCCACCTCGCGGCGATGCACCGCCTGATGGCGAAGGACGGCGTCTATCTCCTCGGCCTCGCCATCCGCGAGCCGGGCGACCGCGTCGACCCTGGCACCATCTACGAGCGAGGCCCGCTCCCCATCGAACCCGCCGGCTTCGCGGCCCTCCGCAGCGAGACGCTCGGGCTGCACGATCCCGGCCTCCCCGACGGCCTTCTCTGCGAGCGGATCCGCCACTACATCCTGACCGCCGGCGTCGAGGGCCTCGGACCGTTCCTCGTCGAGCGATACGACCTGCTGACCTTCCCGATCCGCACCCTGCTTGCGGTCCTCGAGCAGGCCGGCCCATGGACCGTCCTCGACTGTCGCGATGCGACCGACGAAAGCCTGCCGCGGACGACGCTCAAGGCCGGCTGCGGCGACGTCCTCCTCGTCCTCCGCCCGGCCCGCCGGATGCGTGCCGCCACCAAGCCCGTCGGCAAGCTCGTCGGCCGCAAGCGCCGGCGTTCCTGAGGAGCGGTCCCTACTCGCCATGCTCGCCACGCTCGCCATGCTTGTCAGCACCGTGGTCGCCCTCGCCAGCCCGGCAGGCCAGCACACGCCACCAGCCTCGGCTCCGGCGGCAGCGCCGAGCAAGCCTCTCGCGATCGGCAGCCCCGCCCCGGCCCTCGCCGTCGCGACCTGGATCCACGGCGGTCCGATCGAGCGTGCCGAGCCCAGCAAGGTCACGGTCATCGACTTCTGGTCGCCTTCCTGCGGCCCGACCATGGCCGAGATCCCGCACCTCGCCCGCCAGGCTCGCGACCGAGGCAAGGACGGCGTGGTGGTGGTCGGCATCACGCGGCCCGAGCGCGGCGTCACCCTGGAACTGGTCCGGGACCAGGTGGCCAGGAAGGGCGAGCGCATGCCCTACGCGGTGGGCTGGGACGAGGGCGCCACGCACGCCGCCTACCTCGACGCCGCCGGGCGCTCGTTGCCGACGTGCTTCGTCGTCGACCGGGCCGGGACCATCGCTTGGATCGGACATCCCAACCTGCTCGATGTGGTCCTGCCCAAGGTGCTCGATGGCTCGTGGAAAGGGCAAGCCGACGCTGAGGAGTTGGCCCGTGCCGAGGCCGAGTTCCGCACCATCCTGATGAACGCCCGCCAGAGCGGGGCCGAGGCCCCCGGCATCATCGCCGGCTTCGTGGCCCGCCATCCCGATCTGCGGGACGCCTTCGCCACCCGCCTCCTCGCCGCCTACGTGACGATCGAGCGGCAGGACGATGCGGTGGCCCTCGCCACCACGCTCCTCGACCGCTTCCGGAAGGAATCCGATCCCACCGGGCTCCTCGAAGTCGCCAACTTCTTGCGCGGTGCCGGTGAAGAGACGCCGACCGCCTACCGGCCGCTCATCCTGCAGGCGACGCAGGCCGCGGTCGATCTCACCAAGCGCCAAGAGGTCGAGCCGCTCCTGACCTACGCGGAAGTCGAACTGGCCTTCGGCAGCCGGGAGAAGGCCCTCGCCGCCGCGAAAGAAGCCCAACCGCTGGCCACCGACGACGGCACCCGGGCCATCATCCGACAGGCCATCGCCGCCTGCCAAGCCAAACGTTAGTCCACGCGCCGCAGGCAGAGGATCGAGTGGCGGATCCCCCACTTCGTGATCTTCGACACGTCGTCGAAGTCGCGCATGGGGCCGCTGTCGATGCCCCAGCCGTTGTGGGCGGTCTGCACCATGTTGACCTTCATGTCGCCGTGGTCGCCCGGATCCCAGCGGTAGGCGTAGATCGCCCCTTGCGGCCCGTCGGCGAAGGCGACGCCCACGCGGGTCAGGGTCCACACGTCGTAGAGGAGGCAGGTGAGCCAGCCGTCGTCGAGCTTCTGGTTCCCGACCCGCCGCGTGCGCCACGCCGTGGTGAGGCCGTTCCCGTCGAACCACCCGGTGTGGAAGATGTTGAGCTCCGGCCCGCGGAAGGCAACCACCGGCCGCGTCGTGCAGTGGTTGACGTTGCCCGATCCACGGGTCCAGAGCGAATCCCCTTCCCGCACGGTCTCGCCGTCGATCGCCAGCCACGTCGCCCGCAGGCACCAGTCGTGGCCGGCGGGGTTCCGGTCGCTCGTCGCCATCACCACCTGGCGCGTGCCGGGCTCCTGGGCCAGCCCGGGCGGCACGCGGGAGTGGGAGACGAGGGCCTGCGGAAGCGTGAGGTGCCCTTGCCCTTCGGGCGGCGACCAGCGGAACCAACGGGCGGCGAGGACGTCGTCGTCGCCGCGCTCGACGAGCAGGACGCGGCCGTCGAACGCGGCCACCGAGATCCCCTTGGTGGAGAGTTCGGGCAACTCGATCGGCGGGTCGATGGCGTCCTTGGTGATTCGGGCGGCGCACCAGGACCGGGCGGTGCGGAAGAAGACGAAGGCCTCGTCGCCCACTCCGACCGCGACCGGATCGTCGCGGGTCGGGCTGGAGGGGATGGCCCGCGGGGCGGCCCATTGCCCGTCGCCTTCGCAGGCCCGCACGCTCACCGCGCTGCACTTGGGATCGACGGTGACCAGGTGGGCGACGCCGCCTAACACGAAGAGGGCCGGGGCCGCCGAGCAGACCTCGACGTTGCGGCGGATGCCGCAGTAGGTCGAGCCTCCGTAGTTGATGTCGGCGGCCACCACCCCGTCGTCGAAGTGGCCGTCCTGGTTCCAGTCGATCCGCGTGCTGTTGGGGCCGTCGGCCTCGAGGGTGAAGCGGAAAGGTGCGGCTTCGAGGTAGCGGACCTCGGCATAGGGGAACGGAAGCCGCTCGGCCAAGGCGTCCTCCCGCAGCTCGACCGCCCGGAAGCGGCCGTCGCTGAAGCGGATGGCGTTGGGGTCGCCGCCGAGCTGGTAGTTGAAGGCGTAGTTCATGAGCGAGGGATAGAGCGGGCACCACGCCGGCCCCGAGTCCCCTTCGTGGCTCAGCGAGAGCTGGTGGCCGAGCTCGTGGCCCCACGCTGCCCAGTGGGCCCCCGACCCGCCCATGTCGCCGGTCTGCTGGGCCTGCCCGCCGCCGCCCGGGGTGATCTGCATCCAGTGCAGGATGCCCCGTTCGCGGGCCGGAAAGACGCGGCTCCCGACCTCCCACCAGGACCAGCTCCCTTGGGCCTCCTTGGGCACCGGGGGATCCCAGCGGAGGTGGAGCGTCACGCCCGTCGAGCCGTCCGGGTTTCGGTTGGGCAGCGCCGCGTACAACTGTTTGGCATGCTCGACCTCGCGGCGGGCGACGGCCTCCTCGAGCTGCTCGTAGCGGGACACGGCGACGATGACGTCCTGGCGCGTCGGGCTGAGGGCCCCGTCGCCGCCGGCGATTCGGCGCGGGAGGCCGTTCACCTCCCAGCCGTCGGGGAGCCCGTCGTCGTCCGTGTCGCGGTCGAGCGGATCGCTGCCCAGCTCGGCTTCCTTCGCGTCGGGCACGCCGTCGCCGTCGGCGTCGGGCCCGTCGTGCTGTTGGACGGCGAGACGGGCCAGGTGATGGGCGTACGGCTTGGTCGCGGCCAGGATGGAGATGGCGTCGAGCTTGCCGTCCCCATCGACGTCGGCGAAGGTCCGGGCGATCTCGCGGGCCTCGGGCTCGTAGGGCGGCGGCTCGACGCGGGCCTCGCCCGGCACGCGGCGCTGCCCGAGCCGCTCGACCGCGGCACGCTCCGCGGCGTCGGCCTCGCGCTCCTGTTGGAAGCGGCCGTCGCGCCACTCGCCATAGAGGACGGTGCGGGCCGGAAGGACGACCGCGACCTCCGGACCCGCCCAGCCCGCCACCAGTTCGCCGGCCAGAAGTCCGGTGGCCCCTGCCGGGACCGCCTCGCGGAGCACCTCCCAGGGGGCGGACTTCCAACCTCTCACCGAGTAGGCCGCGCAGAGCTGCTGCGAGCCGTTCAGCGTCAGCAGGTCGCCGAAGCCGTCGCCGTCGACGTCCGCTGCCGCAAACAGCACGCAGTCGGGGCCGGTGACGCTCCAGTCGTCGGAGCGGACGAAGGGGTCGAGGGCGGCATGGGCGGCAAGGAGGGCGACCGCGGCGGAGAGCATGGCCGGAGGATCGCCGCCTCCCGCCCGCCGGGCAACCCCGGGCCTCCGCCGGCGCCGGTTTGTCGACCGGGCGCCTTGCGGTCAGACTGCACGCCTTGGGGACCGCATGGATCTCGACGCAGCGTTCCACCATCTCTTCGCCCTGGACGGCGCCTTCGACGACCCGGTCGTCCGCTGGGGAGCGATCGGCGCCGTGGCGGCCCTGGCCGCGGCCTTCGTCGCCGTCGCCGCGCTGCGGGCGGCGAAGGCCACCTCCGAGCCGCTCCATCGCGAGCTCCTCGCCCGCACCATCTCCTGGAGCTGGCTCCTCGTCCTGATCGGCGCCGCCATCCTGCTCGGTCGCGGGGCGACCATCGCCGCGACCGCGATCCTGAGCCTCCTCGCCTATCGCGAGTTCGCCCGGGCCACCGGCGTCTTCCGCGAGCGATCACTCTCGATCGTCGTCCTCCTCGGCGTCCTTGGCCTGGCCTTCGCCTCGGCCGACCGCTGGCATCGCCTCTACTTCGCGGTGACGCCCTTCGTGGTCGTCCTCCTCGCCGTGGTCACCCTGCCCCGCGACCAGCCCAGGGGCTACCTGCAGCGGACCGGCCTCGCCATCATGGGCTTCCTCCTGTTTGGCACCGGCCTCGGCTACCTCGGGCTCCTCACCGACGCCCCCCGGCACCGGGCCCTCCTCCTGACGCTCGTCGCCGCGGTCCAGATGGGCGACGTCTTCGCCTTCGCCGTCGGCAAGTCGCTGGGCGGACCGAAGATGATCCCTAACACAAGCCCCGGGAAGACGATGTCGGGCAGCGTCGGTGCCCTCCTCCTCACCACCCTCCTCGTCGTCCTCCTCGGTCGGCCCCTCTTCGCCGGCACCGCGTTCGGCAGCTGGGGACCGCTGGTCGCCCTCGGCGCCGCGATCGCGGTCGCCGGGCAGCTTGGCGGGCTGGTCCTGAGCAGCGTGAAGCGCGACGTCGGCATCAAGGACTTCGCCGCGGCGATCCCGGGGCATGGCGGCGTCCTCGACCGCTTCGACAGCCTGGTCCTCGCCCCGCCCCTCGTCTATCACCTGCTCTCCCTGGTCGAAGGGCCGCTCGGCGAGGGCATGCCGCAGCGGTTCTTCTCCGACTGGTGGTCGTGACGTGGCCGACTGGAACTACGAGCCGGCCAGGGACCACGGCTTGCCGCCGCTCGAGCGGATGCGCTCGCATCGCCGCGAAGCGGGGCTCTTCTCGGCCGCGGCGCGACTCCTGTGGTGGACGGCGTGGGCTGCGATCCTCCGGGTGTGGAACCGGCTGCGGGTCGAAGGGCGGAAGCACCTGCCGGCCGGGGACTCCTACATCCTCGTCGCCAACCACGAGAGCCACCTCGACGTCTTCTGCCTCACCGCTGCCCTGCCCCTCGGGGCCCGGCGGCGCTTCGTGCCGCTCTCGGCGGAGGACGTCTTCTTCGAGAAGCCGACCCGCACCTTCTTCGCCGCCCACATCCTGAACGCCTTGCCGGTGCGGCGCGGGAAGGGCGTCCGGCACGGCTTCGCCGCCATGCGCGAGCGGCTCCTCGCCGAGCCGACCATCTACGCCATCTTCCCGGCCGGGAAGCGGGCCCGCGACACGGCCATGCTGCCCTTCCGGGCCGGAATCGGCATGCTCGTCGCCGGCACCGACATCCCGGTCGTCCCCTGCCACGTCGAGGGCGCCTTCGAGGCCTTGCGGCCGGAGACCAAGGTCCTCTGGCCACACCGCCTCGTGGTCCGCATCGGGGCCCCGCGCACCTTCCGCGACGAGCCCGACGACCGCGAAGGCTGGGAACGGATCGCCGCCCGGCTCGAGGACGACGTGCGGTCGTTAGGCCGGGAGCCGCCGCGCCCGCCGGCCGCGGACTAGCTCAACGCAGCGTGGCCACCCACACCGCCACGCGGTCCACGCCGCGGACGATGTTCTCGTCGGCGCAGGCGAAGGAGAACCGCACGTGGGTCCGGGCGCATTCGCCGAAGTCCTCGCCGGGGACGACCGCCACCAAGGCCTCCTCGAGCAGGGCCTCGGCGAACTGTTGGGCGGTGTCGATGCGGCGGCCCCCCGGCGTGGTCCGACCGAGGCAGGGTCCGACGTCGGGGAAGGAATAGAAGGCCGCGGTCGGGCGCACGCAGCGGAAGCGGTCGATGGCCGAGAGCTTCTCGTGGATGAGCTTGGCCCGCTTGGCAAACACCTGGCGCATCCGCTCGACCTCGGCGGCTCCGTTGTTGAGGGCCTCGACGATGGCCGGCATGATGAAGGTGGCGATGCCGTTGGTCATCTGGCCTTGCAGCTTGATGAGCTCCTTGGCGAACTTGCCGTTCTCGCCGGGAGCGCACACGTAACCCACCCGCCAGCCGGTCATGGCGTAGGCCTTGCTCATGCCGTTGATGGTGATGGTGCGCTCGGCGAGCTCGGGGAAGGACCCGAGCGAGCGATGCCGCAGGCCCGGCTCGATCTCCGGATAGAGGAGCTTCTCGTAGATCTCGTCGGCGATCACCGTCACGTGCGGATGCCGGGCCAGGACGCGGGCGAAGGCCTCGATCTCGTCCGGCCGGTAGGCGGTGCCGCAGGGGTTCGACGGCGAGTTGATGATCACGCCCACGGTGCGGGGGGTGATGGCCGCCTCGAGCTGGGCCGGCGTGATCTTGAAGCCGCTCTCGACCGAGCTCGGAACCTCCACGCAGCGGCCCCCGGCGATCTCGATGAGCGGCCGGTAGCTGACCCACGCCGGGGTCGGAAGGATCACCTCCTGCCCCGCCCCGCCGGCCGGCGCGTGGTCGAGGAGGCACTGCAGCGTCATGTACAGGGCATGCTTGGCCCCGGCCGTGATCGAGATGTGCTCGGGCTTGCAGACGATGCTGTTCTCGCGGTTCAGCTTGGCCGCGATCGCCTCCCGGCTGGCCTTGTCGCCGGGGGTCGGGGCGTAGTGGGTCAGGCCCTTCTCGAGGCCGGCGATGGCCGCCCGGCGGATCGGCTCGGGGGTCACGAAATCGGGCTCGCCCATGCCGAAGGCGATCACGTCCTTGCCAGCGGCCTTGAGTGCGGTCGCCTTCGCCCCCACGGCGATGGTGGCGGACTCGGAGAGCTTGCGAACCCGTTCGGCGATGAGCATGCGCGGAGTGTACCGCGCGCCTCCAGCGTCCCTCCCACACCCGGCCCGACCTGCTACACTCCCCGCCCCATGCACTACGACGCTCACCAGCCGGTGATCGACGAGTTGGAGGCGCGGATCGTTACCCTCCGCGACTCTCTTTGACTTCGATCGCAAGCTCACCGAACGGGCCGCGCTCTCCGAGCGCATGAACCAAGCCGAGTTCTGGAACAACCCGAAAGAGGCGCAGAAGACGATCGACGCCTTGAAGGTCGTCCGCGCCCAGGTGGAACCGCTGGAGCAGGCGATCGCCTCCCTCGAGGATGCCAAGGTCGGCTACCAGCTCTCGAAGGAGGCCGGCGACAAGGACCTCCTGGCCGAGGCCGACGAGCAGCTCTTCAGGCTCGCCGCGGCGATGGCCCAGATCGAGACCCAGAGCCTCCTCTCCGGGAAGCACGACCACCGCAGTTGCTACTTCACCATCCAGTCCGGGGCCGGCGGCCTCGAGGCTGAGGATTGGGGACGTTTGCTCGAGCGGATGTACCTCTACTACTGGGAGCGGATGGGCTTCAAGTGCGAGGAGCTCCACCGCGTCCCGGGCACCGACGGTGGGGTGAGCGAAGTCGCCTATCGCGTCATCGGGCCCTTCGCCTACGGCTACCTGAGCTGCGAGCGAGGCACGCACCGCCTGGCCCGCGTCTCGCCCTACAACGCGGAAGGCAAGCGGCAGACGAGCTTCGCCACCGTCGACGTGACGCCCGAGTTCGAGGACACCGACCTCGAGATCCCCGACAAGGACCTGGAGATCGTGCCCTTCGTGCGAGCCAGCGGCCCCGGCGGGCAGAACGTGAACAAGGTCGCCTCGGCCATCCGCGTCACCCACATTCCGACCGGCATCCAGGTCGTGGCCAGCACCTACCGCGACCAGCCGCAGAACAGGAAGCAGGCCATGACCGTTCTGCGGGCCAAGCTCGAGCAGATCGAGGAGGAGCGGCGGGCCGCGGAGATCAGCGCCGCCACCGGCGGCAAGGTCACCCGCGACTGGGGCAACCAGATCCGGAGCTACGTCTTCTACGACAACCGGGTGAAGGACCACCGGACCAACTTCGAGGTCGGCAATCCGCAGAGCGTGTTGGCGGGGGCCCTCGAGGGGTTCATCGACGCCGAGCTCAAGCGACGCCGCTCCGAGCGCGAGCGGTCGACAGCCAAGGACTGACCTCGATGGGCGCCGCCCTCAGCCTTCGCGGACTTGAGCGGCGCTTCGGAGAGGCCGGTCTCCGCGGCGTCGACCTCGAAGCCAAGGCCGGCGAGTTGCTCGGAGTCGTCGGGCCCTCGGGGAGCGGCAAGTCCACGCTCCTCCGCCTGGTGGCCGGGCTCGAGCGCCCCGACCGCGGCGAGATCCTCCTCGACGGCGTCGCGGTCACCCGCCGCCCGCCCGTCGAGCGATCGATCGGCATGACCTTCGACGACGGGGCGCTCTACGAACACCTCGACGTCCGCAGCAACATCACCATCGCCCTCGACGCGGCGCGGCTCGGAGCGAGGGAGGAGGCCGCTGCGATCGATGCCGCAGCCGAGCTCGCCCGCTGCCGTCCCCTGCTCGGGCGGAGAGCCGAGTCGCTCTCCTCGGGTGAGCGGCGTCGCGTCGCCCTGGCCCGGGCGGTCGTCCGCCGACCTGCCCTTCTCCTCCTCGACGAGCCGCTCGGGCAGTTGGACCGCGCCGCCCGGCTCGACCTTCGCGACGACCTTCGGGGCTTGCAGCGGGCGACCGGGGCGACGACCCTCCTCGTCACCCACGACCACGAGGACGCGATCGCCATCGCCGACCGGATCGCCTACCTCGCGGCGGGGCGGATCCTCCAGATCGGCTCGCCGCTCGAACTGTGGCGCTCCCCCGCCCACCTCGAGGTGGCCCGAGGCTTCGGACCGCTGCCTATGAACATCGTGGCGCGCGGCGACGCAAGCCTCGCCTTCCGGGGCGAAGACCTCGAATTCGCGCCCCCCGATGCACTCCCCCCCGAGGGCGGATGGTCGACCTTGGCCACCGTCCCCGAGGCCGCCAGCGGCGGCCTGGTGCCGGGGGCCGCGACGACCCTCATCGGGGCGGAAGGCGAGCGGATCCGCTGTCCCGCCGAGCGGCTTCCGCCGGGGCTCCCGCCGTTGGGTGTCATCCGCCTCCTCGTCCGCTCCGAGCGGCTCATCGCGTTCGCCCCCGACGGTCGACGCTCGGCCCGCCCGTGAGCGGCAAGCAGCCGCCCGCGGCGGATCGATCGCCGGTCGTTCAGCCGATACTGAACCCGTGTCCATCGACTTCCCCGAGCCCCGCTCCGACGCCGCACCCGTTCCTCGCTGCGGCGTCACGCTCGACGCCGCCCTCTGCCGCGACCGGGCCTCCGCCCTGGCTCGCGAGTGGCTGGTGACGAACGGGATCGGCGGCTACGCCATGGGGACGATCGCCGGGGCGGCGACCCGCCGCTACCACGGCCTCCTGGTCGCCGCCACTCGACCGCCCGCCGAGCGCACCTTCCTGCTCGGCAAGGTCGAGGAACGCCTCACCGTGGGTGGCCTGCGACACGACCTCTCCGCCAACTGCTGGCGCGACGACCTGCTGCAGCCGACCGGCTTCCAACAGCTCGCCAACTTCCGGCTGGAGCGCGGCGTCCCGACCTGGCGTTGGGAAATCGGGGCAGCGACGCTCGAGAAACGGGTGGCCATGGTCCACGGGGCCAACGCGGTCCTCGTCGAGTACCGCCTCCTGCCTGGCTCCGCCCCCTGCGAACTGCGGCTCGAGGCGCTGGCCACCAACCGCTCGCACCACGACCTCGTGCCCTGCCCGGCGTGGACGGCGTCGGTCGCCCGCCATGGCGACGCCCTCCTGGTCCGCTTGCCGGCCACTGCCTCGGGCGCCCCGCCCCAGGACCTCTGGCTGCACTGCCCGGGAGCCACCGTCGAGCCGCTCGCCACCTGGTGGCGCGACATCGACCTGCCGACGGAGCGCGAGCGAGGCTACGACTTCCGCGACACCTGGCTCCTGGCCGGAGCCTTCACCGCCCGACTCACCCCGGGCACCCGCGTCACCTTCGGCGCGGCGGTCGGCGTTCCCCTGCCCCGCGATCCGCAGGTCCTCTTCGTCGCCGAGCAGTCCCGTCGCCAGACGCTCCTCGACCTCGCCGGATGCGAACGGGCCTCGGGCGTGCACCGCCAGTTGGTCC
>JBGAKK010000151.1:0-3330 GCA_044224425.1 Phycisphaerales bacterium
TGGGGAGCCGGCACACCGACTCCGAAATGGAGGCTCGGAGCCGCTGAGGCCTGCTTCCGGAGAAACGGGTTACTCGAACGCACCGCGACCACCCCCCGGGGAGGGGGCGATCCTGCCCACCGACCTATCCATGCACGAAGCGAGTCCCCCGGGTCACGCGACCTCAACGGCTACCGGGGGTGGGCCGACCTCCCCACGACGAGAAACGAGATTGAACCTGACGAGCGGGACGCATGCTACCCCTACATATTGGGGTTGCAAGGGAGAAGACAACAGAATGCTGTGGTCTTTCGCGGTCGTGTGAGATTTGTGACCGCGACGATCACGAAGTCCTGAGACTACCGAGGTTTCCAATCTTGTCACGTCGACACCCCTCCACCAGATGGTGTGTGGATTACCTGATCGCCGCTGTCTCGACCCCCACGAATGGTGGCCGGCTCGGTGGACAACCTGTCGTCGCCTGTCGACAGCCGCCGACGCTCGAGAGTATACCAAACAAACACCGACCATTTTCGCTTTGCCGCTATTTTTCGGAGCGACCGACGGGAGGCTGTCAATTGCGCGAGCCATGCCTCGGAGTGCGCCACAATCCGGTGCTCGCGAGGTAGCGGTATCGGCGCGGTGGCTACCCGGTCGGCTCCCCGCGCCAGCCTCCCGCCGGCCAAACCCATCGAACCGTCCCCGATGCTCGACTCCGCCGCAACGTTAGAGCACCTCACCGCCGAACAGCGCCGGGCGGCGAGCGTCATCGATGGCGCCGTCCTGGTTCTGGCCGGCCCGGGCTCGGGCAAGACGCGGGTCATCACTCGCCGCATCGCTCACTTGGTGGCGAGCGGCATTCCGGCTTGGCAGATCCTCGCCCTCACCTTCACCAACAAGGCGGCCGGCGAGATGCGGTCGCGCGTCGAATCGCTCCTCCCCTCCGACCTGCCGGGGCGGCGCGGGCTGACGGTCTCGACCTTCCACTCGTTCTGCGCCCTTCTCCTGCGCCGGCACGGCCCGGCGATCGGGTTGCAGGAGGGCTTCTCGATCTACGACACCGGCGACCAGCGCGATGCCATGAAGCAGGTGATCGAGGAGTGCGGCCTGTCGACCACCAACTTCACGCCTGCCTCCGTGCTGGGGGCGATCAGCAACGCGAAGAACCGGCTGATCGACGCGGAGGGGTTCGCGACGGAGGCCTCGGACTTCCACTCCCGCTCGATCGCCAAGGCCTATCGCGGCTACGAGGCGCTCCTCGCCCGCAACAACGCCGTCGACTTCGACGACCTGCTCCTCCGCGTGGCCCAGCTCCTGCGTCGCTCGCAGCCCGTGCTGCGCGAACTCCAGGACCGCTATCGGTACATCCTGATCGACGAGTACCAGGACACCAACCACGCTCAGTACGTGATCGCCCACGCCTTGGCCGCTGCCCACGGGAACCTGTTCGTGGTGGGCGATCCGGACCAGTCGATCTACGGGTGGCGCGGGGCGGACATCTCGAACATCCTCGACTTCGAGCAGCACTTCCCGAACGCGGTGACCATCCCGCTCGGCGAGAACTTCCGTTCGACGGCCCACATCGTGGGGGCTGCGGCGGCCCTCGTCGGGCATAACAAGCGACGCCGGCACAAGGACCTCTTCACCTCGCTCGGCGAGGGGGATCGCCCCATCCTCGCCCGCTGCGGCGACGAGCACCACGAGGCGGAGCGGATCGCCGAGCATCTGGTGCAGGCCTCGCGGGCCGGCACCGACTGGCGCCGCATGGCGGTCCTCTACCGGATGAACGCCCTCTCGCGGGTCATCGAGGACGAGCTGCGGAAGCGCAGCATCCCCTACGTGGTCGCCCGCGGCACGGCGTTCTGGGACCGCAAGGAAGTGAAGGACGTGCTGGCCTACCTTCGGGCCATCGCCAATCCGGCGGACGAGTCGGCCTTGCGGCGGATCATCAACGTCCCGGCTCGCGGCATCGGCGACACGACGGTGCGGAAGCTGCAGGCGGTGGCCCTCGACGCGGGGCGGCCGCTGGGCGACGTGTTGGCCAACGCCGGCTCGCACGCCCATGTGCTCGGCCGCTCGGCACGAGCCGTGGCCGAGTTCGGGAAGCTCCTCGCCTCGTGGCGGGAGCGGGCCGAAGCCCTGCCGCCCGCGGGCTTGGCGGCCCTCGTGGCCGATGTCCTTCGCGAGAGCGGCCTCGACCAGATCGATCCGGTCACGGCCACCGAGGAGGAGCTCGAGGCCAAGCGGAACCGCGACGAGATCGTGAGCGCCGCTGCGGAGTGGCGCTGGCCTGAGGAGGAGGAACCCGAGGCGCCGCGGGCCCTCGATGCCCTGCGCGGCTTCCTCTCCTCAGTGGCCCTGGTCAGCGACCAGGACGTGGTCGACGCCGACCGCGGGGCGGTCACCCTCCTCACGCTGCATGCCGCGAAGGGGCTCGAGTTCGAGGTGGTGGCCATCGCCGGCGTCGAGCAGGGCATCCTCCCGCACAGCAGGGCCGAGCGCGACGCCGACGGAGTCGAGGAAGAGCGTCGCCTCCTCTTCGTAGACATGACCCGGGCGGAGCGCAAGCTGCTCCTGACCTGCGCCGCGTCGCGCGTGGTGCGGGGGCTGCGCAGCTCGACCGTCGAGAGTTCCTTCGTGCGCGAGCTGCCCGCGGCCCACATCGAGCGCGAGGAGCTGCGCGGCAGCCATGACGACGACGGCATCGTCTACGACGCCGATGCCGAGGTCGCCCTGGCCCGCCGCTTCCCGATCGGGTGCCTGGTCCGGCACCCGCTCTTCGGCGTGGGGCGCGTCGAACAGGTCGTCGATCGCGGAGCGAGCTCGAGCGCCCGGGTCGCCTTCCGGACCGTGGGCATCAAGACGCTGGTCCTGAGCTACGCCCGGTTGGAGCGTGTCGATAGTTAGGCCGCCATGGCGCTGATCCCGCCGTCCCGCCGGCGGAGGGCGTCGGCGGCGTCCATGGCGGCGTACTTCAGGAGCTCGCCAAGCGAGGGATAGTTGAAGCAGGCGTCGACGAAGAAGTCGATGGCCGCCCCGAAGACGATCGCGGTCTGGGCGATGTGGACCAGCTCGGTCGAGTCCTCGCCGATGATCGAGGCCCCCAACAGCTTGCGGTCGCGGGCGTCGAAGACCAGCTTGCAGAGTCCCTGGTCGTCGCCCAGCATGCGGCCGCGGGCATTGTTCCGGTAGCGGGAGCGGCCGACCACGACGTCGAGTCCCTTGGCCTTGGCCTCGCACTCGGTGAGGCCCACGGCGCCGATGGCGGGGATGGTGTAGATCCCCATCGGGACGGTGGCCGCCAGCTTCTCCTTGTAGGACAGGCCAAACATGTGGCAGGCCGCGATCCGG
>JBGAKK010000060.1:0-28507 GCA_044224425.1 Phycisphaerales bacterium
GGGCTGACCCCGGCCCGCAACCTCAACGCGACGCTGACCCTCCGCTACGCCTTCGACATCGGGTCGATCGACTCGCACCAGACCTATCCGGTCATCTTCCACTTCACGAACGGGGCCTCGATCCTCCGCGAGTTCGTGCCAGGCCAGGCCCATGTCCTGCCGCTCCCGCCCGACGTGATCGACGAGAAGGGGAACGCGGTCGTCGAGGTCTTCAACGGCGGGGCGACGGTGAACGACAAGGGCGAGCAGGTCCTCATCCCGAACCCCGGGGTGATGATCTTCAAGCCGACCAGCTTCGAGATCCTGTACCGGGTGGACAGCTTCGAGTCGAACTTCGTGCGGGCCATGCTCGTCCAACTCCTGAAGCTCTCCTTCCTGGCGATGCTCGGAGTCTGCGCCGGCACCGTCCTCTCCTTCCCGGTCGCCACCATGCTCGCCTTCACCATCCTCGCCATCGGCAGCCTCTCGCCCTTCCTGGGCATGTCGCTGTCGGAGTACTACGTGGCGAAGGATGCCCCCGTCCTCTGGCAGATCTTCCAGGGGGCGATCAAGGTGGTGGCCACCGCCGCGGAGTGGCTGCTCGGCGGCTTCGGCGAGGTGCGCCCCAACGCAATGCTGGTCGAGGGCCGGGCCATCCCGCTCTCCGACCTCCTGCAGACCGTGTTCATGATCGGCCTGGTGTGGACTGGAGGGACCTTCCTCCTCGGCTACCTCGCCTTCCGCCAGAAGGAGCTTGCCGTCTACAGCGGCAACGCCTGACCGGAGCCCACGCCACCCATGCGACACGACCGCATCATCCAACTCGGGGCCCTGGCGGGGGCCATCGCCTGCGCCGGGCTGGCCGGCAGCCTGCTTCCCAGCATCCTCGACGCAGCGGGCGAACCCTACCTCGTGGTGCGCAACATCGAAGGCGGCGGCACCACGCGGATCAACGTCGGCGAGTTGCGGGAGATGAAGACCCTCAACGAGTCGAAGGCCGCCGATGCCAAGCCCTTCGAGCTGACCTTCGACACCGGGGCCCGGGAGTGGAAGGGGGCGTTCGGCGACTCGGTGAAGTTCGAGTACATCAAGGACGGCCAACGGGTGAAGCTCGACGGCGTCCTCGAGGGCACCAACGGCTACGGCCTGCGCTACACCGACGTGGCCATGGAAGGGGCTCCGCCCATCGTCGCCCTGGGGACGATGATGGGGGCGCTGCGCGGCCTCATCGTGGATTACCTTTGGATCAAGGTGAACATGATGAAGGAGAAGGGGCTCTTCTTCGAGCTCATGGCCGACTCCGACCTCATCACCAAGCTCCAGCCGCGGTTCGGCGAAGTGTGGGGGTTCCACGGCCACAACATGGCCTACAACATCTCCGTCCTCACCAACACCGAGGAGGAACGTTGGGCCTGGGTCCGGGCCGGCATCGACCTGGTCCGCAACAAGGGGCTGCGCTACAACCCGAACGACGTGATCCTGCACAAGGAACTCGCCTTCTGGTTCGCCCACAAGATCGACGGGGTGGCCGACGACGCCCACCTCTACTACAAGCGCGAGCTGGCCCGCGAGTGGCAGTACCTGCTCGGCGAGCCGCCGGTCTCCCACAAGGACCGCATCGAGTGGATCGGCAAGGTGGCCCAGGCCCCGGAGACCTTGGACGAGCTCATCGCCAAGAACCCCAAGGTGCAGCTGGTCGTCGACCGGATCACCAAGGACCTGTCGGGCTTCGACGGCAAGTTCGCCTTCAAGCAGGACGGCAACTTCCTCCGCAACTACGGACAGTGGGCCGCGGTCCGCTCCAGCAACTACGCCAAGCTCCTGGGCCGCGAGGAGCAACTCCTCAAGACCGAGGGCGAGGCGGGCAAGAGCCTCGCCAACCAGCTCTTCCAGGCCTTCGAGCACACCTTCAACGACCCCGAGCTGAAGCAGGCCGGCGAGGACTTCATCGCCTTCCTCCGCCGCAAGGTCCTCCGCGACGAATACAACATGGACGCCCGTCTCATGTGGCAGTTCACGCGGGAGACCGGGCCCCTCGACTGGCGGCACCCCCAGGCCCACGCCCTGTACTGGTCGCGGCGCGGCGGACAATTCGCGTCGCTCCGCTACGGGAGCACCGAGGACATCTACAAGGTCGTCAACAACGACCGCATCGAGATCCAGGCCATGCAGGCCCTGGCCAAGTCGGGTCTCGTCTTCTTCGACCCCTTCTCGAACGACAACCCGACCCGGCTCAGCGATCCGCGCTGGATCAAGGTGATGGACCGCTACTTCCGTCGGCTGTACGACAAGTACTTCCCCGACCGCGAGACGCGGACCCGCCTCGGCGGCACGGCCGACAGCTTCGCCAACGGCCACGAGAACTTCCTCAAGCAGGCGGTCCGCGAGCTCTACCGGGCCGGTGACCTGGAAGGAGCCCAAGCCTTGCTCAACGAGCTCGACCAGCTCTACGGCTCGGGCGGCATCCGACCGCACGCCGGCTACCAGAAGCCGCTCGACCTCTTCGTGCAGGAAGTGACCTACGGCGAATACGAGATGCAGCCGGAGGTCGCCCGCAGCGACGTCTACGCCGTCCTCCTCCGCGGCTACCGCGAGGGTCTCCTCCTCGGCGACGAGAAGGTGATGAAGGAGGCGACCAAGTTCGCCGACGACCTGATCATCTGGTTCAAGAACAACAAGTACAACGACTTCGTCAACAAGTTTGGCGAGGGTCGCATGAAGGACCTGATCGGCGACCTCGAGTCGAGCAAGACCGCGGTGCTTCGGCTCGTCCTCCTCGACAGCTCGCAGCCGCTCCTCGATCGCCTCCTCATCTACCGTCGGGCTGGCGACAACGAACGCCGCGGCGTCTACGACGAGGTCCTCGCCCCGCTCACCGCGGAGTTCGAGCGGAGCCCGCTCAGCAAGGCGATCACCCTGAAGGATGCCTTGCCCGAGCCGCCGGGCATGGAGCTCTTCCGCCAGGAGAAGGCCGCGGCCGCTGCGGCCAAGGCGGCGAAGAAGGAAAACCGGGCGGAGACGGAACGCAAATGACGACAGCGACGATCGCGCACCGCCCTCCCGCCATCTGGGCGGTCGGCCGCAACTACGCCGAGCACGCCCAGGAGATGGGCGGCGCGGCCCGCCTCGGCTACCCGATCTTCTTCATGAAGAACCCGGCGGCCGTGGTGGGCGACGGCGCGGCCATCGTCCTCCCGCCGATCTGCGACGAGCACGGCCCGCAGGTCGACTGGGAGGGCGAGCTCGCCTTCGTCATCGGTCGCGATTGCCGCGACGTGCCGCTCGCCGACGCCCTCTCGGTGGTCTCGGGCTACGCCTGCGCCAACGACGTGAGCGCCCGCTGGTGGCAGAAGGAGGGGAGCGGCGGGCAATTCTGCCGCGGCAAGAGCTTCGACACCTTCTGCCCGCTCTCGGCGCCGACGCCGGCCGCGCTGGTCGGCGATCCGCAGGCCCTGACCCTCCGCACCCGCCTGAATGGCGAGGTGGTGCAGGAGTCGAGCACCTCGCTCATGCTCTATCCGGTGGCCACGCTGGTGCATGAGCTGTCGCGCGGGATGACGCTCCTCGCCGGCACGGTGGTCCTCACCGGCACGCCGGCGGGCGTCGGATACGCCCGCAAGCCGCCGCGATTCCTGCAGGCGGGCGACGTGGTCGAGGTCGAGATCACTGGTGTCGGCCGGCTCCGGAACCCGGTCCGGGCGGGCTGACTATCCGGATCGACGTTGGCGCGGCGGGACGGGATCCAATCCCGAGCCACCCCACGGATGGCATCGGGCGAGGCGACGGACGGTGAGCCACGAGCCGCGGATCGCCCCGTGGACCCGCAGGGCGTCGATCGCGTAGTGCGAGCAGGTCGGGGCGAAGCGGCAGTGCCCGCCGAGGAGCGGGCCGAGCACGACTTGGTAGGAGCGCACCAGGCCGATCAGGATGGCGGCGACAGGCCCGGCCCGCCGTCGGGCGGGGGGCTCGGTCGATTCGCTCGGCGCTCGCGCTTCATCCATAGGGCGTGGATCGCCTCGATTGCCGCGGCCAGCTGCTGGCGGTAGGTGGCCAGGGGCAAGTCGTCGTGCGGTCGGGCTCCGACCACCACATCGTACGGTGCCGGAAGCGAGGCCCGCTCCATCCGGAACGCCTCGCGGATCTTCCGCTTGAGCCGCCCGCGGCGCACGGCATTGCCGACCCGGCGACCGATGGCCAGCCCGAGCCGGGAGCGGCCGGTCGGACTCGGAATGCCGTGGACCACGAGCGGGCTCCGCTCGACGCGGGCCTTGCCGGCGTAGATCGCGTCGTACTCGCGGCGATGGGCGAGGCGGAAGGCCCGCCCGAAGCGTTGCGGCCGCTCGGTCTCGCCGCTCATGCGTCGCGCTCCAGTTCGTCTTGGTAGCGACGCATCAGGCGCTCGCGGGTCAGGAGACCCTCGACCCGGCCCTGGCGATCGAGGACGGGCATCGAGTCGAAGCTGCTGCCGGCGAAGCGGTCGAGGGCCAGCTCCAAGGTGTCGGTGGCGGCGATGGTGGGGGCGTTGCTCCGCATGAGTTCGCCGACCTGGAGGAGGGAGAGGACGTCGCGATTGACGAGCGCGGTCCGCAGGTCGGGGCCGGAGATGAGCCCGAGGTACTGCCCGCCCGGGCCGACCACCACGAACTCGCCGACCGCGCAGCGCTCGGAGAGGGAGAGGAGCCGCTCCGCCGTATCGTCGGGGTGGACGGTCACCGCCGGGGTGAGCGTCACGTCGCGGACGATCATCCGCCGCAGGAGCGAACGGTCGCCGAGGCGCCCGAAGCGGACGCCGCGCTCGGCGAGGACGCCGGTGTAGGCACTCTCCCGTTCGAGGGCCCTGGCCACCAGCGTGGCCACCGTCGCGGTCAGCATGAGGGGGAGGATCATGCTGTAGTCCCCGGTCAGCTCGTAGACGAGGAGCATGCCGCTCAGCGGGGCGTGCGTGGTCGCCGCCACCGCGCCGGCCATGCCGACCAGGGCGAAGTGGGCCGGCGTCGCCGATTCCATCAGCCCCGTGGCCCGCACCGCGACCCCGAACGCGCCGCCCCCGAGGGCTCCGAGGAGGAGGCTCGGGGCGAAGAGGCCGCCCGCCCCGCCCGAACCGAGGGTGAGGGCGGTGCCGATGTTCTTGAGGAGGAGCCACGCCACGAGGAGCGAGCCGATCGCCACGCTGGTCCGGCCGCTCGAATAGAAGTGCGGGTCGAGCAGGGTGTCGATCAGCGAGTAACCGTTCCCCATGAAGACGGGAAGGCGGCCCGGGTGGTCGATGGGCGGGGCGAGGAGGGCAGCGGCGCCGAGGGCACCGAGGCAGAGGCCGCCGAGCGCCGGACGCAGATAGTTCGGGATCGGCACCTTGCCGAAGAGCCGCTCGCTCGTTCGGAGCGAACGGATGAAGAGGACCGCCACCACGCCGAGCATGCAGCCAAGGAGGGCGAAGGCCGGGGCGCCGGCGACGGTCAGCCGTTCCCGCATCCCGGAGAAGGTCGCGGGGTCGATGCCGAAGAGCGGCTCGCGCGAACCGAGGATGGTCTGGGTCGTGGCGCTCGAGAGGACGGCGGCCACGACGATCGGGGCGAACGTCCGGAGCGAGAAGTCGCGCAGGAGGACTTCCAGGGCGAAGAAGACGCCGGCGATCGGGGCGTTGAAGACGGCGGCGATGCCCGCGGCGGCGCCCGCCCCGAGGAGCGTGGTGATGCCGTCGCGATCGAGCTTGAGCCAGCGGCCGACGTTCGAGCCGAGGGTGGCGCCGATGGTGACGATCGGGCCCTCGGGGCCGGCCGAGCCGCCCGAGACGATGGTCGCGGTCGAGGCGAGCCACTGCCGCACCGCCATGCGGAGGGGCAGTTCGGAGCGGAGCCGGGCGGTCGAGTAGAGGACGGCTGAGACGCCGTGGCCGGGCAGGGAGAGGGGGAGGAGGAGGCCGATGGCGGCACAGGCCAGGCCTCCGATCGCGGGGGCAAGGAGGGTGGCGATGACGATCAGCCTGGGATGCGTGGTCAGCCAGCTCTCGGCGGTCCCCTCGACCCAATGGATGGGGAGGATGAAGGCTAGGGCCGCTAGGCCCATCAGGACCCCGAACACGACGCTCCAAGCCAGGAGCCGCCAATCCCCGCTCAGCGAGGCAGGTGCCCGGTCGGCCGATGGCTCCTCGGCAGCCACCGCGCCGGCGGGGGCGGCCGAGGGAGGGGCGGGGGCGGGGAGGGGGCCATCCTACGGTTGTACCATCGCCCGGAGCGAGGCGTCGCCCGGGCCGGAGCCCCGACAGTGGCGGGGGCCGGGCGACCCCGGTATAGTGCGACGTTTCCCCGGTGGGCGGCTGACGTCGAGCGACGGCTGCCATGAGTCCAGCGACCGGTCGGGCCGTGCCCGGCCAGGTGGTGCATCGCCGGGGTCTGCTCGACCCGATCCCCGTAGGCGACCATTCCCCCATGATCGACGCCCTGAAGAGCGACGAGATCGTCAACAAGCTCGGTGGCCGCTTCAAGCTGACGGCGCTGATCCAGCGCCGGTTGGGCGAGCTGATCGACGGCGCCCGTCCGCTCGTCGACCGCAACGGCCGCAGCGACCTCGAGGTGGTGATCGACGAGATCCTCCACGAGAAGATCACCATCGACTTCCCGGCGAGCGGCATCCCGGCTCCGGGCGAGAACCCCGGCGTCTCCCGTCGCCGCTGAGTAGCCCCAGGCCCGCCTCGGGCCGAGGGCGAGAACCTCGCCTGCCATGTACCGCGGCAATCCAACCGCCTTGGTCGCCCTGAAGGACCGGCGGATCGTTGTCGGCATGGGCGGCGGCATCGCCTGCTACAAGATCGCCTCGCTGGTCTCGACCCTGGCCCAGGCCGGGGCAGTGGTCGAGGTGGTCATGACCGACGCCGCCCAGCGCTTCGTGACTCCGTTGACCTTCGAGTCGCTGAGCGGGCGGGTGGTCCACACCAGCATCTGGCAGCAGGAAGGGGAGCGAGATCCGCAGCACATCCGCCTCGCCAAGGCGGCGGATGCCATGCTGATCGCGCCCTGCACGATGGACCTTCTCGCCAAGCTGGTCCAAGGCATGGCCGACGACCCGGTCACCCTGATCGCCTCGGCCATCGATCGCCGCTCGCAGCCGGTCGTCCTCGCCCCCAGCATGAACGAGGTCATGTGGTCGCAGCCGGCCACCCAGCGGAACGCCGAGCAGGCCGCCCGCGATGGCTTCGTGGTCCTGGAGCCGGGCAGCGGCTGGCAAGCCTGTCGCGCCGTCGGCCCCGGGCGGTTACCGGAGCCCGACGATCTCGTCGAGGTCCTCGCCGCCGTGGTGACCGGGTCCCGGGGCTGAGACGGTCCGCGAGCCTGCTGGCGACGGGCAACCTGACGAACCCGGCGAAAAGCGACTGGCCGACGCATCCGCCAGCGCGCACTTTCTCGTATGGATAGGAGACCCGCTGGGGACGCGGGTCACCCATCTCCAATCTCCCCTCTCGGGCTCCGTACTCGTGGTGCGGTCCCGGGGCCCCGCCGGTCCACGGTCCACCCGCTTCCGGGCCGTTCCGGCTTCAGCAGGCCGCAAGGCCGAGGACATCCTGCATGCTCGCTTCGCGCAGCGCGACCGCCGTGGCGGTCTCTTCCACCTTGATGCTGGCGCTCGGTTCGCTCGCCCTCGCCTCGGGCGATCGCGGCTCGAAGCCGACCGCTCCGACCGGCAAGGCTGCGTCGAAGGAACGGGCCGCCAAGGCTGGCGACGAACGCAACGACCCGACCGCCGCGGGCGAACGGGAGTGCGACGGCCGCATGACGCCGCTCGTGGTGATGACGCCGGTCGATCCGCTCCTCATCGTCGGCAACGCCCCGCCGCGCGACGGCGAGCTGCCTGGCGGCACCGCCGGGGCCTGCCCGCAACAGGTCTCGCAATGGACCAGCTCCGACTTCGGTCCCGGCACCTACATCCTGCAAGGCGGCTTCGCCGAGCACGAGATGGCCGGGACCTCGTACGTCCTGACCGCGGCCGACTTCCCGCTCCGGATCGACCTCACGGAGATGATCTTCGGGACGAGCAACGCCTCGGTGCAGACCACCACGCAGTGGTCGGTCCTCGTCTACGAGGGCACGCCGTCGAACGGCCAGCTCGTCTACTCGTTCTCTTCCGACGGCGACATCCTGCCCCACATCGTGCTGCCGCCGGGGACGAGCGGCGTGAATGTGCAGTTCATGATCGATCCCGGCGACCCCGAGCAGATGTGGGTCTACGACAACGGCAGCCACACCTTCTCCGTGGCCTACCGGATCGACAAGCACAACAACCAGACCCAGAACCCGTGCTTCTTCGCTCCGCCCGCAAACTCGAACGCCTTCCCGGCCACCGACGTCGGCGGCCTGGCCTCGCTCACCGGCAACTGGCTCTACGCAATCGACTGCGGCATCCTCGGCTGCCCGGCCGGCTGGCACACCTTCGGCCAGCTTCCCTCGGCCTGCCGCCCGTCGGGCGACTGGGTGATGCGGGTGACGTGGACGCCACTCAACTGCCAGTTGCAGGGGGCCTGCTGCTTCGGGCCCAACAACTGCCAGTTCATGACCCAGCAGGACTGCGAGTCCGCGGGCGGCTCGTACCAGGGCGACAACGTCCCCTGCGGCATCGGTGGCGGGGCGTGTGCCAGCACCTCGGTGGCGTGTTGCTTCCAGGCGACCGGCGGTTGCCTCAACCTGACCGCTGAAACGTGCGTCGCGGCAGGCGGCGTGCCCGGGCCGAGCGGCTCGAACTGCACCGGCTACGTCTGCTTCCCGACCGGGGCGTGCTGCCTCCCGAACGGCAACTGCATCGGTCCGGTGAGCCCCGAAACGTGCGCCGCCCAGGGCGGCACCTTCCAGGGGAACAACACCTCCTGCGCCTCGACCAACTGCCCGCTGCCGACCGGCGGCTGCTGCTTCCCGAACGGCTTCTGCCTCACCCTGACCGAGGCCGATTGCCAGTCGGTCGGCGCGACCTGGCACGGCCCGGGCACCAACTGCGCCGACACCAACGGCAACGGCCACGCCGACGTCTGCGAGTCGAATCCCGCGGACCTCGACGGTGATGGGCACGTGGGCGCGACCGACCTCGCCATCCTTCTCGGCAAGTGGGGGCAGTCGGGCCAAGGCGACATCAACGGCGACGGCACGGTCAACGCCGCCGACCTGAGCATTCTCCTCGGAGCATGGGGCTGAGGCGAAGGGGAGATCACTCACCCCATCCTCGGAGAGGAACCGACGCCCGGCGCCCGTCGCCGGGCGTCGTCGTTTTGCCCCTCACGCGTCTCCTGCCGATGATGCTCGGCACGCAACCGACCGGAGGTGCCACGATGAAGCCTGTGATCCTCGCCCTGATCGCCGGAGTCTGCTGGGGAGTGGGAGAGGTGTGCACGAAGAGCGTCCTGCACACCGGGAAGGTCGGTCCGCTGACCGCGATCTCGGTGCGATCGCTGGTGGCGCTGCCGATCATCTGGCTGGTCTGGTTCCTCGCCAAGGACGGCCTCGCCGGATCGGACCCCGAGCCGCGCGGCTGGGTATCGGCGGACGGGACGACCCTGACCAAGCTCATCCTTGGTTCGGGCGTGGTGGCGGGGGCGATCGCCATGATCGCCTTCTACGTGGCCCTCAAGTTCGGGGCGGTCTCGCAGGTGAAGCCGATCGCCTTCTGCGTGGCGCCGGCCACCGGGGCGCTCCTTGGATGGCTCCTCCTCGGCGAGTCGATGGACGTCCGGAAGGCGATCGCCATCGCCATGATCCTGGGCGGCGTGGTCCTCCTGACCGCTGCCGGCGGCGGTGCCTCGCACCAACCCGTCAGCCCCGATCCGGCGACCGAGAATCGCTGAAGTGGCCAGCGCAACGGGCCGACAGCGGATCGTCGGCCTGCGGTCGGACGCCGAGCGGTTGACGCCGTTGGGCTCCGTCCGCACAATGCCCCGTCCCGCCCGGGATCCGGGCGGAACCTCGAGGAGAGGTGCCTGAGCGGCTGAAAGGGCCGGTCTCGAAAACCGGTAGTGGGCTTGTCCTACTCGTGAGTTCGAATCTCACCCTCTCCGTTGAAACCACAACAGCCCGCCGATGACGGCGGGCTGTTGTGCTAGTCGCGGTTCGGGAGCCTACACCCGCTCGACCGCGTTCGTCCGCAGCCAGCCTTCGGTGCCGTCCTGGAGGCGGACGCGAAGCCAGTCGGGGCGCTCCTCGAGGATGGTGCACTCGACGCCGGGGGTCAGAAGCTCAGCGATCTGGGCGGCGAAGCCATCGCCGTTCCCCTTCCGCAGCGTGACCTCGTCGGCGGTCACCACGGCGAGCGGGCGGCTGGCGGCGAGCCAGTGGTCGGTGGCGATGGTCGCCCCGAGGAGGAGAGCGAGGACGAACGCGGCGTTCCGGACGTGGGCGAGCAGGCGGGGGAGGCTCACCCCGAGGAGACCGGCGCCCGCGATCGACCACGCCACGATCCAGAGGCCGACGCCGATCGAGAGGCGGAGCGATTCGGGCACCACCCGCCAGAAGGCGATGAGGCCGCCGAAGTCGCTGGGGGCGTCGCCCGGCAAGCGAAGTCGCACGTCGGAGCGGGCCGTGGCCAGGTTGGCCTCGACCGAGCGGTTGCCCGGCGACGCACGCAGGGCCCGCAGGTAGCTGGCGATCCCGTGGCCGAGGTCGCCGGACTGGACGTAGGCGTTCCCGAGGTTGAAGTGGATCGACGGGTTGTCGGCTCCTCCAGCGACCAGCGTGCGGAAGCCGTTGGCGGCGTCGGCAAAGTGCTTGCGGGCCTCGGCCGGATCGGCGGCCTTGGCGGCGATGCCGCGGTCGTACGCCGCTTGGGCCTCTTGCAGGGCGGCGAGTCGATCGCCGTCCGAGAGGGACG
Organism: Phycisphaerales bacterium; assembly: GCA_044224425.1. Taxonomy (GTDB): domain Bacteria; phylum Planctomycetota; class Phycisphaerae; order Phycisphaerales; family SM1A02; genus JAEUIT01. Next base: position 10,822 of record JBGAKK010000060.1, read on the forward strand.
CTGCGTCGGCCCGACCGATCCCCGCGACGAAGGCGAGGCAGAGGGCAAGGAGGACGATGGCGGGGCGGACGAGTTTCACGCTGCACCTCCGTTCGTCGCAGCCACGGCCGAGCCGCGGCGGAGCGTGGTGCGTTCCAGTCGGCCGATGAGCGAGCGGGCCTCGTCGAGGGAGATCGCGTCGCCCGCCCGCGGTGCGTAGCGGGCTCGCTCGCAGGCCCCGAGGAGACGATCGACCGCGTCGACGAGATCAGGCGGCACGTCGCGTTCGCGGAGCGCCGCCACTGCGTCCCCCCGCGTTCGATGTCCATCCGGCAGCGTGCAGCGGTCGGCGATGTAGCCGGTCAGGGCCGCGAGGATCGCATCGGGCGTGGCCCCGTTGGCGAGTCCGGCCAGCGCCACCTTCGCCGCACCCGCCGCCCGGAGCCGGGCGGGGTCGGCGCGGCGCCGTTCCTCGACCCGCCGGCGGATGGCGAGGACGAGGCAGAGGCTCGGCGGCAGGACGGCGGCGAGGGCGATGCCCGTCCCGATCGTGACGCGATCGTCGCGCAGGAGGGCCGCGCTGGGCGGAGCGTTGGCCAGGAGTCCGCCCGCCAGAGCCTTGAGCGGCGCGGCCGCTGGCGCTTCCTCGGGGGCGGTCGCTCCGACGATCTGCGAGCGGTTCATCCGCTCGGCGCCCGAGATCTCGAGCTTGATCGGTTCGCTCGCCACCACGCGGTAGCTCGACGTCGACGGGTCGAAGGAGGCGAAGGGGATGGCCGGGATCTCGTGGACCTTGTCGGAGAGCGGCCGGAAGGTCTGGGTGAAGACCTTGCGTCGTCCGTTCACCGTGCCGGGCGGCGGATCGCTCGGGATGCGGAAGGACTTCGAGAGCTCCTCGATCGAGGCGAAGGGCGGGGCCTGCACGCCGTCGAGGACGTCCGCGTCGTCGAGGGCGGTGACCGTGTAGGTGATGGTGATCGGATCGCCCACCGCCGCCCGGGTCGGATTGGCGATCGCTTCGACCTTGAATCGACCGACCGCACCGTTGAAGAAGGCTGGCTGGCCATCGGTCGGGAGCGGCCGCACGTTGATCGAGAGCGGGGCGGGTTGGGCGGTGATTTCCTGCACGCCCTTCACTTCGAGCGAGACCTGGTTGAAGAAGTCACGCACCTGGCGGACGCTCTTCGGCCAGTTGACCACGATCGAGAGGTCCCCGATCTCCGGGGCCCCGACGCGAGTCGGCGTGAAGGGCCGCTGGATCGAGTAGACGTAGTAGGAGCGGTCGTCGCGGATGGTCTCGACGCCCTTCGGCCGGCGGTTGGCGCGGGCCATGTCGACCATGGCTTGCTTGAAGAGGCCGAGGCTCGAGCTGTCGAGGTCGATGCACGACCACATCTGGCCTTCGTTGAGCGTGACGTTGTACTGGGGATTGCGATAGGGTCGCACCCAGATGCGCAGGGTCAGCGTGGTCGGCTCGCCGACCATCGGGTTCTCGGGGTCGGCCACCACGTCGACGTAGAGGACCGGGGCATCGTCGGCGGCGTTGCCGGTGGCGACGATCACCGTCGGGTCGCTCTTGAATTCGCGGCCGTCGATGGTGACTGACATGGCCGGCACGGTGAAGCGGCCGGCCTTGGTGGGCGTGATCTCGTAGGTGAAGGTGGTGGTGACGGTCCGTTCCGATTGCCCGTTGAAGATCCGGAACTGCTCCGAGGTCTGCGGCCGTCCCGATCGCTTGATGGTGAGACCTTCGACCACCGGCGGCTCGGGCGGCGTGGGCTGGTCGACGTTGGTGAAGCGGACCAGGAGTTCGACCGGTTCGCCCACCTGCGTCTCGAGAGCGGTGAACTGGAACTGGACGCCGCCCTCTTGCGACTGGGCTTGGGCCGCGGTCGTCGGAAGGAACATCGCGACGACGCAGGCCGCGGCCGCGGCGAGCCAGAGGCGAAGCCAGCGGGGGGCCGCTTGGTCTCGGCGGGCGGAGGGGAGAGCTGGGGAGGGCATGGGTGCCATGGCTCGTAGGCCCAGGGGCGAGAGAGAAGGCCGACTCACCAATCCTTGTTGACCGGTGTCTGCTTGGCCCGCTGCTGCCGGAGGATCGCCTCGCGGCGCTGCTTCTCCTTGTCGCGGACCATCTGGAGGATCTGTTGGGCTTCTTGCGGGGTCATGGTCGGGCGCTGATCCGATGCCCCGGCCGGTTGCGGTTCCTGTTTGGCGTTCGGATCGGGCTTCTGTTGGTCGAGCTGGCCGCCGTCGGTTGGCTTCCGCTGCTCGCCCTTCTGGTCGTTCTGCTCCTTGGGAGCGGACGACTGCTGGCCCTGATCTCTGTCTTGCTGGTCCTTCTGGTCTGGGCTCTGCTGCTTCTGCTGATCGGGTTTCTTCTGATCGGGCTTCTGCTGATCAGGTCGCTGCTGGTCTTGGCCCTTCTGGTCTTGGCCCTTTTGGCTTTGGTCCTTCTGGCTCTGGCTCTGGCTCTTCTGGTCTTGCTGTTCTTGCTGCTGTTGGTCCTGGCCCTGCTTCTGGTCCTGCTTCTGCTGCTTCTGCTGGTCCTGATTCTGCTGGTCCTGATTCTGCTGGGACTGGTTCTGCTGCTGCTGATCCTGCTTCTCTTGCTGGTCCTTCTGGTCCTTGTTGTCCTGCTGCTGTTGTTGTTGCTGTTGCTGCTGCTCGAGCTTCATCTCCTCGAGCTTCTTGAGGAGGCGGAAGGCCCGCTCCGCGTTGGCTCGGCTGTCGGCGTCGGCGGGATTGGCGTTGGCCGCGTCGCGGAAGTGGGTGATCGACTGCTCGACGGCCTGAATTGCTTCGTCGAGGCCCTCCGCACTGAGGGCCGGATGCTCGCCGCCCGGCGTCGGGGCGGGCATCGAGGGCGTCGCTCCGCCGGTCGGCGGCACGTGCTTCAGGGCATCGGCGTAGGTCGCCGTCCCTTGATTGAACATGGCCCGGGCGGCCAGGTCGGCCTTGGCCTTCGAGGCCGCCTCCTTGAAGAGGTTGGCCGCCTCGGTGAAGTCGCCGAGCCGGTACTTGGCGACGCCGAGGTTGTAGGCGATCTCCGCCGAGTCCGGGGCGAGGGAACGGGCTTCCTCGTACTTGGCGACCGCCGCGGTGTTGTCGCCAGCGTCGAGGAGTCGTTGCGCCTCGGCGAGGAGTTCCTTGGGCGGGGCTGCGGCAAGCGGCCCCGCGGCGAGGAGGGCGGCAAGGAGGGCTCCGATGCCGAGGCGGGCGGGAAGGTGCATCGTTCCGCGGCGGTTCATGATGGGCTGCCTCCCGATCCAGCGGCCATGTCGAGCGGGCGCGTCCGGCGGGCGACGGGGACGAGCATCTCGGCGACGAGGAGGACGAGGGCCAGGCCGACCAGCCAACCATACTGCGGCGTGGCGCGGGTGACGATCTGCGTCTCGAAATCGCGTCGGCCGACCGCTGCCACGGTCGAGTCCCAGACCTCCGCCATGTCGACCAGCGACGTGCCGGCCGGGATGTACGCGCCGTTTCCGGCCAGCGCGGTCTGAGTGAGGACGCTCGGGTTGAGCTTGGTCCACACCTCTTGGCCCTCGTGGGTGAGCCAGACCTGGCCCTGCCGATCGCGGCTGACCGGGATCCGAGCGCCGTCGCCGGCGTCGCCGATCCCGATGGTGTAGGTGCGGATGCCCTTCTCTTCGAACGCCTTCCGGGCTGCTTCGGCGGGGAAGCTGTCCATGTCCTCGCCGTCGCTGAGGACGACGATGGCCTTGCCGCCCTTCACGTCGTCGGTGAACGACTCGGCGGCGAGGCGGATGGCGTCGCCCAAAAGCGACCCGCCGCGGGCCGCGTCCTGCGGAGCGAGCTCGTTGAGGGCGAGGCGGAAAGCTCCATAGTTCAACGTCAGCGGGGAACGCATGCTCGGCGTGCCGGCGAAGGCGACGAGGCCGACGCGGTCGCCCGCCATGTGGTCGAGGGCATCGAGGACGAGTTGCTTGGCCCGGCCGAGGCGATTGGGGGCAGCGTCCTCGGCCAGCATCGACCGTGAGATGTCGATCACGAAGAAGACGTCGATGCCGCTGCGGCGGACTTCCTCCCGCGTCGAGCCGGCCCGTGGATCGACCAAGGCCCCGGCCAGGACGGCCAAGGCGAGCACCGCGAGCCCGGCCCAAACGGCGGACGGGCGAAGCTCGCTGCGAGCAGGCCGGGCGAAGAGCGGTCGGTCGGCCCAACGAGCGGCCGCGCGGCGTCGCGGCTCGGTGGGCGTACCACGCGAGGAGGGCTGCCGCGAGGACGGCCCAGAACCAGTGCAGGGCGGATGGGTGACCGAATTCCATGCGTGGAGGGGTGGGCGGGGGCGATCAGGTCAGGGAACGGAAGCGGGTCGAGGCCAAGGCGATCTCGAGGAGGAGGGCGGCCGCCGCGATGGTCAGGATCGGCGGCAACGGGACGCGGCCCACGCGGACCGAGTCGACGGCGAGGTCGGCGTACTGCACGCGGCTCTGGGCCTCGGTCTCGCTCTTCTCGAGGCGATCGATCTCCTCGTAGATAGCTCGCAGGCTGCTCGAGTCGGTGGCCCGGAAGTACTGGCCGCCGCTCGACTCGGCGATCTTTTTGAGGAGGTCCTCGTCGATCGAGACCGGCTGCTGCATCATGCGGATGTTGCCGAAGACATCGCGTTGCGGCACCGGCGCCATGCCGCGGCGGCCCATGCCGATCGTATAGATGCGGATGCCGAAGGTGCGGGCCAGCTCGGCCGCGGCCAGCGGGTCGATGTCGCCGGCGTTGTTCTCGCCGTCGGTGAGGAGGACCATCACGCGGCTCTTGACCCGCGGACCGGCGTTCTCGCCGCGGGTCGAGGCGTCCTTGAGCCGCTCGACCGCAAGGGCCATGGCGTCGCCGATCGCGGTGCCGTCTTCGTTGGGGGTGTCGGCGATGCGGGCAGTCTTGAGGGCGGCCAGGAGGTGATCGTGGTCGAGGGTGAGCGGGCAGACGTCGTCGGCGAAGCGGGCGAAGGTCACGGCGCCGATCAGGTCGTTGGGGCGGCCGCCGAGTCCGTCGCCGCCGTCGACGAAGTCCTCGGCGATGTTGCGAAGGGCGGTGAGGCGGTCGACGGGCTCGCCGTTCACCGTGAAGTCCATGGCCAGCATCGAGCTCGAGCGGTCGACGACCAGTTCGATGGCGATGCCCTCGACCCGCACGCGGGTCTGCTCGTCGGCCTTCACCGGTCGGGCCAGGGCGAGGACGAGGAGGGCGAGGACGACGGAGCGGGCGAGCGGGAGGAGGAAGCGGATCCGCGAGGCGAAGCTCCCGCCGGCTTGGGCCAGGAGGCTCGTGTCGGAGTGGCCGAGGGTGGCCCGGCGGCTGCTGCCGAAGCGCCACCACGGAAGGAGGACCACCGGCAGGAGGACGAGCAGCCAGGGGTGGAGAAGATCGAACTTCACGCCGGCACCGCCTCTCCGCTTCGGGCCGTGCTTCCTTCACGCGGCCGCGATTCGGTCACGAAGGTGCGGGCAGTGGCGATGGCCTTCTCCGAATCCTCGTTCGCCGGCCGCACGCCGGCGAACTTGACGAGGTCGGCCTGGCGCAGGAATCCGCCGAGGAGGACCTGGTGGGCCTCGTCGATACTGGTCGATCGCTTGGCCTCGCGGAGGAACTCCTGGGTGGTCAGTTCAGGGGCCCGGATGCCGTAGCGGCGCTCGACGTAGCCGCGCACGATGTCGGTGAGGAGGACGTGGAAGTCGTGGACTCGGCCCGCGGCGAGGAGCCCCGCCTTGGCCAGGCGATCGAGTTCGCGAAGGGCCCAGGCATCGGGGGCGAGGGCAGCCTCGGCCCGCTCGCCGCGGCGATGGAAGAACGCGAACCAGAGGATCACGGCGAGGGCCGCGAAGCTGGCGAAGGCGCCGGCCACGAGCGGCCAGGGAATCTCGCGCGGCGTGAGGTCGAGCGCCCCCTTGATGTCCTTGAACTTGCTCGGGTCGCTGTCCTCGCCGATCAGGCTGGCCACGGTCACCGGCATCGCGGCGGCGCGCAGCTGCGGGGCATCGTCGCCGCTACCGAGGGGCAGGTCGATCGCGGGGACCTCGAGCGATCCTGCCTCGAGCGTGGTGAGTTCGAAGACCTTGCGGCGGACGCGAGGATCGCTCGAGCCTTGCTGGCGATCGAGGACCGGCCGGACCTCGAAGGGCCCGAGCTTCTCGGGCAGGGCGGGCGGCACGACGTTCCCGTCGGGCGACGTGGTGGTCAGGGTGAGCCGAATCGGCTGGCCGACCTCGACGGTGATGCGGTCGAGGGACGCGACGAGCGTGGTCTCACCCTCCTTGGCCTCGACCGTCGCTGCGGGTGGCGGCTCGGATGGGGTGCGGGCGCAAGCTGCGACGACACCCGACGCGAGGAAGAGGGACAGGGTGCGGAGGAGGAGGCGTCTCATCGCGCCCTCCTCGCCTCGCGGCGGCGGAAGTAGCTGGCCAGAGGCTCGACGAAGTCGTGTCCGGTGCTGAGTTCGATCGGCTGCACCCGCATGCGGCGGAAGGCCCGTCGGCTCGCCTCGGAGCGTTCCGCAGCCAGCTCGTGGAAGCGGTTCCGCACCGCGCGGCTCGAGGTGTCGACCCACAGGCGGCGACCGGTCTCGAGGTCTTCGAGCTCGACGAAGCCGACGTCGGGGAGTTCCTCCTCGCGGCGATCGCTGACCCGGATCGGGATCAGGTCGTGGCGAGCCGAGGCGAGGCGGAGCGACCGCTCGAAGTTCTCGCCGAGGAAGTCGCTGAGGACGAAGACGACGGCCTTCCGCTTCTGGACGCGGCGGACCTCGTCGAGGGCTCCGGCCAGGTCCGTGCCGCGTCCCGCGGGCCGCATGGAGAGGATCTCGCGGATGATGCGGAGGACGTGCCGCGGTCCCTTGCGGGGCGGCACGAACCGTTCGATGCGGTCGGTGAAGAGGAGGAGGCCGGCCTTGTCGTTCGAGCGGATGGCCGAGAAGGCCAGCGTGGCAGCCACTTCGGCCACCAGCTCACGCTTGAACTGCGCCGATGTGCCGAAGGAGAGCGAGCCGCTCAGGTCGACGGCGAGGAGGACGGTGAGCTCGCGCTCCTCGCGGAAGAGTTTGACGAAGGGTTCGCCGGTGCGGGCCGAGACGTTCCAGTCGATGGAGCGGACGTCGTCGCCGATCTGGTAGGGGCGAACCTCCTCGAACTCCATGCCGCGGCCCTTGAAGGCGCTGCGGAACTGGCCGCCAAGCGCCTCGCTGACGAGGTGCGAGGTGCGGATCTCGATGCGGCGGACCTTCTTGAGGAGTTCCGTGGAGAGCATCGTGCGGAGGAGAGGTGGGGGAGGAACGGTCGGGGTCGAGGCGGATGGGTGTCGTCGGCGTCAGGGGACGGGCACGTGCTCGAGCAGCGTGCGGACCACGTCGTCGGTCGAGCGTTCCTCGGCTTCGGCTTCGTAGGAGAGCGTGAGGCGATGACGGAGGACGTCGAGGGCCACGTCCTTCACGTCCTGGGGGACGACGTAGCCGCGGCCGTCGAGGAAGGCCCGGGCCTTGGCGGCGCGGGCCAGGCTCAGCGTGGCTCGCGGCGAGGCCCCGTACTGGACGAGCCCGATGATCGGCACCTTGTGCGTGGCCGGATCGCGGGTGGCGACCACGAGCTGCACGAGGTAGTCCTTGATGCGCTCGTCGATGAAGATCTCATCGACCGTGGCCCGGGCGGCGATGATCGCCTCCGGCTTGAGTACCGGCTCGACGGTGTGGGCCTGGGTGGTCTTGGCCATGCGGTCGAGGATCTGCCGCTCTTGGCGTGGCGTCGGGTACTGGACCACGAGCTTCATCATGAAGCGGTCGACCTGGGCCTCTGGCAGGGGATAGGTGCCTTCCTGCTCGATCGGGTTCTGGGTGGCGAGGACGAGGAAGGGGTCGGGCAGGCGGAAGGTCTCGCTCCCGATCGTGACCTGCCGCTCCTGCATCGCTTCGAGGAGGGCGCTCTGGACCTTGGCCGGGGCCCGGTTGATCTCGTCGGCGAGGACGATGTTGGTGAAGATCGGCCCCTTCTTCACGCTGAAGTCACCGCTGTTCGGCCGGTAGACCAAGGTGCCCACGAGGTCGGCGGGCAGGAGGTCGGGGGTGAACTGGATCCGCTGGAAGCCGGTCCGGATACCCGCGGCGAGGGTGGCCACGGCGGTGGTCTTGGCCAGGCCCGGCACGCCCTCGATGAGGAGGTGACCGTTCGAGAGGAGTCCGACGAGGAGGCCGTCGAGGAGGTCCTCCTGGCCGACGATGACCCGCTTCATCTGCTCGAGCAAGGCTCGGAAGGGCTTGCTGGCTGCATCGACCTGGGCCTCGAGGGCGGCGACGTCCTGCTGGGTGAAGGTGTTCATGGGTTCGAGAATCTGGTCCGAGAGACGGGTCGGGAGGTGGTCCGGGATTCGGACGCTACTTGATGCCGCCTAGCCGTGCCTCCGTCGTTCGACCCGGTGGCGTTCCGGTCGGGCTCGCCGCGGCTCGCGGAGGGGGCTGTTTCCGGTATCCCTATCGCCATGACACAGGCAGGTTCGAGCGCGGCGCCGGCCAAGGCCGGAATCACGTCGGTGGCATGGATCGGGACCGGAGTGATGGGACTTTCCATGGCCCGCCACCTCCTGCGGGCCGGGTACGACCTGCGGGTGACCACGCGGACCAAGGACCGGGCGGCCCCGCTTCTCGAAGCGGGGGCCCGCTGGGCCGAGACCCCCCGGGAGGCGGCGGAGGGTGCGGACGTGGCGATATCGATCGTCGGATACCCGCATGACGTGGAAGCGGTTCACCTCGGCCCGCTAGGAACCTTGGGAAGTCGGCGGCCGCCACGCATCGTGGTCGATATGTCGACGAGTCGCCCGAACCTCGCCCGGCAGATCCACCAGGCTGCTGCCGCGGTCGGCTCGGCGGCCCTCGATGCCCCCGTCTCGGGCGGCGACGTCGGGGCTCGCGAGGCGACGCTCTCGATCATGGTCGGTGGCGACGGTGCCGCGTTCGCTGAAGCGCTGCCGCTCTTCCAAGCCATGGGGAAGACAATCGTCCTCCAAGGCGGGCCGGGCGCCGGCCAGCACACCAAGATGGTCAACCAGATCCTGATCGCCGGGACCATGCTCGGGGTCTGCGAGGGGCTCCTCTACGCGAACAAGGCGGGGCTCGATCCGGCCACCGTCCTCTCCTCGGTCGGCGGCGGCGCGGCCGGATCGTGGAGCGTCAACAACCTCGTGCCGCGAATCCTGCGCGGCGACTTCCGGCCGGGGTTCTTCGTCGAGCATTTCGTCAAGGACCTCTCGATCGCCCTTGAGGAGGCCGAGCGGATGGGCCTCGACTTGCCGGGACTGGCCCTGGCCAAGCGGCTCTATGAACACGTCGTCGAGCGCGGCTACGGTCGGCTCGGGACGCACGCCCTCTATCGAACCATCGCCGAGGCGAGCGGCGTTCCGATTCCGGCCCTCGTCCCAGCGGGAGCGTGACGGCGATGGCAACGCCCCGACTGCCGCGGCTGCCGAGCACCGTCACCTGGCGCCTGCCGCGCTGGCTGGTCGGCGAGGTGGCCAAGGTGGGCTCGCTCGGCTCATCGCTCGAGGCACGCATGGCGTTCGCGGTGCGGCTCGCCACCCGGAACGTCGAACGCGGAACCGGCGGGCCTTTCGCTGCGCTCGTGGTGGATGAAGCCAGCGGCCGGCTCCTCGCGGCTGGCGTGAACCTCGTCTCGGCGAGCCACGCCTCCACCGCCCACGCCGAAATGGTGGCCTTGAGCCTCGCCGAGCAGCGGCTCGGGAACGACGACCTCTCAGAGGGGGGACGGGTCCGGCGACAACTGGTGACGACTGCCGAGCCCTGCGCCATGTGCCTCGGGGCGATCCCCTGGTCGGGCGTCTCCTCGCTCGTCGTCGCTGCTCGCGACGGCGATGTGCGTGCTATCGGCTTCGACGAGGGCGACAAGCCGTCGGCTTGGGCCAAGCGCCTACGGGCCCGCGGCATCACGGTCTCGACCGACGTCCTTCGCGCCGACGCGTGCGGCGTTCTCGAGCGATATCGCTCGACGGGCGGCCCGACCTACGGACCTCGGGTTAGCACGGCCCCCAGCCGCCGAGGAGGACCGCCAAGTCCGCGCCGGTGACCACGCCGTCGCCGTCAAGGTCGTGGGACGAGGTGCCCCACGCACCGAGCAGGGTGGCGAGATCGGCACCGTCCACGCTCCCGCTCTGGTCGAGATCGGCGGGGCAGGTCGGGGCCAGCGGCAGCACCGAGGCCCATGTCTTCCCGACGCGAATCTCATCGGTGGTGAAGCCGGTGCTGTTGGTGAGCGTGATGCTGGTCGGAAGGGCAGACACGCCCACCGCCCACGCCGTCGCGTCGTAGAAGCCAGGCTCCGGCTGGTCGATCGCCGGATTGATGTAGAAGCGATAGCTGAGGACCGCTGGCTGGGCGAAACTCGCCACGCGGACCACGATGAGATTGGTCGCCCCCGCCACCAGCGGCGTGGTGGTCAGATCCTGATCGGTTTCCCACGTCGTGTTGGCGACGAGCCCCATCGTGCCCGTCCCTTGCGGCACGCCGACCAGGCACTGTGACGGCGTCGCGCCGAAGGTCTGGAACTTCAGGCCCGCCATGGTCGCTGGCCCGAGGTCGACACCGGCGTCGAGCCGGAGGAGGAACGAGACGTAGTACCAGTTCGTTCCCGCCGGGAGGGCGGTCACGGTGCGGGTGTAGGCCGTCGACGCGTTGGGGGCGGGGTCGAACGCGGTCACCGCTCCGCCCGGTGTCGACTCGAGGCCCGGGAAGAGGAGGCCGTTGGTGTCCACCGCGGTGGGGCTCGGGCCGACCATGCTCCAAGGCACGGTCCAGCCGCTGCCGCCGTTACTACCCGCCAGGTCGGTGAGCGGACCGTTCCCGAATCCGTCGTAGGCGAGGAGCTGGGCAGCGGCCGGGGATGCGACGACAGCCGCCAAGGCCAAGGCGGCGGAGCGGGTGCAAGTGATCATGGTGACCTCCACAGGATGGAGGCGGGGGTTGGCGGTGCCGGGACCCGGGTCCTCTCGAAGCCCCGAGTGGCGTCCGGCGGCGGCCGGCCGGTGGCCGGGAGCGGGGCCAATCCCCACCTGCCCCCATCCTACATCCGGCCGACCCGGGACCTGCTGCAGAAGCAGGAGGGAGCATGCCAATTCGCCGCGGGTTGGGACCTCCCCGGTCGGCGGCGGGAGGGGGTCGCACGGGGCCCGACCCGAGCCCCGATAAGGCGGAGGCGGTGGACGCCGCTCGGCGCTCCCTCGGCGGTCGAACTGCCTTTCGGAAGGTGACTTTGCAGGATGGCCGCTCTCAGGTATCTTGCTCGGCTCTTCACGCCGCCCTAGTGGTGCGTGGAGGTTGCCCCGACAGGAGACAGGGTCCCGCCATGGCCAGCCCGACGACCAGCCCGACGACCAGCCCGCTTCCCGCGACCGGAAAGGTCACGTTCACCATCTCGAGCCTCCCGCGCACGGCTTCGGCGACGAAGACCCTGGAGCGCCTGATGCGCATGAACCCCAAGGCCCAGCGGACCTTGGCCAAGCTCCAGCACAAGCGCATGTACCACCTGAACGAGCGGCGGGCTCGCGCCGGCCGCATGTGGCTGACCCGCGTCGCCGCCACTCGCCTGATCAAGGTCGCGGTCGGGGAGAGCTTCACGCTCACCATGACTCCGCAGATCGCTCCCGACGTGAAGAGCGTCGAGAAGTACCTGACCCACCGCTGAGCGGGTGACGCGCGAGCGCCGACGAGGCGATTCCCCGAACCACACACACACGACCGGCCCGCCTTGGTGCGGGCCGGCGTCGTTTTCACGGGGCGTGGGGCGGCGCCTCGCCCGGCGTCCGTGACTCGAGTCCCGCGTCGAGGACGAGGAGCCAGAGCGTGTCGGGGCTCGGCCCGTCGGGAAGGCGGAGGATGGCCACCCCGCGCCGACCGGGGAGATCGACGATCGTCTCGAGCATCGACTTGGCCGCGCTTTCCTTCCGCTCGAGGTGCACGGCGAGAGCGAGCGACTGGTGGGCCCGATCGTGGCGGGGGGTGATGGAGAGCTTGGTGGCCGCACCGTCGCGCTCGCTCTCGACGAGCGCCGTCTCGTCGAGTCGGGCGGCGATGGCCGGACTCCAGACCACCTGGACGCCCTTGCCGCCGGTCGCTGCTTCGCCGAGCGCCGCGGCGATGCGGGAACGGTCGCTGCCGCTTGCGGTCTCGATCTCTCGATAGAGCCCGGCAGGGACCGCCACCAGCTTGGCTTCGAGGCGCATCGCGGTCGGAGCTTCCTCGCGGATCGCGGCCAGGACCGAGCGCAGGGCGCGATGCGTGGCGGGCGTGGCCGAGACCACCAGGCGGCCGCCTTCGGCGTCGATGCGGCCGCGGGTGCCGCCGTAGTTGGCCCAGCCCTCGGGATCGATGTGCTCCATGAGGAGCCGGGCTAGCCGCTCCACCTGGGCGGCCCGGCCCGCCGCGGAGTCGATGTCGCCCGCCGAGGTCGTGGTGGCCGAGGCGGGAGGCGACGACGGCACGTCGGCGTTCTTGGCCGGGGCGGTCGGCGGCGTCCCATGGCCAGAGGTGGCGTCCTCTTCCGGTTCGTCCTTGGCCTCCCCGTCCTTCGGATCCTCCTCGGCCGCTTGGTCGAGGATCGCTCGGTACGCGTCGAGGAGGGTGGCGTCGCTCGCGATGTCCGCGACGTCGTAGATCGCCGTCTCGCGGATCACCTCGAGCCCTTCGTGGCTGGTGAGGAAGATCTGCCCGTTCGTCGCGTCGATCACAGGCCGATCGATGCTCGATCCGATGGTCAGGGCCAGGCTTCGCATCACGGCAAGCGGCGGGACTCCGTGCATGTCGATGGTGACATGGTCGTCGCGACGGATCGAGATCATGGCCAAGGCGTCCCAATCGGCCTGGATCGGAACCCGCAGGGCGCTTCGCAATTGGTCGATGGCCGCACCGAGCTCGACCTCGCGGATGGTGACGTCGACCGTGCCGCGGTCGGCGTTGGCCAGGACGGCGAGGCTTCGCGAGAGGTTGTCCTCGGACGCGCCGATGGCCACGAGCAGCGTGGTGAGGGCGAGCAGCATGCGATGGGTCTCCAGCCCGAAAACCGGCGAGGCGGCGAGACGTTGCGGCGTGGCGGAGTCCTAGGGCCGAGCCAGGATCGCGTTCCGGATCGGCACCACGAGGTGGGGGATCACGCGATGCTCGGCCAGCCGCTCGGCGTGGCCGCACAGGGATGCGAAGCAGGTCTTGAGGTCGTCGAGCGAGCGCACCGGACCCTGCTTCCGGACGCTGAGGAACACACTGATCGGGTCCCCGTCGCCGGGCAGGCCGGTGTCGCCGCGCGGCCGGCAGCGGACGTCGAAGGTGGCGGAGAGGTCGCCGTTCTCCGTGAGTGCGATCCCGAGGAGCGGTTGGGCGTCGACCACCGTGTCCTGCTGGCGGTCGACGAGCGAGGCGAGCGGCGAGTCGGCGAAGAGGGCGTCGAAGACGATCTCGTCGCGCGGGGCCTCGGTCTCGAAGTCGAAGCCGTAGGTCATCTCGAGGAAGTCGACGTCGAGCGGGCTGATCGAGAGGTAGTAGGGGGCGACTTCGAGGATCCGGGCGTGGAGGGCGTACGCCTCTTCGAGCGAGCCAGGGTTCACCGCCCCCGAGCGGAGCGAGGTCTGCCGCATGGCCACCCAGCTGAACTCGCGGTCGAGTTCGGCCGTCTCGAGGGCCAGCTCGCCGTCGAAGCGGCGGAAGCGCTCGAGGCGCGGGAAGTCCCGGCGGAGACGGTCGAACATGTCGAGCACGGTCTCCCGTCGGTCGGGAAGGTCGAGCTTCAGCCCCAACTTCTGGTTCACATAGAAGTCGGTGCAGAGCGACTGGAAGGTGGGGGTGGCGTCAGAAGGCATCCCGCCGCAGGCTAGCCGGGGGAAACCGGTCCGCAGCCCGGCCAACAGCTTCTCCACCGGCCAAGGTGGCTCAGGCCGGGGCGAAGAGCCAGTCCACCGTCGCGGCAAGGTCGGAGAGGTCGGCCACCGCCCGGTCGGCCCCCGATCCGGCCAAGGTGGCCAGGTCGTAGTCCCCGGTGGCGACCGCAAGGGACCGGCAGCCGTTGAAGGCGGCACAATCGACGTCGGCGGGGGTATCTCCGATGATCACCACCCGGTCCGGGGGGGCCGGTCGTCCGATCGCCGCACGGAAGCGTTCCATGGCCACTGGCGGCAGCGAGCGGCGATCGGGTCCATCCCCGGCGTAGGCTCCGAGCCGAAAGAGCTGGGGGTCGAATCCTGCGGCCGCCACCTTCATGCGGGCGGTGGCCTGCCAGTTGCCGGTCAGGAGTCCGACCACGGTGTCGGTCCGCTCCGCCAAGGCGGCGACCAAGGCCTCGACGCCTGGCATCTGGCGGATGGCGATGCCGCCAGCAATCCGTTCCCGGAAGAGCTCGGTGTAGCGCTGGCGGAAGATCGCCTCGTCCTCGCGGGCGGGATCGAGCCCGCCGGCCCGCAGGACGTCGGCCCAGATGAGCGAGTCGAGTCGCCCGGCGACGGGGACGCCGTCGACCGACAGCGAGGCCTGCGGATAGACCTCGTGGAAGGCCTGCTGCATCACCTTCATGCCCGCGCCTTGCGAGCGAAGCAGGGTGCCGTCGATATCGAAGAGAACGAGGAGCGGCGTCATCGGGCGAAGGAGTGCGGCGCTCAGGCCACGGCGGCGCAGACCTTCTTCGCAGCGTCGGTCAGGTCGGTGGCCGACTGCATGGTGGGGATCTCGGCCTTGGCGCTCTCGAGGATGGAGCGGGCGTCGCCCACGTTGGTGCCTTCGAGGCGGACCACGAGCGGGACCTTGAAGCCGACCGTCTTCGCGCTCGACACGATGGCCCGGGCGATGCGGTCGCACTGCATGATGCCGCCGAAGATGTTGACGAGGACGCCCTTCACCTTCTGGTCGCCCAGGATGATGCGGAAAGCCTGGGTCACCGCCTCTTCGCTGGCGCTGCCGCCCACGTCGAGGAAGTTGGCCGGCTCGCCGCCATGGAGTTTGATGATGTCCATGGTGCTCATGGCCAGGCCGGCGCCGTTCACCAGGCAGCCGATGTTGCCGTCGAGGGCGATGTAGGTCAGGCCGTAGCGGTTGGCCTCGAGTTCGGCGGCGTTCTCCTCCGTCGGGTCGAACATGGCCTGGATCTTGGGTTGGCGGAAGAGGGCGTTGTCGTCGAAGTTGAACTTGGCGTCGATCGCGAGCAGCCGGCCGTCAGGATGCTGGGCGGTGGGCGGGGTGACGATGAGCGGGTTGATCTCGACGAGGCTGGCGTCGCTCTCCCGGAAGAGCTTGGCGAGCTTGAGGAAGAGGTCGGTCGCCTGGCTGGTCAGCTTGCCGCCGAGGCCGAGGGCGAAGGCCATCTTCCGTGCCTGCCAGGGCTGGAGTCCGGAGACCGGATCGAGCGGTTCCTTGAGGATCGCGCCCGGGTTCTTGGCGGCGACCGCTTCGATCTCGACGCCGCCTTCCTTACTGGCGATGAGCGTGTTCGTCTTGCGGGCCCGGTCGACCAGGATCGCCACGTAGATCTCGCGGGCGATGTCGACGCCGGCGGCGACGAGGAGCCGCGTGACCTTGAGCCCTTCGGGCGGCGTCTGCGGGCTGACCATGCGGTTGGTGAGCATGAAGCGGGCAGCGGCCTCGGCTTCCTCGGCGCTCTTGACGAGCTTCACGAACCCGGCCTTGCCGCGACCGCCGGCGTGGACTTGGGCCTTGATGACCACGAGCTTCTCGCCGCTCGCCAGGATCTTCTTGGTCTCGGCGACCGCCTCGTCGATCGTCTGCACCATCGCCCCGGAGGGCACCGGGATCCCGGCGTCGGCGAGGAGCTGGCGGGCCTGGTATTCGTGGATCTTCATAGGGCCCCGGATGATACAGCGGGGCCCGCGGGGATGGACCCTTCGCCCCGCCGCCGACCGCTGGCCGGCCTACTTCCGGTGCTTGTCGATGAGGGCCTTCACGCCGTAGGGATCGGGGATGTCCTTGATCGAGATCTCGGTCGAGGTCCGGGCCCCGGTCTCAGGGTCGAAGACGCCGCCGGCGGCCGACTCGATCTCGAAGTCGCCGAGGTTCAGGAGCCGCTGCCAGAAGGTCTGGGTGATCCGGATGTTCACCGCGTGGTCGTGCAGCACCTCGCTGTGGCGGCGGGTGACGATGCCGCGCTCGTCGATGGAGCGCTTGTCGGTGATCTTGAGGCGGTACCAGCGGTGGCTGAAGACGAAGAGCTTGAGGAAGCCGACCACCGCGGCGAGGAGGATCACTACGCCGACCAAGGAAGCCCAGGCGGTGACGATCCCGAAGAGCGGCACGATGGCTCCGACGATCCCCACGAAGCCGAGGAGGACGAGCCCGCCGTAGGCGAAGGGATGGCCGCGGAAGAGGGCAGGGGAGACGACGAGCAAGGTGCGCTCGTCGGCCACCGAGTGGCGGACTTCGGCCCCCACGCGGCAGACGTCGCCGCAGTGCGGGCAGGTGGCCTTGCCGGCGGCGTCGGGCACGGCGGTGAACGACTTGCCGCATCGATCGCACACCACCGACGCGGGCTCAGCGGCGGAGGTCGAACTGGTCGAGGAGTCGGCTGCCATGCCCGGAGCGTACCGCGCGACGGTCACCGCTGCGGCGACGCCCCCTCTTGGGCCACCTCGGCCGCCTTCTGGCTGGCCATGCGGCACTGCTGGACGATCCCGTTGACGATGGGCGCCACCACCTTGCTGCGGGCCACGTCGCGGTTGGCAGGGGCGACCTTGCCGAGCACCGACTCGACATCGCCGCGGAGCCGCGTGGCCCGCTCGTTGTCGGCGAGGAACGCTTCCAACAGTTGGCGGGCCGTCTCATCGAGGGCCTCGCCGCCGTCCGCGGTCTGGCCCGGGGCGAGCCACGCGGCGAGCCCGGCCACCACTTCGCCGTAGGCCCAATCGGGATCAGGGATCTCTTCCGGCGTCAGCTCGACCACCTTGGTCGCCACCTTCATGTCGAGGAGGGCCTTGGACCCCGGCCAGACCATGGCATCGGAGCCCGTCTTCACCGCCTCGCTCACGATGCGGGTGTCCCCGGTCATCTTCATGACGTACTCGACGACCGCGACCGTCCCCTCCTGCGTGCGGCGCTCGAACTCATTCAGCGTCTTGAGGAGATCGTCCCCCGACTTCTGCTTGATCATCTTCCGAAGCTCCGCCTCCGGCGTGTAGAAGGCATGCACGCCGACCCCGCGCGTCCCCTTCACGATCCGCTCCTCGCCGCCCATGAAGAGATACGCCGCCGCGCTCGCCGCTTCCCGCACGCCCCCCTCGACATAGGTGGCGAGCTTGCGGGCCCGGACCATCTCCCCCATCTTGAGCCCGGTGGCCAGATCGCCCCCCGGCGAGTTCAGCGACACCCGCTTCACCTCCGGACTCGCCGCCAACAACCCGCTGAAGGTCCCGAGGTCGTCCTTGGTGATCTCCCCATCGAGGAAGAGGGTGTCCCCCTCGACGCGGATCTCGGCCGCGAAGGCGGAGGAGGCGAGGAGAAGGGCGAGAACGGGGAGGAGTCGCATGTGAGTCTCCGCGCGAGAGTCGATAGGGCCGCTGAACGGGTCGGGGTGACGACGATTGCCCGACCGAATGGACGCACCGCGCAGCCCTGCCTCGCGCCAAGGTACGCGCTGCCACGGCGTACGTAGGGATTCGAAACGCAGGCGGCGGAGGCGGCCGCAGCGTCCGAATCCCGCCCTGTGCGGGC
>JBGAKK010000061.1:0-27610 GCA_044224425.1 Phycisphaerales bacterium
GCTCCGTGAGAGGAGCTCCTGGGCGCAGAATGGTGGGGCGCAGAATGGTGTGTCCGGTGCGGTGGCAGAAGGTGTGTCCACTGCCGATTTTGGGCTCGGCCCGCTTGTCGAGGATCGGCTCAGGCGGGACCTTGATCCCAGGGCGGGCAGAATGGTGTGTCCAGTTCACGCGGGGCAGGCACGATCGTGTGTCCACTGCAGGCCTACTGCAGGCGCTCAGAATGGTGTGTCCACTTCAGTTCGATCTCGCATCACCCGCCGGGCCTCCTGGATGCAATACAACGACGAGACAGTCCGGTCCTTCGATGCGAGCGCGGGCCGTTACGCCGAGAAGTACTTCGGCCTACGCATCTACGACACCCACTACGATGCGTTCCTGCGGCTGCTGCCAGCGGACGACTGCCGTCTCCTCGACTTGGCCTGTGGCCCGGGGTCCGTTGCCGCCTACTTCCGCGCGAAACGGCCCAAGGCGAGGATCGTCTGCGCCGATCGCTCCTCCGCCATGCTGGCCGAGGCGGCGAGGCGGGTGCCCGATGTCTTCGTGGTCAACGCGGACTGTCGCGACCTCAGCCCCATCGATGGGATCTTCGATGGCATCGCGTTCTGCTTCGGCCTGAGCTATCTCGATGACCATGACGCGATGGTCGCCCTCGGCCAAGCACGGTCGAAACTCTGCGACCGCGGGGCATTCCTCCTCGCTTCCGTCACCGGCGACCCGCAGTCATCGGGGGTGCATGGCACCGGGGATGGGAACCGGGTTTTCTCGGTCTCCCGCCGGCCTGCCACCGTCCGCGAGATGGTCCTCCAGGCGGGCTTCGATGTGCTCTCCGACCACATCGTCCCGAGCCCCGAGAACGCACCCGTGAGGACCTTCGATGTGGTCCTTGTCGCCCGCCGACGGTGACGCCGGCTGACCCGCGGGCCTCGCACTGGACACACACGTTTCGGGCCCACGCTTCGGGCCTCGTACTCGGGCCTCATACTGGGCGGCCTCGCACTGGACACACACCTTTTTGCCCCCGCTCCTGCGTGAGCGACCAGTCGGCGTACCAGTCGGCCTCCATGCCTGTCCCGCACCGCTCCTGCACCGCGGTCGTCCCGCCCCGATAACCGCCGAGCCGTGAAGGGGGCGGTACCTGGCGGCAGGATCGCCGCGGGCGCCGCCGAATTGCTGCGTGGCCACAGCGCAGGCCCGTCATAATGCACGCAGAGGACCCGCCTCGCGCGAGCCTCCTTGGGGAGATCCAACATGCGGACGACTTCGTTGCTCGCCTACGGCGCGAGCGCCTTCGCTTCGACCCTCGTCGCGACGAGCCAATCCCAGGCCGGGCTCCTTGCCCACTTCACCGCCAACGGAACGGCGAACGACGTGGCGGGCGGACACGACGGGACGCTCGTCGGCAGGGCCGGGTTCGGGCCCGGCATCGAGGGCCAGGCGTTTCAACTCGACGGCGCCACGCAGTACGTGATCTCCGACGAGGACCCGGACTGGGCATTCGGCATGAATCCGTTCACGGTCTCCGTATGGGTCAACTTCGACGTGATCAAGGTCGGCAACCCGGGCTCGCTCCCCAACGTGTTCGTGGGGCAGGACGACGGCAGCGGCGAGCAGATGAAATGGGTCTTCTTCACGAGCGGACAGTCGGACGTCTCCTTCCACATCAACGGAACCGCGTTCATCTTCACGTCGGCACCCCTGCCCTTCACCCCAGCCCCAGGCGAGTGGCACCACTACGTCGTCACGCGGCTCGGACAGGACTTCACCTTCTACGTCGACGGCAACTCGCTCGGAAGCGTCCAGCACGATGTGTTCGTCCCCAACGCGTCCTATCCGCTCACCATCGGGCAAGCGGAGGGCCTTGGCTACCTCGACGGCCGGATCGATGACGTGCAGATCTATAACGAGGCGCTCACACCAGCGCAAGTGGCCTCCCTGACCAAGAACCCGGGGAGCACGATCACCTTCAGCTGCCTCGCCGATCTCGACGACGACGGGAACGTCGGTCCCGCCGACTTGGCGCTACTCCTCGGGAGCTGGGGAGCGTGCGGGGCGTGCCCTGCGAACCTCGACGGTCAAGGCGGGGTGGACGCCGCCGACCTCGCGCTTCTGCTCGGGGGGTGGGGCCCGTGTCCCTAAGAATCGCGACCTAGTCGGCTAGGCCCCACGGACTCTCACTCGCCATCGCCCGCGAGCCGCGCGGCGATCGTCCGCCAAGGTTCCTCCGGATAGCCGCCGGTCCAATTCAGCAGCCGTTGATCGGAGGCCTCGAACCGGCCGGGATCCACGCCAGCGTGCCCGGCGCTCCGGGCCCGGCTCGAGCCCCAGCCGGTTCGTTCGTGGAAGGTCGACTCGTCGAGTTCGCGCCAGCCGCCCTCGAGTAGCTCGGCCGGACCGCCGTCCGCGGTGGGCGGGCGATGCGTGATCCGCCGCTCGCGCAGCGACCAGGCGAGATACTCGAACGCGATGACCACTGCCGGCGGAGGCGATTCCCGATCCCCGACGCCGACTCCGTCGCCCGCCGCCTCGATCTCGGTGCCGTCGATGGCCAAGCCAAGCTCCTCCGCCGGAGGACGCTGCCAGTCGCGGGCCGGCCACCGGTCGCCGCCGCGGTCGTCCCAATCGAGTCCATGCGGCCGCCGTCGACTCCCCCGTTCGCGTCGTGCGTTTCGAGACATGCAAGTCGCTCCATGAATAGCAGTGCGTGAACAACCGGTCGCACCCACTCCGTCAGCGAGCAGTCACCTCTCCCATATTCGCGTGGCACCCGCTGTTCGAGCGCGCCAATAGCGGAACTCGGCGAAGCCGATCGCGCGGGTGCCACAGGCTCGCGGCGCCATCGTCCACCGCCAAGGTGGATCGTGCCGAACGGAACGATCGGCCGGTCGAGTCGCTCGCCGCCCCCTACTTCAGCGGGCGCACCTTGATGTCGCGGACTCGGACCGTCATCGGATCGCCTTGGTGGATCTGGAGGGCGAAGATGCCCTCTGCGGCGAACTGGGCGCCTTCGTCCTCGGCGAGCATGAACCGGCTCCCGTCGATCCAGTGCTCGAGGTGCCGGCCCTTGGCCATCACGCGGTAATGGTGCCAGCCCTTGGCATTCGGGTCGCGATCGACCTTCTCGAGGATGGCCTTCAGCTCGGCATCGGGACGGGCCGGCTCGATGGCCTGCTTCGTTCCGTCCCTCTGGAGCCGCACGGCCTCGCCTCGGTTGACGGCAATGCCGCGACCGTAGGTCTCATAGAGGATGCCGGAGTAAGCATGGGCGGCGTCGATGTCGGCCTGGTAGCCGGAGAGGTCGAAGCCGTCGCCCTCCTTCGGCCCCTTCGGTGTCGAGCGGTACTGCAGGCCGCTGTTCGCAGCCGCACCTTCGAGCTTGATGTCAAACTCGATCTCGAAGTCGCCGAAGACGCCCGCCTTGGCGTCGCCTTCCTTGCCGACGAAGTGCAGGTAGGTCGTGCGCTGGCAGGGATGTTCCGCCGTCGAGCGGCCCACGATGCACCCGTCCTCGACGCGCCAGAACTGCGAATCGCCCTTCCATCCCGCGAGCGACGCGCCGTCGAAGAGCGGGGTCCACGGGGCGGCGTCGGAGCTGCCGGTCTTGGCCGCTGGCGGCGGCGCCGCCTGGTCGATCGGACGGAAGCTCGCCGGCATGACTGAGGCGAGGGTGACGACGACGAGGGGAAGGAGGCGGTCCATGGCCACGAGCGTACCAAGCGCCGGGCAGCGGCACGGGCTACGACTCCTCCTTCCGATCTTCTGGCGATTTCGTTGCCCGTGCCGCGAGCCTCGGCCCTTACGCTGCACCGGCCGGCAGGCTCGATCGCGCCGGCCCGAAGGAGAGGAAGCAATGCCTGCCGCCCCGCGCCCAGCCCGCGCTCCCCGCCGCCGCCATCTCCTGGTGGCCCTGCTCCCCGCCTGCCTCGCCGTCTCGGCCGTGCGATACGCCCCGGCCGAGGCCCCGCCGACACTCCTCTGGTGGAAAGACTGGAACGGCCCCGCCAACCACGCCGACTCCGCGAACAAGGTGCTGCTTCTCCCCGACCGCTCGGTACTGGTCGCGGGTAGCTCCTACAACCCGAATCCACCGCTGAGCGGGGCGCACCCGGCCCTCCTCCGCTACGGCCCGGACGGGGCCCTGCTCTGGTCGCTCGTCGAGAGCGACTACACGACGTGGAGCGGACTGCACCGGACCTCGACGGGCGACGTGCTGGTCTCGGGGCTCGCCTCGGTCGCTGGCGAGTGGAAGGTGATCGTACGGCGGCTCGATTGGTCCGACGGTTCGACGGTCTGGCAGGCGACTCGCCCCGCCGCGCCGAGCTTCCTGGCCTTCACGCCCGCCGTCGTGGAAGACCCCGCAACGCAAAGCGTGCTCATCGCCACCTGGCGTGCGGGGCAAGGGCTCGTCATCCGCCTCGCCATGTCCGACGGCTCGCTCCTGGGCGAAACGCTGCTCGAGCCTTCGGCCTCGGGCGACGACGTCGCGACCAGCGTGGCGGCGCTCCCCAACGGCGGATTCGTGGTGGCCATGACGCAGGGCGACCTCCTCGGCGGCTATCGCGTCTCCGCCCACGACGCCGCGGGCCGCATGCTTTGGCAGGACGTCGAGAACGGAGCGATCGGCAACGTCTTCACGCCGGCCTGGCTTGGCCTTGACCCGCAGGGGAACGTCATGGTCGGCGGCGGCACCGAGACGACGTGCGGCCTCTTCGAGTTCCGGGCCTGGAAACTCTCGCCCGCCGGCGAGCGGCTGTGGACCGTCGATTGGCCCACCGGCTTCTGCCAGTCCGCCGAGCCCGCGGCCTTCGCCCTCGCCCCGGACGGCTCCATCGCCATGGCTGGCCAGACCCACAATCCCTTCGACATGGCCATCCTGCACGTGAGCCCGTCGGGCGAACTCTGGACCCGCGTCTGGAACGGTCCATCCAGCGGGATGGACGAGGCCGTGGCAGTCGCCTGCGACGCGGGCGGGAACGTGATCGTCGGCGGCAGCGCTGCGACCGACGCTGGCCAGGCGATCGCCCTCGTCGCGTACGACCCGAGCGGCAACCAGCGCTTCGCGTGGGTCGGCTCGGGCGGCACGGCCAACGGCACAACGCTCGTCGACCTGAGCCTCGGCCACGACGGCGCCGCGGGCAGTATCGCCATCGCTGCCGACGGCATCGTCGCCACCCAGAACGCCAACATCTTCACCGGCCTGCTGCAGCGGTCGCTGCCACCAGGCGATCTCGACGGCGATGGCGCGGTCGGTTCGGCCGACCTCGGCATCCTGCTTGGCATGTGGGGCCCCTGCCCTCGCTCGTGTCCGGCGGACATCGACAGCGACGGCATGGTCGGGGCGAGCGACCTTGCCATCCTGATCGGATCGTGGACGTAGTCGGCGGCCGCGTGCCGCGCCTGCCGCGCTTCGAGCGTGGCGAGCTGCTCGCGCTCGTCCACCCGTTAGGATGAGCGTTCGGCACGCGGGCCGCGCCGACGGCAGCGATCCGCGGACCTCCGGGAAGCGAACGAATGACCATCCACCGCGACATCCTGGCCTACCACGCCGCCCAAGCGCCGGGCGATCGGGCCATCTGCGACGCCCTTGCCGCCGCCATCGAGCGGCATCTTCCGGCCGCGGAGTCGAAGGTCTGGCACCGCCATCCGGTCTGGTTCCTCGACGGCAATCCGATCGTCGGCTACAGCAAGCTCAAGGACTGCGTCCGACTCCTCTTCTGGAGCGGCCAATCGTTCGACGAGCCGAGCCTGAAGCCCGAGGGCAGCTTCAAGGCCGCGGAAGCCCGCTACACGTCGGTCGACGAGATCAAGGCCGGCGACCTCAAG
Source organism: Phycisphaerales bacterium (assembly GCA_044224425.1). Taxonomy (GTDB): domain Bacteria; phylum Planctomycetota; class Phycisphaerae; order Phycisphaerales; family SM1A02; genus JAEUIT01. The sequence continues at coordinate 5,822 of JBGAKK010000061.1, forward strand.
CGCTGGCTCACCAAGGCGGCCGCCATCCAGTGGGACTACAAGAACATCGTGAAGCGGAAGGGCAAGCTGGAACGGCTTCGTTGAGGCGAAGCCAACGGCCCGACTCAGCGTGCCGTGCGGGCCTCGCTGGCGGCAGCGAGTTCGTCCGCCCAGTGCACGATGACGTGGATCACCGGCGGCTCCTTCTCCCAGACGGCCTTCTCGAGCATGGCGAAGTCGCCGTTCGGGAAGAGATCAAAGCACGACCACTCGGTGATCGCGACACCTACGGTTCGGACATTGAAGAGCTTCCGCGGCGGCGAGGCACGGAGCTCGCTGCCCGACGTCTCGACGTCGACGACCGACAGGTTGTCCCCGCGATCGACGAAGAACACCTGCTTGCCGTCGCGGGCGACACGCGGGAACTGCCCGCCATCGAGTGTGATCTGCACGTTCGGGCCCGGAGCGTCGAGCGGGCCGAGGTACACCTCTTTCCGTCCCGACTCGTCGGAGGTGAAGGCCATCCACGCCCCGTTCGGGGCGACACTCGCTTGCCGCTGGTTGGCGGGGCGCTCGCGGAGCGGGAGGATCGACTTGTCTGCAAACCGGTAGACGCCCAGGTCCCACTGGTCCGCGTTGGCCCGGGTGGTCCGGCCAACGATCAGCCCCGATCCGTCCGGGAGAGCGGCGATGGGGCGGACGTTCTGCTCTTCGGGGCACGAATCCGGCAGCGGGACCGGATCGCCGCCACTCGCCGGCCAGCGGACCAGGCTCGGCGGCTTGTCCGGGACGTCGAGCCGCGTGACGATCGACTTCCCGTCCGCCGACCAAGTGGGGTTGTAGTTCTCGCCGAGGGAGGTCAGGCGGGTCTTGGCGTGCCGTTCGAGGTCGAGGACCCAGACCTCGATCCGGTTGCGAAGCGTGCTGAAGACGATCCGCTTCCCGTCGGGCGAGACCACGGGCGGGAGGCTGACGAAGTCGCCCTCGTCGAGCAAGGGCACGGTCTTTCCGGTCAGGTCGACCCGAATCGGGCGTCGCCCTTCGACCTGCCGCCTGCCGGGCACGTAGGCGAAGGTGCCGCCCACCGACGCACCCATGTAGGCGCTGTCGGTCCACATGTCGCATCGGACGCCGTCCAAGGCCACCGTTGGCTCGCCGAGGACCTTCCCGTGCACCGGATCGAAGGCCACCGTCATGACAGTCGGACCGCGGGTGAAGAGCAGCCGATCGGGGGCAATGAGGTTGGGCGCCGTCACGCTTCGCAGCACGGTGTGCACGCCACCGTTGGCCATGTCTACCCGCACCAAGTGGTAGTCCTCCGTCGAGCCACCGTCCCAGACCGTGGCCAGCAGGTAGCTGGCCCCCGGAACCGCGAGCGGCGAGTCGAACCCGAGGACCTTCAGGTCGCCCTCGACGGTCCGCTCCTCTTGGCCCGCCCGGGCCACGACGACCGGCGCCCCCCCCGTCGCGTTGACCTTCCAGAGCCCCGAGGCGCCGCCGGTCCAGGCGATGGTGCCGTCGTCGAGCCAGGAGTAGCTCGAATTCGATGGAGCTTCGCAGACGGTGAGGGCCGGGCCGCCCTTCGCCGGCATCTTCATGAGCCGGTCGTCGACGTTGTAGGCGAGCCACGCTCCGTCGGGCGAGAAGAAGGGGCTGCTCGCTCCCTCGGTGTGCGGCAGCACGGTCGTCTCGCCGCCGGCGAGGTCCCGTGAACAGAGGTTCGGCTTGCCGTCGGCCTTGGCGATGTAGACGATCTGCCGGCCGGCCGGATCGATGGCGAAGCTCGAGCCGTAATCGGTGAACTCGGGCAGGACGTAGCCAGCGGGCGGCTCGATGGTGAAGCGGAGGACCCGCGAGGCCGAGGATGTGGTTGCCGAGGTCCCTCGGCCCGGTCGCGACCAGAAGAGGAAACCGGCGACGAGGAGGGCGATCGCCGCGACGAGCCACGGCAGGACGCGTCCGGCGAGCGGCCGCCTGGGCCCCGCGGCGTGGTCCAGTCCGAGTGCGAGTCCGAGTCTCCGTCCGCTCGGATCGCTCAGGGCTTGGGCGATCTCGAGTCGGGCGTCACCCATGTCGCGGAGCCGAAGCGTGCGATCCTTGGCCAGGCAACGGGCGAGGAGGAGCCGGATCGCGGGCGGCGTGCCGGCGGGGAGGCGAGCGAGATCGAGCTCTTGGTGCAGCGTCGCCCCGATCGAGTCGGCCACCGTCTCGCCGCGGAAGGGCATCGTGCCGGTCAGGAGTTCGAAGAGGACGCAGCCGAAGGAGAAGATGTCGGATCGCTTGTCGACCGGCTTACCGCGGGCCTGTTCCGGCGACATGTAGCCGGCCGTTCCCATTATGACCCCCGGCACGGTCGGCGAATGCTGCACCGGCGAGGTGACCGTCGGCGAGGCGGCCAGCGCCGCCACGTTCCCCGAGGTCGGCGGGCCGTCGGCCGTTCGGGCCAGACCGAAGTCGAGCACCTTCACCACGCCGTCCGCCGTCACCATCACGTTGCCCGGCTTCAGGTCGCGATGGACGATCCCCTTCTCGTGGGCCGCCTCGAGGGCCTCGGCGATCTGCCGGGCGATGGCCAGTGCCTCGTCGAGCGGGACCGGGCCGCGACCGAGCCGCTCGGCGAGGGTCTCGCCCTCGACGAACTCGAGGATCAGGTACTGGTGGCCGGCGGCTTCCTCGACGCCGTAGATGGCCCCGACCCCCGGGTGGTTCAGCGCCGCGAGGGCCTTCGCTTCGCGTTGGAACCGAGCCAAGCGATCGGGATCCTGGGCGAGGTGGGCCGGCAAGGCCTTGATCGCCACGGATCGATCGAGCCGCGGATCGTGGGCGAGGTACACCTCCCCCATGCCGCCACGGCCGAGCTCACGTTGCACGAGATAGGGGCCGATCGCCGCGGGAGGCACGGGGCAGGAGTATACGGCCGCGGGCATTGGGCCGAGGCATTGCCCCCGGGCGACCCTTATGGAAGGCGGGGACGCTGCGGCAGTTAGGAGCGCACCCGCAGGCTGGACGACACGCGGGTGGAGCGTTCAGGGCCGGATCGGAAGCGATCGGAGCGAGGCGCGGTGGGGACGGCTTCGGAGGCGTACTCCGGAGGCGTACTGGACACACCCTTTTCGGAGCAGCGGGACGTATTGGACACACCGTTTCGGAGCCGCGGACGGGGGCGTACTGGACGGGGGCGTACTGGACACACCCTTTCGCGGAGACGTACTGGACACACCCTTTCGGAGCAGCGGGACGTATTGGACACACCGTTTCGGAGCCACGGGCGGGGACGTACTGGACACACCATTTGGCGGTGGTCCTCAGGGAACGCGGGGCGTACTGGACACACCCTCTCGAAGCACGACCTCGGGTACGTGTCTGTCCAGGACGACCCACAGGACGACCCAAAGTGTCTGTCCAGTACGACCCGAGCGAGGGCGGCGCACGGCATCGCGTTCGCCCGCCGCCCTCTGCCGCCCGAGAATCCTCACGCCCAGCCAGCCGTCGTCGGTCCTTCCGGCTTTTGTCCGGCACCGCCGCAGGGCGCGTGGCAGAATGCGGTTCCCCACACTCTGGTTCTGGATGCTGGGCTGGACAGGGGACCGACTCCAGGACGTGATGTGAGCGACGGACCCGGCCCGAACGATCTCTCGGTACTCCTGCAGGCGGCAGCGGACGGCGACGCCCGCGCCGCCGAGGCCATTGTGCCGCTTGTCTACGACGAGCTCCGGGCCATGGCCAGGGCCAAGCTGCGCCGGGCCCGTCCGGGGGCGACCATCGAGGCGACGGCGCTCGTTCACGACGCCTACGTCCGGCTCCTCGGACGCGACATGCAGTTCGCCAACCGTCGGCACTTCTTCTTCGCCGCTGGCCGGGCCATGCACGACGTCCTCTGCGAGCGGGCCCGGCGGGCCGATCAGCGGGCCGGCGCCGAGCAAGGCGCAGGGGAAGCGGGTCCCACCGCCGCGAGCCCCGCCGCCAGAAGCCCGGCTCGCCCTTCCGCCATCCTCGCCATGGAGGAGGCCCTGCCCCGCCTGCAGGCGGTCGACGCCCGGGCCCACGACGTGGTCATGCTGCGCTTCTTCGCCGGCCTCACCGTCGAGCAGATCGCCGAGGCGCTCGATGTCACGACGCGCACCGTGGAGCGCGATTGGCGCTTCGCCCGCACCTGGCTGTACGACGCCCTGCGCTCCGAGCACGGCCTCTCGGGCGTGGCCACGCTGGTCGCTTCCGACAACGAGAGCGAGGCGGGCTGATCCCGGTCCGCCCAGGCATGACCGATCGACCGTCGTCCCTCGAGCGAGCCCTCTTCGATGAGCTGGTGGACCTCCCGCCGGTGGAACGGGAGCGCCGCCTCGAGGAGCGCTGCGCCGGCGATCCCCTGCTCCTGGCCCGAGTGCAACGGTTGCTGAAGGTCGCCGGCGATGCGGACGAGGCCCGCGACTTCCTCGGCTCCCAGCACCTTCAACAGCTCGACGAGGGCGACGAGGGCATCGCGGCGATGACCCCCTTGCCGCGGCCATTCGGGCACTTCCGGCTGGTTGCCATCCTCGGGTCCGGAGGCATGGGTCTCGTCTACCAGGCCGAGCAGGAGCACCCGCAGCGATCGGTGGCCTTGAAGGTCATGCGCAGCGAGATGGTGTCCCGCGAACTGGTCCGCCGCTTCCGCCGCGAGACCGACACGCTGGCCAGGCTCCAACATCCTGGCATCGCCCACGTCTACGAGGCTGGCAGCGTCGCCGATCCGGCCTTGGGCGGCGTCCTCGTCCCCTACATCGCCATGGAGCTCGTGCCGGGATCGGCCATCGACGAGTTCGTGCGAAGCGCCCGATGCGACGCGCGCACCATCGTCGGCCTCGTCGCCGCCGCCTGCGACGCCGTGCAGCACGCCCACGAACGCGGCGTGATCCACCGCGACCTCAAGCCGGCCAACATCCTGGTGGTCGTCGGAGAGGGGAACCGTCCGCAGCCGAAGATCCTCGACTTCGGGATCGCCCGCTTGGTCGGAAGCGACCCCCAGCGCGGAGCCGCGTCGATGGCCACCTCGACCGGGCAGATCCTCGGCACGCTCGCCTACATGAGCCCCGAGCAGATGGGCGGCCGTTCGGAGGCGATCGACGCCCGCACCGACCTCTACGCCCTGGGGACCATCCTGTTTGAGCTCCTCACCGGTCGCTTGCCGCTCGACGTGCGCGAGCTGCCCATCGCCGACGTCGCCCGCATCGTGCGCGACGAGGAACCAACCCGGCTCGGCGCGGTCGACCGGCGGCTCCGCGGGGATCTCGACACCATCGTCGCCAAGGCCATCGAGAAGGACCCCGATCGTCGCTACCCGAGCGCCGCCGCGCTCGCCGCCGATCTCCGCCGCTTCCTCGCCGACGAGCCGATCCAAGCCCGGCCCACGACGCGGACCGAGCGCCTGCGCCGCCTCGCCAGGCGCAACCGCGGCGTGATGTGGGGCGGGGCATCGACGATCGTCGCCCTCGCCATCGGCGTGGTCCTCGCCGTCGCCTTCGCGATCAAGGAGAGCGAGGCCCGGCGGAACGCCGAGTGGACCAGCTATCGGGCCAGCGTCGCGGCGGCGAATGCGGCCTTGACCAACAACGACGTGCGCTCGGCGCGGCAGCACCTCGATTCGACCCCCACGGCGCTGCGCGGCTGGGAATGGCGATATCTGTCAGGCCGCCTCGACCAGAGCACGGGGCGGGTCCCAGCCGCAATCGACGAGCGGATCCCCGTCGACCAGTCCGAGTCGAACCTCAGCGCTTGGCTGGTGATGGCGGTGTCCGCTGGCGACCTCGCCTCGGGCTGGCCCGCCGGCTGTTCCATGCCGAAGCTCGCTCCGTCGGGACGGGCCGCGCCGGCCGATGGCGCCACCATGCTGGCCACCGATCAGGCCCGCAGCGCCGAGCTGTGGGACGCCTCCGAGGGACGTCAGCCGCGACTGCTGATGCGGCGTCGCGTTCCGGGCGCCGACACGGCTGTTGAGGAGCTCATCGCCATCGACGTCCCGGAGGGGTCCTCGATCGAAGTCGCCGCGATGAGCGACGACGCGTCCAAGGTCGCCGCGGTCCTTCGGGGCCCCGGGCCCGATCCGGGGGGCGAGCGGCTTTGTTGGTTCCGCGATCTCGCCAACGGGCAGACCGCGACCATCCCCATCCACCGCCTCCCGCGCGACTTCGTCGCCCTGGCCCTGAACGATCGCGGTGACGTCGGCATCGGATCGGGGCCGGAGAGCCGCGCCGTCGTGTGGCGTCCGGAACTCGACGCGGTCGTCCCGCTCGGCGGCGAGCTGGCAATCCGCTCGATCACCTTCAGCCACGACGGGCAGCGCGTGGCGGTCGGAAGCCAAGATTCGATGCTCAGCCTCTACTCAATCGACGGCGTGCTCCTTGAGAGCGAGCGACGCCATGCCGAGGGGATCCAGTCGGTCCGCTTCTCGCCCGACGACACCATGCTGGTGACCGCGGGGCAGGAAGGGACGATCGGACTCTGGTCGATGACCAACGAGCCCCCGGATCTCTCCCTCGTCGCCATGCTGGTCGGCCACACCGACGAGGTGCAGGCCGCCGACTTCTCGGCCGACGGGCGCTGGATCGTCTCGACGTCGCGCGACGGGACGCTGCGGGCGTGGCCCACCAACCGCAGCGATCTGGTCGGCGACGTCGTGGTACCGGTGAGCGCCTTCGGCCAGATCGACTTCAGCGCCCGCGGCGACATCCTGGCGACGGCCAGCTTCCATTCGATCGCCCGCCTCTGGGACCTCACCGCCCCCTCGCCTGCCCTTCTCGCCCAGTCGGTGGCCTCGAGCGATCGCGAACGGGTGTTGGGCGCCGTCGCCTGCAGCCCGGATGGCTCGTCGATCGTGACGATCGAGGCCGACGGCATGCCCCGCATCCGTACGAGAGCCGGCTCGGCGCTCGAGGAGACCTGGCGCGGCAGCGAGGAGATGGTCGAGGTGGGCTACACCGTCGCGGGCCAGGCCCTGGGGCTCCTTGCGGGCGACGCACCGGTGCGGGCACGGCTCCGCCACCTGCCGACGGGGGCCACGGTCGAACTGCCGCTCCCGCCCTGCGCGAGTCCGGGCATGGCCTCGGCCCGCGACGGTCGGCTCCTCGCGGTGCGCGAGACGCTCGACGAGCGCCACCACCTCGTGCACGTCCTCGACGCAGCGACCGGAACGGCACGGCAGTCCATCGCCTACGGCGTGGGCTCAGGTTGCGCCTTGGGCGAACTCGCCGATGGCCGGGCGGTCATCGCCGTCGTCGAACTCGAACCGGGCGGCGATCCGGACCTCGTTCGCGACGTCACCATCCGCGACGCCTGGTCCGGCCAACCGATCGCCCGCCTGCCCGGGCATGCGGCCCACCTCTTCTCCCTCGCCTTCACCCTCGACGGGCGACGCCTGATCACCGGCGGCCGCGACGGCGTGCTGCGGGTCTGGGACACCGAGACGTGGGAAGAGGTCGTGGGCCTTGCCGGCCCCGGGGGATACCTCTGGGCGCTGCGCTTCGCTCCGACCGGCGACCTCCTCGTGAGCGGCGGGAGCAACGGGGTCTACCGGTTCTGGCGGGCTCCGCTCCCTCCTTGAAAATGCCCAGGTTTCGTGTCGGCCTCTGGCCCCGTCCCGGGGCTGAATGGACGGAGCGACTCGTCCCGGGTGGTCCCATGGTGGGTCATGGCTGCGGGACGGGCGTGGATCCCCGAAGCAGGACCGGCAGCGATGAACCCAAAGGCGAGCATCTTGTTTGGATTGGCTGGGCTGGCGATCAGCCTGGCGATGGCGGACGCGGTCGTGGCCCAGACAGTCACGGCGGTCGGCGACAACCGGAGCGGGTCGATCCTCGCCTCCGTCCCCTCAGGCCAGGCCGATTCGGGGGGGTACGCGATCACCCCCCGGACGATGTACACCGATGTCGCCTTTGACGAGGCCGCCAGCGTTGCCGGCGCCTCGGCGCTCCTCCAGAGCAACTCGGGATGGTTCGACTTCGGAGTGGGCAACCAGACCACCGGGTTCGCGGGGTCGGCGTCGCTCTGGGTCGAGCTGGGGCCGAACTCGGGCCTCTGCCAAACCTCCGATCACGCCCAGATCAGCCTGGCGGTCAGCGGGCTCCCGAGCGGCCAGAAGATGTCCTTTGACTTCCACGGCTCGCTGGCCGACATCTTCGCCAGCGGCTCCGTCCATCTCGTCGGCCCTGGCGTCAACATCACCTACGGGAGCCCGTCGGGATGGAACCAGACCGTGCTCTTTGAGAACGGCACCTACACCCTGACCATCGACGCCACCGCCAGCTTGACCGGCACCGGGCCCGACGCGGGCGGCGTGAGCTACGACGTCACCCTGCGGCGCCTGCCATCGACGCCTTCGAACGACACCTGCGGGCAGCCCACCACCATCTCCGAAGGCACGACCGCGGTCTCGATCGTCAACGCCACCGGCGCCACCACGGTCCCGGGGGGCTGCTCGGGAACCCCCCTGCCGGCGATCTTCAACGACGTCTTCTATCGGTACGTCGCGACGGCGACCGGAACCGCCACGGTGTCGACCTGCGGGACCGTCGACTGGGACAGCGTGCTGGCCGCCTTCACCGGCACCTGCGCCGCCCCGGTCTTCGTGGCCTGCAACGACGACGCCTGCGGCAGCCACTCGGCGATCGAGTTCCCGACGGTCTGCGGCGAGACCTACACCATCGTGCTCGGCTCCTACTCCCCCGATCTGCTGGGCGCCGGCACCGGCAGCTTGACCCTGAGCCAGACCGGCGGCTGCTTCTCGACCGACCTGTGCGATCACGCCTTCCCCGTGTTCCAGGGCGCCAACAACGCCGGCAACTGGTACCCATGGGCGAGCGACATCACGGTCCCCGCGACATGCGGGCTACTAGCTCCGATGACGATCCACCAAGGCTCGCTCTGGACGTGGATCGCCCCGGCCACCGGCTCGGTCACCATCTCGACCTGCGGGACCCAGGACACGCCGGTCGACTCGCGGCTCGCTGTCTTCGCCGGCGCCTGCACGGACCCGCAGTGGCTGGCCTGCAGCGACGACGCCTGCGGCATCTTCTCGGCGGTCAGCTTCTATGCGACCTGCGGGGAGGTCTACACGATCGCTCTTGGCTCGGCGAATGGCTCGATCGGCAACTGGATGCTGACCATCAACCAGAACGGCCTCTTGTGCAACGACCAATGCGCCAACGCCACGCCGCTCACGGTGGGTGAGCATCCGATCACCACCATCGGGGCGACCGGCTCGACGGTGGCCCCCGCCGGATGCAGCGGTGGCGATCCGATGGTCATCGCCAACGACGTCTTCTACACCTACGTGGCGCCCGCGAGCGGGATGGCGACCGTCTCGACCTGCGGGGGGATCAACTTCGATTCCCGGCTCGGCGTCTTCGCAGGGTCCTGCGCCGCCCCGATCTGGATGGCCTGCAACGACGACGGCGACGGCTGCCACTTCTTCAGTTCGTCACTCTCCTTCCCGACGATCTGCGGCCAGGCGTACACGATCGTCCTCGGCAACAACCCCGACAACTTCGGCCCCGGCTCGGGTTTCCTCACCATCGCCCAAGCGGGCACTTGCCCCGACACCTGCGAGTCCGCCGCACCGCTCTCCCTCGGCGCCAATCAGGTGAGCACGATCGGGATGACCGGGGCGACGATGCTGCCGCCCGAATGCGACGAGGGCTACGGACTGGGGATCTACAACAGCGCCTTCTTCACCTACGACGCGACCGCCGACGGGATGGCGACGATTTCGACCTGTAGCCCGGGGACGGACTTCGACACCCGCCTCGCGGTGTACAGCGGAAACTGCGGATCGCTCCAACTGATCGGCTGCAACGACGACGGGCCGCCCTGCGGCATCCTCGCCCAGATCAGCTTCCCGACCACCTGCGGCCAGCGCTACGTGATCGAGCTCGGCTCGTTCAACGGAGGGACGGGGAACGCCACGCTGACCGTCAGCCAGACGGGCTCGTGCGGAACGCCCTGCGTCGGCGACGTCAACCAGAGCGGGTCGGTCGGCGCGGACGACCTCGCCATCCTCCTCGGGCAGTGGGGTGGGCCGGGTAGCGCCGACCTCAACGGCAGCGGCGTGGTGGCCTCCGACGACCTCGCCATCCTGCTCGGGGCCTGGGGGGCGTGTCCGTGACGAGCGTCGCTCGACACGCCTGAGGCCGTACGGCCGATTCCTTGGCAACCGCGGCGGGACGGAGCAGACGCTCCGTCCCGCCGTCGTTCGTTGCTCGAGGCGGGGACCGGGGCGCTGACCGGCTCGGGTCACAGTGGACAGACCATTTTGGCCTGGACACAGTGGACACACCTTTGCGGGTGCGACCTCGAACTACGACCTCGGGGTGAAATGGACCCAATGGACACACCCTTTGGACCCAAAATGGACCCATTGGACACACCCTTTCGAAGTGCGAACTCGCGGTACGACCTCGGGTACGTGTCTGTCCAGTAGGCCCCCCCCGCCGCGACCATGGACAACGCCCGGCCGATCGGCCGGGCGTTGTCGCTGTTCCTTCGGTCACATGGACCCGCGCAGGGGTCTGTCGAACGCGCCCCGCGCCGCTGCCTGCTCAGCGCTTCCGCCCCTCGTCGGCGACGCTGCACCCCCATCGGGCGAGACGCGGATCGCCGGAGGGACTGCTGGCGAACTGTCCGCCGATCACGAGGTACGGGCTGGTGCCGGCGCCGATCTGGCCGTAGCCGAACGAGAGGACCGAGGCCGGCAGTCCGCCGCCCACTTGGGACCAGCTGGTGCCGTTCCACTTGGCCAGATTTGCGACAGGCACCCCACCTGCGTTCTGGATGCCGCCTCCCACGAAGAGTGCGACCCCGCCACCGGTGCCGTCGTCGTAGCTGGTCAGGGCATACACGGGGGAATCGACGCCACCGCCAACGCTCGACCACGTCCCGAGGTCCCATCGCGCGATGTGGCCCACCCCGATCCCGCCAGCCAGGACGAAATTCCCGCCGACGAAGAGGCTCAGGCCGCTCGGCGGACCGAGATCGACGGTCGCCAGGCAGCGGACCAAGGCCCCGCTGACACCGCTCCCGAGCGGGCTCCACACCGACCCGTTCCACCGCGCGATGAGGTTGGCCGGGTTTCCGCCGGCGGTCACGAAGCCGCCGCCGACGTAGAGCTGCTTCCCGCCACCGGTGCCGTCGTCGAACACGGCGAGGGCGTATCCCGCGGCCCCGAGGCCGCTTCCGAGCGGCGACCAGGTCGACCCGTTCCACTTGGCGACGTATTTCATCGGCGCGGCGCCCGAGGCGGTGAAGTCGCCCGCTGCGAAGAGGGCCGGACCGGTGCCGTCGTCGTACACGCAGAGGCTCTTCACAGTGCCGTTGAGCCCCGCCCCGACCGCCGACCAGGTGGTGCCGTTCCACTTGATCACGTTGGGGCTCACCACTCCGCCGGCGCCAAGGGGGATGGCGCCGCCCACGAAGAGGGCCGGTCCGCTGCCGTCATCGAACACTTGCAAGGTGTTGACCATGCCGGTGGGGCCGGTTCCGACCGTGGACCACGATTGGCCGTCCCACTTGGCAAGGAACTTGATCGGCGGACCGGAGGCCGAGATGAACTTCCCGCCGACGTAGAGGACAGGGCCGGTGCCATCATCGAAGGTGGCGATGGCTTGCACGTTGTCGGTGAGGAAGTCCGCTCCGCCGAAGCCCGGGAGCCACGAGGACGGGCAGCTCGACGTCGCCACGAGCTCGATCGGGCCGGTATCGGTGGCGCCGTCGAAGGCGACCGGCGAGACCGTCTTGGTCCCGGCGTAGGTGATGCTCTGCACCGTGTACGCAGCGGTCACGACGATCGACGAGGGCTGGCCGCTCATGCTCACCGGGAAGCCGAACCCGCCGTGCAGACCGGCGACGCCGCTTCCACCCTGGTCGGTCACCACGACCGCGTCGGGCACAGGCGTTCCATCAGGGAAGATCACGGTGCCCACCACCGTCGTCGACTGGCAGGAAGCCGAGCACGGACCCCAGCCTCCGAGGAGGATGGCCAGGTCCATGGCCCCGACCACGCCGTCCCCATCGAGATCCCCAGGGCAACAACCGCCGCCGCCGGCGTGGGCCAGCGGGGAAGCCAGCATGCTGGCGAGAAGGGCAGCCATGGAACCCATGGCGATGAGGAACGACCGGACTGTTCGGCGAGATGGCAACAACTTCACACGAGCCTCCACGGGGATGCTGGACTGGACAGGGCCAGGACGAAGCCGCGACCGTTGACCGCCGACGGCGGTTTTCGCGGTCGCGACAGGAGGTCGCATCATGGGCGATGGCACCACCCCGCCGCAACACATGCGGGCGCGTTTCAGCGGAGTGCCGGGGGCGCCGAGGACGAGGCCGGGCCGATAGCAAGCGCCGGAAAACCACCGCGATCGTGACTTCCCGGACTTCGGTCCGCGGTCGGCCGGGGCGCTGGCGACGGTGCGGATCTCATCGGTACGGGTGCGAACGTGTCTGTCCAGTACGGCCCTCAGTACGGCCCCGCGACCTTTCAAAGGGTGTGTCCAGTACGTCTCCGCCTCGGGCTACCTGACCTCAATCACGCCCGCAGCATCAGCGTGACGGTCTCCCGCTGCACCGTCCGCGGCGTCTCCCCGGTCATGCACCGGGAGACGATCTCGAACCCGCACTTCTCGAGGACGCGGATCGAGGCATGGTTGTGCCCGGAGGTGGTCGCTGCCACCGGACGCCGCGGGAACTCCTCGAGCATCAAGGCCACCGCCCGCGAGGCGATGCCGCGTCCCCAATGCGCGCGGTCGATCCAATAGCCGATCGAATCGAGCCCGTTGTGCGGAGCGATGTTGACCGCCCCGACCAGGACGCCGTCCGCGAAGATCACGCGGGGCGTGACGCCCGTGCCCGCCCCATCCCGATCGGCGAGGATCTCCTCCCAACGTGCCTTGAACGTCGGCCAATCGCGCGGCTTGGTGCCCGCCACCGCGTTCGACGCCGGGTCGAGCTCCCACCGATGGAGTGAGCGTAGGTCGGCGGCGGTGGTCCGGCGCAGGCTGATCTGGAGCGGCCTTTCACTCGCCATCGGGGGGAGCGTACCCCGTGGAACACCCGGGCGAGGACACAGTGGACACACCATTTCGAGGGGCACGGCGCAGTGGACACACCATTTCGAATGCCCCCGCCCACGCCGGGGCACAGTGGACACACCATTTCGAGGGGCGAGGGCAAAGGGCGAGGACACACTGGAGACACCCTTTCGAATGCCCCTCGCTCACGCGGACCGCCGCAGTCGACGGGGGGGGACAGTGGACACACCGTTTGGGGCACAGTGGACACACCATTTCGCGCGTTTCGAAGGGCGAGGACACGGTGGACATTCCCTTTCGAATGCCCGAACCTTTTCGAACGCCCTGACGCCCGCTTTCCCGGGCGATCCCGACCGGCCCGCCGCTATGCTCCTTGTGGCGATCCGCGAGCCTGCCGCGGGCGCCGGCCTCGCTCGGATCGATCGCCGAGCACGGAGGGGCGGGTGTTGTCGATCACGGCGACACCGGTCGAAAGGGACGAGCGATGCGATACGCCCTTGTGAATGTCGGCCCGCCCGCCCGCGGCGTGGTCGCCGCCCTCGTCGCCATCGCGGCCGCCCACCCCGCGGCCGCCGGTATCACCATCTTCCAGTCCTTCGCCGACTGGCAGGCCGCGACGCCCGACGGCCACTCGACGTGCGACTTCACGGGCTTCGCCCCGAACACGATCATCACGGAGCAGTACGCCGACCTCGGCATCCACTTCGTGAACCCGTTCAACCTGGTGCACAACATCCCGTCGCTATTCCCGCAGGACGGCTGGGGGATCGACCCGAACGGGGTCCTCGAGGTGAAGTTCGACGGACCCATGCACGCCATCGCTGCCCACAGCCCGTCGTCGCAGTGGAAGTACAAGCTCTATCTCGGCGACGCCCTCGTCGGGCAGTTCCCTGCCCAGACAGCCGGACCAGAGCAATTCCTTGGCGTGACCACCGCCTTCGCGTTCGATCGCGTGCGGTTCTTGCTCGGTGGCGATTTCGGCATCATCTGGACCGACAACATCTACTTCGCGACCGTGCCCGCCCCTGCCGCGATGCCGGTCCTCCTCATGCTCGGCCTCGTCGCTCCGGGGCTGCGGCGCCGCATCGACCTGTGTCGCCATCGTGTGTGCCCTCCTTGAAAGGGATCAATGGGGGCTTGCTAACTCGCGGTCGTTCGTCAGATCGCCCCCGGGCAGCGACTTGAGGACCCCGTGTTGCATGGCTCCCGTGCAATCACTACGATCCCCGGTCGATGATCGCGTCCTTCGCTGACAAGGTCGCCGAACGGCTCTTCCTCCACGGCACGCGGCCGCCGCGGCTTCCGCCCGACCTGGTACGACCGGCCCTCCGGAAGCTCGACATGCTCAACGCAGCCGCCCAGCTCGCTGACCTCCGGGTCCCCCCGGGCAACCGACTCGAGGCCCTCCGAGGCGACCTCGCAGGCTTCCACTCCATCCGCATCAATGAGCAGTGGCGAGTCGTGTTCCGCTGGGACTCCGGATACGCCCACGACGTCCGCATCGTCGACTACCACTCCTGAGACCACCCCATGCTCCCCGCCTCCCGCGTCCCCATCCATCCCGGCCAGATCCTCCGCGAGGAGTTCCTCGCCCCGCTCGGCGTCACCCAGGTCGATTTCGCCCAGCACATCGGCGTCCCACTGCAGCGGGTCAACGAGATCGTCCGCGGACGGCGCGGCGTCACCAGCGAGACCGCCTGGCTGTTCGCCCAGGCCCTCGGCACCACCCCCGAGTTCTGGCTGAACCTCCAGGCGCACCACGACCTCGCCGCCAGCCGCCCTCGCCGCGCCGTTCCGCGGCTCAGGAGGACGGGCTAACCGCTCACCCACGCGGCTGCCGCGTCGACGAAGGATCGCCGTGAGGCGGAAGGCCCCCGCGACCCACGCCGCCGCGCCCTCCCCTACTCCCCGCTCTCAAACGCCACCCACGCCATCCCCGCTGCCGGCACCTCGACGTCGATGTCGGCCCGGCCGCGCCCGTCGATGGCCACGGGGCGCCGCTCGCCGCTTGCTCCGCGCATGGTGGCCTGGCCCTTGAGCCCCGATGCGGAGAGGTCCACGGTGATGGTCCGCGACACCGGCTCCGTGAACGGGTTGTGGACGATGAGCATGGCCTGCGTCGGCAGGGCTGGATTGACGTGCAGCATCCAGTCGATGTCGCGGCCGTCGGGCCGCCGGCCGTGCACGAGGTCCGACTCGAGGATGGCCCGGTTCGCCTTGAACCACGCCACCCGCTCCTTGACCATGTCGCGCGTGGCCGGCGTGTCGTAGAGCCGCGGCCCGCGGAAGCACGCCTGCACCCCCGCCCCCAGCAGGTTGTCGAGGCGACGGCGGTAGTGGTCGCGATGGGCATCGAGCGGCTCGATGGTCGCCGCCGGCCCGCCGCCGTGGTACTCCATGAGCGGCACGAACATCCAGCCCATGGTCGGGGGCTTGGTCCACGTCCCGTCGTAGATGTTCTGCCGCTCGATGATCTCCTGCTCCTCGCGGGGCAGCGACCAGTTGGTCTCGCGGTAGCCCATCGGGCACTTGCTGGCCCCGACCAAGGCATACCAGTCCGGCACGTTGAGGTAGACGCCGCGCCCGCGGCACCAGCGGTAGAAGTCGCTGATCGCCACCCACTGCGTCCACTGCGAATCGTCGAGGCCGACATGCCCGGGATGGGTGGTCGACGCGCAGCGGTCGCCGGGGTAGCTGCCGTCGTGCTCGAGGACATCGAGCCCCGTCGCTTCGAAGCCGTTGCGGAGGGCGGCGAAGTAGCCCCGTCCCCACTCTGACCCCAGGCAGGGCGACTGGCCGAAGATGGCGAATCCGCCGGGCTTGCCGGTGGCCGGGTTCACCACGTCGTTGGCGGCGTCGATCGAGCGGCTAGCGAGCAGCGAATACCCGCCGAGGGCGATCCCCTTCGACGTCGCGTACTCCCGCAGCTCGCGGAGCGTGGCCAGTTCGGCCGCGCTCGGCGACTCGATGTTGAAGCCGCTGCCGAAGGTCATGATCACCATCTCGAAGCCGACCTCGGCCGCCTGGTCGATCGCCTCGCGGACCCGCTCGGGCCGGGCCGACGCGGCGTGGAAGAGGAGCGGGTTCTCCTGCACCCACGGGGCCATGGCCCGATAGAGCCGCCGCTGGGCGAGGCCGCGGCGCTCGCGATCGCTCGAGTCGTAGAGGAGTTCGAAGGTCCGCGGCGAATCGAGGGTCGCCCCCGCGGCGAGGACGACGCCGGGCCCGACCTTCGGCCCGCACTCGAGGAGGCAGGGCGTCAACCGGTCGTAGTTCACCTGCGTCGCGTAGAGCGGATCGACCTTCCACTCGACGGCCGGACCGGCGAAGCCACCTTCCATGGTGCCGCCGAAGGCGTAGTCGGACTCGACGTGGATCGACCGCCCCGCCTCGTCGAAGGCGGGTTGCTTGCCGTCGATGACCGGGGCGGGCTCGACCCAGGCCAGGATCTCGGAGACGACACGATCGACCCGCACCGGCCCGCTGCGGCCGTTCGTGATCCGCAGCCACTTGCTGAGGACCGGCAACCCGTCGTAGATCTCGTAGCAGACGGTCACCCGCACGCCGGCGTGTTGCGACGCCTCGACCGGACCGGCCGGCGCGTCGAAGTCGAGTTCGAGCGACCGCCCGGGCGGCGGCCAGGGATGCTCCGCCGAAAGCCACGCGCCGCGCGGCTTCCACGGAAATCGCTCGTGCGTGGGGCCGGTCCGCAGGCCGACGAAGCGGAACGCGGCGGGGTCGGCGGTCAGGCGATCGAGCCACGCCGGCCGCAGGAAGTTGTGGATCGGCTGGCCGAGCAGCCCGCCGATCTCGTAGCTCTTCCCGTCGAGCGTCACCCGAGCCTCGCTGCGCACGCTGCGAAGTTCGGACTGTCCGGTCATCCGGTTGTCGTAGGCGACGGTGGCGGCGTTGGGGACCAGCCGGATGTGGCGGCGAAGGAGGCCGTTGTCGAGGACCGCGTCGCGCTCGGTGACTTCGATGCCCGCCACCGCCCCGCGCCCGTCGAGCATCCAGTCCGCGCTGCGGGGGCCGGACGGGGCTCGATCGCCCCCGGCCCAAGCGGACGGCGAGAGGAGGGCGAGGGCGACGAGGGCGGAGCAGGCCGAAGAGATGGGCATCGGGAACCTCGCCGCGAGTGTACTCGCGGTTGGCGGCGGGACCCCGCTCCCCCGAGAAGCCCCGAGAAGCGCTCCAGAAGCGAGTCCGATGCGACCTCAGTCTGGGGCGAGCCCAAGCCGCACCGCCGCCCGCCAAGCAAGGCGCCGAGCGAGGGCCGGCGCGAGCCGCGCGCCAAGGATCGCCATGCGCTGCGTGAAGCCGAGCACGACGCGATCCCGCGGCCGTGCGATCACCTTGGCAATGGCCTCGCCTACCGCCCTCGCCGACGTGCCGTGCCGGCGCACGACCTCGACCTCGCGGGCCAAGGCTGGCGGATCGCCGGTCGACGCCCGACGCACGAGTCCGGTGTCGACCGCTGGCGGAACGAAATCGGTGACCCGCACGCCGCGCCGAGCAAGCTCGCTTCGCAAGCACGCCGAGGCCATCGCCGCGGCGGCCTTCGAGACGCAGTAGGAACCCTTGTTCGGGAAGGGCAGCCACGCGAACTCGCTGAGGACATTGATCACCTGTCCGCCGTGGCCTTGCCTCATGAGCGGCACAAAGGCCCGGCAGCAGCGGACGAGTCCGAGCAGATTGACCTCGAGGCAGCGCTCCAGTTCGCCGGCGGGAAGTTCGAGCAGCGGACCTTGGGCGTAGACGCCGGCGTTGTTGACGAGGACGTCGACTCCGAGATCGAGGGCGAGAAGCTCCGCAGCGACGCCTTCGAGCCCCGCGAAGTCGCGCACGTCGACTGCCTTGGCGATCACCACGCTCGACCCGAGCTCCGAGGCGAGCCGAGCGAGGGCCTCGGCGTCGACGTCGAGAAGCACCAGCCGTCCCCCCGCCGCCGCCATCGCCCGGGCCGCCGCTGCCCCGATCCCATTCGCGGCGCCGGTGAGGACGATCACGCGGCTGGACAGTTGGTTTGCGTGAGGCATGAGGGTGGGAGGTGGGCGTGGAGGAGGAAGAGGTCGAAGTCGAGCGGAGGATCCGTTCGGCGGCGCTCTATTGTGCGGGAAGCGAGGGGCGGAGGGGGCGGAGCACGGTGAGGGAGTTGGGGCGATCGGCCGAAGCCTTGGCCGCAGGTCCGAGGCATTTGCCGCAGAGCCGCAGAGTGCGCAGAGGTCCTCGCAGAGCAGATGGGAATTGGGGGTGCGGGTCGGGCCGTCATGGGCGTTCGATCCGGGTTACCGCGGGCGGGCGCGGGCGGCCATGCCTTGTCGCCTCGCGCGTACGCGACGGCGTTCGGCTTCGTCCGCCAAACGATCTCGAACCGCGGATTGCCGCGGAGGCGCGGAGGGCGCGGAGCCGTCGCGGAGCAGAGAGGAGAATTGGGGCTTCGGGTCGGGCCGTCATGGGCGTTGGGGTCCGAGCGGCGGCCTCGGACCTGTCAGCAATTCTGTGTGTGAGACATGAATCTCCGAAGGAGTCCGCATGCGGGGCAAGTCCCGAAGGCACCCCAGCCTGACGATGCCGAGCTCGCTCGAGCTGCTCAACCAGATCGTCAAGGGCCGATGTCCCGGGCCGAGGTCCACGAGCTCTGCCTCGCGCTCAAGAAGGCCGTCATCGAGCGGCGATCGCCGCCCGACCTGCACCCCCAATGCCCCTCTGCTCTGCGAGGGGCTCTGCGGCTCTGCGGCAAATGCCTCGGCCCTGCGGCCTCGGGGCGACCGCCTTGCCATCAGTGTGGCCCGACCGACGCGCGTCCCCTCGCCCCATCACGGGCGCTCGAGCGGCGATCCACCGCCGATCGTCGATCTCGACGAGGCTGATCCGGTGCGTGAGCCCCGGGTAGATCGGCCTGTTGAGGATCACCCGGCAGAGGCAGAGCGTGACGCGGAAGCCGAGCTCCTCGAGGACCCCGTAGAGGAGGCCGTTCTGCTCGAAGCAGTAGCCGCCCTGGCGGCGCACGCAGATCCGATCGAAGAGGGAGGCGAGATCAAGAGGCAGCTCGCGCCCGAGCCGCGGGCCGACGCTGGCGAAGGGAGACGTCGCCACGTGGCGACCGTTGATCGCCCGAAGGAGGCGAGCGACGTCTGCGCCTCGGCGAGGCCGAGGGCCTCGAGGTAGCCCTCGGTGATCGCCCGTCGCTCGCTCCGCACCGTGCCCTCGCTGGTCATGCCGGGATTGTCGGTCACCCGCCCGTGCCCGGGCACGACGGCGACGCACCCACCGTCGGCGGTGCCGCGCCGAGGGCGAGCGTGGCGAACGCCACCGCGTAGCACACGCCCGCCACGACCAAGGCCCCGGTGAAGCCGATGGTCATGCCGAGCATCACGGCGAGCACCGATCCGATGACGGTGAAGAAGCCGTTGACGCCCCAACTCCACGGGAGAAGCGCTGTCCCCGACTGCTGGAGGGCCCGCATTCCGAGCGGGAACGGCATGCCCATCAGGATCCCGAGGGGGGCGATGAGGGCGAGCGTCATGCCGATCCGGGCCGGCAGCGACCAGCCCAGGGCCCAACCGACCGCGGCCCGTCCGCCGAAGCCCATGGCGAGGAGACCGAGGAGGAGGAGTGGCAGCACCAGCCGGAGGCCGCGGCGCGGATCGCGCTCGGCGAGGCGCTCGCTCAGGAGCGCCCCCACGCCGGAGGAGACCAGCAACCCGGCGAGGACGATGGCAAAGGTCAGGACCGGCTGCCCGAGGAAGAGCGTGAAGCGTTGGATGAGGACGATCTCGACCAGGATGTAGCCGACGCCGAGCATGGCGAAGTAGGCCATCCACCGGCCCGCTCCTTGGCTCCGCAATCCGGTGGCGTGGAAGCGCCAGAGCGGCAGGAGGATCAGGACGAGGGCGATGGCGGCGCTCTCGACGAGCATGACGAGAAGGGTGACTTCCGCAACGGGCCGATCCTCGAGGGCCATGCGGGCCCGGCCCTCTTGCCGGAAGACGTCGCCCAAGGTGGCGAGGTCGAGGCTCGACCAGCGCGTCCGATGGTTGAAGAAGGGCTGGTCGTCGGTGGCCGGGGCGAGCTGCATCGGACTCGCTTCCCAGATGGCGACCGGGTCGCGGGCCGTGAGCAGGTCGCGGTAGATGGCGAGCTCCGTGCCCGTCGCGTAGGCGAGGCCGCCCTCGTTCGGAACCTCCGGGCCGCGGGCCGGCGAGTAGAGAAGCTGGCGATCGCCCGGCGCCTCGCTGTCGCGGAGGACCTCGGCGTCCATGGCGGCGAGCTCGGCGTCACTGAAGGGCGTCTTCCGCATCACGAAGGCCGCGGTGAACGCGCCGCCTCCCTCCTCCGGTCGATCCCGCCACGCATAGAGGTGCCGGCTCGGATCAGTCACGCCGCGCGCTTCGAGGGCCGCCCGCGCCGTGGCGAAGAGCCGCGGCAACTGGGCCTCGGGCCGCGTGAAGTAGATGGTCCCGTCGGGCGCGAGATGCTCGAGGTAGTCGTCAAACGCCTCGCGGGTGAGGACGTAGTTCTCGGCGAGCGACATGGCGCCGGCGGCCATGGCGGCGTTACTGATGGTGTGCACGGAGACGATCAGGTCGTAGGTGGTCCCCGAGCGCTGCACGAAGCTCCGGCCTTCCTCGGCGTAGAGGTCGACGTTCGGCCGCGTGAAGAGCCCGCACCAGAAGGGATCGTCGCGGGCGATGCGGGCGATGATCGGGTTGATCTCGAGGGCCGTCACGTGCCCCGCCCCGCGCAGGAGGGCTTCGAGCGTCTCCGCTCCAGCCCCCGAGCCGATGACGAGGACGCTCGGCTGGCGCTTGCCGACGAAAGACGGGCCGAGGCCGCGGAAGGATGGCGGCTGGCTGATGGCCTCGCCGCGATCGAGGGCCGCGATCCACTTCTTGGGATCGGGGGAGCCGGTGAAGGCCGTGCCGCCGTCGATCCGGAAGGTGCGGCTCGTCGGCGTGCCCTTGGCGGGATCGGCGGGCCGCTCCAACACGTCGATCTTCGAGAAGGCGTCCCACTCGCTGTGGAGCGGCACCGCCCCGCGCGAAGTCTTGTTGGCGGTGAGCGTGATGGGGAGCCACGCCTCGGCGGTCGGTGCGGCCAGCCCGAACCCGATGGCGAGGAGTCCCGCCACGGCGGCCGCCCCCGGATGCGCCGGCAGGGCGAAGACGAGCGAAGCGAGGGCCGCGACCGCTGCGGCGACCACCACCGAGCCGGAGCCGCCGAAGAAGGGAATCACGAGCACCACCGCGATGCACCCGAGCCCCGCGCCGGCGAGGTCCCAGGCGTAGAGCCGGTTCACCGCTTCCTTGCCGCGGGTGAGGAGGAGCCCGATCCCGAGGCCGGCCCAGAAGAAGGGCGCTCCGATCAGGAGGAGATAGGCCGGCGTCCACACCAACTGCATCCGATCGGTGAGGGCGTTGAACGGCTCGAAGGGAACGCTCTGCATGAGGCGGAAGCAGACCACGGCGCTCACTGCGAAGCCCAGCGTGATCAGCGACATGGCCCGATCGAGCGGGTAGCGCTCGCGCAGCCCGGTCCACACCGAGAGGAGCGAGCCCGAGGCCCCGAACCCAAGGAGCGCGGTCGAGATCACCAGGAACCCGAAGTGGTACCAGAGCGACACCGACAGGACGCGGGTCAGCGTCACCTGCAGGAGGAGGGCCGCCGCCGAGAGAAGGAAGATGCCGATGAACCGTCGCGCCATGGTCGGTGTCCCCGTGCGTTGCGTCACTGTCGTACGTTTGGTTGTTAGCCGTTC
>JBGAKK010000062.1:0-27312 GCA_044224425.1 Phycisphaerales bacterium
CCTCCCGCGGCACCGCCGCGGTCGGCCAGAAGTCGATCGCCCGCAAGGGTGAGTGAGCACCCGTAGCACCCGGCCTCCGCTCTGCCCGCAAGGGCCGGCGGGCCAGCCACAAGCGACGAGAGAATCCACCATGTCCCAGCTCAACTCTCCTCTCCGGCGTGCCAGCGGCGAACTCGACGTCTTCACCGCCCTCCTCGGCGCGGCGGCCCTCGTCCTGATCCTGGGCGTCGTGGCCTTGGTGTTCGCCAACACCGACCACTCGACGGTCGGGTCGTCCGAGGGTGGTCCGTTCACCGTCGTGAAGTGACCCCTCGACGCCGGCCTTCGCCGGCGGCGACGGCAACATCCTCCGAACCTTCGGGAAGGGCCCGCACAAGCGGGCCTTTCTCGCTTATCGTTCCCTCGTATCTCCTTCTGGACTTGCCTCACCGCGGGCTCGCCTTCGCGTCGGCACGGACGACCGGCGACGAGACGTGGCCCGACGGGTGGGTGCGGAGTGGCGTTCCGTGAACTTCGACAAGTTGCTGGGCTGGTTCAGCGTCGACATGGGGATCGACCTCGGCACGTGCAACACCCTGGTGTGCGTGCGAGGCGAGGGCATCGTGCTCAACGAGCCTTCGGTGGTCGCCGTGCGCAAGGGAACCAACAAGGTCCTCAACAACGGGACGGCGGTGGGCTGGGCGGCCAAGGAGATGCTGGGCAAGACGCCCGGCTCGATCTCCGCGATCCGCCCCATGAAGGAAGGCGTGATCAGCGACTTCGAGATCACCGAGGCGATGCTCTCCTACTTCATCCGAAAGGTGAACGGGCGGAGCAGGATCTTCGGACCGCGGGTGGTCATCGCCATCCCCTCGGGCATCACGGCGGTCGAGAAGGAAGCGGTGCTGCAGAGCGCCAAGCGGGCCGGAGCCCGACAGGTCTACCTGATCGAGGAACCGATGGCGGCCGGCCTTGGCGCCGGGCTTCCCATCGTCGAGCCGACGGCGAGCATGATCGTCGACATCGGCGGCGGCACCACCGATGTGGCCATCATGACCCTTGCCGACATCGCCACCTGCGAGTCGGTGCGGGTGGCGGGTGACGACTTCGACGAGGCCGTCATCAACTACATGACGAAGTCCTACAGCCTCACCATCGGCGAGCAGACCGCGGAGCGGATCAAGATCGAGATCGGCTCCGCGGCCCCCATGGCGGAGACGCTGACCCTCGACGTGCGCGGCCGCGACATGGTCTCGGGCTTGCCCCGCAAGACGGTGGTGACGAGCGACGAGATCCGCGAGGCCCTGCAGGAGCCGGTGAGCGCCATCACCGAGGCGGTCCTCCGCACGCTGGAGAACGCGGAACCCGAGCTGGCCGCCGACCTGGTCGAGAACGGCATCGTCCTCGCCGGTGGCGGGGCCCTCCTCCGCGGCATCGACAAGGTCATCGCCAACGCGACCGGACTCGACGTGCGGGTGGCGGACGATCCGCTGACCTGCGTGGCCCGCGGCACCAGCGTCTACCTCGAGAACCTCGAGGAGTGGAAGGCGACGATGGAGACCGACGCGGACCAGGGCTAACCGCTCGCACGCGTCGCCGAGGGACCCCAGGGCATGGTTCGCGGGCAGCAGAACGTCTCTCGCGTGCAACGCCGGGCCTGGCATGGGGCGCTCCTGGCGGCGATCCTCCTGTCGCTCCTCCCCTCGCGCTGGCTGGTGGGGTGGACCAGCGACCTGGCCCAGGTGGTCCGCTTTCCGCTCGTGCCCATGCAGCACGCGGCGAGCGGTGTGCAGCAGTGGTTGCGGCCCATGCCCGATCCGAAGGCGAGCAAGCCGGAAGAGCTTCGTCTCCTCGAGGTCGAACGCGACCAGCTGCGGAAGGAAGTGAAGCGGCTCGAGGTGGAGCGGGAGGGGCTGCTCGGCCGCATCGCCCTCCTCGAGCAGACCCGCGAGGCGATCCGGCGGGCCAACGGGAGCGACTCGCCGCGCATCGTCTACGCGGCGGTGATCGGCACCCAGCTCCCGAGCGGGCGCTCGATCGGCTCCCTCACCGTGAACGCCGGCTCGCGAAACGGCGTCGACCCCGGCATGGTCGCGGCGTGGGACGGCGACATCGTGGTCGGACGCTCCGCCGCGACCCTCGACCGGTTCACGTCGACCTTGATCCCGGTCGGCTCGCTCTCCGGCTTCGCCGTCCGCTTCTATCCGCCCGATCGCACCATTCCCACGTCCCAGGCCCCGGGCGGGGTGCTCAAGGCCGACGGCGACAACGGCTGGACGGTCGATCTCACCCAGCCTGGCGACATCGCCGAAGGTTGGATCGCCTGCATTGCCGACGAGACATGGCCGCGGGCTTCGCTCGGGATGCGGGTCGGCGTGGTCGAGTCGGTCGGCACCCGCGACGACGCCCCCTTGGTTCGGCGGCTGCGGGTGCACCCCTTGGTCGATCCCTATCGCGTGCCGCGGGTGATGCTGGTCGATGACGGCGAGCCCGACGGCGGCGGGGGAGGGACGCCATGAGGTGGGCGGTCTATCTGGCGGTCCTGATCCTGGCCATCGTCCTCGACACGTCCTTCACCGGGCTCTTCGCGATCGGCGAGGTGCGCCCGGCCGTCACGCCGTGCGTCGTCGTCTTCGTCTGCCTCCACGCCCAGCGCCAGACCTCGTTGTGGGCGGCCTTCGTGGCCGGGCTCCTCGTCGACCTCACCAACCCCTCGCTCTTCGCCGGCGAGCAGCCCTATCACCTGATCGGGCCGGCCGCCCTCGGCTACGTGCTCGGCGCCCAGCTCGTCCTGCCGCTCCGTTCGATGGTGGTGCGGCGGAATCCGCTCGCCGCCGGTGTCCTCGTCCTCCTCTTCTGCCTGGCGAGCATGCTCGTCACCACCGCCATCTTCTCGGCCCGCGGCTGGTACGCGGGGACCAACCCGCCGTGGATGCCCGACCGAAGCGCTCTCGCCTACCTCGGCCGCGAATCGCTGCGGGCCGTGGCGAGCGGGGCCCTCGCCGTGGTGGCCATCCTCCCGCTCCAGGCGGCGAGCGGCGCCTTCGGCTTCCTGGCCGCTGCGCCGTGGTCGGCCCGTCGCGGGTAGATTGCCCGCATGGCTGAGAGCCCGGGACTCGTGCTCGTCGACGATGGCAAGGGGAGGTTCGGGCCGCTCTGCGACCTGCGACCGGTGTTCGCCCTGCGCACCGGCGTCTGGACCACGGGAGAGCGCCTGGCCGAGCACCTCGGTCGGGCGGTGGCCTGCGTGGTGCCTGCCACCCTCGCCGGCCTGGTCGGCGAGTCGCACGGCGGCCCGGTCAACCGGCTGCCGGCGGGCGACGCCTTCCGCCTGGTCAGCGGGCGTCTTCTCCAGCCTCGGCTGGCCGCCGACCTTGCCTTGGGGAGTGCCCTCCTCGCCTCGGACGGCTCGCTGGTCGCTGCCCACCTCGGACGGGCCGACGCCGAGTCGTTCGTGGCCGGGCAGGGGCTTGCCTCGGGTGTCCGCGTCACGGCCAGCGAGACGCACCTCCTCGACTCCCCGTGGCGACTCCTCGACCAGCTCGGGGCCTGCATCGCCGACGACGTGCGCAGCCTGCTGGCCGGGGCGGGCGCCCTCGTCCACCGCGTCCTCGACGGGAACCGTCCCGACGTGATGGGCTCGCACCCCGTCCTCCTCCACGAGAGCGCCTCGATCGCCCCCCATGTCGTCTTCGACGCGAGCGCCGGGCCCATCGTGGTCGGGGCCAAGGCCGTGATCCGGCCCTTCAGCGTGTTGTGCGGCCCGTGCTCGATCGGCCCCGGCTCGACGGTCACCGACCGGTCGCTCATCAAGGCCAACACGACCTGCGGCCCGCAGTGCCGGCTGGGTGGCGAGATCGGCGGGACGAGCATCGTCGGCTATTCGAACAAGGCCCACGATGGCCACCTCGGCGACTCGATCGTCGGCGAATGGGTGAACCTCGGGGCGGGCACCGACAACTCGAACCTCCTCAACACCTACAGCGAGGTCCCGGTGCGGCTCGAGCCCGATGGCCCGCGAGAACGAACCGGCCGCATCTTCTTCGGCTCGGTGATCGGCGACCACGTGAAGTGCGCGATCGGCACGCGGCTCATGACCGGCACGGTGCTCGGCACCGGGGCCATGGTGGCCCGCAGCACGCCGCCGCCGTCGACCGTGCGGCGCTTCGCGTGGCTCACCGACGACGGCGAGCGCAGCTACCAGATCGGCAAGTTCGTCGAGGTGGCCCGCACCGTGATGGCCCGCCGCTCGCTCGTCCCCGGCCCCGCGTACCTCGAACGACTGGGAAGCCTGCACGCCGCGGCGACCGCGGAGCGCTGAGCGAGGAGACGCCGATGTCGAAGCGCCTCTACCTGATCGACGGCTACGCCCAGTTCTTCCGGGCCTACCACGCGATCCGCGGCGGGCTGACCAGCCCGATCACCAACGAGCCGACCAACCTTACCTTCGGCTTCGTGGCCATGCTCCTCAAGGTGCTGAAGGAGGAGAAGCCCGACTACCTCGCGGTCGTCCTCGACGTGTCGGACGATCGCGGCACCTTCCGCAGCGAGATCTACCCCGAGTACAAGGCGAACCGCCCGCCGGCGCCCTCGGACTTCGGACCGCAGGTCGATCGCTGCCTGACGCTGCTGCCCCTCTTCGGAGTCCAGACCTACGGCTGCCCGGGCATGGAGGCCGACGACGTCATCGCCACCCTGGTGCGTCGCCTGCGCCGCGAGGAGCCCGATCTCGAGATCCGGATCGTCAGCAAGGACAAGGACCTGGGCCAACTCCTCGACGAGAAGGTCAAGCTCTACGACGTGCACACCGGGCATCTCCTCGGCACCGAGGAGCTCTTCGAGAAGAAGGGGGTCAAGCCCGAGCAGGTCGTCGACATGCTGGCCCTGATGGGGGACTCGGTCGACAACGTGCCAGGCGTGCCCGGCGTCGGGCCGAAGACGGCGGCCCAGCTCATCACCGAGTTCGGCTCGCTCGAGGAGTTGCTGCGGCGCCTCGACGAGGTGAAGGGGAAGAAGGGCGAGGCGATCGCCGCCCACCGCGACACGCTCGCCCTGTCCAAGCGGCTGGTGGTTCTCCGCGACGATTGCCCGGTCGAGTTCCGCCTGGCCGACACCGCGACCGGACGCGAGAAGCTCCAGGTCGAACCGCTGCTCGAAGCGATGCGGGAACTCGGCTTCCATCGGCATCGGGACGAGTTGAAGGCGATCGCCGGCGTGCCGAGCGAGACGGCGGCCCCCAAGCCGAAGGCGGCCGCTCCGCCTCCGGTCGACGACGGCGTCGGCACGCTCTTCGCCCGGGCCCCCGAGGCCCTTCCCGAGCCGACCTTGCCGAGCGGCGACTACCGGGCCCTCCGCGACGAGGCGTCGCTCTCCGCCTGGCTTGAGGCGGCGCGAACCGCGTCGGTCGTGGCCATCGATACGGAGACCGATTCGCTCACGCCCCGCATCGCGAACCTGGCCGGGGTCAGCCTCTCGATCGCAGCAGGCAGCGGCGTCTACGTGCCGATGCGCTCGCCTGAGGCGGCCAGCCACCTGGACCCGGCCCGGGCCCTCGAACTCCTCCGACCCTTCCTCGAGGCGAAGACGGTCCGCAAGGTCGGCCACAACCTCAAGTTCGACCGGAACGTCCTCCGAAACGCCGGCCTGCGGCTGGCCGGCGTGGTCGGGGACTCGATGGTCGAGAGCTACCTCGTCGACGCCACCCGCTCGAGCCACAGCCTCGACGCCCTTGCCGAGAACCTGCTTGGGTACCGCACGCTGCCGCTGAGCGCGCTGATCGGCGAGGAGGGGCCGCACCAGAAGACCTTCGACCAGGTGTCCCTCGCCTACGCCGTCCCCTACGCCGCGGAAGACGCCGACGTGGCCCTCCGCCTGCATCAGCGCCTCGACGGCGAGCTGCGGACGCTCGGCATGGCCAAACTGCTCGACGAGGTCGAGGTGCCCTTGGTCGAGGTGCTGGCCGAGCTTGAGTGGAACGGCATCAAGGTCGATCCTGAGGAACTCGATCGCCAGCGGCGGGCCCTCGAAGGGCGGATCGCAGCCCTGCGGGGCGAGATATCGAGCCTCGCGCCGACGCCCTTCAACCCCGACAGCCCGAAGCAGCTCGCGGTCGTCCTCTTCAACAAGCCCGATGCGACCCCGCCGGGGCTCGGCCTGAAGCCGGTCAAGAAGACGAAGACGGGCTACTCGACCGACGTCGAGGTCCTCGAGAAGCTGGCCGACGATCCCGAGGTCGGGCATCCGCTGCCCGGGAAGATCGTCGAATACCGCCAGCTCACCAAGCTGGTCGGGACCTACCTCGGTGCGCTCAAGGCCGCGATCCTGCCGTCGACCGGTCGCGTCCACGCCAGCTTCCACCAGACGGTGACCGCGACCGGGCGGCTCAGTTCGAGCGATCCGAACCTCCAGAACATTCCGATCCGCACCGAGATCGGCCGCGACATCCGCAAGGCCTTCGTCGCCGAGCCGGGATACCTCCTCGTCTCGGCCGACTACTCGCAGATCGAACTCCGCCTCCTCGCCCACCTCTCCGGCGACCCCGCCCTGATCGATGCCTTCCGCGGCGGCGCCGACATCCACACGGCCGTGGCTGCCGAGGTCTTCGGCGTCGATCCCGGCCAGGTGACGGGCGACCAGCGGGCCACGGCCAAGATGGTGAACTTCGGCATCGTCTACGGCATCACGGCCTTCGGCCTCGCCCGCCGCCTCGGGCGCGGCGTGACCCGCGAGCGAGCTCAACAGATCATTGACGACTACCGCAAGCGCTTCGCCCGGATCGGCGACTTCCTCGAGGCCTGCGTGGAGAAGGCTCGCCGCGACGGCTACGTGGAGACCATCCTCGGTCGCCGCCGGGCCACGCCGCAGGTCCATTCGCGACAGCCCCAAGAGCGAGCCTTCGGCGAGCGGATCGCGATCAACACCGTGGTGCAGGGGAGCGCCGCCGACCTCATCAAGGTCGCCATGGTCAAGCTGCACGCGAGCGTGCCGGAGCGGCATCCGCAGGCCCGGATGCTCCTCCAGATCCACGATGAACTGGTCTTCGAGGTCCCGGAGGCCGAGGTCGAGGCCGCCCGGGCGGCGATCGTCGACGGCATGGAAGCGGCCATGCAACTGGCGGTGCCCCTCAAGGTCGAGAGCGGATGCGGGCGAAGCTGGTTCGACTGCTGAGGGCGGCACGCCTCGCTCGGAAGGCCGGTGAAACAGCAAGGCCCCGTCCGATCGGACAGGGCCTTGGCTTCGTTCCAACGAGGCGGACGGGAATCGAACCCGCAACCACCGGCGTGACAAGCCGGTACTCTAACCAATTGAGCTACCGCCCCTTCGGGCCTTTCGGGGCCCCCGGCTCGGGTGATCCGCAGGGGATCGGCCGAGGCAGGCGAACCGAAGGCAGGGCTCGCTTCCGGGCCTCGTCCGCACCACCTTGGACGACGACCGACCGCGAGAAGGGGAAGAATAGCACCTCAGGAAGTCCCGTCAAGAGCAGGCCCGGGGCCCGCTTAGGACCGCGTGTAATCGGGCTCGTTCCCGGGCTTCCACTTGATGTTGCAGCCCAAGGAGGGGAGTTGCTCGGCGACGGGCGACTGGCCCCGGAGCACCGCGTCGATGGCCGCCCGCAGGTCGTGGCCGGTGACCGGCAGCCCGTTGCTCGGGCGGCTGGCGTCGAACTGGCCGCGGTAGGCGAGGCGTCGCGCCCGATCGAACAGGAAAAAGTCGGGCGTGCATGCCGCCCGGTAGGCCTTGGCCACCGCCTGGTCGGCGTCGTGGAGGTAGGGGAAGGTCCAGCCCGCGTCCTTGGCCTCGGCCACCATGGCGGGGAAGTTGTCTTGCGGGTATCGCTCGGGGTCGTTCGAGCAGATCCCGACCACGGCCAGCCCCATGCTCGCGTAGTCCCGCGGGAGCTTGGCCAGCTCCCCGCGCATGTGGCGAACGAACGGGCAGTGGTTGCAGAGGAACATCACGAGCAGGGCCTTGGCGTCCGACAGGTCGCCCAGCGTGACCCGTCCTCCGCGCACATCGGGGAGATCGAAGGCGGGGGCGGTCGTTCCGAGCGCCAGCATCGTGGACGGTGTCGCGGCCATGGGGCAGTCTCCGAGTCTCCGCCCGTTGCCCGTGGGTCTGGGCACGCTGCGCCAAACGTCGCCGGGCGGATGGCCGATATCGTACGGCCATGCCGCGCCGTCCCGTCGACGAGGGTCCGAGTGAGGAGGATCTCCGCCGCTTCGGCGACGAGACCGCCTACTGCCCCGACTGCGGGGCGGAGGTCTGGGACGGGGCCGATGTCTGCCCGAAGTGCTTCGCCTACCTCGGTGGCGACACCTCGAGGCATCGGCCGATCGACCGTTGGTGGCGATCGCGCTGGAAGATCGTGATCGTCGCCGTCCTGATCATCGTGCTGTCAGGATTCGGCTTCGTGCTGCTGCGGCAGCACTGACGTTGACCTCGCCTCAGCCGGCTTCGTTGGCCCGAACCCAATGCTCGGCCCGGCGCACGCGGGCGAAAGCGGCGGGGCGCCGCGTCTCGGTCCGCTGCCGCACCGGCTGGGATTGGTCCTGCGGGTCGTCCTGGAGGAACCGCCGCATCTTGACCAGACCGCGGTGCTTCCAGTTGTTGACGGTGGTCACCGAGACACCGAGGCTCTCGGCGGCGTGCTGGTAACTCTTCCCTTCGCACACGATGAGGCGAACGGCGTTCTGCTCGTCGCTGGTGAGGGAGTCGAGGGCCGCCTCCAGCTTGGTCGCCTCGACCATGACCGGCCGTCGCGCCTCGCGGTCGGCCCGCTGGGCGGCCGAGTCGGGGTCCGCCTCGCGGAGTCGAGCCTCAAGCAGCGACTTCAGGCGGCAGGCCCGGCTATACCGCCGTCGCAGCAGGTTGTGGGCGATCTTGAGGAGGTAGGAAACCGACAGCGTCAGCCGCTCGAGATGCGGGTGCTGCAGCAGTCGAACGAAGACCTCCTGGGCTAGGTCTTCGGCCACCTCCGGGGTCGTCGACTTGCGAAGGAACGCGTAGACCCGTTCGTAGTACTCGTCGAAGAGGCGAAGGACGAGTGCTGCTCTGTCTGTCGGCACGTGCATGGTCGGTTCCGATGTGCAGTCGTGCGGTCTCCACCGCACGCCACCGTCCACGCTTGCCGCCCGAGGCCCACCGCCTCGACCGGAAAGCCCATCACCGAAGGGCTGCCTCGAGGTCCTCCCCAGAACCCCGAGCCCCACAATCGAAACGGCGGTTCCCGTCCCGACGGCACGCATACAACCCGCGGAACCCCTGATCCTCTACGGGGAAATCACCTGAAACCCCCAAGTTGTCCCTAGCCGGTGGCGGTGGAGCGACATGGGGTCAAATTGACGGTGGGAGCGTTCCCCCCGGAGGGGCCGCTCGCTACCATGCTGCTGAGAGGTGCGGCGGCTAACCGGAGCGATCACATGCCTGAGCCGATCACCGTCGTCATTGCCGACGACCACGCCCTGATCCGATCTGCCCTCGTGGGGGTCCTGAACGCAACGCCCGATATCCGGGTCGTCGGCGAAGCGGCCACCACGGAGGAAGCGCACACCGAAGCGATCCAGCGATCGCCGCGCGTCTTGGTCCTCGACCTCGACATGCCGGGCAAGGACTGCTTCCAGCTCATCGCGGAGTTGCGCAAGGAGCGGCCGCAGGTCGACATCCTCGTCCTCTCGGGCTCCGTCGCCGATCGCATGATCCAGTCGGCGCGACAGGTCGGAGCGAAGGGCTATGTGGCCAAGGCCGATCGCGCCGACGCCGTGCTCGAGGCGATCCGCACCATCGCCCGCGGGGGCAGCTACTACTCGACCTCGGTGCAGGACCGGATCGTGCCGGAAGGCGTGCGGCGCGGTGCCGGGGCCACCAAGGGCGAGCGGCTCAGCGAGCGTGAACTCGAGGTGCTCCGCTACGTCGGCCGTGGCTTCGCCAAGAAGCAGATCGCCGACATGATGAACATCTCGATCAAGACCGTCGACAAGCACGTCACGACCGTGATGGACAAGCTCGACATCCACGACCGCGTGGAGCTTGCCCGCTACGCGATTCGCGAAGGGCTCATTAAGGCCTGACCGTGGCCCCTAACCCTGGCCTCTAGCCGGGGACGGCCACTGCTCGAGACGACCCCTGTCGATGCCCGTCCCCCAACCACGACCCGAGCGCGATGCGCGAAGTGGCATGCTGCGCGTCGTCTTCCGCTCGGAGCGTGAGGTGGTCGTCCGCAAGCCGGCCGGAGTCTCGAGCGACGCTCCCGGCGATGCCCATGAGGAATCGGCCCTGGCCCGCGTGCGCCGGACGGAAGGATGGCCGGAGGCTCGACTGCCGCATCGGCTCGATCGGGTGACGTCGGGGTACCTCTGCGTGGCTCGAGACGCCGCGAGCGCCGCGTTCCACGCAGCGTCCATCCGGAACGGCTCCTGGATCAAGGGCTATCTGGCCCGGGTCGCGATGGGCGAGGGCGGCGTGCGCCTCGCCGAGTTGCTCGGCCGCCATCGCCGATTCGTTCGCCGGGAGGGACGGCGGGCGATCGTGGTGCGCTCGGGGGGTGATCCGGCCTGGATGGAGATCCTCGAGGCCCGCCCGGCGCCGCGCCGCCCGGGCGAAGCCCATCTCGCGATCCGCCTCCTCACCGGCCGCTACCACCAGATCCGCGTCATGTGCGCCGATCTCGGGGTGCCCTTGGTCGGCGACATCGTGTACGGCGCCGCCCCCGGGCCGCTCTACCTTGAACACGCCCGTTTTCATGCCCCATCCGCCGGGGGCGGCACGATCGACCTCTTCGAGCCTCAGGACCCGGAGCGCGAGCCGGTCGATCCCGCGGTGCTCGGGGCGCTCGCTGGCATCGACGGGGATCCCGGGGCCGGGGCGAACAAGGCAAGCACCTGATCGGGGCTGATCGGCCGCTTCGAGCCGTCGACCCAGCGGGAGACCTCGAAGGCATCGGTGACGATCTGGCTGATGCCGCGGCGGAAGCGCTGCGTCTTCTCCTCGTTGAAGGGGGCGACGAAGGTGCCGGTGAGGTTGGCCGGGGTGAGCGGATCGACGAAGCCCTCGTTCGCGGCGAGAAGGGCGAGTGAGCTGCCCTCGACGACGAGCGACATGTCGCTCACGCCGAGATCGCCGCGCGGCCACGCGAAGCCCGCACCGCCGTAGACGCCGACCTTGCCGTCGCTCACGATCACGTAGCGGAGGACGACGTTGGTGGCCGTCTCGTCGATCGGGGTCATGCCGGGCTTGGGGATCCAGAGGAGTTGGGCATGGAGAAACTGCCCGTTCTGGACGCCTCCCGCGAGGATCGTCTCGAGCGGCAGGTCGCTCGCATAGAGCGAGTACTCCGACGGGGTCACCATGTACGACCCGTGCGGCAGTTCCGCGGTGAGGGCGGCCGGCTTCGGCCCCAGCCCTTGGATCTGGACCGACGCACCATCCGGGGCGAACACGTAGGTGAAGTAGTTGCCGCACCCGCTCAAGCACGTCGAGGCGACGGTCAAGCCCAGGGCGAGGCGACGGCGGTGGGGGGTCGGAGGGCGGTGGTGCATCGTCATCGGTCGGAGAGGAGGGAACGGGCCGCGGCGAGAAGGGCGGCCTGCTCGC
This sequence comes from Phycisphaerales bacterium, assembly GCA_044224425.1. Taxonomy (GTDB): domain Bacteria; phylum Planctomycetota; class Phycisphaerae; order Phycisphaerales; family SM1A02; genus JAEUIT01. The sequence continues at coordinate 11,569 of JBGAKK010000062.1, forward strand.
CTTGGGCGAGGACGGCTGCCGGGTCCCGGATCCCGAGCAGGGCGAAGGCGTCTCGTTCGACGATGGCCTGCAGTTCGCGCCGCGGGATGCTGGGCAGGGTCGTGCCGTGGACGACGATGTTCACGGCGTAGAGGCGTTCGATGGCCGAGGCACTCGATTCGAGCGGGAAGGCGGAGGCGAAGAGGAGTCTCCCCGCCACACCGAGGTCGAGGGCCGTGGAGAGATGGCGGTAGGCGTCGAAGGGGCGTCGAGCCACGCCGGCGATATGGGCGAAAGCTCGGGGGTGTTTGGCGAGGAGGACGAGGGTCTCGTCGACCCACGGCCACCCGAGCGACGGAAAGACCACGGTCAGCCCCTCGATCGAGCGGAGCGGCTCGTCCCAGTGGAGCGGGGCGTCGAAGGCGAGGACGGCGTCCGGCGGAATGGGGCCTGGCTGGCTCACGAAGACCGGAAGTCGTCGGGCGGCGCACGCCTCCCAGAGGGCCATGGCATCGGTGTGGGTTGGCAGGAAATTCTGGTAGGACGGGGAGACGCTGATCGCCACGTGACCTTGGCCGACGGCTCGCTCGAGGTCATCGCGCCAGGAGCGGCGGAGGGGGTCGATCCCCGCCACCCCGACCAGATGGGCGGAGCGGCGGCGGACGGCCTGGATGACGAAGTCGTTCGAGAGATCGGCCTCGAGGTGGGCGGAGCGGAAACCGTGCACGAAGGTCCGCCCGACGCCTCGGGTCGCCGTGGCGTGGGCTTCCTCGTTGGCGTCCTCCGCCACCAGCCGCTCGCCGGCCCGCCGACGCAGGGCGGCAGCCAAGGCCGGGCCCAGTTGGCTTGGCGAGGCCCAGAGGCGGGTGTCGACGTCGCAGATCACGTGCTCGATGCTACCACCACCGGCGACTCGCTTCGGCCGACGCCGCCCGACCGGCGGAACCCTATACTCGCGGCCGCATGTCGAACGCCCGCACGCCCGCCTCGTCGTCGGGCGACACCGCCCCCGAGGCGTGGTCGCCCGAGCTCTTGGCCCAGAACCCGCATGAGCAGGCTGACAAGGCCGCCCGGGTGCAGGCCATGTTCGGGGCCATCGCCCAGCGTTACGACCTGAACAACCGCCTGCACTCCTTCGGCCTCGACCAACGCTGGCGCCGAACGGCGGTGCGGCTCTCAGGGGCCGGGCCGACCACCGACGTGGTCGATGTCGCCTGCGGAACGGGCGACCTCTCGGAGGCTTTCCTTGCGGGCGGAGCCCGGAGCGTCATCGGGATCGACTACACGCCCGCTATGCTCGACGTGGCCCGCCAGAAGGCCGCCCGGAAGGCGGGGCGCTCCGCCAGCCGCTCGGTCGACTACCGGCAAGGCGACGCCATGCAGCTCGAGCTGCCTGACGCCTCCGCCGACGTCGTCTCGATCGCCTTCGGCATCCGGAACGTGGCCCGCCCGGAGATGGCCCTCGCCGAGTTCTGGCGCGTCCTCCGCCCCGGCGGGCGGGTGCTCGTCCTCGAATTCTCCGAGCCCCGCAACGGCGTCCTCCGGGCGGCCAATCGGATCTACACCCACCGGGTCATGCCGCTCTCGGCCACCCTGATCGCCGGCGACCGCTCGGGGGCCTACCGCTACCTCCCCAAGTCGGTCGCCACCTTCCTGACCCCGGCCGGCTTGGCTGCGATCCTCGAGAAGGCGGGTTTCTCGGGCCTCAGCCACCATCCGCTGACCTTCGGGGTCTGCACCATCACGGTCGGCCGGAAGGCCTGAGGTCTGGTCGGGGGCCCGCCGTGGGCGGAAATTCGTAGGGATCGCCAAGCCCGTGGGTAGGATGCGGCGTCAGGATGCAACTCGCCGTGGCCCGGTCGGTTGGCTGGGCGTCGGGGAGTCGGACTGTTCCCGCGCCGCTGGAGACATCGCTTGCTGCAATCGATCGAACGATCGCTGATCCGCAAGGCCCGCCGCGGCGACGGCGCCGCCATCGAGCGACTCATCCGCGCCCACCAGGAACCCCTCTACGCGTTCATGCTCCGCCTCTCGGGCAAGCCGGACGTGGCCGAGGACATGGTGCAGGAGGCATTCGTTCGCGTCCTCCGCAACCTCGATCGCTTCGACGACCGGTTCCGCTTCTCGACGTGGCTCTTCACCATCGCCCGTCGGCTCTACGTGAACCACCTCCAGAAGCACCGACCCTCCTACGACTCGGAGGCGGTCGGCGACTGGCAGGGCGGCTCGCGGCGCCCCGACGCCATCGCGGCGGAATCGGAGAACCGCGAGCACGTGCGTCGGCTCCTCGATGAAGCCATCGGCGCCCTCAATCCCCAACAGCGCGAGATCGTCCTCCTCTTCCACCAGCAGGACTGGCCCATCCAGGAGATCGCCGAACACCTGCAGATGCCGGAAGGGACCATCAAGAGCCACTTGCACCGGGCCCGGAAGCGCATGCAGGAAGCGATCTGCCGCAACCAGGTGACCCGGCAGCGGGCCCTCGAGACGTGGGGAGATCGGCGCATGACGCCGCGTCGCCCCCATCGTCGCCCCCCCAAGCGGGGTGTCCCGCAGGTCGGCAAGCCCGCCGATCGGCTGGACGACGTGCTGCGCGAGCTCGAAGCAGGAGCATCGCCGGGCACGCCCGATGTCGCGGGCGCCGTCCTCGAGCGTCTTGGCTACCGCCGCGTCTCGCGGCGCGACGCATGGCGGCGCACGCTCCGGGTGGCCCTTCGCCGGACGGGCAGCCTGTTCTGCGTCTTGACCATCATCGGCGTCGGCTTCTACGCCCTCGACACCGCAAGCCGTGAGCAGGGGCGGGCCCGGGCCATCGACCACAGCGTCCGCTCCGCGGTGCGCGAGCGTGGCGAGTGGCTGGGCGAGGTGGTCGAAGGTTTGCGGCCCGTCTCCCAGATTCCGGCCTCGCTGCTCCAGCCGAGCCCCGGTGGCGAGGTGGAAGGCGATCGCCCGTTGCCTTCGGTCGAACCGGTGAGCGACCCGCATGAGCCGCCCGCTGCGCCGGCCGTCGCGCCGTTCCGCCAGGCGTAGGTGGGCGTGAGTGAGCCATGGCCTCGAGGCGTTCCCGACACACCCCGTTGCAAGGATGGCACGCTGCGACGTTCGCCGTGATCGCTGCCTTCGCCGGGGCCATGGCGAGCGCCGACTCCGACGCCACCCAGGACCACCCGCCGACCACGACCCAGCCGGCCCCGAACCGCCCGGCGATCTTCGCGGCCCTGAACGAGGCGCCCGCCGATCTCTCGATGTGGGCTCGCCTTCGCGATGGGGCAACGCTTCTCGAACGCCCCTCGGCGCAGGCGTTCGCCACGGGGCTGACCGAAGCCATCGCTCCCAAGGGCCCGGCACAGCGCTTCGCTGAATTCGCCGAGCGCCTCGGGCTCACCCCGGAGGAGACCTTCCGCCGCTACTTCGGCCAGGACGCCCGTCTCTTCGTGCGGGCGGTCGCGGTGGCCGGAGCCCCGTCCGATTGGGCCATCCTGACCCGCGTGGAGCGAGCCGAGGTCGATCGCCTCGTCGACCGGATGAACCCGGTCGTCAAGCCTGGCGGACGGCTCGACCTGCCGGCCGAGCATCTCGCCCTTGCCTATCGCGACCGATGGCTGGTCATCGCCCCCGAGCCGTCGAGTCCGCTCCTCCTCGACCTTGCCGACCGCTTCGCTGCTCCCATCGAGCCAAGCCTCGCCGCCGATTTCGCCGGCATCGACACCGCCGGCATGCTCGACGGTCGCCTCGCCATCGCCTACCGCGGCACGGGCACCTTGGATGGACGCACGCTGCTCGGGCTCGACATTCGCGGCGATCGCCTCGAGGCGGGTCTCCGCGGCCGCTACGCCCAGCCGCCGCTCCCCGATGCCCAGCAGGCCAAGCTCGATCTCTCGATCCTCGGGGCCATCGGCGACGAGGTGTTGGCCGTCACGATCGATCCGATCCGGCCTCGGGTCACGCCGGACGATGCCTTCATCGTGGCCAGCTTCCCCGAGCTCGTGCCGCCGGCTGCGTTCCGGAACAACCTCGGCCAGCAGCGCTACGTCTTCCTGGGCGAGGTCGATGGCTCGACCATGCAGCCGCCGCTCCGCATGCGCTGCCCGGCGATCGCCGTGGCCTACGAGGTCGACGATGCCGACGAAGCGCGGGACGAGCAGGACCAGTTGATGCGGGCCGCCCTTCGCGGGCTCAACCGACGGGCCCTTGCCGGCGGCGTGGGCGAGGGCAAGGAGCCCGCCGATCCGACCGTCGAGACCGCTGACGACGGCCATCGCTCGGTCGACATCCGAGGCATGCTCGAGCGCTTCGCCGGCGAGCATCCGCTCCTCCGCGGCTGCTCCCTGAACTGGCAGGTCGTTCGCGGCACGAATCGGGCGTGGCAGGTCTACGCCACCCATCCGGCGTGGCTTGCCGCCGTGCGCGAGGAGTTGCTCAAGCCGACGCCTCCCGATGCCGCCCGCTGCACGACCGCGTCGGCCGGCAAGGCCTGCGGCCAGCGGCTCGCGGCCCACGTGCGGAGTTGGCAAGGCGAGGCCCAGGCCTTCGCTGGCGACGGAGCGAAGGGGTTCGCCAACGGGGTCGAACTCCTGGCCGGGATCGCGGAACGCTTCCGGAGCGTCTCTTGGCGCATCGGTCGTCCCAGCGAGCACACGCTCGACATGCAGGTCGAGGCGGAGCTGGCGGCACCCGAGTCGGCCGGACCGCGGACCGTTCCTCAAGCTCCGTGAGCCGCAGCGCCCGCTTCGCCGGCGGCACGTGCCAGCTGCACGATCAACTCGACTTCGCCGACATCCGCCCCCACGAGTTGGGCGATCTCGATCGGCTCGCGCCCGCGAGCGGCGTGCTCCAAGACGACCGCCGCCAGATCCGGGCGTCGTGGGCGGCGCTTCGAGGTCCGAACGTCGCCCACAGGCGTTGGGGCGGTCGTGGGGTGCTCGGGATGGCGCCGCCCGGCGACGGCGGCAGACTCAGGGAGCCCGGCCAGGTGGGCGGCGCCACGCTCGTCGTCGGCTTCCGCCAGCCGCCGTTCCAGCCGCTCCAGCCGCTGGGTGAGGTCGCGGAGGCCGGCCCGCAGGGCGGCATCGTCGATGGGTGCAGCGGGTTCCGGCCGCGGGCGACGGCCCGGCCGCGCAAGCGACCACGCCACCACGGCGCTCGACAGGACGAGCCCGCCACCGATTGTCACCGCTGCCACGAGTACCGGTTCCATTCGGACGCCTGAGGGGGGAGAATAACGACGTGAGCGAGTCGGCGTCCATTCTCGCCTCGCGGAACGAGCTCCTCTTGCGGGCAGCCCGCCATCCTTTGGCGGCGACCGTGGCCGCCAACCTCGCCGAGCGTTGCGGCGTCCTGCCGAGCGACGCCCGGATCGTGGTCGGCGTCAGCGGCGGTCCCGACTCGACGGCCTTGGTCACGCTCCTCGCTGCCTTGGGTCGACGGCGGGCCCGTTCGCCGGAGCCGATCGTGGTGTGCGTCCACCACGGGCTGCGGGAGGAGGCCGACGAGGAGTGCGCCGGGGTCGGCCGCCTCGCCCGCCGGCTCGGACTCACCTTCGAGCGGATCGACGTTCGCCCCGGGGCTCGGCCTGGCAACGTGAGCGCGAACGCCCGAAAGGACCGCTACGACGTCCTACGCGCTGCTGCCCTCCGTCACGGGGCAAGCCTTGTCGCGACCGGCCACCACGCCGTCGATCGCCTGGAGACGATGCTCCTCGGGCTTGCCCGAGGCCGAGGACTGCGCGGCCTCGCCGCACCGCGCTGGACGCGGAGGCTCGGGCCAGGCGTGCGTCTGGTCCGCCCGCTCCTCGACGTCGAGAAGGAGTCCTGCATCGATTGCTGCGAGACGCTCGACCTCGCCTGGGTCGACGACCGCTCGAACCACGATCCGGCGCGAGCCCGGGGCCACCTCCGGCGGACCGTCCTGCCGCCGCTTCTGGGGCGATACCCCAAGCTCGCCCTGCATGCCTCGCGAGCCAGCGACGAGGCGGCTGCCGCGCTTCAAGCCCTCGATCGCCTCGTCTCCCGGCGCTTCGGCCCCCGGAGCCGCCAGGAGTGGGATCGCGATCGCTTCCGCGAGGCCGACCTCGTCCTCGCGGCTTGGGCCCTTCGCCGAGCGGCCTTTGCCTTGGCGCCGATTCAAGCGGTGCGGGTCCCGCGCAGCGGTTGGGATCGAGCGGCGCGGGCGGCCCGAGATCGCTCGGGGCAACCGCGCACCTTGGAGTGGGGGCGGCTTCGCTGCATCGTCTGCAGCGGCCAGGTCCGGATCGAACTACGCACCGCTGGACGCTAGGGCTCCGCACCGATGGCTTCCCTCCACGTCATCCTCGTTGGCCATTGCACGCCCGATGCCGCCATGCTGCGGAGCGCGGTCTCGCGGGTCGTGCCCGACGTCCGCTTCACGAGCGTCAACCACGAGCGGGAGCTCGAGCAGCACCGTTCGCGCGGCGTCCTGTGGCTCGTGAACCGGGCGCTCGACGGGCGATTCGAGTCCGAGGACGGCGTCGCCATCATCGCCCAGGCGGCGAGCGGCTCACACGCCCCGACCTGCCTCCTCGTCTCGAATTTCCCCGAGGCCCAGGCGGCGGCGATGGAGGCGGGGGCCCTTCGGGGCTTCGGCAAGTCGGCCCTCTACGCCGACGCGACGGTGGCGGCGATCCGCGATGCAGCCAGCGCGTGCGTCGCCTGATCACTTCTCGTCGAAGCAGGAGACGCCGAGGTTCGGCTCGGCCACGCACCGCACAATGCCGTGCTCGACGCGAACCACGGTGGGCGGCGTGACCAGCCAGCCGCGTCCGAGCGGGAGCATCTCGTGCTGGCAGGAGGGGCAGTCGATCGCCTCGGGTTGGTCGGACTCGAGTAGCTCCGCATCAGGAGACGGCGGCACCTCGATCGCGTAGATCGGGATGTCGCTCGGCTGCGCGAAGTGGGTCCGGAAGAGGTCGTGGCAGTGGCCGCAGCGCGGGTTGTAGAAGACGATCCACGCGTTGCCGTTTCCGATCGCTGCGACGAGTTTCGGCAGGTGCTCGGCGAGCGGGGTGTCGGACAACCGGGAGCCTTGCCAACTGTCGAAGGCGAGGTCGATGTAACGCTCGCCGTTCGAGGCGACCGGCAAGTCGCGTCGAACGCTCGGCGGAACCCGCATCGGAGCCTTGGCGGCCATGGCCAGGCTAGCGGTCGAGATGGCGAGGAACGCGAGGATGCGCCAGGCGGGCGACGGGCCGTCCCGGTGCGTCGACGCAGGCTGGGCCGATCCGAGGAGGAGGAAGAGGATGCCGCCCAGCACGATCGCCGCGATGCCGGCGAGGAGCGTGGGGGTCGCACCCGCGATCGACAGCGCTCCCGAGACGGTGGCCACCCCGCCGAAGGCGAGGATCGCGTTCGTGGCGAGAGCGAGGCCGCGACTTGCCCGTCCGATGAGAAGCGACGCCAAGCCAATCCCGACCAGCAATCCGGCCGCGAAGCGCAGTCCGCCGCTGTCGCCGATGCCGGCGATCCCGCCGAGCCGACCGATCCAGGTCGGGGCGTGGCTTCCGGCGGCGAGGAGTCCGCCGGCCGCGGCGAGGGCCACGATCGGGGTGACGACTCGGGCCAGGAGTGCGTTCCGCATCAGCGACCTCGATTCGGCAAGCCTGGCCCGAGGGCCGCGTCGCCACTCACTTGGGGAGGCAGGCCTCGACCACCCGCGGGTCCTCCGCTCCGGCCGCTCCGACCACCGTGCACTGCACCACGCCGTCCTTGAGGACGACGATCACCGGCGTCTCGACCACGTAGGTCGGGCCTGCCACCAAGCTCGTGATCTTGCACTCCTTGCACGGCATGTCGAAGGCCGACGCCGCGTCGGTGTCGGGGATGCCGACGGCCAGCGTGGGGGCCTTGAGCTTGCCGGCGAAGTGGTCGCTCAGGAGTTTCTCGCAGTGCTCGCAGTCGGCGCGATAGAAGACGACGATCGCGGTGCCGCTGTTGAGGTCGAAGGGGATCGGGCGCTGGATCAGGAGGGCGAAGGGCTGGGCGTCGAAGCGCTGGCCGTTCCACTTCTCGAACTCGGGGGCGTAGTACGCCTCGAGGGAGGAGGGCATCGGCGGGAAGGGCTTCGCGCTCGCGGCCGACGGGCCGGCCTTCGGGTCTGGGTTGGGGGCCGGCTTCGCCTCGCCCTCGGCCGGGACTTCCTTGATGTAGCTGCCGGGGACTTCCTTCACCCCGGGCTTGCCGGCGTTGAGCACGGTCTCGATCACGTTGGGCTTGTCGACGTCCTTGGTGATGCCCATGATCACGCCGTCCTGGACGGTGATGATGAGGGGCGTGTTGATCACGTAGTCGGGGCCCTTGGGCAGCGTGTGCTGCTCGCACTTCTTGCAGGGCATCGGGAAGGGCTTGTTCTTCGAGTCGGGCACCTCGATGGCCAGCATCGGGGCCGGCAGGTCGCCGGCGAAATGCTTGTTCATCACCTCGAAGCAGTGGTCGCAGTCCTTGCGGTAGAAGATGAGGTGCCAGCGGCCCTGATTGATCTTCTCCGGCATCGGGCGGCTGATCTGGAGGGCGGTGGGCAGCGAGTCGAGGCGCTGGCCGACGGCCTTCTTCTCCGCGATCCAATAGGTCTTCTCGAGCTTGGCCGGAGCGGCGGGCCAGGGCGTTGCCTGGGCTTCGGCTGCGGGGGGAGCGGGCGGCGGGGTCGGCTGTTGGGCCGGTGGCGGCGAGGGCGGAGCGTCGCCCGGCGGGGCGGGTTCGATCACCGGCTCTTGCGTTCCGTTTGCCCCGGCCTCTGGGCTTGGGGCGGTGATCTTCTTGTCCGGGACGCCGAAGGCGAGGCCGGTGCCGACCACGATCGAGGCGACGGTGGCGATGCCGGAAACGGGCCACTTCGGCGTGGCCCGAGCGATGGGTCCTTGCTTGAACATGCACACCCCAGCGAGGAGAACGGCGTCGATGGCGAAGGTGACGATGGAGGGCGGGCTCCAGGCTCCGAAGCAGCCGCAGGGTTCGAGCAGGGCTCGCATTCCCTTCGAGGCAAACGACGAGGAGCGGATGACCCAAGTGATGTCGACGACGAGGATCGCGATGAAGAGGAGAAGGAGCGACGCCGCGACCAGTCGGGCCAGCCGCGGGGCGAAGAGCATGAAGCCCACGCAAATCAACTCGACCGCGATCATCGAACGGAAGGCGAGGGGCAGGAAGGTGCCGAACGAAACGCCGAACAGGTCGGCCATCTCCTTGACCGACTCCATCACCGGCTTGGGGAGAACGTTCGGATTCAGCGATCCCAACTTGAAGGCGGCGCCGGCGGCGACCCAGACGGGCACCAGGACGCGGCAAACCAACGATCCGAGGATCGATCCATCGGACGTGCCACGCGTCGTGGCGGCGAGGGCGGCGGGCGACGAGGCCATGGTGTTCGTCGTCATGGGTGGTCAGGGTATGGCGGGTCGAGGGGCGGCGGCGAGTGGTTCGATTCACCGCCCGAATTCGGGTGACTCCAGCCGCTCGCACAACGCGTGGAGGATCACTTGGTGCCCCTCTTGGATGGCGGCCGAGTCGGCCCCTTGAACGAGGAGGTACTCGTCGCATTGCCCGACCAGCGGTCCGCCGTCGCCGCCGAGGAGGCCGACCAGGAGGGCACCCTTCTGTCGGGCCACGGCGGCCGCCCGCAGCAGATTCTCGCTCCTGCCGCTCGTCGAGAAGAGGACCAGGGCGTCCTTGGCGGTCAGGAACGCCTCGCAGGGACGAGCGATGGTCTCGGCGTACCCGAAGTCGTTGGCAATGCACGTCAGGGCGGTCGGATCGGCGACCAGGCAGGCGGCCCGGAGCGGTCGTCGATTGGAGCGGTAGCGTCCGACGAGTTCCTCGGCCAAGTGCAGGGCCTCGGCCGCCGAGCCGCCGTTGCCGGCCGTGTACAGGGTGCCACCCCCCCGAAGGAGGAGGGCCAGGCGGTCGGCGATCCGGTCGATCGCCTCGGCTTGGCCGGCCAAGCTCTGGATTGCAGCGAGGGCGAGGCCGATACGGCGGGCGGCGATCGAGGGCATGGTCGCGTCGGACGGCATCGGGATGGAGTATATCGGTGCCCGGGGATCACCCCTGCGACCGCGCTGAATCCGCTTCCCGGCCGTGGCCGAACGGCGAGCGGGGTCGAGGGCACCGCCCATCGGGCCGCCGGCACCTCCATGCGCTCCTTCGCCCAATCCGCCACCTTCCCGGTCGACGTCGCGACCTTGGCGGCATGGCACTTCCGTCCCGGGGCCCTCGAACGGCTGGTCCCGCCTTGGTCCGGGGTCCGGATCGAGCGCAGCGTGGGCGCGATGCGCGACGGCGCCACGGCCGTCCTGCGTGTTCCGATCGGGCCGCTGCGCCTCCGGTGGGAAGCGATCCACGAGGAGGTCAGGCCCGGCGTCGGCTTCGTCGACCGCATGGTGCGCGGGCCCTTTGCAGCGTGGCGGCACGAGCATCGCTTCGAGCCTGACGAAGCGGGCAGCCGGCTCCACGATCGGATCTCCTTCCGCTTGCCGCTTGGAGCCCTCGGTTCCCTCGGGGCGGGTCGGGCCGAGGCGATGCTCCATCGAACCTTCGACTGGCGGCATCGCCGAACGCGGCAGGACCTCGCCCGCCACGCCGAGTGGTCGGGGCCGCCCTCGACCATCGCGATCTCGGGAGCGAGCGGCCTGGTCGGCTCGGCGCTCGCCGCGTTCCTCACGACCGGCGGCCACACCGTGCGCCGCCTGGTGCGCGGCGCCGTCGATCGCGAGCGAGGCGACATCGCATGGGATCCCGTTCGCCGGACGATCGATCGGGAGGGGCTCGCATCGTGCGACGCGGTGGTCCACCTCGCCGGGCAGTCGATCGCCACCCGTTGGAGCGCGGAGCGGAAGGAGGCGATCCGGGCAAGCCGCATCGACGGCACGCGGTTCCTCGCCGAGACCCTGGCCTCGCTCCCGCGGCGGCCGGGGGCCCTCCTCAGCGCGAGCGCGATCGGCTACTACGGCGATCTCGGCGAGGGGCGGATCGACGAGCGCGGCCTGCGCGGGAGCGGCTTCCTCGCCGATGTGTCGGCTGCCTGGGAAGGAGCGACGCGACCGGCGGCGGAGGCCGGGATCCGCGTGGTCACCCTTCGCATCGGGATGGTCCTCTCGGGGGCGGGCGGGGCGTTGGCCACGCTTCGTACGCCGTTCTCCTTGGGGCTTGGCGGTCCGGTCGGCTCGGGGCGGCAGGGGATCTCGTGGATTGCCCTCGACGACCTCCTAGGGGCGATCCACTTCGCCCTTCGCTCGAGCGACTTGGCCGGTCCGGTCAACGCGGTCGCCCCGGGAGCGATCTCCAATCGCGAGTTCGGCCGTACCCTCGGCCGCGTGCTGCGCCGGCCGGCGATCCTGCCGCTGCCGGGCGTCGCGGTGCGGGCCCTGATGGGCGACATGGGACGCGAGCTGCTGCTCGGCGGGGCCAAGGTCGAGCCCCGCGTGTTGCTCGAGCGACGCTTCCGCTTCGCCTTCCCTGAGCTCGAGCCCGCCCTGCGATTCGAGCTCGGAGCCTAACCGCATGCAGCGCCCTGTCCTCCTTCTCTTCCGAAACGACCTCCGCCTCGACGACCATGCCGCGCTCGAGGCAGCCCTCGGGGCGGGGCCGGTCGTGCCGGCCTACGTGGCGAGCGAGGAGGACGAGGGGGCGTGGCCGCTCGGCGAAGCCAGCCGATGGTGGCTCGACCGCTCGCTGCGCGACCTCGATCGACGTCTGCGGGAGCGCGGCTCGCGGCTCTCGGTCGAGCGAGGGGCGGTGGTGGAGGCCGTGGTCCGTTGGTGCCGCGAGGTCGATGCGTGCCAGGTGTTCTGTTCCCGTCGCTACGAGCCGGGGAGCGACGAGCGGACCGAGGGTTGGCGACGCGAGCTGGCGCGGGAGGGCATCGAACTCCTGGTGGGCGAGGGGAATCTCCTCGCCCCCCCCGAGGCGCTCGCCACCGGTGCGGGGAAGCCCTACCAGGTGTACACGCCCTTCGCCCGCGCCTTCCGGGCCCAGGAGTCGCCTCCGCGACCGTCGCGGGCTCCGGATCGCATCCCGGGGCCGGCGCGCTGGCCGACCACACGGACCATCGACGAACTCGCGATCCGTCCGGCCTTGCGGGGGGCCCAGGACTGGATGGCGGGGCTCGAGGCGGCGTGGGCACCCGGCGAGAGCGGAGGGCTGGCCAGGCTTCGTCGCTTCGTAGCCGAGGCGATGGAGGGCTACGAAACCGAGCGGGATCGCCCGGACATCGAAGGGACGTCCTTCCTCTCGCCGCACCTCCGCTTCGGCGAAGTCTCCATCCGCCGGGCGTGGCACGCCGTCGGCGATGCGATCGCCAAGCGCGGCGGGACCTCGAGCGGCGGAGCGAAATTCCGCTCCGAGCTCCTGTGGCGCGACTTCGCGTACCACGTCCTCGCCCACTTCCCGCATACCGATCGCCAACCGCTGCGGGCCGAGTTCGCACGCTTCCCGTGGACCGACGACCGGGCCGCCTTCCGAGCTTGGCGGCAGGGCCGGACCGGCTACCCGTTGGTCGATGCCGGCATGCGGCAGCTCTGGGCGACGGGCTGGATGCACAACCGGGTGCGGATGGTGGTGGCGAGCTTTCTGGTCAAGCACCTCCTGCTCCCTTGGCAATGGGGGGCGCGGTGGTTCTGGGATACGCTCGTCGACGCCGATCTCGCCAACAACTCGCTCGGGTGGCAGTGGGCCGCCGGCTGCGGGGCCGACGCGGCGCCCTACTTCCGTGTCTTCAACCCCATCCTCCAAGGCCGCACCTTCGATCCCAAGGGGACCTACATCCGCCGATACGTGCCGGAGCTGTCCCGGGTGCCGGATGGGTTCGTGCACGCGCCGTGGGAGGCGACCGCCGCCCAGCGGGCGACGTGGGGACTGCGGCTTGGAGTGGACTACCCGGAGCCGATCGTCGACCATGCCACGGCTCGCGAGCGAGCCCTCGCTGCGCTCGCCGAACTGAAGGAGACTCGAGCACCGTGAAGCGAGCGATGCCCAGGTTCAGGCGGTGGGGACTCCTCGCAGCGTGCGTCGGCTTCGCTGCAGCCTCGATCGGGGCCACCCCGCCGGCTGCGGAGCAGCGTGGTCCGCAGATGCGAACCCTCGGGGTCGCCATCCGCCGGGCCGATCTGGCTCGAGCCTATCTCCTCCTCGAGCGGGCCATCTCGAAGGGCACGCTGTCGGCGGAGGATCGAGCCTTGGTCAACCGGGGCGTCGACCAGGCGATGCTGGCCTTCTTCGCGGGGCAGAACGCCCCGGCGCTGGAACGGCTCAACCAGGCGGCCAGCGTCGCAGCCGGGCTGCGCGGTCGGGCCGCGGTCGCTTACGAGCAGATCGCCGCTCAGCGCGGGACGATCGAGCCACCGTTTCTCCTGGCCAGCGATCGCGGCGAGGTGCGGCTGACCATCGAGTCGCTGGTGCCGGGCGTCATGACGCCCGCCGACACGTCGATCGTGGTGACCGGTCCGGATGGGGTGGAGCGACGTCTGCCGCGCCAGGCCGCGGCGGGTCCCTTGCCCACGTCGGTGGCGATCCTTGTCGCCGATGGACCGCTGCGTCCCGGCCGCTACGAGATCGGATTGGTCGCTGGCGGAATCGACAAGCCGGTTCCGCTGGTCGCGGTGCCGGTCCTCGGCGAAGCGCCGGCTGCCTTCCGAAGCCGGATCGCAAGCCGGCTGGACGCTCTCGACCAAGGGCAGAAGGGCCGCGAGGCGGATCGCCTCGCCACTCGGAGCCGGCTCGAGCTCCTCGCCGGCGATCCGGCCAAGAGCGCTGTCTTCCTCGCCGACCTCGAGCGACTCGAGAGGGAGGTCGCCACCGAAGTGGCGAGCCTTGAGGCCGGCAACTCGCCGTGGATCGGGCAGCAGGGCGATCGATGGCGGACGGTGCGGGCGGGACTCGTCACCTTCCCGGTCCGGGTCTATGTCCCGGAGGGCACCTCGGACCCGAAGCGGCCGTTGGTGATCGCCCTGCACGGCGCGGGCGGCGACGAGAACATGTTCTTCGAAGGCTACGGAGCGGGGCTCCTTCCAACCTTGGCTCGGGAGAAGGGGTTCGTCCTGGCCTGTCCGGCCACGACGCCGTTCCTCGTCTCGCCGGCCCTCTTCGACGCCTTGATCGACGAGATGGTCGCTTGCCACGGGATCGATCCGAGTCGCGTCTACGTACTTGGCCACTCGATGGGGGCCGGCGCCGCCACTCGGCTTGGGGAACTGCGTGGCGATCGCATCGCCGCCTTGGCCATGATCGCCGGCGGCACCGCGCCCGCGGCGGGCGGGCCCCCGGCGATGCTCGTCGCTGCCGGGAAGGACCCGCTCTTTCCGGTGGATCGGATCCGAGCGGATGCAGAGCGAGCCACCGGAGCCGGGGCGAGCGTACGTTTCCTCGAGTTTCCTGACGAGGGTCACCTCCTCGTGGTCGAGCGGGCCTTGCCCGAGGTGGTGACCTGGCTTTTGGCCCAGCCCCCGCGCTCGCCTAGCCCGCGTTGACCGGGCGGCGAAGGGCATTCCGGGTGGCGGGGATGTAGAAGACGGCGAGCATCGACCAGATCAGGACGACGAAAAGGACGTTCGCAGCTCCTAGGTCGCTCCGCATGCCGAACGCCGCAAGGCCGGCGAGCGGCCCCATCGCGTAGCCCACGCCGATCAGTCCCTCGTGCACGCCGGCGGCGTCGATCTCGGAGTGGCCGACGGCCAGGGCGTAGTAGATCGCTGCGTAGTAGGTGATCCCTTGGCCGAGCCCAAAGGCGACCAGGCCGAGGGCGAGGACGGGGAGGGCGGGGGCGAGGACAGTGGCCGCGAAGCCCGCGGCCATCAGGACGGCCGCGACGACGAGGGTTGACCAGCGTCCATGCCAGCCCTTGGTGCTCGCGAGGATGGCGACGGCGACCACCCGCGAGAGGAGCCATGTCGCGGCGAGCGGCGTGCGCAACGAGCTTGGCGCTGCGAGCGAGCCGAGCAGGTAGGGAAGAAGCGGCGAGATGGCCCCGACCACCACGTAGCCGGCCGGGAGGAGGGAGCGGGCGCTTCGGAGTTGCTGCCGGTAGGTCTCGGGGACCGGGTCGCTCGGGTCCGACGGGTGCGAGGCCGGACGAGCGGTGAATCCGCGCAGCCCGAGGATGCAGATCACGTTCGTCGGCAGGAGTCCGACCACCGCCCAGCGGGCGAGGTTTCCATCGAGAAGCGGCTGCAGGGCGATCAGAGAGAGCGCGACGGCGCTCATCCAGGCCAGGTTCCACCAGCCGATCGCGCTGCGCATCGCGGCGCGGTGCCGACCGGCGCCGAGGTAGCTCTCGATGATCGGCCACTGGATCGCCGACAGGGCGCTGGCCAGGCCGCCGACGACCCAGAGGCTCCACGAACCGACCGGGAGGAGGACAAGGGGCGAGGCGAGGGCTTGCAGGAGGAAGACGAGGGCCAGAATGCCGCGCGGCGAGAGATGCTCCTCGAGGCGGCGGGTCAAGGCGCCGGACCCGAACGCCGCCCCTACGTAGGCGAGGCCATAGACCGCGGAGAGACCGAAGTTGGCAACCTTGCCGTAGCCGTAGGCGCTCTCGGCGATGAACGCCATGCCGTTCCACAGGACGCCAGTCCCCAGCGAGGCGACAACGGTCACCATGACGATGGCGGCGAGCGGGGTGGGGGGGATCTCGTCGGGACGGGTTTCGGCCACGGGGCCGCATGCTATGGGCAGGGGCGGCGGGGCCCGGGCTGGGCGAGTCGGCGAGCACCGCAGATCTGGGGCCGCCTCTGCTATCATCCCGCGTCCGAAACGCCACCCCCCG
>JBGAKK010000063.1:0-27250 GCA_044224425.1 Phycisphaerales bacterium
CGGCGTGCAGGAACCCCTGCGGCGTATCCGTTTTGATCGAGGACGACGTCGGCGCCTTGAACTCGATGGTATCGCCTTCGAGCATGGCGGCGAGGTGCTTCTTCTGGGTGACGTTGCCGAAGCCGCGGTAGGTGACCCCGTCCTCGGTGGGGAGCGTCTTCATGAACTCGTTGACCTCGGCCATCCGCACCCGCTCGCCGTCGGTGATCGCACCGGTGCCAGGATACCAGCCCTCGCTGGCGGCGTGGCGCAGCCGCTTGTACCCCGAGCCGATGTAAGACTGCAGGGTCTTGAAGGGGCGGGTGCTGACCTTGGCCTGGGCGTTGACGGCGGCCTGCATGGTCTTGAAGAATTCGGTGTCGGGCATGCTCATCTCGATGTCGCGGCTGGGGAAAGACGTCTTGGGCTTGCCGTTGCGGGCGGCGATGTCGGCGGCGTCCCTGTCGAGGACCTTCTGGAAATTCTTCTGCGCCGCCTCGGCCTCGGCCTCGGCCTTGGCGGCGCCGGCGGCGGCCTGGGCCTCGGCGATTGCCTTGGCCTGAAGCTTGGCCTGCTTCTCGGCGGCCTCGGTGGCGATCTTGTCGACGTACTTCTGGCGGACGGCCTCGAGGTAGGCGCGGCGGGCCTTGATGGTGTCGGCGAGCGAGGCATCGAGCCCGCTCTTGGCGACCAGCTCGTCGATGGTCTTGTTGCTGACCGCGAGCACCTTGTCGATGCCCTCGACGATCTTGGAAGCGCTGATGTCGGCGAAGACCGACGAGCTTTGCGGGTTCTTCGACGAGAGGAAGGTGTCGAGCTCGCCGACGGTCTTGGTGAACTTGTCGCCCTTGAGCCCGGCCTTGGCGCGGTAGAGCAGCGAGCCGCCCAGGTCGATGCGGAAGGCGCGGCCGGCGGCGATGCCGATGTTGTCGTAGGTGGCGCCGACGACGTCCCAGTTGGCGAGCCAGGCGTCGACGGTGAAGCCCTCGTCCAGGCCGTAGGGGCGGTCGGTGCTCTTGAGGTTGTTCTCGCTGAAGTTGAGCGAGCGGATCGGCGAGGCGACCGATACCTTGCCGTCGAGGGTGGCGAGCCGCACCTCGGGGACATCGACGCCCGCCAGCTCGTAGAGGCGGGCGGCGAGGACCTCGTTCCTGGCCTGGTTCGGATCGGTCGGAGTCTTGACGTACCACTTCCGGCCCTTCTCGTCGGTGTACTCGCCGCCGGGGTTGCTGCCCTTCTGCGGGCCGGTCTTCTTCCAGGCGTCGACCTTGACGACGGCGTCCTTGGGGACGTCGGGGGCGAGCGGCGCCGGCGGGGTGAGTTGCAGCTTGGAGTAAGGCTTGGGGACCGGGACCGCGGGCAGCGAGGCCTTGATCTTGGCGACGAGGTCTTCGGTTGAGCCCGGCTGGTTTACGGCGTAAACCGACGCATCCCCGGCGGTGAGCTCGGGGTACTTCTCGGGGTGCAGCGCGATGGTCTTCACCAGCGCGATGTTCTTCTTGTAGAGCTTGAAGTGGTCGTTGTAGAAGGTGAAGCTGGCGGGGTCCTTCTCCTTGAGCAGCTTGTCGTCGTCGAACGAAAGCCCGGCGAAGTCCTTGGCGATGGGGTTGAAGCCCATGTCGAAGAGCACCTCGGGCGGGAGGGTCTGGAGCTTGGCGAGCAGAGCGGGGTCGACGCCCTTGGACTTGGAGGGCAGCCGCATCTCATAGGCGTCGGTGACCTGCCCGTACTCCTTGAAGACCGCCAGCGGGGTCTTGGGCAGCTTGGCGGCGAGGTGGGCAACGGCCGGCGCGACGGGCGGCACTGTGGACTTGATCTCGGGCGGGGCCGGGGCGGGAGTGGCCTTGATCTTGGCGACGAGGTATTCGGTGCTGCCGACGGGCGGGGGCTCTTTGGCGGCGGGCTTTGCCGGGAAGAGCTTGCCGATGACCGTGCCGACAAACTCGGCGGCGTCGTCCTTGCCCACGCCCCCGCCGTCGGCGATCGTGTCGGCGAGCTCGGCCTTGAAGATCGCGAGGCTCTCGGGATCGAGGGCCTGGATCTGCGCCGCCAGCGGCCCGGCGAGCGGATCGGCGCCATCGCCGTTGACGTGGTCGTAGTAGCTGGTGACGTACTCCCCGGCGAGCAGAGCGGCGTACTCCTTCTTGTTGTCCTTGGACTTATCCTCGACCGCGGCGTCGAGGGCGACGAGCTTGTTGTACTTGGCGAAGAGCTCGTCGGTCGCGAGCTTCTCCGCCTGGGTGAGCGTGGGGGCCGAGCCCTGGTCGTAGAGGACCTGGGCCCGCTGCTTGATGATGCTGGCGAGCGCGTTCTTGCCGACACTGCCGAGCTCCTCGTGCATCTGCTTGACGTAGCCGGCGGGCGGGGCCTCGCCCGTCATGACGTACTTGTTGACGGGCTCACCGTACTCGGAGGCGAGCGAGTTGACGGCGTTCTGATCGATCTGGCTCTGGAGGTGCTCGGCATCGGCTTGCCCCTCGCCGACCTTGGGCTTGGCCCTCTTGGCGTCCTGCACATCGCCGTGGTTCTTGTCGATTGAGACGAGGATCGCGGGGTTGACGGCGTTGAGCTCGGCTTTGACTGCGTCGGGGAGCGGCACGTTGTTGTTGACGTACTGGTCGATCGCGGCGGCGTGCTTGCTGTAGACCGCGTTGGCGGCGTCCTGCTCCTTCTCCTGCTTGATCTCGGCGGCGAGCTGGGCCTGCTTCTCCGCCTCGGCGGCGGCGGACTCGGCCTGGGCCGCGGCGATCTTGGCGAGGCCGGCGGCGGTGGGCGGGGCGAGGCCGAGATTGTACTTCTCGGGGTGGGCGACGACCTCCTTGGTGAGGGCGAGGTTCTGCTGGTAGATCTTGTAGTTGGCGGCGTAGACCGCATAGGCGGCGGGGTGGTGATACTTGAGCAGCTTGGCGTCGTTGTACCCGAGCCCGTTCCAGTCGTCGGGCAGCGGCTGGAAGCCCATGGCGAAGAGCTGCTCGGGCGTGAGGTTCTTGACGATGTCCGGCGCCTTGGCGGGGGCGCGGACCGAGTAGCCGGCGGGGATGGCCTTGAAGCCGGCGACGTCGATGGCGGGCTTGTCGGTGAGCTTGGGCTTGAGGTAGTCGACGGCGGCGACGTCGGGCGCGGCGGCGGTGTCCATGGCCTTCTGCGCCTCGGCCTTGGCGAACAGGTAGCCGGCGTCGGGGAGCAGGCCGCCCTCGCCGGGCGAGGGCAGGATGAAGCCGAAGTCCTCGGTGTCGAACTCCTTGTCGACCTGGGCCTGGGCGTCGCGGGCGTACTGGGCCTTGGCGTTCTCGTCGGCGGCCTTGGCGACGTCGACAACCCGCTGGGCCTCGGCGAGCTTGTCGGCCTTGGCCTTGGCCCTCCACTTGGAGTCGAGCAGGTCGCGGACCTGGGGATCGGTGAGCGTCTCGCGGTCGGGCGAGACGAGCAGGGAGAGCGGCACGCCCTCCTTGGCCCACGCCTGGTACTTGAGCCGGGAGGGGAAGAACTCCCGCTGCTGGGCGGGCTCGAGCGTCCTGAGCCAGGACTCGAAACGGGCGTCGCCCTCGTGGTACTTGGTGGTCGAGGCGCCGACGCGGTAGGCGACGAGCTGGCGGGCCTGCTTGTCGACCTTGTCGTCCATGAAGTACGGGAGCAGCGTGCAGCGGCAGCGGAAGTGGGCGGGGCAGGGCGGGGCGTCGGCGGTCTTCCAGACGCGGCCGTGCAGCGAGGCACAGACGACGCAGGTGCGGGTGTCGAAGGTGGCATCCCACCGCACGCCCGCGATGAGGTGGGGGTTCTCGCGGTAGAGGGCGACCGAGGCGGCGTTGGCCGACGAGTGGAGCGAGGTGATGGCGAGGCTCTCGAGGTCGCGGCGGAGCACGCCGGCGCCGAGGCCCTTGTTCCACCGGGAGGTGAGGCGGTCGACCGACCAACCGCCCGCGATAGCCTCGGCGACGTCGCGCCGCATCTTTGCCATGACCGACTGGTTGAGCTTCTTGAAGCCCTTGACGAGGTCGATGCCCGGGAGCTTGGACTGCTCGAGCGCGGCCTGGGCGGCCCGCTCAGAGAGCCCGCCGAACCGGAGCTGGGCGTCCTCCCTGACCTTCGAGGCGGAGTTGTTGTAGAGGTACGACTGGCGGAAGATCTCGTTCTTGTAGACGCCGACGACCTTGGGGGCGAGGTAGGCCTGGACCTGGGCGAGCGTGGCGGTGGTGAGGCGGCCGAGCTTTGCGAGGATGGCGGCGCGGCGGCGGTACTCCGAGAGGGTGGTCTCCGAGAGCGGCACGCCCGGCTGCTTGAGGGCGGCGAGCAGCTCCCGCTTCCAGCGGGCGAAGAGCGCGTCGAGCCGCTGGTCGATCGGCTTCATCACGCCCTGCTCGGCGAGGATCAGGCGGGCACGCTGCTCGAGCACGCCGTCCGCGAAGATGGTGCCGTTGATGTTCGCCACAGGAAGACGAGACTACCCGGGCGGCGGCGGGTCGGTGACCATGAGGTCGACGAGGTCGTACGCCTGCTCGGGGGTGAGGCCGCGGTCGGTCAGGACCAGACGCATCTCCTGCAGGCGGCGATCGAGGATGACCGACTCGGGCGAGTTGGGGGCGATGCGGCGGGCGCCGCGGTAGGACGCGACCCAGGCGGCGCGGGCGTGCAGGTCCTCGAAGACGTCCGCCGGAAGAGCCAGGGCGAGCTCGACCGATTTACGGCGTAAACCGGACAACCCCGCCAGCGGGTCGGGCGGCGCGGGCGGTTCGGCGGGCTTGCGGCCGAGCAGGGTGTCGAGAATCGACATGGTTACTTCTTCCTGAGCGGCACGGGCGGGGCGTCGACCGACGAGAGGGCCTCGCCGCCCGCGTCGGGGCCGGAGGTGGGGTCGGGGCCATCGGGAGCGGAGGGATCAGCCGGCGGGCCATCGGGGGGTGAGCCGCCGAAGGGCGGCGGCGGTGGCTCGAGGGCCTTGGCGTTGTGCTCCTCCAACTGAGCGATGACGTCGGCGGCCTTGTCCTCGGGGATGCCCAACGCGGTGACGACGAGCTCGGGGGTGAGGGCGCCGGCGGTGATGAGATCGACGACGGCGCTGGCGAGGGTGGGGGTGAGCTCGAAGGCGGCGTCGACGTCGGCGGAGTGGTCCGGGCCGAAGGGGTCCATCTTCGAGGCGATCTGCTTGGCGAGGGACCGCTTGAGGCTGGACGGGGCGTAGGGCACGTCTTTCAGCGCCTCGATCTCGGCGAGCAGGTCCTCGACACTGGCGACGTCGAACTTCGACGGGTAGCGCGTGAGGCTCTCCTCGTTGTCGTAGGTGGCGAGGCCCATGCCCACGAGGATGTCGTTCTCCACGGCCTCCAGCTCCCGGACGATCGAGAGCAGCATGGTGTAGAGGCCCTCCATGTCGCGCTTCTTCTTCTCGGCGCTCTCAGCGACGTTCTTGGTGGAGGACTCTGACATGGCCGCCACGGCGTAGAGCTGCTCGCGGACCGTGTTGATCGACTCGCGGATCTCCGCGGCCTGGCCGTCGACGGCGCCGAAGGTGCCGACCTTGGCCGTCGCGGACTCGATGACGAGGGCGTTGCCGGTGCCGCGCTCGGCGGCCTTTACGTCCGAGGCGCGGGCGCCCAGGATGTAGAACTGGGTGAAGGTGTTGTTGTAGAGCTCCTCGTAGAGCAGGCTGGTGAGATTGAACATGGCGCGGTTGAGGTCGCAGACGGTCTCGGTGGGGAAGCGGGGGTCGAGGCTGACGAAGGGCACGCGGCCGAACGAGTGGAAGCCGGCGTCGACGACCTTGACCTTGAGGTCGTTGGTGGGGACGAACCGCCCGCCGGTCTTCTGCGGGGTGGCGGCCGCGGCGGCGGCGTTCTCGGAGTCCTCCTTGACCGGCTCGTAGACCACCCAGTACTTCGGGGTCCACTCCTTGTAGCGGTAGGACGTGACGGCCTTGTCGATGAGCGAGGGCTTGGCACGGACCTCCTCCTCGTAGCAGAACCGGACGACGTTGCCGTCCATGTCGAAGTCGACGTCGAGCACGCGGCGGGGGTCGATCGAGACGAGGTAGGGCTGCAGGCCGTTCACCGGGTCGGCGGCCTGGGCCATGGCGGCGGTGACGTTCTGGTCGGGGGTGAAGACCTGGCGGGCGGCGTCCCAGCCGACGAAGTACTGGGTGAGGATCATGGCCGAGCGGAGGCACTCGATCATCTTCTCCTGCAGGCGGAGCTGCTGCATCCGCGCCTCGACCGCCTCCGACCGCTTGGGCGGGGTGCGGGTGACGTAGCCGATGAGCTTCTCGATGATCGGGGCGACGTGGTTCTCGTAGACCGCGACGCGGAGACGACGGGCGTAGCGGCCGCTCTTGGTGGCGTCGGAGTCGGGGCGGTTCTTGAGGTCGGGGGCCGTGCCGTCCGGGCCGGTGCCGAAGGGGGCGATCTCGTTCTCGTGCTCGATGAGGATGCGGTAGCCGCGGGAATCGAGACCGTGCTTGTACTCGAGCGAGCCGCGGTAGGACAGCTCGAGGAAGTCGTAGAGCCGGCGGCGGGCGGCGACGTCGATGTCGAGTGCGAGCTTGCCCACGGTGTTGAGCGCCGGCAGGGCGACGCCCTCGGGGCCGGGCAGGACGGTCGGCTGGGTGCCGGGGCTCTTGGTGTCGGTGGGTGACTGGGTATGGGGCAGCGGCACGGCGGCAAGGTCGCCCAGGGCGCCGGAGAACTGCGAATCGAAGCACAGGCCGCGCGGGAGGATCGTGCCCGCGGCGAGCGAGAGGGCGGTCGGGTTCATGCGGTGAGCGTAACCGACCGGGCGAGGTCCGACAATCGGTGACCGGGCGGGAGCTTGCCCGCGAAGAGCCCGATGCTGTTGGCGGCGTAGCGCTTGACCCACTTCGAGGTGAGGTGCGGGTAGAGCTCCTCGACGAGCAGGGCGAAGCGGTGGAGGCGGAAGAAGCGGGAGCACCAGTCGGCGGCGTACTCGTAGCGGTGCCCGAGCGGCGAGAGCCCGTCCTGCACCTCCTCGATCCAGCGGTAGTTGATCCGGCCGATATGGGTCAGCTCGACGGGCGGGACGACCCACCGCTCGCCGGTCAGGACCTGGTCAAAGACGCCCGAGGGCGGCACGGTGCGCCGCTCGGCGGTCCAGTAGACGTGGACGTCGGAGGACCACCAGACGGCGGCGAGGGCCTGGGCGAGGGTGGCGGAGACGCACAGGCGGGGCGTCTCGGGCTCGGAGTCGGAGCGGACGATTGGTGCGCGGCGCTCGGCGGTCCACTGCTCGCGGTAGACCTGAGAACAGTGATACCAGCGGCGGCGGCCCGGATTCATGGCTTGGCTTCGGCGAGGGCCTTGAGGTCGGGGTTCTGGGCCCACCACGGGTGGACCGCGGAGAGCGGCACGGTGTCGGTATGCCGATGGCCGGCGGGCTTGACGACGGCCCTGTCCTTCTCGATCGCGATGAGGGTGCCACGCATGGCGTGGCCGGGGCCTCGGTGCGGGCTCATGATGCGGACGCGGCGGCCGATCCAGCGTCGGGCGTCGAGGTTGCCGATGGTGGGGGTGGTGGTCATGGGGTTAGAACGCCCGAGTCGGTTTACGGCGTAAACCACTAGATCGAGAGCCGGCCGCGGTAGGCCTCGGAGCGGACGGGGAAGACCGACTCGATGTAGTAGCCCAGGCCGTCCGTGAGGTGAGTGAGCAGCTTCTCCTCGTCGGTGCCGGTTTTCTTGATCTGCGAGCCGCCGACGACGTAGGTGACCCGCTCGAAGTCGCGGATGAGGTGCTCGCAGCGGGGGTGGACGTAGCAGCGGACTTCACCCCTGCCGTTCCGCAGCATGGCGTTCACGGCGTTCACGCGGTCGGCGACGGCGGGGGCCGAGAGGTTCCAGCGGCGGCCGTAGCGGTTCTTGATCCGCTTCTCGAACTCGTTGACGATCTGGTCGTAGTCGCTGAGCGCCGAGCGGGTCGAGCCGAAGGTGCCGCTGACGTCGCCGAAGATGTCGACGTGCACCGGCTTGCCGCCGCAATGCCTGAAGATCTTGTCGAGCGTCTCGACGGCGGCCTGGTGCGAGCCCGACTCGAAGAGCCGCACCTCGTCGAGACAGTGGACCCGCTTGACGCCCTTGCTGTCGACGGGCGACTGGCAGAGCACGACGCACATGGGCGTCCGGTTGAAGTCGAAGCAGACCTGCCACTCGGCCTTGGGGTCCACCGCGAGGTCGGGGCGGACGTGCACGCGGCGGTCGAACTGGTGGTAGACGGCGCCGCTGGTGGTGTTGAGGAACTCGCCGCCGACCTCCTGCCGTAGGTGCTTGGGGTCGTAGGTGGCCTCGAGGTTGGTGATGTAGTCGCCCGGCAGGGCGAAGTTGTCGTGAGTCCTGCCGCGGACCAGGCCGAACCGCGGGTTCTGCTTCTCGGCGAAGAGCTCGTAGACCCAGTCAAAGCCGTTGGGGGTGGTCGAGCCGCGGTAGCGGTGGCGGCGGGCGAGCGGGCAGCGGATACGCCCGAGCAGGACGTTGAAGGCGGTCTTGTTGGAATCCCGCATCTCGTCGTGGGCGGCGTAGCCGATCTCGATGCCGCGGATGGCGTGGGGGTTGTCGAGCGAGCGGGTGATGATCTGGCCGAGGAAGCGGTGGCTGATGACCCCGTTGTGCCGCTTGAAATTGGAGCGGTACTCGCCCCAGAAGCGCGGGGGCCGCTCGCCGTAGACGTAGTGCTCGCCGTACTCAAAGCCGAGCTGCTCGTAGGCGTCCCACAGCCCGGGGAGCGTGGCCTGCTCGAGCTGCTGGTAGGTGTTGGCGAAGAGCCCGCCCACCGTGCCGGTGAAGCGGTTGTAGTACTGCTCGAAGACGACCCACCAGTTGAGGGCGAAGGTCTTGCCCGAGCCGACGCCCGCGACGTAGGCGAGGATCGGGACGTCGGCGTTGGTGACGAACTCGAACTGGGGGCCGTTGAAGTCGACGACGACCCGCTCGCGGAGGGCGGCTGGGTCGGGGCCGAGCCGCAGCGGGGCGGCGGGGCGGAGGTGCAGGGGCGCGTTGAGGGCGTGGAGCATGGTTCTGGTTTACGGCGTAAACCGGGGGCGGGGCTTGTGGGTGACGCGGGCGAAGGCGGGGCTGAGCCGCACGCCCGGGTGGGGGAGCGGGCCGGCCGAGACCCGCCACAGGCGGGCGTTGGCGGAGACGATCTCCATGTCGCGTTCGGTGAGGGCGGAGGCGGGCACGAGGAAGCGGTGCCCGTTGTACTCCCGCGATTCGAGGAAGCGGTCGAGGGGAGCGAGGTGCTCGGCCTTCCGGGGCATTGGGGCCACGACCGAGTGGAAGAGCTCGGTGGCGAGCCGGGCGACCGGCAGCCGGGGGAGCACCACGGCGACGTGGTCGTAGAGCGGGAGCTTGCCGATGTTGCCCATGGGGGCGAGGCCGTCGGTCTCGCCGTAGACCTGGCGGCGGAGCAGCGACTGGAAGCCGGCCACGAGGTCGTGGGCGTGCGGGTGCGGGTGGCCGCTGACCCAGGCCCAGCGCGGCATGGTGCCCGCGCCGGGAGCGGCGTACAGGGCGTTGATCTCCTTGACGACCCCCTCGAGGTCCAGGGGCGTCGCTGGCGAGCCGGGCGGGGCGAGGCGGACCTCGACGGTGGGGACGCCCACGAGAGCACCGTGGCGGCCCAGGACGGGCCCTGCGATGCGTTCGACGGGGAAGATGGGGCGGAAGGGCGTCATGAGGGCGGCGGGGGCGTGGGCTGGGCGGCGGCGGCCATGGCGCGGCTGACCCGCCAGGCGGCGACGACCGACGAGGCGACGAGGGCGGAGGACTCGGCGCGGGCGTGCTGGGCGGCGAGGTCGCGGGCGATCGAGAGGCACGACCCGTCGGGCAGGACGATGGCGGCGCCCTGCATGATCTCGAACATCTGGTAGGTCACGGCGCTGGAAAGGTGGCAGCGGGTGTCGATGGTGCGGAGGGCGGCGTCGAGGAACGGGTCGACGACGTCCCACGCCCAGGCGAGGTTCTGGTCGAAGGTGTTGCCGCGGTACTCGGCCTCTGGGAGAGCGGCGTCACCGCCGACCCTGGCGAGGAAGGTACTCGAGGTTGCCCAGGCGGAGAGGAAGGGCCGCCAGTTGGGCAGGCCGACGAGCACGCTGAGGCGGTCGGTCTCGCCCGAGGCGACCATCCCCAGCCGGGCGACGACGTCGAGCCAGGGGAGCACGGCGGGCGGGGCCGGACGCGGCCTTGGGGGTGGTGGGGACGGGCGGCGGGGCATGGCGGTCTAGAGGCGGCCGGAGCGGTCGGAGCGGTCGGCGAGGTTGCCGGCGCGGGTGGCGAGGGCGGGCATCTTGTAGGTCCGGGGCGGGGCGTAAGGCTTCTCCTCCATCGGCTTGAGCGCGACCTTGCCGTCATCGAGGTCGGCGAGGAACTGGGCGCCGTCGAAGCCGTGGGCGGCGCCCATGGTGGGGACGGTGGAGTAGAGCCACCGCTTCTCGTCGGGGCTCAGCCCCTCGCGGTAGGCGCGGAGGCAGGTGGCGCAGGCGCGGCGGGTGACGTGCTGGATCGAGGCGACGACCTGGGTGCGGCGGGCGAACTCCACCGCGGTCATCGGGTACATGGGCGAGCACTCGAGGGCGTCGAAGACCTCCGAGCCGCAGAGCATCAGGACCTCGACGCGGTAGGTGCGGTCGGGGTGGCAGAGGTCCCACGCCTTGAAGACGTGCTCGCCGATCGAGACGCGCCAGTTGCCGCGGGGCTCGAGGAAGGTGAAGACCGGGCTGCCGCCCTTGAACTGCGGCGGGAGCACGATCGAGGACTTGTCCTTGGCGGTCTCGGGCAGGATCGGAGGGAGCGGCTCGGCTGTCATACCGGGAGACTAGCCGGGCGCGGGCGAGAATTCACGCCCGGAGCCGGGCCTGGACGGTAGAGACGGCGTTGTGGAGCGCGTCGGCGTGCTGCTTGCGGACGGCGGCGGAGAGGCGGTGCATCTCGGGGCGGCCCTGGCAGTAGCCGATCGAGTCGAGGTTGCTGCGATGCGTGTTGTACTTGCTGAGCAGGTCGGTCACGGCGTCGCGGAGGTCGCGGTTCTTGGTTGCGTCAGCGATGGCCTGGTTGATGAGCTCCTGCTTGATCCACTCCGCCGCGGTCTCCTCGCACGCCTCGACGAGCCTGGCCTTCTTCTCGTCGGGGAGAAGCTGGAACCAGACGAAGCCGGCGAAGCGGTCGGCGAGGTGGGGTTGGTGCTCATTGCTCGAGCCTTACCTTGGCCGCCTCAATGACGGCGGTGACCCGGTCGTACTGGTGGCGGCGAGCGCCGGCCTTCGACCACGAGGTACTGAGGTCGTCCGGGTTATGCCACCCTTGCTCGCCGAGCGTGAACTGCTGCTCGCTGGCGGCGTTGACGAGGGCGTCGAGCGTGAGCCTGAGCTTGTTGATCTCGTCGATATGACTTTGGCTCTGGCCGTTGGCGATGTCGCCGACGATCTTGGCGATCTTGTACTGCTTGTCGGCGGAGAGCAGGTTGAACCAGACGAACTGGCGGAGGGCGTCGAGGGCCTGCCTGGTCTGGCGGAGGATCGGCTGGGTCGGGTTCTTGGGGTCGACGGCCATGCCCATAGAACGCACGGGGCGGGGTCAGGCGGTTTACGGCGTAAACCGGCTAGAAGGGCGGGAGGTCCTCGTCCCTGAGGACCCTCCCGCAGAACGGCGGCGGCGGGTCGTGCTGCTCGCGGGTGAAGCGGTTGGCCGGCTGGGCCCGCGAGCTGTTGTCGGCGAGCGAGCAGGCGTCGAGGTTCTTGAGCCGGCAGTCGAGCTTGTGCCCGTTGAGGTGGTCGACCGAGGGGGCGTTGGTGCTGGTGGCGATGCGGAAGACCTCGCGGTGCAGGTAGTACGTCACGCGGCGGCGGCCCGACTTGCGGGTGGTGCGGACGGCGTACCCCTTGTTGTGGAGCTGCCAGCGGTACTTGAGGAAGAGCGGGGCGAGGTTGGCGTCGACGGCGGCGTAGGCGATGATCTGGCGGTTGCGGTAGACGGGGATCGGGACGGGGTCGATGCCTTCGCTCATGCCGGACCTCCACACTGGTCGGTTAGAACGCCCTTCGATCGACGAGCAGCCTACGCGAAGTTGCCGACGGCGATCTCGGCGATGGCCTCCTTGAAGGCGGCGTAGGTGAGTTCGGGGTCGCCCGCGAAGACGACGTACTCGTAGATGCCCCGCTGCCAGAGCCCCTTGACCATGGCCTTGAAGAACACGCGGTCGCCGCCCCACTGGCCGACCGGGTTGATCGTGCCGTTCTGGAGCTGGGCCGCGGTGTTGACGCCCCAGATGTACGGGGCGATCGGGGCGGCGTTGGTGTCGAGGGCGTCGAGGACCGCGAGGCAGGGGGCGAGGTTGGTGGAATTCCAGGCGGCGACGGCGGCGGCGGTCGCGGCGCCGGGAGCGGCGTTCTTGATCGCGAGGACCTGGGCGTTGGCCGAGTCGTAGTCGCCGTAGAGGCTCGGCGCCTGAAGGTCCTGGGCGAGGTGCTTCTGGATCGACTTGGTGCCGCCCACGCCGACGCGGGTATAGGGGGCGGCGTCGTTCTTGACGACGACCATCTCGTAGTTGCTGCACTTGGTCGCGGGGAAGGCGGCCTTCCAGGGGGTGTTGAAGGCCTGGTCGATCGCGTAGTCGGCGGCCTGGAACCACAGACGCGACCAGTGGAGCTGGATGTCCGCGGTGTTGGTCAGCGCGGTCGCGAGGTTCGGGGCGTAGCGGTCGTAGGGGGAGAGCGTCGGATCGTTCTGGATGGCCGACTGGTAAGTCTGGGGACCGCCGCTGTCGATGAAGATCGTGGTGGAGTTATAGATCGAGTGCGGGGCGCCGTGGTCGCCCTGAACGTGCCAAAGTACGCCGGTGAGGTAGTAGCCCTGCCCCGCGGCCGGAGCGTCGCCCGCGTTGATGAACCCGTTGGAGTGCACGCTGGCGAGGCCGGAGAACTCCTCGAAGTCGTGGAGCACGCGGGCCGGGCGGCAGAGCTGGACCCCGCCCGAACCGGTGTCGTAGTTGGAGCACTTGACGGCGACGGCCTCGATGAGCGCGGCGGTGTAGGCCGCGGCGGCGGCGATGCCGTTGGTACAGACGAGGTGGTGGTAGTTGCCGGGCCGGACCCCGTCGGTCTGAGCCTCGATCGCGGCGCGGCCCGCGGTGGTCTGGATGTTGCCGTTGATGCCGCCCGAGGGCGTGAGCTTGAAGAGGACCGTGGGCGAGTCCTCGCGGTTGTGGCTGGCGTCGATCTTGAGCGTTTGGGAGCGGGCGACGAGGGCGGCGTCGTCGGGGTGCCGCACGAGGTTGGTGAACGACCACGAGGCGTGAGCGGCGAGGAACCCGCCGTCGCTGAAGAGCTCGTTGTGGACGAACGCCCCGCCGTAGGACCCGGCGCCGAGGCCCACGCTGTCATAGGGCCCGCTGCCCAAGAGAAGACCCTGCTTGTAGAGGCAGTCGGCGATGAGCTGGGCGTCGTGGGCGGCGTGGGCGGCGATCTTCGAGGTGAGATGGCCCGCGTCGACGTCGAGCTTGTCCGAACCGTTGAGGGTGTTGTAGTTGTCGACTCCCGCGTGGCCGCCGTTGACGTTGTACGCGGCGATCGAGGGCGGGCTGGCGAAGCCGGGGATCGGCTCGTAGTAGCCGGTCTGGAACGAGAGAGAGGGGACAACGATGACGTTTTTGTCGGTCCAGATGGCCGAGTCGCTGGCGATGTTCTGCGCCCGCTTCCAGAGATAGATGACCGGGTGAGCGGCGGAGGCGGCGTACTTGGCGGGCGGGGTGACGGGGGTGGCGCCGGCGAAGCCCGAGCCGCCGCCGTAGCCCGGGCCGCCAGAGAGCGAGTTGGAGTAGCCGCCGCTGTTGAGCTCGCTGCCGCCCGAGATCGAGGCCGAGCCGCTGGCAACGAACCACGGGTTGATGTTCATCACGCCCGCGATCGAGGTGACGTTGATGATGGCGAGCAGAGAACGCACTCGGAGAGCTCCCTTGGTTTACGGCGGAAACCGGACTAGACCTCGCCCATAGCGGGCTTGATGATCGTGCCGCCGATCGAGCCGGAGTAGGTGCACCACGCCCAATCGTCGTCGCTGTCGTTGGCGAGGTAGAGCCGCTTGTTGGCCTGATCGTCGGTGACCTTGTTGAACATCGGGAACCGCGAGGCGGCCCAGAGACATTCGCGGAGGTTCCACCCGGCCTTGTCGGCTGGACTTGCCGCCGCCGGAATGATCGAGTCGAGGAAGTCGCTCGGGGCCGAGGTGTTGTTGAGGAAACCGCTGGGAGCGGCAACGGCCGAGTCGATAGCGGTGACCTTGGCGGCGGGGTCGATCTGGATGAGGATGTCGACCGGGGCCGCGTTGGTGCCGCCCGAGATCGAGATCGCAACGAAGTCGCCCGAGGCGAACGTCCCGCCGTAGGCGATGCCGAGCGAGTTGGGGACGTGGAGCTCGTACACGCCCTTCATGGAAGTCGAGTCGACCTCCTTGATCGCGGCGTGGGTGTTGACCATCGACTCGTAGGTGCCCAGGACGGTGGCGTCGTGGATCGCACCGGGAGCGACCGCGGCGTCGGCGTCGCTCCGCTTGATCTTGATCGTGCCGATGGTGGCCGCGGTGAGCCCGGTCTTGCCCTCGCCCGCCGACTTGGTGGTGTCCTGCACCTTGAAGAGAACGATGAGGCCGGAGCGGTTGGAGGCGACGTGGATCATGGCGGTCCTCTACTGGAAGTTGCCGCGGAGGTTGGCGATCCGCTGGGGGAAGGTGGCGAGGTCGAGCTGGTCGTAGTACGGGATGACGTTGTACATATCGGTCGCGGTGTCGGTGACCGAGTCCGGGTTGGTGATGTCGCCCGAGTTGATGTAGTTGAGCGCGGCGCCCTGGAGGTTCGGGAAGTTGGCGGCGCGGGCGGCCGACTCGCTGAAGACGTACTTGCCGAAGGTGGTGAAGGCGGTGGCCGCGGTGCCGTCCATGATCGAGTGCAGGACGTCGCCCGGCCTCACGAGGATCGGGCTGGCGAGCGGGAAGAAGATCGGAGAGACGGTCGCGACCGAGGCGCCCCAGTAGTCCTTGACGGCGCCGGAGTCGATCGAGACGTGGGCGTTGTTCTTCCGCATGACGACGCGGAAGTTGGACCCCGAGGCGGGGCGGGCGGCGATGAGAACCCCTCCGATCCGGCCGCCGAGGACGACGTCGAGCCGCGAGCCGTAGCCGAGCGAGCTGACACTGTTGATGACCGCGGTGTTGTTGTACGCGGAGAGGGCGGTGCCGCCGACGTAGGCGCCGGTCGAGGCGAGCTTGAGCTTGACGTGGGCGAGGCCCGCCGCGGTCTGCCAGACGCCGCCGGAATTCTTGAGCCCGCACGGGACACCCAGCCCGCCGAGGATCGAGTTGAGGGCGTAGGACAGGGTGACCGACGAGGACGCGGTGCCGAAGTTGTTGCCGCTGCCCGAGTAGTCGAAGACGATCGCGATGGTCTGGGGCGCGCCCGAGTTGTTGGTGTAGACGGCGCCGAGCGTCTTATCGTTCCAGGCGTTGAGGGTGAGGGCGGTGCCGCCGGTGTCGGCCCACGAGACAGAGCACGACCCTGAGATCGATCCGTCGGGGCAGCCGAAGCCCGAGACGGTGGTGACGCCCTGCACCGAGAGGCGGCAGCCCGCCGAGCCGGCGTGAGCGGTGGGCCAGATCGAGACGGTGTCGAACGAGTCGCCGGGCTGGAGCGTCACCAGCCAGCCGACCTTGTTGCCCGAGGCGGCGCACGCGAACGAGGTGTCGGTGCTCAGCATGAGCACGCGAGGGTCGATCGGGAGCAGCGGGGCGGTGAGGGCTTGGAGCATGGTGGTCCCGGGGAGAGGAATACTCGGTCAGGGCCCGGAGGGTCGTGCCGAGTCTTGAGCGCCGCAAGGATCGCGGCGAACGGCTAGAACGACGCGGCGAACTCGGAGGCCGCGGCGGGGGAGGCGTTGGCGAGGAAAGAAGCGCGGGCCTGGCGAATGCCGATGGCGTGGGTGGGGTTGCCGCGGGTGTCGAGGGTGGGGCGGCCGGTCGCGGCGCGGCCGCGGTTGACGGCGGCCATGAGCATCACGTCCTGGATGCCGCGATCGCTGACGAAGCGGAAGACGGCGTCCTCGAGGGCGACCGAGTAGGCGGCGAGCGTCTTGAGGGCGGTGACGAGGTGCTCGCCCGAGACGGGGGCGGCGTGCACAACGGCCGGCGGGACGGAGGCGAGGGCGGCGAGCCGGGCCTCGGACTCGGCGAGCTGGTTCTTGAGCGAGGCGACGACGACCTCGGCGTCGGCGAGCTGCGAGGCGAGCTCGACGGTGACCTTGTTCTCTTCCGGCGTCGGGGCCGGAGGCGGCTCGACGGGCACCGCGGGAGCTGGCTCGGGCGCCGGCTCGGGTGGGGCGCTGCCCGGAACGTCCGCGGGGGCGGCGGGGACTTCGCCGGGGACCTCGGAGGGAGGCTCGGTCGGCAGGATGGTCGGGTCGGCGGCGAGCGTGCTCATGGTGTCATCCCGGAAGAGAACAAGGTGGGAGAGAGGGAGGGCGAGAGTGGGGTCGGTGACGAGCGGCTCTAGCAGCCGCCGGCCTTGCGGCAGTCGGCGGCCTGGGCGGCCTTGGCCGCGGCGGTCTTGGGGAAAGAGCCGAGCGAGTTGCCGCCGGGCGAGGCGTCGTAGGGAGAGGGGTGGTTCTGCACCTTGCCAGAGCCCGAGGGCGGCGCGGGCATCGACGCGGAGCGCGGGCCGGGCCCTTCGGGGACCTGGCGGATCGAGGGCTGGGTGGGTCCGGTCTTGGGCGGGGGCAGGCTGGGGTCCATGGTCGGGTCCTTGTGCAGGGGTGCGGGGTGCTGGCTTTGGTTTACGGCGTAAACCCCCGGCCGTCAACCGGGCGGGGCTTTTGGGGCGAGCAGGCTCTCGACCTCGTCGAGGTGGTCCGAGGCGGCCTTGATGACGCGGGAGGCGGCGACCGCGACCTTGGAACCGGCGAAGGGGGCGTTGGCCTGGAGGTGGGCCAGGGCGCCCGCGCCGGCGGGGTCGCCGTCGTTGATGAGCTTGGTTTGGACCGGGGCGGCGATGGCGTGGTCGAACCACTTGGCCTTGTAGCCGACGACGAGCAGGCAGACGAGCCCGAGCACGCCCGCGGCGACGATGCCCACCCACGGGTGGTCCTGCAGGAAGGTCGGCGCGATCAGCAGGACCACGCCCACGCCGATCGAGAGGAAGCCCGCCGACTGCGGCACGAGCGGGAAGAACTTGGAGGCGATGAAGATGCCGATGCCCAGCGCGATGAAGACGAAGCCCGCGGTGTTGGACCCGGTGGGGGCGAAGGGGTCGAAGGCCTCGGCGCTGCCCTTGGCGTTGACCGATCCGGCGCGGGCGTTGGTCTTGTTTGGGCCGACGTTGCCGATGAGCGGGGCGTCGCCGTTGTGGATGACCTTCACGCCGTCGCCCGAGCCAGACGACGAGGGGCCGGTGGTCTTGGCCTCGTCGCTCGAGTAGGTGGGCGGGATGAACTGGAAGCCCTGGCCGCGGGCGGCGGCCTCCTGAGCGCGCTTGACGAGCATCGGGTCGGGCGGCGGGATCGGCGGCGCGGCCTGGTCGGCGGCGAGCGCGGCGAAGGCCGGCCAGAGCACGGCGACGGCGAGGAAGGCGAGCAGGATGAGGCGGGCCTTGGCGGTCTTCACTTGGGCGACTCCTGGGGCGGCGTGGCGGGCACGGGCGGCGTCGCGGCCGGCTGGGGCGAGCCGACGGCGGCGGGGATGGCCTTGGGGTCCTGGGGCAGCGGGTCGAGTATCAGAATCCACGGCGTCAGCTGCCGGGGCTGCTTGTCCTCGGGCGGCGGGAGCGGCTGGGCGGGGAGCGGATCGACGGTGAGCCCGTAGCCGGTCCATTCGACGTGCCGCGCTTCAGCGTGACCCCCGACGACGTTGACCTCGGCAGGGCGAGCGGTCGCCTGGCAACCGGCGAGCAGAGGGATGACGGCGAGGGCGAGCGGTGCGGTGGAGGCTGGTCGCATGACGTGGCAGCCTACCCGCGTACACAGGGAGAGTCCACCCGCTACGTCGGGTCGCTGATCGTGAAGGCGATGGCGTTGTCGTTGGCCGGGTCAACCTGCGGCGCGATGTCCGGGCACGAGATCGAGGTGACGTGGTACTGCCGGAGGAAGGCGACGATGGCGGCGGCGTCGGCGTGTATCTGCGCCGCGGTGCCCGCGGTGCGGACTGGGAAGCTGACCTGGTTGTTGCGGACGCGGGTGTACTCGCTCGGGGGCGGCGGGTTGTTGGAGTCGGCGAGCGAGCACTCGGTCGCGACCCAGGTGCCGGGCGTGACCGAGTAGAGCTTCATCTGCTTGGTCGAGCCGTCGCCGACCGCGCTGATGATCCCGTTGACGAGCAGCTCGACGGCGTTGCGGAGCGAGGTGGTGAGCGTGATGTCGGCCATGGCGGGGACTCCGAGCGTAAGCGGAAGAACATGCGGGGCCCGGACCCTGCGGAAGGCCGGGCCCCGCGTTGGGGTGGGGGCTTAGCCGTTGATCGACCAGATCTGCCCGGACTTGAGATCGCTGATGTCGAGCGAGCGGATGACACCGATCTCGTCGACGATCTGCTTGTAGATGCGGGCGGCCTCGGTGGCGGCGGCGGCCTCGCTCGAGGCGTCGACCGTGAACGAGCGGCAGCCCAGGTCGAGGGTGTTGGAGACGCCGTCGAGGATGGTCCAGTCGTTGGGGTAGTTGGCGTCGGGGATATAGATGCGGAAGCTGAAGGCGGCGTTGGAGTGGTCCGAGCGGCCCTTGACGACGACGTTCTGGATCGCGGAGAGAAGCGTGCCCGACTGGGTGGTGACGAGTGCGGCCATGGGTCAGAGTCCTTTCAAGAAGCGGCCGCACGAGGCGGGCCGGCGGGGTGAGCGGAGTGGGGATCAGTTGGACGGGGTCTTTGGCTGGTGGAGGTTGTTGATCTGCCCCTTGAGCTCGGCATCGGTGACGGCGAGGTCGCGGAGCTGCCTGTCGTGGTCGAGCAGGCGGTCGGCCACCTTGTCGTACTTTAAGTTGATGCCCTCGAAGCGGGAGTTGATGGCGTCGAAGGTCTTGTTGAACGCGGTGCGGTCCTGGGAGGCCATCTCCGAGGTGTAGCGGTTGGCGGTGTTGGCGGTGATTTGCTGCTGGACCGAGGTGACGGTGATCGAGAGCGAGTCGACCGTGGTCTTGAGCCCGACGACCGACGAGTTGAGCGACCAGAGCAGAGAGCCGACCGTCGAGGTGCCCGCGAGCGCGGCGAGGGTGCACAGGCCGACGAGCCAGCCGAGGAACCGCCGCTCGACCTGAACGACGTCGGAAACCTGCTGCTGTTGTTCTGGTGACAAATTAGAGTCCTCTGCACTGGCCTCGACCGGGTCGAGGGCTGGGGTACGGCGGGATGGGGAGGGCATGGGTTACCTCCGCTTGGTGACCATCCACGAGAGCGTGGTGGTGTCGCCGCCAACGGTCTTGGCGACGATCTTGGAGAGCTTGATCTGGGTGTCGGAGGCCGACTCGACCTCGAAGGTGACCGAGAGCCCGGCGGGCAGGCGGCCGAAGTTTTCGCTGCCGGGGTCGTCGCCGTGGTGCCCTTTGCACCAGACCAGGGCGTCCTTGGTCCCGGTGTTGAGCACGCTGATGGCGACGGCGTTGTCGGTGTCGCTGCCGCCGTCCGCCGTCGACCGGAAGAGCGTGCGGGGCGTCGAGGTCTGGGTTGCGCTGGAGACAATGTCGTCGTAGCTGGAGGCCATGGCCCGAAGGTAGCGGAGAGGGGCCAACTGTCAAGAGCAGGGCAGAGCGGGAGGGGCGGGCCGACGATTGCGCCGGGTTGTCTCAGCCGGCGTCTTCCGGGTCGCAGAAGAGCCCGGTCGATCGTTACGGTGGCTGACCGCGGCCCGGTGACCCTCCCGGTTTACGGCGTAAACCGGGCGGCGTTGATGGCGGCGAGGTAGGCGTAGAGGGCGACGAGGGCGACGGCCGCGGCGGAGACGTACCACCAGCGGTCGCGGGGCGTGTTGGCCGGCGCGTCGTCTGGGAAGCGGTCGACGACGTCGAGGGCGATCAGCCCGAGCGAGCCGATGCTGATGCAGGCGGAGAGGCAGGCGACGGCGAGGTGCAGATAGATCATGGTGGTGGATCGCTCCTAAGCGGGCTCTTCGACGAGGTGGACGTCCGACTCGATCGCGAGGACGTAGCTCTTGCCCGAGAGCACGATGTCGTGGCCGGCGAGGCGGTCGAGCAGGACCCGCTGGCCGACCTTGAGGGTGAACGGGATGCGGGCGCCGGTCTTGCGGGCCATGAGCGGGTCGCCCAGCTTGAGCACGCGGGCCCAGGTGCACTCGGTGCGCTGGGCCCGCTCGCTCTTGGCGACGAGCACGATGGCGCCGGCCCTGTCGGGCAGGGGCTCACGCTCGAACAGGACGAAGCCGTCGAGCGGGCGGAAGGTGGCGACGGTGGCGGCGTCGCCGTAGTGCTGGCGGTGGTCGCGCTTGACCGCAGCGAAGATGGCCTTGCCCTCCTCGGCCTGGCGTTCGGTGAGGGCGGGGGCGGTGGTGTTCATGGGCCCGAGGCTACTCGGTCTTGGCGGGCGGCTCAACCGGGAGGGAGGCCTTCTGCAGGTCCTCGACGGCGTGCAGGGTGACGAGGCTGACATTGCCGAGCTGGGCGAGCTGCGCCTCGAGCCTGGCGAGGCGGGCCTGATGGGCGTCAAAGACCTCCTTGGTGACGCGCTCGCTGACGGTCATGAGCTCGGTGTTGGCGAGCGACCACTGCTCCTCGCGGGCGAGCCGGGCGACGAGCACGCCGAGCAGGGCGAAGGCGAACAGGATGGCGATGTTCTGGGCCTGCAGCTCGAGCACATCGCTGAGGAAGCCGGTAAGCACGGCGGGCGGCAGGACCATCCAGACCGCGTTCTCGATGACCTGGAAGCGGGTGGGCGGCTGGGCAGCGGCGAGCTGCTCTTCGACGGTAGGAGTGGGCTTGTCCATGGGGTTAGAACGCCCCGCCGGTTTACGGCGTAAACCGGCGGGGCGGCATCTCGCCCACGCGGTAGTAGACCGGGCCCAGCCCGCCGGTGACGGGCATGAGCACGACCGGGGCGTTGCCCACCATCGGGTGGGTCCGCCAGTACTCGTGGCAGGCGCGGCGGCAGCCGGTGAGGGCGTAGTCGTCGATGATGACCACGCCGCCCGGGCTGACGAGAGGGACCAGGGCGCGGAGGCACACGCGGGTTGACTCGTAGAGGTCGCCGTCGAGGCGGAGCACGGCGATGCCGTCGGGGAAGGCGTTGGAGCGGACGGCGGCGGGCAGCGTCTCGCTGAACCAGCCGGGGTGGTAGACGAGCAGTGAGGGGTCGATCTCCCACTCGGCCATATGGCCCTTCACCGCGTCGAGCGGGCAGGCGGAGACGCCCGTGGTCTTGTTGCGGGAACGGCCGACTCCCACAAGGTCGGTGATGGTGGCGTCGTCGCGGGGCCCGCTCTCGGGGATGCCCTCGAACGAGTCGAACAGGTGGACGCGGCGATCGCGGAGGCCCGACTGGGCGACGGCGAGGGCCATGGCGGCGGACTGGACACCCGCGAAGACGCCGCACTCGACGAGGTCGCCCCGCACCTCGCGGCACAGGGCGTCGAGCGAGAGGCGGTAGCTGGCGTCGAGGGTCGGCCTGGTCGAGAGAGCACGCTGCCCGATGAGATCGAGACGACGGGCGATCTCGGGGAGGATGGGCGGGAGGTTGTGCACTTACATCCCCTGCGCATTGAAGAGCGTGCGGGGGTCGCCGTCGTCCTTGTGGGTGATCTTGACGAACGAGTCGGCGCCCTTGAGCGTGGGGTACTCGAGCGAGGCGACGAGCACCGAGAGGGCCACCATGTCGTGGCGGTGGCCGAGGCAGCGGGGGTCGCTCGAGGCCTGGCCGTTCTTGTTGTCCCACGGGCCGCGGAAGATGCCCTTGGCCGCGGCGCCGGCCATACCGGCGAGGAAGGCCCTGCCCCTATCCGAGTGGGTGTCGAGCGCCCAGAAGCCGCCGGTGATGAGCGGGGTGTCCATGGTCTCGTCGCGGGTGAGGTCAAGCGACCGGAGGGCGGCGTCGCTGCACCACTGCCCGAGCCACCAGCCGTCCTCCATGAAGAACCCGCCGGTCCTGGCGACATGCTCGAAGAGCGGGAGCGGGTCACGCACGCACCAGGCGCACGAGTCGAGCCACAGGACGTAGCGGAAGGTCCTGGCGGCGTGGGCGACGGCGTGCAGCTTGAAGACGTAGGGGTCCTCGTGGTGCGGCGGCGAGCCGGGCGGGTACTGATCGCGCCAGAGCAGGCGGCTGAGCCAGGGGGCGTGGGCGGCGAGGCTGGCGGCGAGCCGGTCGATGCCCTTGGGATACCACTGGCCCACGCCGACCGAGACGACGCAGCAGGAATTCAGGAACTCATTGGACGGCGTCGGCGAGGTGGGGTCGGGCATCGGGGTCGTAGCTCCAGAGCTTGAGGCCGGCGAAGCGGTCGGGGCCGTGCTCGGCGAGCATGGCGTGGATCTCGTCGGCCTGCCAGGGGCGGTGATCGAGGCAGAGGTGCTCGGCGAGGTCGCGACTGTACCAGTCGGGCGGGATCGGGGCGAGCGAGCCGGCGGGCGGTTCGGCGACGAGGGCCCAGTCGTAGGTCGCGTTGAGCTCGGCGGGCGTCCTGCGGCCGGGGTGCTCGAGCGTCTCCCGCATTTTGTACCAGACCGCCTTGGCCTCGAGCAGGCCGCGGTAGACGTACTGGAAGTGGAAGACGCGGAGAGCGTCGCACCGCATCGGCACCAGGCCGCGGGGTAGGCGCTGGTGCTGCTGATAGCCGTCGGCGTCGGGGGTGAAGGCCAGGCCGGGGGCGTCGGCGAAGGCGAAGGTGTAGTCGGGCGTGGCGAAGGCGCCGTCGGTGCGGCGTTGGTCGTGCCAATGCCACGGAGAGACGAGGTTGGCGGCGACCGACTGCCCCTCGTCGAGGTGGAACAGGTGGGCGCGGAGGTCCTTCTCCGAGGGGAGCGTGAGGGCCTCGTCGGCGTCGAGCACGACGAAGTGGGTGCCGCCCAGGCGGCGGCCCATGTCGAGCGTCCGCTGGCGGTGGTCGGCCTCGTTCCAGACGGCGTCGTAGTAGAGGGCGATCTGCACCCGCTTGAGATCCTCCGCGGGGAGCTGGCGGAGCAGGGTGTAGCAGGGGTCGACCTGCTGCTCCTCGCCCGGCTTGCGGTGGAAGAGCACGACGACGTGGTCGCAGCAGCGGAGCAGCGAGCGGACCGAGTACCCGAAGCACCAGGCATCGAGGCGGACGGTCATCAGGCCGACGACGTTCATGGGTTGATCCTTGAGCGTTGATGATCGAGCAGGTCGAGCTCGGCGGCGTGCCGCTGCATGCTGGTGATGACCGACGAGTGGGCGACCCCGCAGAGGCGGCCGATCTCCTTCCACGAGTACCCCTCGCGGCGGAGCCAGGCGAAGACCAGGCGGCGGTCCTTCGAGAGGTCGTTGTGGGCGCCGCGGCGGAGGGTGTTGAAGCTGGTCCGCTGGAAGAGCCGGGCGGTGTTGATGCCCAGGGCGAGGCCGGCGCGGTCGAGGGCGGTCGAGGTGGTCATGGGCTAGTAGAGCCGGTTGAGATTGGTGCGGATCTCGTCGACGACGTGGGCGAGGGCGAAGCGGAGCGAGGCCGGAAGAGCCTTGTCCTCGCGGAGCTCGTCGAGCATGGCGCGGGCGTCGATGAGTGCACACCGGGCATCGTTCGAGAAGTTGTTGAACCGCTGCTCGAGGTCCTTGAGCTGCTCCGCCGGGGAGAGCGGGGGGACAACGGCGTCGGGCTTGTGGGCAACGCCGCCGCCGAATGGAACAGGGGCGGCAGTGTTGGCCGGGAACTTCTTGGCGATCGCATCACGGACGGCCTCGCGGCTGATGCGGTTGCGGGCGCGGGTGGCCGCGGCCTTCTTCCCGGCGAGCGACCGCTTGAGGCGTTGGGCGAGCTCCTTCTTGGTGAGGATCTTGGTGGGCACGATGGCACCCTTCCTGAGCAGCTTGCGGGTGACGGTGGCGGCGGCCTCGCGGGTCACGACGGGGAGCGGACGGGCGCGGCGGCGGTACGGGCGTTTGGTGGTCATGCCGATAGAACGCGGCTAGGGAACGAAGAAGAGATTGCACTCGATGTCGGCGACCGGGCGGTAGCCGAAGCCCGCGGCGTGGGCGACCATCCTGTCACGCTCGCCGGTCGGCACCTCGCCCACGGTGACGGGCGAGTACTCGACGACGATGAGGCGGGGGCGGACCAGCTCGACCGGCATCGAGGCGAAGACCGAGAAGTTGTTGCCCTCGACGTCGATCGAGACGAGGTCGTAGGGACCCGGGAAGGTGCGGAGCAGCTTCATCCACGAGACGGGGGCGACGTAGGTGCGGCGGAACTTGGCCTGGCCGGCCCAGAGCTCGCGGTGGTCCTCGTCGATGGTGGCGACCATGCCGCCGCCGTCGTCATAGAAGGGCGTGAACTCCTCCGAGGGAGAGAGGGCGGCGTTGACGACGTGGATGTTGGGGTTGTCGGCGTAGAGAGCGGTGAGCCCGATCAGGCAGTTGGGCTGGGGCTCGACGACCGTGCCGCGCCAGCCGAGCAGGGCGAGGCGATGGGTGTTGCTGAAGGTCTTGCCGTCGGCGGCTCCGATGTCGAGGAAGTACGGGGGTCGGCCCGGCTGGATCGGCCCGAGCAGCTCCTCGATCTTGCGGTCGAGCCTGCCGTCGTACTGGGAGAAGTAGCCGGGGTCGGCGACGGGCTTGGGGGCGGTGGTCATGGCGGTCCTTCGGGGTGGGGGTGTTTACGGCGTAAACCGGCGGGAGGGGTGGGGCTAGGCGAGCGGGCCGATCTCGTGCTCGTAGAGGTTGATCCCCTCGAAGGTGGATCGCGGGTGGGCCTGGAAGAGACGACGGGCCTCGGCCAACTGCCAGGGCTCGGCGTCGAAGTCGACGTAGCGGACGAGCGAGGCGAGCGGCTCGGCGAGGTCCTCGGGGTTGGTCGACTCGGTGGCGATGTTCTCGGTGCTGAGCGCCCAGTCGTACTTCTGGTTGAGAGCCTGGGCGTGCATCCGGCCGGGGAAGCTGACCGCCTCCTGCAGCTTGTACCAGACCGCCTTGGCGACGAGCCGGCGCCGCGAGGCGAACTGCAGATGAAAGATGCCGCCCTGAGCACGCGGATAGGTGACGCTGAGCGTGGCGCCGCGGGGCAGGCGGCGGTGGTGGCAATACCCGTCGCCGTCGTCGCCCCAGTGGACCCCGTCGGCGAGGTTGACGAGCCAGGACACCTGGGAGGCGGAGGTCGAGCGGTCGGTGCGGAGAAGGTCCCAGCGCGAGGCGTAGGGCGAGAGCATCGAGAGGGCGGCGGCGTTGCCCGACTGGCGGACGTAGTGCAGGAAGCCGTCGCGGGTAGTGGGGTTGGCGAACAGGCGGAGCAGCCGGGCGCACACGATCTCGTCGGCGTCGTTGATCGCGACGAAGCGGGCGCCCAGCCGGCGGGCGTGCATGAGCGTGGCCTGGCGGGCCTTCATCTCGGGCCAGTGGCGGCGGTCATCCTCCGAGAGGGGCGGGGTGACGTGAACGCGGCCGGGGTTTTCGCGGGCGACCTCGGCGATGATCTCGGGGGTGCGGTCGGTCGAGCGGTCGTTGTAGACGACGACCGAGTCGGCGTAGTGCAGGGCGGAGCGGAGACTGGCGCCCAGGCACCACGCCTCGTTGCGGACCAGGAACAGGGCGGCGATCAGCGGCGGGGTGACGTGGGCGGCGGGGGCATCCATGCCGCGGAGACTAGCAGAGGACCTAGCCCTCGGGCGCGATGAGGCGGGGGCTCTGTATCACGATCTCGGGCCCGGGCTGCCGCCGCCACCACTCCCACCACCAGCCCAGGAACGAGGGTGCGGTGAAGCCGACGGCGGCGGCGAGGGCGAGCGTGGCGCGGCCCCTTGGGGTGGCGAGCGAGGGCGGGAGCGAGAAGAGCTGCTTGAGCACGGGGACCTCCCTACTTGTCGTCGACGAGGTTGACGGGCATGACCACGGCGACCAGCCTACCACCCGAGGGCGGAACAGCGTGGAAGGTGAATGGCTTGTTGGAGGCGATGCACTTCATGGTGTAGCGCGGGCAGTCGAGCAGCTCGGCCTGGCGGGCGACGTCGGCGAAGAAACCGGGGTTGACCCCGATGGTGAAGTCGACCGCCTTGGCCTCGGTGAAGGCCGCGGGGTTGGAGAGCTCGAGGAAACCCGACCACTCGAGGTTGCGGACGGGCGACCTGGTGCTGAGCTTGATCCGCTCGTCGCCGACGGCGAGCGTGAGCCTGACGCCCCGCGATTCCTCGTCGGTGTTGGCGGCGGCGTTTTTCATGGCGGCGATGGTACAGGCGCCGTTGAGCTCGGCGGTGACGACGTTGTCGCTGTCGCGGGGGATGACGTCCTCGTAGGGAGGGAACGAGCCCTCGACGAGCGGGGCGTAGACCGCCCACTGGCCGAAGGTGAGGCGGCCGAAGTCGTTGTTGAGCTGGGCGACGACGACCGGGCCGGTGGCGAGGTTGGCCGCGAGCGCGAGCGGGCCCGCCGGGAAGATGCGGGGCTTGGGCGGGTGCTTGTCGAGGACGGTGTTGGCGGGGAGAGTCAGGCAGGTCATGCGCCGGCCGTCGGTCGAGACGAGCATCGGCACGTTCTTGTCGCGGCGGAACAGGGCGCCGTTGATGGCGTAGCGGGAGTTGTCGCGGGCGATAGTGAGCAGGGCGGCCTTGAGGTGCTCGGGCGCGTAGGTGCCGAAGACGGGCGGGAGGACCTGGCCGACCTTGGAGTCGATGGTGGTGTTGTTCTTGTGCGAGAGGAAGAACTCGCGGAGCGTGGCCTGGTCGAGGCCGAAGGTGAGCTTGGAAGAGTCCGAGGCGGCGCCCGCCTTGCCGTCGTCGGTGAAGATCGAGACGGTGAGCGAGTCGGTGGGGACGTTGAGGAACTCGTCGCCCGCGAGCAGGATCGGGGCGTCGGTGCGGACCTCGCAGGCGTCGACGACGCGGGTGAAGACCGGACGGTTGGCGGGCGGGTAGAGCTTGGGGTCGGGGAGGTGGTCGCCCTGGGCGTTCTTGTCGGTGGCGGCGACGTCGATCATGACCTTCTGGTTGAGGCCGCTGACGCGGACGCGGACGGTCTTGGCGTTGTAGTGCTTGTTGAGGCGGCGGACGGCGGCCTGCACCTCACGCACGACGGCGGCGTCGAGCAGGAAGTGGGCGGAGCGGCCCTTGGGCTGCTTGACGGCGGGGGCGGCAGGGGCGGCGGCCGGGGGAG
>JBGAKK010000152.1:0-3177 GCA_044224425.1 Phycisphaerales bacterium
CGCGGCATGCGCGGCTGTCGGCTACGCCCACCAGAAGGGCGTCATTCACCGCGATCTCAAGCCCGGCAACATGCTTGTGGACATTGAAGGGCGAGTCCGGATCATCGACTTCGGCCTCGCCCGGGTCTGCGATCCAGCTCTCGTGAACGCGACGCTCCCGAGTGACAATACGGGCTGGCTTGGCACGCTCGAGTATCTGCCTCCCGAGGTCATCGCGAGAGGTGCGATGGCCGCGGATACTCGGTCCGACGTCTATTCCCTCGGGCTCATCCTGCTAGAGCTGCTGACTCCAGTTCCGCTCAACACTCGACTCCGGGAGGCGGAGTGGCGGGCGAGCGTACTGCCCTCGCTGCTACGCAAGATCCCCCGAACCTTGCGACCAGTGCTGGAGGCTTGCCTTGCAGAGTCTCCATCCTCCCGATATGCGAGCGCGTCGGAGCTGCAGGGCGAGCTTGATCGGTGGCTGCGTGGCGAGTCGGTTCTCGCGGCCCGACGAGGGATTGCGGCTCGCGCCTGGTACTACGTTCGGCGAAATCCGTTGAGGGCAGCCGCAGTCGCCGCGTCGATCGTTGCGTGCCTTGGGGTTCTGTCAGCCATCTGGTCCGAGGGCGGGCGAGCGAGAGCGGTCCACGCTGCGCACTCGGCTCGCTTGCGCCAGCTCGTTTCGGCTGCGGCGAACGCTTGGAACGGGAGCGAGCAAGGAGCGATCCAGCCCATTCTGCGGGAGCTGGGCGAGTTGCCCGCCGCCTGGGAGCTTTCCGTTCTTGGTTCCTGCCCTCTTCCGGCCAGCGCCGAGGCCTATCTTGGTTCGCCAATCGGCGCCCTCTCCCGTCCCGTGGAGCAGGGGTTCTTTGTCGGGACCAACGCGGGCGATGTATTTCGCCTGCCGCTCGATGGCGGCACCCCGATCCCGGTTGCGAGGCTACCCGCCCCCATCGTAAGCCTTGACGCCGATCGCGATCTTGGAACTCTCGCTATCGTTGACGCAGACTCGCATGTCTCGGTGCTTGACACGCGGTCGCTGACTGTCTCGAGGTCCTTCTCTGCGCGGTCGGCGGCATTGACGGATGACGGCCTGCTGATCCTCCTTGGACACGCCCACGGCGCAGATGTGGTCTCCACCCACACGGGGCACGTCGTCCTAAGCGGAACGGCTCCGCCCGACCGTCGTGTCTCACGCGTTCGCTTCGATCCACTCGAGTCTGTCGCCGAGATCATGTTCGAGGACGACGAATTCTGGGAGTGGGATTGGACGTCTCCCGACGTACTCAAGCCCTACATGAGGAACTTCGGGCGAACAACCGATGTCGCGACGTTGTCGGAGGTGGACCTGCGAGTCGTCCTGGTCCGGGCCAACGGTCCGCTCATCTGCGATCACGGCCGCACCCGCGCCCCCAACCCCGCCCTCAAGGCCGGGGCCGCGGAGTGCATCGCAACCGCTCCCGGCACGCGGCTCGCCGCCTTTGGGACTGGCGCCGGCCGCGTGGTGGCGGGCGACGCCATCGACGGGCCGGCCTTGCTCGACGTCGTTGCCCATCGCGGAGCGGTCACGGCCATCGCCATGAGTCCGGATGGGCGGTTCGTGGCCAGCGGCGGGAGCGACGGCTACGTTCGGATCTGGCCGCTCGCCGAGTCCGAACGACCGCTCGACGCCCGGCAGCCGGTCGCCGTCGGCGAGCGGAGCCGGATCGCCTTCATCAGCCCTGACGAGCCGGTGGTCACCTTGGCGACCCAGGACGGCCGCGTCGTCTC
The DNA here is from genome assembly GCA_044224425.1 of Phycisphaerales bacterium. Taxonomy (GTDB): domain Bacteria; phylum Planctomycetota; class Phycisphaerae; order Phycisphaerales; family SM1A02; genus JAEUIT01. Next base: position 1,753 of record JBGAKK010000152.1, read on the forward strand.
CTACGACCTCCTGTCCCGCACCTCGATCGTCCGCTGGGCGATCGAGGACGGCGAACCGAGCTGCGTGGCCCGCTCCGCCTCGCTGCGGCGCTCCGTGGTGGGCTTCGGCTCGGGGGACCTCTGGACCTATCGCGACGACGACTGCGATCCCATCTTCCTCACCGCCCTTCCGAGCCCGAGCATTGCCGCCCGCTTCCTCGACGACGGCACACTCCTCGTGCTCACTGCGAACGACGGGCTCTACCGGCTCGATGCGACCGGCGACGTCCTCTGGCAGCGCTCGACCGGACCGGCCGGCGTCGCTCCCAGCCCTGCCGCTCCCCGCCTCTTCCCGATCGGGAGCGACCGCTACGGCGTCTTCCTCGGCTCGAACGCGACCGACTTCCTGGTGGTCGAATCTGACAGCGGCCGCGTCGTCCTCGACGGCGCCGTGCCGGCCGAGCGGGAACGCGACCCGGCCATCGCCGCGACCTTCGATGCCTCGCGCGACGCGATCTGGCTCCTTCGCGAATCGGGCCGCCTCGCCTGCCGCCCGCTCCGCGACACGCCGGCCCTCGAGTCCTTCGATGCCCCGGTCGATCCCCCGCCGCCGCCGAGCCTCGCCCTCACGGTCGCCCCGGACGGATCGCGGCTCCTCGCCCTGTCGCGAACCGGCATCGTCACGGTGATCGATCCCGAGACGGCCGCCAACATCACCTTCCTGCAGACCGTGGCCCGGCCGATCGCCACCGGCGGCTTCACCGCCTATCGCGACTCGCTCGTCGTCATCGGCATGGACGGAATGGTCCGCTACCTGCCGAGCCGCTAACGAATGCCGCCCGCCCCGGGCGTCCTAGCGCACCCGCTCCGCGCCGCTGGCCCGGGTCATGAGTTCGTGGATCGCCGCCTTGACCGCGACGCCGCGGAAAAGGATCGCGTCGACCGCCTCCATGATCGGCAGGTCTATCCCCCGCTCTCGGGCCAGCGCAGCGACCGCCTTCGCGGTGGGCACGCCTTCGACCACCGAAGGACTCGCTCCGAGGGCATCCTCGACCGAGGTCCCCTTCCCGATCGCCTCGCCGAACGACCGGTTGCGGCCCTCGGGAGAGAAGCAGGTCGTGGCCAGGTCGCCGACCCCGGCCACCCCGAAGAAGGTCTCCGCCTTGGCCCCGAGCGCCGTCCCGAAGCGGACCAGCTCGGCGAGGCCGCGGGCCAGGAGCGCGGACTTCGCATTCGTGCCGAAGCCGATCCCGTCGAGCATGCCGGCGGCGATGGCGATGACGTTCTTGCAGGCCCCCGCCAGCTCGACCCCCAAGAGGTCGTCGTGGGAGTAGATCCGCGTCCAAGGCGAGGTGAATCGCTCCCGGACCCGCTCCCGGAACGCGGCGTCGTCGCTGGCAGCGACCATGACCGCCGGTTGCCGCTTCACCAGCTCCCCGGCGATGG